>NZ_CAKKMI010000077.1:0-28083 GCF_918698105.1 Pseudomonas brassicacearum | reverse complement strand
GCCCAGCGGGAGCAAGCTCCCTCGCCACAGGTGTTGTGTTTGGTCTGGAACGATCGGCTGATCACAGAAAAAACCCTGTGTGCGGGCTTGCTCGCGAAGGCGGACTGACACCCAACACCTTCATTGACTGTCACCCCGCTATCGCGAGCAAGCTCGCTCCCACAATGGGCCTGTGGTGATCACAAGACTCATGGACACCCAGGATCACCTGTGGGAGCGAGCTTGCTCGCGAAAGGGCCTTCACATCCAACATCCATGCAAACTGACCCACCGCTTTCGCGAGCAGGCTCGCTCCCACAATGGATCGGAGTACGACCGCGAGAGCCAGGTCGGCTGTCAGGCCGCCTCGCGAGCAAGCTTTGCTCCCACAGGTCCTGCAAACAGATCTGATAGGTGGACGACCGGGAGAACCAGGTCGGCTACTAGGCCGCCTCGGGGTGGACGTTGATCTCGGGCGCCCCGTTAACCACGCTGGCCGAACGTAGGCATTGCGCAGTGGGCATCCCGGCATGGATGCCGGGATAGCCGCGCTGGGCCATGGATGGCCCTTCGCGGCGGGCCCACGGAGCAATGCCGGAGTGAGGGCACACCGAGCCTAGGCAAGGTGCCGAGTGGTGGGGCAAAAGCGCTTTGGTTACTTTCGCCTGGGCCGGCTTCCGGATTTTCGAAAGTGACCCGCCGTCAGGGCGGAACCCTAAGCAGCCGTTACCGCAGCAACGGATATGTACTCAATCAACAAGAGCAAGTCCAGCCGTGAGGCCGCCTTCGCGAGCAAGCCCGCTCCCAAAATGGGACTGTGGTGAACATAAGACCACCGACCTACATATTCCCAAAGGCTCTGAACACACCAATCATGGCCGGACCAATAGCAACCAGGAAAAAACTCGGCCACAGGCAGAAGATCAGCGGAAAGATCAGCTTGGTGCCAATCTTGGCCCCCATTTCTTCCGCCGCCTGGGTACGCCGATCACGAAACTCATCGGCGTAGATGCGCAGGGTATCGGCCACGCTGGTGCCGAAACGGATGCTCTGCGCCAGCAGGCTGACCAGACCCTGGATATCCTCCAGGCCGGTACGCACGGCCAGTTGCTTGAGGGCCTCAGTGCTGGTGATGCCCGCCCGGATCTGCGCATTGACCAGCGCCAGTTCCTCGGCCAGTTCAACCTGGCTGACCGACATCTCTTCAGCCACCCGCTCGATCGTCGTGGGCAGGGCGAGGCCCGACTCGACGCAAACCACCATCAGGTCCAGCGCATCCGGGAACGCGGCACGCAGCCGGCCTTGCCGTGCCTGCTTGCGCTTGCCGACGTAGATCGCCGGCAGCAACCAGCCGATGCCCGCCACGAGGGTCACCGCCAGCAGGCCGATGGCCACTGAAACCTTGACCATCGGCAGCAGCAACAACGCAACGCCGACCATCAACAACGGCAACATCAGGCGCACCGCCCAATACATTTGCACCGCCGAGGCAGACCGGTAACCGGCGTGGGTCAGCAAGGTCTGGGTGGCGGACGTGTGGGCCTGGTCGGTCGAGGCAAAACGCTGGCCGACCCGCTCCAACAAGAGCTGCAGGTTACTGGGCGCCTCCTGCCCCGCCGTGTTGCCGGCATATCCACGCTTGATCAGCGCCAGGCGTCGCTGCACTGGATCCTGCAAGCCCAGCATCAATAGCAGGAGCGCGACGGCCGCCAGCACCGTACTGATGCCGACCACGGTGACGAACAACAGGCGTGCCAGCTCTTCGTTGCCGGTGAACCGACTCAACAATCCGAGCAAAAAGTCCATGACTGAAACCTCTCGGCGCAACAGCGCTTAAACCTGGATCCGGATGATCTTTTTTATCCAGAAAATCCCGATCAACATGGCGCAGAACGCGCCGATGATCAGCTTGTGCCCTATGGGGTCATTGATCAGCACCGGCATGTAGCTGGGGCTGGTGAGCACGATGGCGATCGCCAGCACGAACGGGATCGCCACCAGCACCCAGGCCGACATTCGCCCTTCGGCCGACAGCGTCCTGATCTTGCGCTGGAAACGGAAACGCCCGCGAATCAACCGACTCAGGCGCTCCAGCACTTCGGTCAGGTTGCCGCCGGTCTCGCGGTGGATGAGGATCGAGGTCACCAGCATCATCACCGTCATGCTCGGCATGCGCTCCAGCAGGCCGAGCATGGCCCGGCGCACGTCGTTGCCATAGTTGATGTCGGAAAACGTCATGCCGAATTCCTGGGCGACCGGCCCTTTGTGCTCCTCGGCGACCAGACGCAGGGTTTCGTTGAACGGATGCCCGGCGCGCAAGGCCCGGCACATGGCGTCCAATGCATCCGGCAAACCTTCCTCGAACGCGGCGAAACGCTTGTTGCGGTCACGCAGGACTTTCAGCACCGGTAGCCAGGTCAGCGCAAATGCCGCCAACAGCGCCAGCCACCAGAGCGGCGAGACCATCAGCACCAACGCACCGGCCGCCACCCCCAGGATCAGACCGAGCAGCATGACCCGATAAGCCCGGTATTGATGCCCGGCCTGTTCGATCAGTTGGGTCAGGTTGGCCATGAACGGCAGTTGTTCCAGGCGAGCTTCCAAGGGGGACAGACGCGTCAGATATTTCTGCCGCAACACGGTCTGCATGTTGGGCAAGTGGTTGGCCTTCTCCAGTACATGCAGGCGCCCGCGAATGCGCTTGCGCATCTTGCCGGCTTCGCCGAACACCGGCACCACCACGCCCTGGGACAGCAGGAACACGGCGATGAACACCATGCCAAGGAACATCAGGATGAATTCACTGGGGATATTGTTCATGACGTCCGGCCCTCCATCCACTCAGGGCGAAACAGGGTCAGCGGCAATTCGATGCCGCGCTTGGCCAGCACATCGCGGAAGGCCGGGATCATGCCACTGGGCCGATACTCCCCAAGCACCTCGCCATGCTCGCCGATGCCCTGGCGCACGAAGGAGAAAATTTCGGTCATGGTGATGATCTCCCCTTCCATCCCGTTGATCTCTTGCATGCTCACCACCCGTCGCTTGCCGTCTTCTTGACGCTCCAGTTGGATCACCACATCGATGGCCGAGGCAATTTGTTGACGCATGGCCTTGATCGGAAAAGTCGCCCCGGTCATCGACACCATGTTCTCGACTCGCCCCAACGCATCCCGTGCGGTGTTGGCGTGAATGGTGGTCAGGGAGCCGTCGTGGCCGGTGTTCATCGCCGTGAGCATGTCCATCGCCTCGGCGCCGCGCACCTCGCCAATGACAATCCGGTCCGGGCGCATCCGCAAACTGTTGCGCACCAACTCCCGCTGGCTCACCTCGCCGCGCCCCTCGATGTTCGACGGGCGGGTTTCCAGGCGTACCACGTGGGGTTGCTGCAGTTGCAACTCGGCCGAATCCTCGATGGTGACGATGCGCTCGTTGTGGGGGATGAAACTGGAGAGCACGTTGAGCATGGTGGTCTTGCCGCTGCCGGTCCCGCCGGAGATCAGCACATTCAGGCGCCCGCGAACGATGGCCTTGAGCAGCAAGGCAATGGCCGGGGTCATGGTGCCGACCTGGATCAGGCTGTCGGTGTTGAGCAGGTCCACGGCGAAGCGCCGGATCGACATGCTCGGACCGTCGATGGCCAGCGGTGGAATGATCGCGTTGACCCGCGAACCGTCCTTGAGCCGGGCGTCCACCAAGGGCGAGGACTCGTCGATACGTCGCCCCAGGCTGGAAACGATGCGGTCGATGATGTTCAGTAAATGCTGGTCGTCGCGAAAACGCACGTCGGTGCGCTGCAGCTTGCCGAAGCGCTCGACATAGACCGAGGCAAACCCGTTGACCAGGATGTCGGACACGCTAGGGTCGGCCAACAGCGGTTCCAGCGGCCCGAGGCCGAGCACTTCGTCGGTGATCTGCTTGATGATCAGCTGACGGCTGACGGTACTCACCGGTGCCGAATGTTCCTCGAGCAGGCGCTGGCAGATATCGCGTATCTGCCGCGCGGCCTCGACTTGTTCGAGGGCATCGAGCAACGACAGGTCCATGACCTTGAGCAATTGCTGGTAGATCTTTTCCCGCCACTCGGCCTCCACCGGCGTGACCTGGCTGCGGGTTTCGTAAAGCACGTCGGGAATGGCCTGCTCCCAGGCCATCAACGCGACTGTCGGGCCCGGCAGGCCGTCGCCGGGCTGGACACCCACTGAAGCGCCAGGTTTGGCGGGCTGTTTGCGCAAGCGGTTACGAAAGTCGCTGATCATGGGTCATCCCCCGAAAAAACGGTTGAAGGCACGTTTAAGCAGGCCCTTGTCCGTGGCCATCTGGTGACCGACCAGGTCTTCGGTCAACTCGCGCAGGGCGGCGGTGATTGCCGCCTTCGGCGCATGCAGCCCCAACGGCACGCCAGTGTTCTGACTCTGGCTGACCAGGTTGAAGTCATTGGGCAATTTCGACAGATTCGTGCAACGCAGGGCCTCGCCGATGTCCTTGAGGCTGACGGCGGCGTTTTTGTCATAACGGTTGATCACGATCTGCAACTGATCCCCGCGCACGCCCAGGTCTTCGCGAAGGATGCGCACCAGGGCACTGGCGTCGCGCAGGTGGCTGACGCTCTGTTGCACCACCACGTACACCCGGTCCACCTGCTCCAGCACCGAGCCGGTGAGGTGATCGATCTGCCGCGGCAGGTCCACCACCACCCAGTCATAACTGGCGCGGGCCAGTTGCAACAGGGCGTCGAGCTGTTCCGGTTGGGCGTCCTGGGGCAGGCACAACTCACCGGCCCGACCGCCGAGCACATGCAGGGTCGGGCTGAAGTGGCTGCAAAAACCCCGCAGCGCGACGCTGTCCATCTCATCGACCTGCTGCAGCACTTCCAGATGGCTGTGGGACTGCGCCACATCCAGGTAATGGGTCACGCTGCCAAATTGCAGGTCCATGTCCAGCAGCAAGGTATTGCCTGCCCGGACGCTGAGTTGCTGGGCCAGGTTGCACGCCACCAAGGTCCCGCCGGAGCCGCCCTTGGCGCTGATCACGGCGACCAGCTTGCCCTCGTTGCCACTGCCCAGGCGCACATCCGCGACCAGGCGATTCAACGCCGCCACCAATTCGGTGTCGGCAATGGGTTCGGGTAGCACGTCGCGAGCACCGGCCTGCATGGCCAGGCGCATGCTCTCCTGCTCACTCAGCAAACCGCACACCAACATGGGCGGGCGCTCATGGGCCGGACGTTGCAGCAAGGCTGACAACTCTTCGCGCCACAGGTGGCTGACGCGCAACAGCAGCAGGTCGGGCATGCGGTCCAGGCCGTAGAGCGGATCGACGTGCCCGTTGCTCACCAGGCGCGTGCTCACCTCAAGACCAGGCATGCGCTGGCAGACGCATTGCAGGTCACGCAGGGACGTGGCATCGCGGCTGCTGATCAGTATCCGCAGCCCGGCTCTGCCGGTAGTGGACGCAAGCGGAGTTTCCCTGGTGTTCAGCATGGTGTGATCTCCCCGGAATCGGAATGACGCCCAAGGCTTTCGCGTGGCAAGGTTGCCCTGAACGTGGGCAAGGTAATGGGCACGCCTAAGCCGGGAATGAACAGGTTGAAAACGAAGTTCTGTACGCTCAACTGGACATAGCGGATGGCACGAAACCCAGTGACGCCAGACGTGTCGGCGGGATTTGCCACCACGGCCCCGTTGACGTCCAGATAGGTCAGCGCCAGGTTCGAGGTCGCCAGGCTGCTGATCAGCTGGCTGGTGCCTGAATCCGTCGCCGCGTTGAAGATGGCCCGCCGCAACACCACCGGGTCGCTGATATTGCACACCGCTGCCAGGCGCGCACCGCGCCGCGCGGCTTCATCCAGTGCATTGACGGTGAAATACAACCGGCCCATCTCCACCACACCGAACAACAGGGTAAACACCAACAGCCCAACGAAGGCGAACTCCACGACGTACGTGCCGCGCATGTGCTTATTGTTCATCAGAGCGCCCTCATGACAGTGGTCGCCACCAACTGGATGCCCAGCGGAATGGCGTTGCCAAAAAACCCGGGGATCGACCCAGTGCAGCTGCCCGCACCAATCACCGGGCAGAAGGTGTAGGTAATGGTGACGCGCACATGATCGATGCCCACGGCGGCGACCTGCACATTAGCCGTGGTCAACCCGGACACCACGGCGGCTCCGCTAGCGCTGGGCACGCCGTATACCGCAACGTTTTTCGTCTGGGTCAGGAGCGTGCTGCTCAAAGCGACGGCGCCGAGGGTGGAGTTCCACGCCTGGCTGGCGACGAAACGGTCGGCATCGCGACTGGCCTGCAACAGCACGTTGTACTGGTAGAGCATGCGACCGAACTCGCCGAAGGCCAGCAGCAGCAACAGCAGCAACGGCAGCACCAGGGTGAACTCCACCAGCGCCACGCCTTGCTGGGCTTGCGCTGGTTTGAAATGAGAAAATCCCATGACGCCTCCTACGAGTCGGTGCTCGGCGTGCCGCTGCCGTTGAGATAGGTTTTGTACAGCTGGATGATCTGTGGGCCGGCGTCGTTGTAGGGTGTCGGGCCGGGGACGTTGTCACCCTCGCACTCATGGACGAACTGGCCGAAGATCTGCGCCTGGGTGCCACCGCCGCTCATGGGCTGTACGACGAAATAGCAGCCGAACCCCAGCACAGGAATAGAGCTCGAGCCGCCTTGTTTGCCGGTGCAGTTGCCGACCACGATTTTCAGCATCCGGCGCTCGAACACCCCGTTGCTCTGGCAGCCACTGCCGCTTCCCGCCACACAGGCGGCGACCTGGGTCCGCCAGTCGTTGTAGTCCTGTATCGCCTCGCCGCCCGCCGAGAGATCACCACCATTGGAGCTGACGGGCTGCCCTTTGTATTGCGCTTGCGCGAGCGAGTCGTTGTAAGTCATCGCCGGTGAACTCGAAGTCGTCACCAGGTCCGGCGGATAAGCGGACGCACTGACCGGACCGTTGTAGATGCCAAAGCGTGTATTCAAGCCCTGGGACGCCGGGCCGACGGTATTACCTGGGGACGTCTGGACGTTGTCTCCAACGGCACGGCAGACCGAGCCGCCGCCCGCCAGATCCTCACGAACCGAGCTGCCGCCGGAGCCGAAATCGAGCAATTGAAAGTTGCCCGGTCCGATCGGTGAGGTATTGCCCGCTGCGGTCTTCAAGACCACCAGATCGCCAAAGTGGTAGCTCCAGAAGTTACCCGCAGCGGGGTCATATTGGCTGGCGTCGCCACAGACCATCAGGGGGGCCACGTCGCAAGGTGAAGTGGGACTGGGCCCGGCGGTGGCGATCGCCGCCACGGCTTTGCCGCCCAGGCCGCCGCTGCCCATCGACTGGACGAAACTCCAGAAAAAACCGTTGAGTTGATAGTTGGCAACCGACACCCGCACGTACTTGGCGTCCGTGGGGCCGGGGTAAGAGAAAGGGCCATAGACACTGCTGGATAATTCCACCACCGCAAAAGCGCCCGGATTGCCGGCGACGGCGGTTGCCAGCTCGGTATTACCGGCGGCGTTGGCATTTCTGTTGAGCGTGTCCAGGGCCGCGGCACGGCTGGTGCTGGCCATGTTGATGCTGCCACTGACCTGGCTGAGGGTCTTGGCGCCGCCCAAAGCCGCGGCATCCACCGCATTTTGCAGGCGCGTCTTGTTCAGCAGCATGTGCCCGCCATCGAGGGCCAACGCCGCCATCATGGAAATCGTCGCCAGGGCGATCACCATCAGTACACTCACCGCCCCTCCCTGGCGCCGGATATTGGCATTCATCATCGAGCCCTCATTACAACGTTTGAGGATCGGCATCGCCACGGCCTTTAACGGCATGGCATGGAGGCGTCACTCAGCGGACATTGATCACGCTGCTTTCAACCCCGCGGATCAACGTGATCGCCCCGCCTTGCGGCTTGGCACTGCGCTGCACCGCAGGTTTTGGCACTGGGGCCGCCGCCATCGCCATGACCGGTGCAGGGGCTGGCGGCGCAACGGCCACGGCCTTCTTCTCCAGGTTCAACGGGTTGCGCAAGGCCAATTGCAGCTTGCCTTCGGTCTGCGCAGTGACCAGCAATTCCGCTTCGCTGGCGGACATTTCCAGCGTCACGGCCCGCACCACTACCGGTTGGGTCTTGTCCGTGCCTGCGGTCTGGTCCACGGCCAGCACCCGCAGATTTTCCAGGAGGGTCCGGGACGTCGCGCTGTTGCTGCCGGCGTTGGTGGTCTTGGTCGCCAAGACATCGACCCGGTTGCCTGGCAAGAGAAAGCCACCCACGCCGACCACATCATCCACACGCACCGATATGGCGCGTTTGTCCGGTGCGATCAGCGAAGCCAGGGTGCTGCCGCCCAAGTGCTCACTCAGACGCGCGCCCCGCACAATGTCGCCGCGCAGGATGTCGAAGGTGGCGATCTTGCCCACGGCCTGCTCGCTGGCATCGAAGGCGTCGTCCGGGATCGTGTCCATGGGCATGCGCACGGTGGTGACTTGCTGGGCCTCGACCATTTGCCCGAAGGGGATTTCCACCGTGGCGACCACCACGCTTCGCAAGTGGTCATCGGGGGTCGCGTTGAGTCGTGCGCTCAGCCAGGAGTCGGCCATCCATGCGGCACCAAGGCCCATTACCAGGGAAACGCCTATCAAAGGAAGCGTACGAGAGCTCATGTCGGTATCTCCAGATCAAAGGAAGTCGAGCTGAACGAAGTAGTTGTGCCAGGCCCATTCCAGCTCTTGCGGCGACAGGGGCCCGGAACCGCCCAGGTAACGCTGGCGGTCGAGTGCCATGTTCAACAGGTCACGGGGATGGCAAGGCACCAGCGGCATGCCTTCGCTTGCATACAGCCGCTGCAGGACATAACGCACCAGCAGCGGGTCGTACGGGATGCCCAGGCGTTCGCACTCCTGGCGCCAGATTTGTTCGTATTGCTCGGGCTTGAGGTAGCCGAACTGCACCTTGTAGCCAATGCGCCGCAGGAAGGCCTCGTCGGCCAATTCGAGGGGGTTGAGATTGGTGGAAAACACCAGCACCAGGTCGAACGGCAATTCGCAATGGCGGCCGCCGCCCAGGTTGATGAAGTCGCGTTTCTCCTCCATGGGCACGATCCAGCGATTGAGCAACTCGGCCGGGGCCATGCGCTGGCGGCCCATGTCATCGATGATGAACAGGCCGTTGCTGGCCTTGAGCTGCAACGCCGCCTGGTATTGCCGGGTGAACGGGTCGTAGCGCACATCCAACTGTTCCATGCTCAGCTCGCCGCCGGTGATGACGATCGGGCGTTTGCAGCACAGCAGCCGGCGGTCGATGCCTTCGTTGAGCATCAGGTGGTTCGATTGGCCGGTGTCATCCAGGCGCTGGTGCACCTGCGGGTCGTAGATCTCGATCACCGACTCATTGATGACGATGGCATGGGGCACCCAGATCGCCTCGGCGAACAGCCGGATCAAGCGGCTGCTGACATAGGTTTTGCCCGTGCCCGCCGGGCCGTAGATCATGATCGCCCGCCCGGAATTCAGGGCGACGCCCAATTGGTCGAGCATGCCTTGGCTCAACACCATGCCTGCCAGGGCGTGGTTCATGTCCTTGGCGGTGATGCGGCCATGGTGAATGGTCTGGATCTTGATCAGCGAGCGATAGGTGCTCACCGGGAACGGGGCCGCGCCGATGTAGCCGCTACGGGCCAGGGCGTCACGCGCCGAACTGCGGCCGCGCTCGGTCAGGCCATAACGCAGCGTCTGCCCGCCCGATTGCCCCAACTGGCCCAGTACTTCGACGCGACCGTCCTTGCGCAGGAACGCCAGGACTTCTTCCAGTACCGCGCCGGTTAGCGCCAGGCGCTCCACCAGCCGCGACATGTCCAGCACACCCGCGTCATGCAGGTGCTTGCACACCAGCTCACCCAGGAAGCTGTCGCTCAGGCCCGTGTCGCCAATGGTGCAGGGTTGTGGCGCCAAGCGTTGGACCGCTTCCCGTTCGCTGGGGTAGGCATCGCTATCGTTGATGACGTGCATGACTAGACTCCCCAGCCGCCGGCAACCAGTTGCCAGTAAACGCTGTTCAAAGTACCGATCAGGATCGCAATCGAATAAGGAAAGGGTTTGCCGGCCACTTCATCGCTAGTCGGCGCCAGATAGGCCTGGGCTCGCACAATCAACCAGTAGCGCCCCAAGGTCTGGAGCAGTTGTCCCCGGGCCAGGACGATCAGGAAACCGCACACACCGCCGGCGATCAGGCTGAACAGCGCCGCCCACAGTGCGTAATGAAAAGGCAGGAAGCTGCCGACCATGGTCATCAGCTTGACGTCACCGGCGGCCATGCCACCGACCGCGTACATGGGCAGGAACAGTCCGAAACAGATCAGCATGCCCAGCAGGCTGTCGCCCAGGCCGCCGAGTCCAGCGGTATAGAGCTGGCCGGCCACACCCAGGGCAAGGCCCAACAGGACCAGCGTGTTGGGGATGCGATGGCGAAGCAGATCGCTCACCACCGCCACACCCAGTAGTCCTAGCAACAATACCGTCGACACCAGCAATTCCATGGACATGATGCGTCTCCCTAGGGTGGTTATCGTTAGCAGGCGAGGTTGCCATTGGCGGCTTGGCACAATGCTCGGATCTTGGTATCCACGACACCGCCCAGAAGGACGAATGCCGCTGCCACCAACACCGTGATCAAGCCACCCGCCACCGCGTATTCAACAATGGTCAGGCCGTCTTCATCTTTGGCGAACTTGCTGATCGAAGTTCTTATTGTCTGGAGAGTCATTTCATGAACCTCACGCGCGGAAGAAGTACTGCTACGAACTTGGTCGGAGGGGACAGCGCGAAGTCCATTTGATTGATTCGTTGTACTCACTGCAAAAGAGTCGCAAGCGTTATTCCTTGAAAATCACCGTGTCCCCGTCACCGCAAGCTGCCGCTGTCAGCAGGCAACGTTGCCGTTGACCGCCTGGCACAGTGCACGGATCTTGGTATTCACGGCACCACCCAGAAGAACGAAGGCTGCGGCCACCAATACGGTGATCAGCCCACCCGCCACCGCATATTCCACAATGGTCAGGCCATCTTCATCTTTGGCGAACTTCAGTACCGAAGCCTTGATTGTTTGAAGAGTCATTTCGCACACCTCATCGGGGTTGTTTTTCAAGGGGCAGTACATTGCGAACTGCCTGATGCAACCCTAGTCAGCAGGTGGTCATGGCCGTTAGGAGGATTTTGCACATCGCTAGGATTTTTTTGCGGGGGATGGGAAACGGTCCAGGGTCGGACAATCCATCCGCGCCGCGGCGCAAACAGGGGCTCGCCAGCATCCGGTGACAGGGGCCGGCGCTAAAAATTGCGTTTTTATAAAAAATTATTCGGCGAAGTGATGGCACAGTGACAATACTGCTAGCTAAAGGGCAGAAAGAACCTCTGGGTAGTCGTCCTATGACGTCAAATCTGACTGGCAAGCCAAAGCTGTTATGGTTCGATCTGACTCATGATCGGTCCACCAAGGAACTCATCTCCCAGTTCCTGGACACGTGCGATTGCACATTGGCAAAAAACGCCATGCTGCCCAGCGGGGAACAGGTCGACATGATCTGCATCCACTTCGATCGCCCGGACACGCCAGGCCTGCGGCGCCTGTTGGAGATCAAGCGGACCGTTCCCGCCACCCCCATCACCATGTTCACTGTGCAGCACTCCGAAGAACTGGCGGTGTGGGCCATGCGTTCCAGCGTCTGGGAATACATGGTGGTGCCCCTGTCTACCGCCGAGAGAAAGCGCTACCTGACGGCCGTGGTGCAACTGTGCGAACTGCGCCGCACCACCAATGGCCGGGGAAAGACCTCGCAGATCGACCACTCCCCGACCCTGCCGGACAGTATCCGCCTGACCACCGGGCACCAGAAACACCAGGCTCTGAGCCACATCATGCTGTACATCGACCAGCATTTTCGCGACAGCATCGATCAGCGCGACCTGGCCAAGCGCTGCGGCATGACCACATTTCGCTTCAGCCGGGTGTTCAAGGAAGCCAACGGGCTCGGCTTCACCGACTACGTGCTGAACAAACGCATGAGCTTTGCCAAGGAACTGCTCGACAACAGCCAGATGCCCATCACCAGCATCGGTTATGAGGCCGGCTTCAAGGACCCGTCCTACTTCGCCCGCGCCTTCAAGCAATACGCCAGTTGCACCCCCAGTGAATACCGTCTTGCGTACCAGGTGCGCAGCGCACGTCCTGCACCGCCGCCTACGGATGAAGCGGCTCTGCAAGCGATTGAAAACCTGGTCCACAGCCTTGAGGGCTGAGTCAGTGGCTATTCAGGAGAGCACTTGGTCGGTGGCCGGCGCCCGGCTCACGGGGCGAGCTTTCTTCTCTCGATAGGAACGGACAGGACAATGCTGGTCCGCGTCTCACCGTACGCATTAATTTTCGCAATAATGTCCTCGATCTCAGCCATGGATCTGGCGTAGATGCGGATCAGATAGGAGTCATTCCCCGTGATGTGCAGGCACTCGACCACTTCGGGTATGTCGGTGAGTGTCGCGATCAATTTGGCTTTCGCCGGCTTGAGGGTGGTGATGCCGACAACAGCCGATATACCGTAGCCCAGTTTGGTTGGATCTAACTGAGCGCAATAACCCTTGATGACGCCGGAGTCTTCAAGTTTGCGCAACCTGTCATTGGTGGCAGGAATCGAAAGGCCTGCGTGCTTGGAAAGCTCGGTGATGGAAATGCGACCACAGTCCTGTACCTTACCCAGGATTTTGACGTCTATACGATCCATGTGCGTTTTCCCCGGTTAAAAGTATAAATTTTAATGAAAAGCCCGCGTTTTTCATTAAAAAAAGCATGCACCAAAATAAAGCATGGCGCTAGTCTATTTCCTGCCTGAAAGACCTGAAAAGAATCCGGGTAATCAACAGCCCGGCTCTTTGGCGTGACGCACTCATAATAAAATATTCTCTCCAGGGATGGTGTTCGCATGGAAGATGAAAAGAAAAAGTGTGAAAAAAAACCTCACCCGCTCGTTCAGCACATTGGCACGCAAGTCCTAAGTCTTCGGCATTTCAAGAAGGATCAGTTACTGATGTACCTGATGGGTGTCAGTTTCTTTTCGCTGGGTGCCAAGTGTTTCATCATCAGTCAACTGGGTACTGACCCTTTAGACGTCTTGATCATCTCTATCGATAAAATACTCACGCTGGGCATGGGCGTTTGCTCGGCGATCGTATCGCTGTTTTTCCTGACATGGTGGATGCTCTGGAACAAAAAATACCCGCCGATAAGCCCGTTCATTACAACCACGCTGACCGGGCTGTTGATCGATCTCTGGACGTGGCTGGGGCTCGGCGAGTACTTGATCGTCAGGATGAATGAGTACGCGTTATTGGCCTCGGGGCTGACGCTGTGCGCCTATTCCTCCGCATTGATCATCATGAGCGGTATCGGCATCAGGATCATGGACCTGGTGGTACTGACCATGGTTTCCAAATGGAACTGGTCATTCACCAAAGCCAAAATGCTCATTGAAATCGGCATCTTTTCCAGCGGTTGGCTTTTAGGCGGGCCTTTCGGGATAGGCACGATTGCTTTTTTGTTGGTGATCGGTCCGCTTATTCAACCGTTCATGAATATGAATGCCAAGCGCTTTGCACTTAAAAACTATGGATTGATGAGCGCTTCCTCCGCTTACTAATACCCCATAACGATGACTGCCCTTGAGGGCGGCAGGATTGTTTCGTCTCGACTTTTTAAACCGATGCTATTGATAACAACTTCCGTGATGAGGAGTGAAAGATGGACACTACAAAAAATAAAAACTGGACCTTGGAAAGCAGCCCGGCAAAACTGGAAGAAATACTTCCCGGGGGTGTCGTGAAGTGTCATCTTTCCCCACGCAACTGTGTCATCCAGGAAGGCAAGGTAGGTTTTTGCAAAGTGCGCGGAAACCGTGGGGGCAGGCTCGTTACATTGAACTACGGTAAAGGCGTTCACAGCACCGAAGAGACCATCGAAACCGAAGCCGTTTTCCACTTTGCCCCGGGGGAACGAATCTTGTCCCTGGGTAATATCGGCTGCATGCTCAACTGCGGTTACTGTCATAACTGGAAGACATCGCAGGCCAAATACGTCACCGACAAGGACGTTTACTATTACACCCCTGAGCAGGTGGTGGAAACCGCTCTCAAGCACGGCATACGCGTTATTTCCTGGACTTATAACGATCCCGTCGTCTGGCACGAATTCATCCTCGACACGGCAAAGCTGGCCAAGGAAGCGGGCCTGATCAACCTGTATAAATCGGCATTCTTCATCAGTGAAGAAGCGATTGATGAGTTATTGCCGGTCATCGATATTTTCTCGATCTCGCTGAAATCCATCTCCCCGGAATACTACCGCAAGGTCACCACCGGCTGGGTGGAGCCCGTCCTGGCCGGCATAAAGAAAGTCTATGACGCCGGCAAATATGTCGAGGTCAGCACCTTGATGGTGACCGACATCAGCGACGACGAGGATACGGCCCGGAAAATCAGCCAGTGGGTCCTGGATGAACTGGGCCCGAACGTGCCGCTGCACTTCGTCCGGTTTCACCCCGATTACAAGATGAGCAACAGCATCCGTACGCCTGTGGACAGGCTCCTGAAGGCTCGGGACGTTGCTCGGAGCATGGGCGTTGAGCATGTCTACCTGGGTAACGTGAATGACGTCGAAGGGACCAATACCAGTTGCAACCACTGTAACGCCCTGCTTGTCACCCGTTATGGCTTGAACGCTGAAATCATCGGACTGGACAGCAAAGGGTGCTGTTCTCAATGCGGGCACGATGCGCATTTCAAATTACTCGGCGAACACCAGGCGAACGCTCCTGTCGAGCTGCGCGAGGACGCGTTGAGCGCCTACGAGAAGCGCAAGTTCGAGTGGCACGGAGACATCGTGTCGCTGCACGCCCAAGTGCTGAATACCGAAGACTTCGAACAGACCGTCTACCTGCGACGCAATTACACGAACGGGCACAACAGCGAGTGGAAATCACTGAGCCTGCGCCCACATGAAAGCTATCGATTCATCATTGCCAAGGCACGCATTGATGAAACAGGCCCTGAGGTCTGGCTCCCCAACGGCGTGAACTCGAACCTTCATGAAGTCTTCGACCGGGCTCACTTCCCGACGGAGTCGATTGAAGAGATTGGTATTTCGCAAAACGACATCACCCCGACCGTGGGTTACGAGGGCAAGCAAAACATGTATGAACAGGTCATCAAACTGGTCAGCCAAGCATGAAAGCGTCTACTGAAATACTTCATATCAAGGTGGATGACCGGGATGCCCACCCTTCGGTAACGCCTATTTATCAGTGCAGCGCTTTCAACGCTGACTCGGCGTTCTTCTACTCAAGGAAAGCCAACCCCAATGTGACTGAATTGGAACAGGTCGTCGCGTCCCTGGAGGGCAGTGAATATGCCCTGGCCTACAGCACCGGGATGAGCGCGATCTATATGGTGTTGGAGCTGTTGAAACCGGGGGCTTCGCTGGTCATCAACAAATACATCTATGGCTGCTCTTATAAATTGTTCCAGCGCTATGCGGCACGTATCGGCGCACACCTGACGATTCTGGATCTCACCACGGCAGAGGGCCTGAAGGCCTTGCCGGCGAACGTGGACATGGTCATTTTCGAAACGCCGACCAACCCGTTCCTGAAAGACATTGATATCCATGCGGTCAGCCGGGCCGTCAAGCAACATAACCCACAGGCGCTGGTGGTCGTTGACAATACCTGGGCCACGCCGATATTCCAGAAACCGTTGAATTTTGGTGCCGACATTTCCCTGTACAGCGCCACCAAATACTTCTCTGGACACAGTGATGTCATGGGCGGCCTGGTGCTGGTCAACAATGAAACGATTTACAGCCGTCTCCTTGAGGGCCGTTTTTATTCAGGCACGATACTCACCCCCAATAGCGCCTGGTTGCTACGCAGGAGCATGCAGACGTTCAACCTGCGCATGGAAAAACACAGCCAGACCACATCAAGCATGCTCAATTATCTGCGCGAGCTGCCTTTTATCGAGCATGTCTATTACCCACGCATCGATGGCCAGCAATTGACCGGTTATGGCGGCATTGTGTTTGTTGATATCCGGCCCGATCTGGTGCCCTTTTATAAAACGTTCACCAGCGCGCTCAAATGGTTCGGCACAGGCACCGGCATGGCCTGCGTGACCTCGATGGTTGCCCAGCCCTTCAGTGGCAGCCACGCCTCGATGACGGATCAGGAAAAAGCGGACATGGGCATCGAGAAGGGCCTGGTTCGATTGTGTTTTGGCCTGGAGGACCTTGAAGACCTTAAGGAGGACCTGCTCCAGGCATTCGAAACCATGGAAAGCAAAGTCGATCAGAAAAGCACACTCGATCCTGCATAACGGTGTCATCACAAGCAACGAGCCTTCAATGGCTCGTTGCTTTTTTATGGAGAAGCGAAAGTGTCCAGCGCATTCGAAAGCACGATATTCGACGACCCCATCCTGAACGTCATCCACCTACTTAACTCGATTGCCCAGGAAAACCCGGAAGCCATTTCACTGGCTTCCGGTCGACCCGACGACCAGCAGTGCGACCCTGCGCTCATCGACAGGGGCCTGGCCCAATACAAACATCACGTTGCCGGCACCGAACAGTCACTTGCGACGCTGCTTTGCCAATATGGAAAAACCTCGGGATTCATCAATGAAATAATCGCCACCCATTTGCAGGTGGATGAAGGGATCACCGTTTCCACCCCTGAAAGCATCGTGGTGTGCCTGGGGTTTCAAGAAGCCTGCACCTTGACGCTCCTGTCCATTTTTGAAGGCGGCGGGGTCTTATTGGTGCCTGACCCGGTGTTTTCCGGGGTCACGGGCATCGCAAAACTGTTGGGCATAAAAATAGTCCCCGTGCCCATCGCGGCTTTTCTCGACCCAATCGCCCTGCGCAGGATCGTTGAAGAACTTGAATCCAAAGGGGAAAAAACCAAAGCACTCTATGCCGTTCCGGACTTTAGCAATCCGACCGCCGACAGCCTTTCCTATCACGCCAGGACAGCCATGCTTTCCTTGGCCAATGAAAAGAACTTCTTCATCCTCGAAGACACGGCCTACCGCTACTTCAGATACGAAGGCGAGGCCATTGCGTCCATGAAGTCCATCGACAGCAGTCGAGTGTTCTTGCTGGGCTCCTTTGCCAAATCGATTTTTCCGGGCTTGCGCATGGGTTATGTGGTCGTGCCAGAGGGCACTGGGGTCATGTCCTTCGGCCGCCGATTGTGCAAAGCGAAAAGCCTGATCACGGTGAACACCCCTGCCCTGTGTCAAGCGGTCGTCGCCGGCTTGCTGATCGAAAACGACTATTCCTTGAAAGGGCTGAACCACCCCAGGGTGCTGTCTTACACGGAGAAAAGAAACCACATGCTCGAACGCCTCGAGCGCGAATTCCCAGCCAAGGTCGACGGCCAAAGAACAGTCAGCTGGAATCGTCCGGCAGGCGGCTTCTTCATCAATCTGCAGCTGCCTTTCGCCTTTGGGTATTGTGAAATGCGCGAATGCGCCCAGCAGTTCAAGGTGATCGTATTCCCTACCACTTTATTTTCGCTGACAAATGAGGCGGCTAACCAGGTCAGGCTTTCATTCAGCAATGCCACCGCCTCAGACGTCACCCAGGCAATAGGCCGATTCAGGGCGTATGTTGAGTCCAGACTGCAGTAGGACCTCTTTTCACGCATCGTTTTCGATCAGGTTGCTGTAGCCAGCATGACGCCAGTGGCGACCTGGTAGGCCCCCAGGATGGTAATGGTCGCCCCTGAAAAGTAGTTGATCAGCCTTAGCTTCGATTCGGCAATCCGCGCCTTGAAGATGGAAGAGAACCCGCTCAAGCCCAGCCACCAAGCCGCCGAGCCCAGGAATATACCGGTCACCATCGGCAGCAACGCATGCTGGCCGCCTTGGTCACTGGCCATGCCATCACTCAACGCGGCAAATATCGCGATAAACGACAAGATGGTCATGGGGTTCGACAGGGTCAGGAACAGCGTAGTCGAATAGGCTTTGAACATATTGGCCCGCTCGCCCGCCATGGCCGTCGAGCCGCCCTTCGATCGTATGGTCTGGTAGCCAATGTAGGCAAGGAACAGCCCGCCAAAGATACACAACCAGGGTTTAAAGCTGATGAGCGTCGCAATGATGGCCGTGACACCCAGGGCACCGATGAATCCGTAGATCGAATCGGCTGTGGCCGCGCCCAATCCCGTCGCGAAACCGGCTCGCCAGCCAAGCATCAGGCTTCGCTGTATGCACAACAGTCCAATGGGTCCTACAGGGGCTGCAATGCACAGCCCAATGACCATCGATTTAACGAAAATCAGCATAAATGCATCTCCAGAATGGGTACTGGAAGGTTAGGAGAAGTGCATTTCTTTAGGAATGAACTATTAATCTTCCTAAGCGTTTTCCCTTAAGTTTTGCAGGAAGTAATCTCATCCTCCCTTCAATATTAAGGAAAATCGTCGCCAGCCCACTCAGGCTTTTTTATGCGCATAAAAAAACGCCGCTCAAATGAGCGGCGTTTCTTTGAATTTGGAGCGGGAAACGAGACTCGAACTCGCGACCCCGACCTTGGCAAGGTCGTGCTCTACCAACTGAGCTATTCCCGCAAATGGCGTCCCCTAGGGGACTCGAACCCCTGTTACCGCCGTGAAAGGGCGGTGTCCTAGGCCACTAGACGAAGGGGACACGCTGCCCGGAACACATGGTGTGTGTTCCAGTGCCCAGACCCGCCTCCGAAGACTTGGTTCTGGTTTCACTCAGCCCTGCCCGAAAGCAACGCTGTTTAAAATTGGAGCGGGAAACGAGACTCGAACTCGCGACCCCGACCTTGGCAAGGTCGTGCTCTACCAACTGAGCTATTCCCGCATTGGCGTCCCCTAGGGGACTCGAACCCCTGTTACCGCCGTGAAAGGGCGGTGTCCTAGGCCACTAGACGAAGGGGACACACGTACAACATTCACTGCTTACAGCGTTTGGCTGAGTGCTTTACGCTGTAAGTGGCGCGCATTCTATGGATGGATTGAAGGGTCGTCAACCCCCAGATATAAATTTATTTAAATCAATGACTTCGCCCGGTTTGGGGGCGATCCGGACATTTTGCCCGCCCGGTCTCTGACGCCTATATTCTGTCACCCGCCGAGACGCTATAGTCGCGCCCGGCAAATGATGGCAATGTGCACCTACCCGGTTATGCTTCCTATAAACAGCACGACGCCCGTCTAATCGCGTCGCTCGGGCCTATGCGCTTAAAAGCCAAGCCACTACACTCATGACATGCGTACCACAATAAAGAGGTCTTACCGGTGACACCACTCATGATCACCCTGCTCGTCGTAGCCGGGATCGCCCTGTTGATCGCCATTGGCTACATGAACCACGTGGTGGAAAACAACAAGCTGGAAAAGGCCCGCACCAAGGTAGAACTCAACGACCGCATGCGTCGCTGTGGCGAGCTCACCGAAACCTTCCCCGGGCAGTTGATGACCCCGGCCCTGAAGTTGTTGATGACGCGCCTTGAGATGAACGTCTGCCAGCGCTTGCTGAACCTGGACAAGACCAATTCCGCGGTCAAGGCACGCCTGGACGAGTTGAGCGCACTGGCCGCCCAAGGTGAATCGATCCCGGTGAACAACCCACCGGCGCCGATCCAGACCGAAGCCAAGGCCAAGGACGTACGTTTTCTGCTCGAGGCCTTGCACGGCCAGATCACCCGCGCCGCCCAGGACGGTTTCCTGCCACCTAACGAAGCCAAGCGCTGGATTCGCGAAGTGCGACACATCCTGGTGCTGCTGCACATCGAGTTCTTCAACAACCTCGGCCAGCAAGCCCTGCAGCAAGAACAACCCGGGCAGGCCCGCCTGGCCTTCGAGCGCGGCGTGCAGTACCTGCGCAAGCAACAGGAACCCCAGGTCTACGCTGAACAACTGGCCTACCTGGAGAAACTCCTGGCCCGCGCCAATGCCCAGGTCCTGGCCAGCACCCAGCCGGTCGAAGGCGAGGTCAATCAGTTGACCGAAGGGCTGAAGGACGCCGAAGTCAACGACGAGTGGAAGAAGAAGAAGGTTTACGACTGAGAATTTTTTGTCGGATACCAATCATGTGTGGCAAGGGGATCTAGAGAAACGTCGCATCGCCCCGCTCTGGGCTGTAGGAGCTGACGAGTGCAACGAGGCTGCGATCTTTACGCTGGCGCTTGAGTCGCAGCCGAAAATCAAAAGATCGCAGCCTTCGGCAGCTCCTACAGGGCACACAACCCAGCGGGGCGGTGCGACGCTTCGCTAAATCCCCTGGCCATAAAGGCTTCCGTCGCTTTTGTCACAACTTGAAATGCCCCACCATCCCTTTCAACTCAACCCCCAACTGCGCCAGCTCGATGCTGGAGGCGGCATTGCCGCGCATCGCCAGGGAAGATTGATCGGCGCTGGCGCGAATGCTGGTGACACTGCGATTGATCTCCTCGGCCACCGAACTCTGCTGCTCGGCCGCCGCCGCGATCTGTTGGTTCATCTGTTGGATCAGTGATACCGCCGCCGCAATACTGCCCAAGGCGCTTTCGGTCTGCAGTGCATCGCTGACCGCCATCTTCACCAACTCGCCACTGCTCTGGATCTGCTGCACGGAAGCCTGGGCCGCTGAACGCAAGGCGCTCACCAATCGCTCGATTTCCTCGGTGGACTGTTGCGTACGCCTGGCCAACGCCCGTACCTCATCGGCCACGACCGCAAAGCCCCGGCCCTGCTCCCCGGCCCGGGCGGCCTCGATAGCGGCATTGAGCGCCAACAGGTTGGTTTGCTCGGCCACGCTCTTGATCACACTCAGCACCGTGCCAATGTTCTGGATCTCGGCGCTGAGGCTCTCGATGCTGGAACTGACCGATGTGGCCGAATCGGCCAACTGCTCGATGCGCACCATGCTCTGACGCACCACCTGCTGGCCGCTTTCAACCTTGTCGTCGGCAGTCTGGGCCGCTTGTGCGGCTTCTTCGGCGTTGCGTGCCACATCATGCACGGTCGCCGTCATCTGGTTCATCGCCGTGGCGACCTGCTCGGTTTCCTCTTTCTGGCTGCTGACTTCCAGGTTGGTCTGTTCAGTTACGGCCGACAGCGATTGGGCCGAATTGGCCAATTGCTCGATACCGGCCTGCAAGCCGCTGACGATACTGCTCAGCCCCGCGCCCATCTGTTGCATCGCCTGCATCAACTGCCCAATTTCGTCTCGGCGTGTCACTTCGACCGTGGCGCTCAAGTCACCCGACGCAATCTGCTGGGCCACGCGAATGACACTGCGCAGCGGCGTCACGATCAACCGGGTTATGACCCATGCCGCGATCAATCCCACCAACAACGCCAAGGCCGACGAACCGATGATCAGCAGCGAATTTTTCTTCAGTTCGGTCTGCATGGCCTGGTCTTCGGCATTGAAGGCCTGGTCAACCCGCGCCACCACCTGGTCGGCCCGCTCGTGCAGTTGCTGGTAGACGACTTTTTCCTTCGCCAGCAGGCCGGTGTATTCGGCCAATTGTTCATTGAACCCGGCGATATGCCCGGCCACTTCATTCAGCACGGTCTGGTAACCCGGGTCCTTGACCGTGGTCTTGAGCACCTCGGCCTGTTTCATCGCCTGCTCGGCCTGTTCGATGCTGCCTTCTGCGGCGCCCTCGACATTGCCTTTGCGGCTCTGGTCCAGGCGGACCCGGGCTTCGTTCATGGCCTGCAACATCAAGCGTGATACTTCGCTGACCTGGTTGGCCTGTTCGATGAATTCGGCCCCCTCCTTGCCTTCGGAGTCTTTCAAGGTATAGGCACCGTCATCCGCCAGCCCAGCCTGCAACACATCCAGGTTATTGGCGACACTGGACACCGACCAACTGGCCATTTCCAGCGCCAGGTCCTTGCTCTGGCTCAACCCGACAAATTCGTCGAACGCCTTGCGATACGCGGCCAGCGCCTGCTCCACGTCGTCCATCACCGGCACGTTGGCGGCCGACTGCACCTTGAGTTCGTTCGCCTGGGCCACCAGCCCATCGACACCCTGGCGCAGGGCATCGGCCGTCTTGGGGTCGGAGCGCGAGGCGTATTCCTGCTCCAGCAGCCGGACCTTGAGCAACCCGCTGTTGAGGGCGGACATCTGTTTCAGGCCATCGAAGCGATGGCTGATGGTCTGCAGGGACCAGACACCGATGGCCGCGACCACAGCAGTCAGCAACAGCACCAGGACAAATCCGATACCCAGTTTCTTTGCCATACCCAAGTTGGCAAAACGTCCTTGCACGGCCGAAATCATTGCGCTCAGTCCTCTGCCAGTGTGTGTTGATTGCAGATTCGCAACGAGACGCCCTGCAACACAAGATGCTGGCGTCGGAATAATGGCAAAAAGCTACAGCCGCGTCGTTTTCAGGACACTAGAGGTCGATCCAGAGCCGCGGCCCGGAAGAACGCCTGCGCCCTGGAGTCACGGGCATACGCCACGTTAATCCGTAGCCAGTCGCTGTCGGCACCTGAAGGGCTGAATGCGCTACGCGAAGACAGCAGCACGCCGAAACGCCTGGCCAGACGTTGTACTCCAGCGTAGTCACATAATGGCGGTCTTGCCCAGATGAAAAGCCCGCCGGCCGGTTTGCCAAAGACCTCCCAGTCGGCGTCTTCCAGTACCTGCAACAGCACCGCCATATCGGCACCCAGACGCTGCCGCTGGCGCTGGACCAGCTTGCGATAGGCGCCATTGGCCAGGAGGCAGGCAAGGACCGACTCACAGAACCGCGATCCCCCCATGCTGGTAATGCCCTTGACCTTGCTCAGGCGCGCGATGATGGTGGGCCCGGCCACTACGAAGCCGACGCGCAACGAACTGCTCAGCGTTTTCGAGAAGCTGCCCACGTAGACCACATCGGGATCCAGTGCCGCCAGCCGGGTCCGTGCCGAACTCTGGAAATCACCATAGGCATCGTCTTCGATCACCAGTACGCCGTGTTCCTTCGTCAATTGCAGCAGCCGTTGCGCGACGGCCGGAGCCAGGCTGCTGCCGGTCGGATTATGGCAGGCGCTGTTGACGAACAGCGCAGTGGGCCGGTGCATCTCCAGCAGGTCTTGCAGCGCATCGACGTCCGGGCCACGGGGGGTCCTGGGCAGTTCGATCATGTCGATGTCGTGCAACCTGAGCAGGTCGAACAAGCTTGAATAACCGGGGCTCTCCACGACCACGCGGGAACCCGGCGACAACAGTGTCCGTACGATCAAGTCCAACCCATGGGTCGCCCCGGTGGTGGTCAGGATCTGGTCTTTATCGGCCTCGATATTGAATCGTTTCAGGCGCCTGGACAGTTGCTCACGCAAGGCGGGCAGCCCCAACGACGTGCTGTAGTTGAACAACCCCGCCATGTCGGTGCGAGTGACCTGACGGATCGCATAGCCCAGGTCATCGCTTTCACGCCAGCTCTCGGGCAGCCCGCCACACCCCAGCTTCAATTCCCATTGCGAGCTGTCGCCGCCCTCGGCGAGCATGTCCTGCTGTCGATTCTGTACGGTGGGCTCGGGCCCGGGCGAAGGGGGCGGTGCGACAAAAAAACTGGAACCATGGCGGGATGCCAACAGACCTTGAGCGACCAGGCGCTCACACGCTTCATTGACACTGGACTGGCTGAGCAGGTTCTCCCGCGCCAGTTGACGGACGGATGGCAGCCGAGTCCCCGGCTGCACCGCATCCTGGCGGATCCAGCCGGTCAGCGCGTCGACGATTTGCTGCACGACAGGCACCAGGGCCTGTCGGTCGATTCTCAACTCCATGAGTAACCAAGCTCCTAAGCGTTTGTTTTATTTCCGGAAACAGTTAAGCACAGGCCGCTACGAGACGATGTACGACAACGTCGCCAAAACCGTCGATTCTCACTTTTTGAAACACATTGAGGACCGTTCCGAGGTTTTTCGGCCCCACATGAAAAAGCCCGCAACCAGTGCGGGCTTCCTCCTACAAGCTGAGGGGCACGTCCTCAGAACGCCGTGACGCCGCCGTCCACCGCCAGCGAATGGCCGGTAGTGAAGGCCGCGCCGTCGCTGCACAAATACAACACGGCGCTGGCAATTTCCTCGACTTTTCCAATACGCCCCACCGGGTGCATGGTGTTGGCGAACTCGCCTTTTTTCGGGTCCGCCTCATAGGCACGACGGAACATGTCGGTGTCGATCACCGCCGGACAGACCGCATTCACGCGGATTTTTTTCTTGGCGTATTCGATGGCGGCCGATTTGGTCAGGCCGATCACGGCATGCTTGGACGCCGCATAGATGCTCATCTTCGGCGCGGCGCCCAGGCCAGCCACCGAGGCCGTATTGACGATCGCGCCACCGCCCTGGGCCAGCAGCAATGGCAACTGGTACTTCATGCACAGCCAGACGCCCTTCACATTGACCCCCATGATGGCATCGAACTCATCGAGGGTACCGTCGGCGAGCTTGCCCTTCTCGATCTCGATCCCGGCGTTGTTGAAGGCGTAGTCAAGGCGACCGTAGGTCTTGACCACCTCCTCCATCAGCTGCCGCACATCGTTTTCCAGCGTCACGTTGCAGCGCACGAACACCGCCTCACCGCCCGCATCACGAATCGACTGCACCGTGCCCTCGCCGCCCGCCACATCCAGGTCGGCCACCACCACCTTCAGGCCCTCTGCCGCGAACGCCTGGGCAGTGGCCCGGCCGATGCCAGCAGCGGCGCCGGTGACCACGGCGACCTGTCCGGAAAACGTCATGCTCATTGTCTGTTCCTCGAAGAGAGTGCGGGAGATGCCGCCAGTCTAGACACAGGTCCCCAGGGCGCGGCAGCACTATCCAACTGCCGTTTGAGCATTCATGGGCGCCAGTGATAAGGCCTCCGGGCGAACTATCACTGTGTTGGATCGAACTGCATTCGCTGTATCAGCCAACCTTGCGGCAAATGCTTCGAAGGTCTATCAACAAAGCTTCATTCATCTTGAGTGCCAACCATGACTGCCCAGACCAATCGCCAGTTTCTGCTCGCCAAACGCCCGGTAGGCGCGGCGACCCGCGAGACTTTCACCTATCAGCAAGTACCGGTCGGCGAACCGGCAGCAGGCCAGATCCTGGTGAAAAACGAATACCTGTCCCTGGACCCGGCCATGCGCGGCTGGATGAACGAGGGCAAGTCCTATATCCCGCCGGTCGGCATCGGCGAGGTGATGCGCGCATTGGGTGTCGGCCAGGTAATCGCCTCGAACAACCCGGGGTTTGCGGTCGGGGACTACGTCAACGGTGCGTTGGGGGTGCAGGATTATTTCCTCGGCGAGCCAAGAGGTTTCTACAAGGTCGATCCGAAACTGGCACCGCTGCCACGTTATTTGTCCGCCTTGGGCATGACCGGCATGACCGCCTATTTCGCCCTGCTGGACGTCGGCGCGCCCAAGGCTGGCGAGACCGTGGTGCTCTCAGGGGCCGCCGGTGCGGTGGGCAGCATCGCCGGGCAGATCGCCAAGATCAAAGGCTGTCGCGTGGTGGGCATCGCCGGCGGGGCCGACAAATGCAAGTTCCTGGTCGATGAACTGGGTTTCGACGGCGCCATCGACTACAAGAACGAAGACGTCCACGCCGGCCTCAAGCGCGAATGCCCCAAGGGCGTAGATGTGTATTTCGATAACGTCGGGGGCGACATCCTGGATGCCGTGCTCAGCCGCTTGAACCTCAAGGCCCGCGTGGTGATTTGTGGCGCCATCAGCCAGTACAACAACAAGGAAGCGGTGAAGGGCCCTGCCAACTACCTGTCGCTGCTGGTCAACCGGGCGCGCATGGAAGGCTTCGTGGTCATGGACTACGCCGCGCAGTTCGCCGCCGCCGGGCAGGAAATGGCCGGCTGGATGGCCAAGGGGCAGCTCAAGAGCAAGGAAGACATTGTCGAAGGGCTGGAGACATTCCCCGAGACGCTGACCAAATTGTTCAGTGGGGAGAACTTCGGGAAGTTGGTATTGAAGGTCTGACACAAACAACTGTGGGATCTGGGTGCTCAAGGCCTGACACAAAACAACTGTGGGAGCGAGCTTGCTCGCGATGGGGCCGTGTCAGTCAACATTGATATGACTGACATACCGCTATCGCGAGCAAGCTCGCTCCCACATTGCGGATCTTCGGTGTCTGGTCAGGCCAGTTCGGCCACCACCGCCGCCAGCGCCTTGGCCGGATCGGCGGCCTGGCTGATCGGGCGACCGATCACCAGGTAATCGGCACCGGCGTCCAGCGCCTGGCGCGGGGTCAGGATGCGACGCTGGTCGTCCTGGGCACTGCCGGCTGGACGAATCCCCGGGGTCACCAATTGCAGCGACGGGTGAGCCGCTTTCAGGGCGCTGGCCTCCAGGGCCGAACAGACCAGACCGTCCAGGCCGGCCTTCTGCGCCAGCGCCGCCAGCCGCAGCACCTGTTCCTGAGGCTCGACGTCCAGGCCGATTCCGGCCAGGTCCTCGCGCTCCATGCTGGTCAGCACGGTCACGCCGATCAGCAACGGTTTCGGGCCGCTGCGCTGATCCAGCACTTCACGGCAGGCCGCCATCATGCGCAGGCCACCGGAGCAATGCACGTTGACCATCCACACGCCCATCTCCGCAGCCGCCTTGACGGCCATGGCGGTGGTGTTGGGGATGTCGTGGAACTTCAGGTCCAGGAACACTTCGAAACCCTTGTCGCGCAGGGTCCCGACAATTTCCGAAGCACAACTGGTGAACAGTTCCTTGCCGACTTTGACCCGGCAAAGCTTGGGGTCCAACTGGTCGGCCAGCTTCAGGGCGGCGTCACGGGTGGGGAAATCCAGGGCGACGATAATGGGCGTCTGGCAGGCGGACATGAGCGGGCTCTCAGGCAAGTCGAAATCGGCGCGCATTGTAGCGGAACGAGCGCTCGTGCGGGACCCGATGATCGGTAAATCTCATCGCCCCCCAGCAGCATGGACGATACCGGCCTTTGTGTCGAAGCCGATACATTCATGACATGCGTACAACACGTCCACACGCTACCGTCCGCGGCCGCAACCCGTCCTTGCAGCGCTTCACGCCTCGCGGCACGAAGCCTATGCTGAGGGCTCAACCTCGCCGCCTTCTTTGCGGTTGGCAGCCTACCTGGCAGATGATGCATCCATGCAGAACACCCCTGTTGCAAATTCTGACGATCAAAAAGTGCTCGACGATGACAAGCGCTGGAACACCCGCGCGCTGATCGTCGATGACGACGTGCCGATCCGCGAGCTGCTGATCGATTACCTGGCCCGCTTCAGCATACGGGCCTGCGGCGTGACCGATGGCGCGGCCATGCGCCAGGCGATGCAGGCCGAACACTTCGACGTGATCGTGCTCGACCTGATGCTGCCGGGTGAAGATGGCTTGCAGTTGTGCCGCTGGCTGCGCGCCGAATCGGACATCCCGATCCTGATGCTCACCGCTCGCTGCGAGCCCACTGACCGTATCATCGGCCTGGAGCTGGGCGCCGACGACTACATGGCCAAGCCGTTCGAACCCAGGGAACTGGTGGCGCGTATCCAGACCATCCTGCGCCGGGTGCGCGACGACCGCAGCGAGCAGCGGGCCAATATCCGTTTCGACAACTGGCGGCTCAACAGCGTGCTGCGCCAATTGATCTCGATCGATGGGCTGGTGGTGCCGCTGTCCAATGCCGAGTTCCGCCTGTTGTGGGTCTTCATCGAACGACCGCGCCGGGTGCTCAGCCGCGAACAACTGCTGGACGCGGCTCGCGGGCGCTCCATCGAGGCGTTCGACCGCAGCATCGACCTGCTTGTATCACGCCTGCGCCAGAAGCTGGGCGACGACCCCAAGGCGCCGCAACTGATCAAGACCGTGCGCGGTGAGGGCTACTTGTTCGATGCACGGGACATCGGTTGATGCAACTGCGCCTCGACTCCCTGTTCGGTCGCCTGTTTGGCGTGCTGTTGCTGGCGATTGTCCTGGCGCATCTGTTGGCCTTTGCCTGGTTTTTCCACTACGACCAGCCCCCACCTCCCGGGCCGCGGCCTGAAATGGCCCGACAAGGCGAAGCC
>NZ_CAKKMI010000076.1:0-28576 GCF_918698105.1 Pseudomonas brassicacearum | reverse complement strand
CTGTTGATCCGTCCCTTGGGCGAGCAACGCGATAACCAGATTTTCCAGAGCAATCACACGAACACGAAGGTGAACCAACTCGGTATTTGATAATTCGGGAAGCTCATGAGTGCCTTGGGTGGGAAAAACTTTTGATGTGTCTTCAGCGTCCCATCTCGAAAGCGTCATCTGAAGTTGTTGTGCAACAACCGACGATGGGGTCTTGTCTTTAGGCATAAAAGGATTCTCCAAAGAGAAGGCGAATTGTGGAAGCTCAAGCCATCACCAGCCTTCCGATCCACTTCAACAACACGCCGGGCAACAACTCGGATCTGGGCAACAAGGCGTATTGACGCGTGCCAAATAGCCTGGCGCATGTCTTCTACACCATAACGACCCTCATACTGATCGATATCATTTGGTTTGCCATCGGAAATCAACAATAGCAGACTACGACTGCTGGCTTCGCGCATCAGTAAGGCGCTGGAGTGACGTATGGCGTCCCCTGCCCGGGTGTAGCGTTCCGGTTCGAGTAGTGAGTTGCGCCAGGGAGCGCCTGCCGACGATCCTGAATAGAATCATCAACACGAGGTAAAGGGTGGCTGCGCGCAATACCAAGTCCATGAGATCCCCTACGGATAAATGAATTGTGAGAAACCCACGGACGTACTGATGGCCACCTGGCTGTCGAAGCGGCCCACGCCGTCGCTGCGCAAAGGTAGATACAGTACGTTTGGCCATAATTGTCGCTGAGCAAGCCAAAGCTTCACATCCTCCCCGGCGGTACTGGCCTTAAGGGGTGGCGGCTGCAGCATTTCAACATTGAAGCCGCGCAATAATTCGCCACTGAGGGCTACCTCCAGGAGCTCGCGAGCTTCGCCCTGCAGACGGATGACCAGCACGACACAGTTCGTCAGATACAAATCCCGAGCGATTCGTCCGCGGGCAAAATGGCATATGCCAATAGTCGAAAGAGCCTGCTTGCCCAGAACTGGAGCTCATTATGGCGACGCGAAACGTTGTGCTCGCCCCTCACCAGGAACAGGTTATCCATGACCTGGTGCAGTCCGGCCGTTATCAGAATGCCAGCGAAGTGATGCGAGAAGGTTTGCGTCTATTGGAGCAGCGCGTCGCCGAAGACATCGCTAAAATTGAGGCCCTGCGTCAGGCTACCTTGATAGGCATCATGGACCTTGAGCACGGGCGCTTCACTCAGTTGAACGAAGGGGATCTGGAGCATTTCCTTGAGGGATTGAGCCAGGAGGCAACCCTCCCCGCACGCGAGAAACGTTGAGCATGCCGCAGTATCGGATTTCCGACGCTGCGCGCACAGACATTGTCGACATCCTCAGGCTCTCCCAGGCGCTGACCCTCGCGGCGTTGCAAGCGATTGCCGATACGCCTATCGCGTTGGCAGCCACGACCGCAATGAGCTCGCTCCTCATTTATTCACGCCAGCAGGCCAAACAACCTCATGGCGTGGTCAAAAGTCCGCGACATATCGTGTTCTATCGTGTGAGAGACGGCGACGTGATTGAGATCGTCCGACTCCTCCGTGACCACGAGACTGGTAACTGACGTCCGACTCATTGAAATTCAAGGGGTTTCTTTTCTTTCAACAGCAGCAACGGACTTAATTCTGGACTTTTTTTCAATTCCGCATCAAGCAAGAAAACAGAAGCCTTTCCAAACGACAGCGGGAGCGTGGCTTGATCTGAACAGCTCGCAGTACGACGCAGAGCAAACTGGCTCCAAGTTCTTTAAAACGCCACGCAGAGGCCAGGTGCGGCGGTGGGTAAAATTCATCAGCACATTACTCATATCCGGTTGTTAGCGGATCGTTTTGCTGTCAAATCGACTCGGACGCTTGATTCGATTCAGGAGCTATCGAGGCTGGGAAGCGATCCTCAGGCTTCCGTGGGGCGATTTCACCTATACGCAATAGCTGTGCTCATCCTCAACACTACCTGTTTCGCGTCGCGCAAACGCCAGTCGCCGTCGCCGCAGTGAGCTCCGCCCAGATACCACTTCCATCCGTCGAAACTTAGCGTGTGAGTGGTACTACTCCCCTCCGCGCCGTTGGTAGTAGGCGCTTTTGTACAATTGACGCTTCTGGCCAGCCCTCGTAATACTTCACGCCGCAAAACCAGCCAGTCACAACAATAATAATTACTGCCGGGCGCCTAGATGCGCCGATGAGACAAGGAGTTCTTAAATGCTTGGTTACTATGCGCAATACAGCAAGGAATACATCACAATCCTGATGGTGGTGACCACCCTCTTCTTTGCCTTACCCATCTTTTTCGCCCCGCTCCAATGGGCCCGGCTCATGCGCTGGACCGTCCCCGAACACGAACACCTGGCTATCTATTTCGGCCGTTGCCTCGGCGCGTTCATCCTTGTCGTTGAAGTAGCAATGTTGCGTTCGGCCACCACAGGCACCAGTTTCAGTTATGCCTTCGATATTCTTTTCGTAGTCTTCACGATGATGTTTTTCGTGCATGTCTACGGCGCAATCAAGAAGATCCAGCCTATTACCGAAACACTGGAAATCGGTTTCTGGATGATCCTCTTCGTACTCAATATTTTGTTCTACCCCACCCCCAACATCACGCTGTAAACCTTCGCCGGACCGTGGTCGGAAGTTTGCCGGTCGCCGTTCAACCCCATTGAAAGTCAGCATTGCCTGGCGCCTTCGCGTCGGCGGCCCCGTATCCGCCGAACGCTGCGCCATGGTCGGTTCAAGGAGTGAACATGATCCAATCCAGGGAAGACGCCGCGCTCAAGCCGGTACTCAAGGAATTAGTGCGCGACCTGCTCCTGCAGGCCACCGGACTGGCCCCGGCATCGCTGCACGATGAGGCGCCGTTCCATGAGATCGGCCTGACTTCCCTGGCGATCCTCAACTTCAACGAGCGAATCCAGCCGGTGTTCCCCGGCCTCAACAAGACTTTGCTCTTCGACTGCCGCCATCTTGGCGATGTGGTCGAGCACCTGTTGTGCGAGCATCCCGAGGCCTGCAACCGCTACTTGCAACTGCAGCACCCTATGCAACAGGAAACGCCCGCGGTGCCCGACACCGCCACGGCACCCGGCACCCCGCGCGAGGTCCTGGAAAACAAGGCGATGATGGACATCGCCGTACCGATCCTGCAAGCGGACCTGACGTTGATCCTCGACTATCGGCACCTGCATCCCCGCCCGCTGGAGATCCCCGTGCGGGTGTTTGGCGCCATCGATGATCCGCAGGTGGGATACGAATCCCTGCTGGCCTGGCAGCGGGTCAGCGGTGCGAACTTCAGCCTGCACATGATCGACGGGGGGCATTTTGCGGTGATGGAGCAGATGGGGTGGGTGTTGCAGGAGCTGGATGTCACGCGGATCGATTCCCCTTTCTATCAGCGTCCCGGCAACATCACGCAAAGCGTGAGCCCCTCGTAAGCTAATTTCAGGGTAGGTACCGGGCACCGGATTAATGTACTGAAAAATGTACTGAAAAAACGAGGCTGATAGTGGTTTAGAGAGGAATTACTGAAACGAAAAAAGGACCCGAAGGTCCTTATTTCGATCGCTTGCAGAATTCAATCAACTATGCAGCGCTATGTTTGGAGCGGGAAACGAGACTCGCATCTGGTGTCCGACTCGTTGAAATCTAAGGGGTTTCTTTTGTTGCTGAAGCAAGAAAAGACTCAATCCTGGACTTGTTTTCGGGGTGTTTCAAGAGCGAAAAGGTGTAATTCTAAGCAAGGCTATTGGATTCTACCCATAGCCAATGGACGAATGATAATCAAGCCGGTAGTGACACTTTCACAGGATCAATAGGGTATGACCCAACCTCCCCTGCTCACCAGTCAACTCACAACCTACGAATATCGGCCACCGCAAGCAACTCTTCAGGCTGGTTTTCCTATGAGTGCTTGGCACAGAGTAACGACTGTCTGAAGTACCGCTGCGTTTCGGTCTATTACCAAAGGCCGCACGGCCAGAAGCCACCATCCCATGCGTCGACGACTTTTAGTTCGACTCACTTCAGTCAGCCCGTCATATCCGATTCTCGAGGTGTTTACGTCTCCCGTTTTAAAGCACGTTTGGCCAAATTGGTTTGCCGTTTGATCTGACTCACTAGGTTCACGTCTTCCATCTCCAGAAACGCTGGATTATCCAGCAGTTCCGGTAACTGACCATAATGCAGCGAAATATAATCCACTTTTTCCTTGCTGACCTTCTCCAGAATTTTCGCGGAAAACTTTCCTGCCACACCGTACTCGCAACGCCCTGAAATATCGGCAATGGCCTGATTGATCAGACGCCACAAGGCCGGATGCAATTTTATATCATCCGCCCCACGATCCTGGCCGAGCGTCAAACATGAAAGATCATTCAGGCCGAACACCAGATTGCTGGCGCCGCTGCTGATAAAGTGCTCGACCTCAAGCAAAGCGGAAGGCACTTCCAGCATTGTCCCGTACCTGTTCGGCCACTGCATTTTCTTGAGAGCCGAAGCGAAATAGTCGAATTCGGTACGATCCTGGATAAACGGAAAAATGATATGCAGGTTGTCGAAACGTGCGGCGAGCGCCCCGAGTATCCCCAGTTCAATCCGAAACGCCTCCTGATCCACTCGGGCACGCCGCAGCCCCCTGATACCGAGCATCGGATTCTGCTCCACGATATAGGTCTTTTCTGTGGCTAACGTGGCAGCCTCATCAGCCCACAAGTCGGCCAAGCGATACCAAACCGGCTTGCCTTGAAATAACTCGCATACCGCGATCACGTATTGCGTAAGCGCCTCTTGCACAGAATGTTGTTGGAGCCCAGCGCCGTGTCTGCGCAGGACGAACTCGCTGCGAAGCAGACCTACTCCCGAAAAAAATGCTGCAACCGATGGCGTAGGCAGCTCACCGCTCAATGATAATCTGAAATTCATTTAATCCTCGTCGAATATCCGTCGCAGTACAAAAAGCCGAAATGATCAGCGGCCATGAATCCGAACCGCGCATAAAATTCAATGACGTACTCTGTCTCCAGCATGATAAAACCCATACGGCTTTTGGCGACTTCCGGCAACCCAAGCAAGTGTCTGACCAGCCGTTCGCCAAATCCGCGACCACGATGAGCGGCCATCACAAACACGCCAAACAACAGAAAATCCCAAGCACCCCCAGCGTTTCGAAAAAAAGCCACCGCCGCGCCTCCCGCGACTTCTCCCTCGGGACTGCGCAATATCAATGTCCGCCCCTGGCGACAATCTTTCAACAGCCACAAGGGAACGGGCGTCAGATCGCACTGGCGCTGCGAACATTGGTAGATTTTCAGCAATGCCGAAGCCGTAAAGCCGTTCGCCACGTCACAGCGCCAACCCTCAGGCCACGCTCTTTGAGGATTCAGGACCAATGCGGACTCAACCGACAAAATGCCCCCCGAAAGCGACACTACGTTTTTAAATCCGTCGTTGAGCAGAAAAGCCGAGGTGGAGCAGGCGGCCCTCAAAGGCACCTTGACCAACAACCTGGCGCCATCCCGATGCCACAATTCGCGCTTGCGTTTGAGCACTGCCAGCGAATCGAAATACAAGGTACGCCCTTGAGAACAGAGGCCACGCTGCGAACGTGTCAAATGGCGGATGCGGTACAACCAGTCTGCCCATGCCGCATGGTGGCACCGGCCAAGATGAAGGATTGGACCGGTGTCACGAATAATCATTCGGCCGTATCCGTGTGATAGGCCGCGACAACATGCAACGCCTGCTCTTCCCAGTGATCGAGGACAAGCCCCGCTGCGCTGAATGCGCGGCATAGCTCTTCAGACACATCGACCTTGAGCAGAGCCGGATCACACGCTGCGACCATCGTATTCGTCATGCACATCAATCGATACCGATAGAGTGACTGCTTGAGCGATGCATTATCCATCACGCCTTCCTTGCAGCATTCATGCAGCGCGATGAAGTCTTTTTTGAACGATGCCAGACCCGACCACAAGAACGGGACCTGAGCGTGCGCCGCTTGCCGGGAAACATCCCTGGACAACCGCCGCAAGCCTTCAATCAGCTCGAGCAGTCGGTCTTTTGCGGTAAAAACAGGGCTGCCATACAGACACGCGACTCCTCTTGCCAGAATGTTCGGCAGCCCACTGAAGACTGAGGACGCACCATCCACTCTGGCGTGCTGCCCCACCAGATAAAGCACCTCGCTCTCCAGAGCTGCGTCCGCCAGTTGGTTAATTCGGACAGCGAACTCCGGGCCAAACAACAACTGCAGCTCATGTTCGACGCCATCATCGTCATCCGGACTATGTACCACCGACAAACTGCGCTCACACCATGTCGTGAGCGCCCGCAGCTTCCCGACTTTCGGCTCGGCCATGCGGCTGCTGCCTTTGAGGGATGCAATGTAGGGCTGAAGTCCCTGCGGGAGCGCTTGCCGGGATCGAACTGCCAGCACGACTGAACCGCCTGCTGTAAACGACCGAGGTGAGAGCCAGTTCGATAGCGTCCGGCTCTCTCCCCGATCGTGAGTAATTCGGCCCTGATAGAGCAACAGCACTTCCGGGATCGAAAACCGATGGGGCATGGCTGCAACTACGTAGATATCGGCATTGTGCAAGGCCTCAAGTATGGGCTTGAGCAAATCCTGGGCCATAGCGTCCGGTGTTACCGTAATCAGACCCAGTTCAGTTTCAGGCGTAGACATAAATCCCTCTCACTATAAATTTCGGCTGATGCCCCTGGAGATGGACTGGCAAAGCTCGAACGCCTCTTGCGGAGCTATTTCATCGACAATCGAGTACAAAAAACTACGTGCCTGAGTCAATGCATCACGGCTCATGTTCAAGCCATACTTTTTTGCAAAACCATAGATCGGAATATCTGCGGCCCGCTGTGCCAGACGCACCGAATCGAGTGTTTCCTGAAAAGAGTCGCGCCATATTCCGATGTTTCTGTCCGAGTCAAACTCCATGTCGGTCAGCGTAGCGAGCAACGTGCGGAACTGCTCCTCGTCCTCCGGAGGATCGATTACCGAGAAAAAATCCTGTAAGGCGTCAAAGTGCGAAGCATTTGAAAAGTGCTCTGCAATGATTATGTCCAACGCATACTCGACAGCACTGTGATGGAAATCAAGACGCTTTTTCTTATTCCAATCCTCTGGTAGAACGGCACTATCGAGGAGCAACTCAGAGGCTTTGAGACCGGAATAAAAATCTTGATATCCGCCAGCCGAAAGCCCCATCTTGCTATAGGCCCAGCCACACTTCCTTTTCTCCAGACTTGACCAATCGCTGCCGTAATGAATAATCCAGTCAGCAATCAGGTGAGCCTTTATTTCCCGGAATGGTGGACGTTTCTCCACGGAACTCAAACACGGGTAACCGGGACTCAGAATGTGCTGATAGGCCCAGTCATGGCAGTGAAAAATGTTCGGAATGAGCATCGTCAGAAACTGTCGGGTATAAATATCCGCAGACGAGAACTCTCCACTAAGTTCCGCCACGTAACAATGTCCAAGCGTATCCATGGACGCTCCTATATACGATTAGACAATGTACGGGAACGGACAAACTCGACGCACTCACCCAGCATGGATGTCATGTCCTGATCCGATATCTGTGCCAACCCGCGATCAATGCATTCTCCGAGCAGGTTTAACGATTGAGGACAATGAGTCAGTCCAAACTTCTTCAGTCCCGCGAACAATACCCAATCACCGGTATTGCCAGCGCGGCTAACCCGCTCTTGAAAACTCTGTAAGTCACTGCGAAATACTTCACTGTCCATATCGAACTCATCGGCCATAAACCCCAGATGCCGCGTCAGTTGCCCCGTATCTATCGCGCTGATTCCCTGTTGGACCGTGTGAAAGTGATGCTCCACCGGTTGCGTTCGGGAAATCCAAGTATCAATCGAATACTCGACCATCGTATGTGAAAAGCCCCGATAGGAGTCCCTCTCGACAGACGGATTCCTCAACCCCTGGTTTTCGGCCGTCGAGAAGAAATCATCGTACATCTTAGCAAAGATGCCCATTTTTCTGTAGGCCCACCCTTTTCGGGTTCTTTCATCTCCCGGACCGTAGTGAACCCACCAATCGGCTAGCAAATGCGATACTGCAAGCTCTTGGCTTTCAGAGCGTTGACGTGCAATAAAACACTGTTGATAGCCGACATCATGGCCGCGCGCATAATCCGGAAAAGTAATATAGCCAATACCTTCACCGTATATTTTTCGATTAGCCCATAGTCCACATGCATCAGAAATAAAGCAATGACCGGTTATATACATAGCCTACTCCTAAACAAACTCTAGGTCGCCAAACTCAGAACCGATGATCAAGCCCTTCTCTGCCCGCCATTGTGGATTATAAATAGTGCTTAGATACGACCGGCCGCCATCGGGAAGCAATGCGAGAATACGTTGGTCAGTCCCTTCATTATTTTTAATGTACTTTCTGGCTGCGGCCAGAATGGTACCGGAAGAGCCTCCGACAAATAGTCCTTCTTTCTGGAAACAATCGACCGCTGACTCTACGGAATCCGCATCTGAAACCAGGATCGTTTCATCGATCAGCGACATATCTGCTATGTCAGGTCGAAAATCCCCGCCGATGCCCTCGATCCAGTACGGTGAAGCGCTCACCTGCTCTTGCTGGAAATGATTGACATGCGTGCTGCCCAGCGGGTCGGCGAGCACCACCCGCAATCGGCTATTGCGTTGTTTCAGGTACGTTGCGACACCAGTCAATGTCCCACCGGTGCCTAACCCGCAAACTAGTACGTCAAGCTGGTCGCCGAAGGCATCCCAGATTTCCGGGCCTGTCGAAAGATAGTGTGCTTCAACATTTGCCTGATTGCTGAACTGATCGCAAAACCAGCCGTTGGGAAGACTTTGAGCGATGCGTTTGGCAACGTTGACAAAGTGCTGGGGAGAAGAAGGCGCAACCGCATACGGACAAATCACCACCTTGGCACCGTAAGTGCGCAGCAAATTGATCTTCTCGGCGCTCATCTTGCTGCTCATGACAGCAATCAACGGATGATTGTAATGTGAGGCCGCCATCGCGAGGCCCATAGCGGTATTACCAGCAGTGGCCTCGACGATGACACCGTCTTCCACCAGTGCACCGCTGGCACGTGCGCACTCAACCATGTGAAAACCAATGCGGTCCTTTATCGATCCGCCAGGGTTAAGAAACTCACATTTGGCATACAGGTTGGTACTTTTCAAACCGTTGATTTTTGAAAGTTTAAGAATTGGTGTACGCCCCACCATACTTTTCAGATCCGGAAGGATATCCATGCTTATTCCCCGATAATTGCCGCCATTTCTTTTATGGTTATTGTCGACTTATAGTCTTCATTGATAATGCCCAACTCATGAAGTCGATTAATCGCTTCTACACGTGCCTCTTCCTGCACCGTGTCAAATGAAGTGCATTGCCAACGTGCAATGCTCTTTACCCACTCTCGACCGACTTTTACATGCATCAACTCATCGGCATTGGTGAAGTCCAGAGCGTTGGCAGAGATCTCGTCTCCCGACAACTTAGCCTCGAGCGAAAAGCGACGCAGGCTGGCAACTTGCTGGAGCTCACCAAAGATATTGATCTGGGCAAATGCCGTATAAGGCTGCATGGTCGTTCGCACATCGATACCAATAGTACTGCAGGGAACATCGAAGGGGTCATAACCCGCCCTGCTCAACCACTGCTGGCCCATTTCGGAGTGACGTGCCTCATCGGAAACCAGCCGCGCCAGAAACAGTTCGAACTCGAAGTTATTGCCTTGCAAGTCAAACAGCACATTGGCAAATGTCTCGATGGCATCAAGCTCGTCGCGTTGTGTGCGAAAGGTATCCATGAATTTCATGATTCCCTGGCTGTCCCCGGACGCCAAACCTGGAAGATCGTCAGTCGAATAGTTTCGGCTGTGCGCAAACACTTTGAGCCGCGGGTCTCGCTGCGCCTTGCATTGTCGTAAGGTCGACGTGATTGCAGCCGGCCCCCCTACCACTGAGGCGCCATCACGCAGTTCGACAATGATCAATGATCTGATTTGTGCGGAAAACTCTTTGCTCCAGGTGAAGGACGCAACATTCTCTGCATAACGGCATGAACCTTGAAACCAGACGCCGGCCTCTTCAAGGAATCTTTGCGTTTCTGCCAATAAGCATCTGGATGGCATGTCCAGAACGGGATCACTGAAAGTTAGGTATTCGCTGATTTTGTCCTGAATGAATTGGAAATAGCCTAGATAGACAGCACTGACAAACACCAGGTCTGAATCTGCGTTTAAGACTGCAGTACATGAAGCAAACCCGGAAATATCCTGCCAATCGTCAATCCTGGTTTCATCAACCCTGAGTTCACCCAATCGTGTCCGTATCTTGTCAACCGCCAGGGAACAGCCGTAGAGATGATGAGCCGCTTCGATTTCCAACTCATAGGAGCGAATCGCTACCAGCGAGCCAGCAATGATATGACTGGCCCGCCTGAGCAACTTCAGAATATCGATAAGTTTTTCAGCGGCCTGAGCGACGCTATATTCTGCGCGCATCTGACGGCCCGACGGCTCGAAGGCAATCTGGCTCATTGCAGGAGACAATCTCGCGAGCAGTTCATTTATAGTCGTGGCATGAACTTCACTGCGCACATCACACGCTTCCATGAGTCACCTCTCTGATTGAATCTACGAGTTGCGCGGCAAGGCACATTGCGGCCCGTCGGGATTCCAGTCCCACCGATATCCTCATGTACGAGGGTGCATTGGACTGATTCAGTTGACTGCCTTCGTAACAACGAATCGAAGTTTTCTTCCAGCCAAAGCCAGAGCGAATATCGAAGTCCCCTCCGTGGCGTCGGCTTAAATGCTGCCAATTACCGACCACCGCGCGATGGTGTTCAACTAATGCGGGTTCACAATAATTTTGTCCCCGACTCGGTCTGAGCGCTAAAAAAACTAGACAACCTTGAACGTCCGAGTCATCGACTGCATCGCCCAGATAGTCACACCCCAAAGTTCGCAAGAGTGAAAGTTTTGACTTAACTTGCGTTAATGCGTTCACGAACAAGCGCACGTTTCTCTGGTGAATCTCCATCCGGTAATTTACGCAGGTAACATCTGAATGACGGATGAAATTGAATGCTCGCTCCTGGAGATTTTGCCCTGAAAATCTGGCGATCTTACGACAACTATCGACAATCGAAGCCTGACCAAAAATCAACCCCGCGCTGATACTGTTTGTCACAAACTTTGAAAGGCTTGCCAAGTAGATGACATCTCCGGGATAGTTTAGTGAAACATCTGTATCAGGGAAGCCAACGATGGTTTGATCACAAATGATAACCGGCCATTTCGTCCCAAAATTCACTTGAGCAAAATCCGGCAATAACTCTGGCATCGGACAATTGGTCGCAGTTTCCACCACGAGTAACTTTGGTGAGAACTCCCGCAACCCACACTCAAAGGCCGATATATCCAGAAAATCAATACTGTGCACCTGGCAGCCGATCGCACCTACAAAATGCTCAAGCACTTCATTGGTTTCGAAGTACGAGCTTTTGCCGACAAAAACATGATCCGTCGGCTTCAACCCAACGGCACTCATGGCAACGGAGATCGCCGACATTCCGCTATTGAGTAGGAGGGCTGATTGCACATTCAATTTTTCTGCGAAAGCGGCTTCAAGACGCCGTCTCGAACCATGTTCATAGATGTCCCAGATCGTATTGGGACTCCTGCCGCCCGCCTGTTCCTCGGCATCGCGCCAGTACTCGTCCATGGAAGAATAACAAGTCGCAATGGTGGCCCTGGAATTAAGGGCATTGGCAAAGGTGACTGCAGCTTTTTCGTACTCAGTCCATAGCATCGCCTCCTCAGGCGCACCGATGACGACCGCTTGCCTTCGCTCCCCCCAATACTGATCGTAAATGCAGACAATATGATCAACCAGCTCTAGCAACGATACAGAAATCGCCGCATGTCGCACGCAGGTTTCTCGTAACTCCTCAATCATCAGGCGGTAAAGTCTGGACAAGTAATTTATGCTGATATCCGTATTCATGCATTCATCCGACAAATAATTAACGAATGATAGGATCACCCACTCTGGCACGAACCTCATTCTTTATTTTTTTATAATCCAGCTCACCAACCAGTGGCTCGAAATCATAAGGAAACACTTTATTCAAATGACTATAATGCACCACCACCGCCTCCACTCCCGCCAGCTCCAATTGCTTGAAACTATCGGCTCCGATATATCCCGCAACGCGCAGTGGAATATTTTTACTTGAAGCAGTGGTCATGCAATGCTTCAACAGCGTCATGACCGAACCGGGGATTGCATCGGCCGCCAATCTATCTCGGGCGATGCCCAAACAAAGGCTCCGCAAATCATTCAATCCCACGACAAACAGCTGCGCCGAAATAAACTCCGCAAGATCGAGGGCCATTGCGGGTGTTTCGATCATGACGCCTATCTTGTTGGGAAATCCGAGTTCTCGCATGCGCGCTGCCAGCGTTTCGAATTGAACGACCGAAGTGACATAAGGAATGATCACATGCACATTGTGATTTTCCTTTGCACACTCGATCAGCATTGCTACTTCAAGATCGAAAGTGCCCGATATCCTCAAGGCCCTTCCTGCCCCCCGCAGTCCCATCATCGGACTCTTTTCGTACAGCGGCATATCACACCCTTCAAAGGTGTTCACTTCACTGCTTTCCATGTCGATGAGTCGATACCAGATCTCTTTGTTTTTTGTACTTTCACCAAGCGTAGCAATGTAGTTTCGAATTCCGTCTCGAACCTTTTCGCAGGTAATGTAATTACCCAATACTCGACACAAGTACTCCCCACGAATCAGACCGACGCCGGCCACACGGGGCATGACGCCTGGCTCGACCAGTTCGCCGTTCAATCCTAGATAGCGCGCAGTCATTTAGTCGCGACCATGACAGTGTGGGAAAGGGGAATACCTGGCACTTGAGTGGTTCGCTCAACGACGTCTACCTGACTGAACCCGAATTCATAAAGGATCGCGGTCCATTCATCTTCGCGTAAATGCGCACCTGGCGAATCGAGACTTGTTTCATTCAGGCAGGTGTTGAAAAACAGATCAACGAAGACCTGATATTCGGCGTCGAATACTTCATCGATACAGTTTTCAATGATCACTAGCTTTTTTTTGGTCTTATGAATGGCTGTGCGAATCAGGTCTCGTGGGAATAGCTCATGATGCAGAACCGTTGACAGCACGACGGTATCGGCCTCAATACTATCTAGGCTGGTCCCCATCGATCCAAAAGGACGAATTCTGCTATTCCAGGGCCGCCAGGTGTTAAGGACGTCTTTCGGCCGCTCCACCAGATGCACCAGTTGGCCCGTCATCTTCTCCAGCTCAATAGCCAAGGCACCGTCACCACAGAGCAGATCCATCGTCACCCCTTCCACGTAAGGCGCAATCAATCCGGCGAGAAAAGTAGAGCGGGCGTGATTCAGAACCCAGTTCCAGGAATCGCGCAGCCCCGTCTGAGAGAGCTCCTGGCGCAGGTGCGACAACGCCAGTTGTGGCGATTTCGCATAGCGGTAAAGAAACTCACGCTCGATTCTTTTCAGAACAGAGTCAGAAGCGCCCATGGTTTTCAATATAGGAAAGAACTGCTGGCTGATTTGTATCTGCAGGCTCGAAACGGCGCTTTCCCTGACGCAACTATTCATTTAATTCACCTTTCATGTCTCTGGCGATGGAGACCCCTTGCAGCAGCTTTTTTTCCACAAACGCTTTCAGATTGTCAGTCGAACCGCTTTGAGGTATCTGGACGGACAAGTAGAAAGCGAGGAACTCAGGAACGTTCATTGTCCTCAATTTGGGCAATCGCCACTTCCATCTGTCGCAGCTGGCCTTGCCTAGAAAAATCTGCGCATCGGCCAAGCTGTTGAGGAAATAACACAATTTCAAATAGGCACTTTCGGGATCATTAGCTTTCAGGCTTCTTGTTGTACCTTTGACAAAGTCTTCGCTTTCCATCAGATGAAAAAGTGCATTCCACGAGAAGAATGCTTTCTCGTCAAAACAAGTCTTCATTGAAGAGAAATCCGATTCATTGAAAAACGGCTTGCCGATTCGGAAACGGTGCAAAATTTCAACGGCCTTGTCCCGGGGCACGTCTCCCAATGACCGATAGTTCTCGTGAAGCGACTGACGGCTGATCGGTTTAAGGTGCTCCAGCGAATCAAAAAGCTTCAGCAAATTTTCCTTATCATGGAACTCAACATCGAATGACACGCCCTCGACATCAACGTACTGAATACCAAACTTATAATTGTGCTGATCATTTTTTCTTTCGCTGTCGAAATCCGCAGCGCGGCGTTTCAACGAATCTGCCGTGGTCAGCACATAGATATCAAAATCGGAATCTTCGTCACCCAATCCGTCGAACAGAGACCCGCTGGCATAGCCAATGTCATCAGGCGCCAGTCCGAGTACTTCACTCAGTTGCTCGATGGCTCGTTTTATTTTTGGCTTATCGAAAATTCCATTTATCATACTGAGCTTCCTTCTCTACACTTACTCAAGTCTGTGGTCAGTTGTATTTTATTCGTTGCTTGACGATTTTTTACGGAATTTTCTCCAACCCGATGCAGCGTTCCAAAAAAACCGTCCCAATCGACCTCGGAAAACGACTCGAAAGCATCAATGGTGTTTGCTTGGCAAGCAGAGGCTTCATACAGTCGCACATCCACCGGTACACATTGAATCAGCGGTGTATTAGTGCGAAAAATTATGGGCTCATTTTCTTTACGCAGCTTTATAACAGTGATAAGCGGACCATGCCACCTTTCACTTTCGATAACGCCTTCAATCACCTCATAAGTACTTCGCTGGAGATGATTGATCGGCCCTCTTACTTGCAAAGCAATATTCTGTGGGCTGCGCACTGAATATCCCAGCCAAATCTGAACACAGCGCTCTTCCGGCAGCGCGGTCAAAAAAGGAGGCGACGCTCCTTGATGTTCGGACAGCCGAGAGTCTACAAGCCCGGCCATTCCAGGAAGTTGGGCACTCTCCAGAATGTACCATTCGGCGAATGCACCATAACTCCAGAGAATTTGGTCTTCCTTGAGGATCACCGCGAAATCCACGGGGGGATAGAATAACCAACCGATCTTGGACGCCATTTTTACAGGACGGCAATAACGCAAAGCCCGTGCACTTAATGCATGCTCGGCGAATCCCGCTTTGACAGGAGCGGGGGCGTCAGGGTAAATCCTGCAAAGATCAAAATTTGACATCTCACCTCCACAAATCCCTTTCGAGGCAACAATACGTCCCCCTTCCTAAGAAAGGGGGACGTACCGGTACTTATTTAACTTTTTCGTGCCAGCCACCACCACCGCCACCACCTACGGAAACATAGCGCTTATCCGCAACATCCGACGGGACGACGAGATGAGTGACAACATTCTCGCCAAATGGAGTTTCGACGGTCAGAGTGACTTCCTGACCTTCAACTGCAGCACCTGCAAGATGCTTACCGATTGTATTCTCAGTCATGATTTTATTCCTGGTGAATGTGACGTGAGTTTGGTTTGTGACTTTGTTGTTGCGTACTCAAAATTAATCACACACACAATCATGTCAACTAGAAAAAATCAGTCACCAGCAAAATATCACTCATCACACCAACATCCATTGGCTTATATTCCTATGTTTTTCAACGGTTTTTCCAAATCGCCATCATGTAAAATTTAAAAATTAAATAACAAATTTTCGAAAAATAATTGGATCCAATGATTTTTCTGGTCTACGGTTCTGCCAAGGCAATATATTTCCGCTCGGACTCTATTGATGATACCAGCTAGTAAGATTCCCATCAGGTTACGGTGCTTTCTTGACTCCCTCTAGGAGCGACAATTGCTTGGCGCGAATAAAACCGCTCGCTCTTCCGTCGGTCTTGAATACATGTGGCACCAGCCAGATAATTTATTCTCGAGATGTGATCGAATCATTTGTACAGTTATAACCGTTCGCTTGCGAGCGAAGTACGCACAAGCTCAAAATCAACTGATTGTGATTAAGCCTTGACACACATCTGGAATGTACCCATGTTAAATTTTCTAGGGCGTGGCGTGTACCAACTTTTCTCACAAGGATGAATCAGGCACTTTATGGATGAAAAATATCGGCTCTATGCGTATGCTTTTTTTTCCCGCGCCAGCGGACAAATCATTGGTGCCTATTTTGTACTGTATCTGTCTCATGTCACTCAAAGTAGCTTAATCATCTCATTGTTATTGGCACTACCCATTGCGGTTCAGTTAACGGTAGGCAATCTTCTTGGCGCACTGACTAAGAGATTGGGAGCGGCACACACGTGCAGTTCAGGGATGATTTTCCACGCATTGAGTTACCTGGTTCTGACGTTGATGCCCTCGCTGCTTCTGACTATTACAAGTCGCCTGTTGACTGGCGCCGGCAGCTCACTGGGTCGAACGGTTGATTTATTAATCACCAGCGTCAGTCGTCACCTTGACCTGACGATCGAGATGTCTAAATACAATGCGGCCCGGTCTTTTGGCGCCTGTCTTGCGCCGGTGTTGGGATCGGTCATCATTCTGGTACTTCCCATAGAGCCTCTCGGCTACCGTGTCATCTTTGCATTTTCAACCCTGTTCTGTCTTATCTCTTTATTTTTTTTGATTTCTTTCATTTCCGCCAACTATCATCAGATAGCCGAAGATGCAAAAGAAAAATATCGTGAAGATACTCGAAAATGGCGGCTTTCGGAACGAATTTTCTTTACTGATACCTCTTTCTGCCTGATTCTCATGCTGATGCTTCTAACTATCGGCAATGAAGGTTTTTATCGGACTTTTCCATTATGGTTAACGGGTGTACCCGGCTGGAAAGATGAGTATTTCGGGTTCTTTGGCGCCGCACGCGCGCTATTGGGTGCCGCGTTTCTGTTCTGGATATCGCCAAAGATCAATGCACGCTACAAGCCTTACCTCAATCAACTCAATATTGCTGCAATCGTTTTGCTCCTGCTGACATTCGTCATGATGCAAAGCTCAAGCATCGTCATCATTGTGATATCGATCTCATTCAATTCCCTTCTCTTCGCCTTCGTCACCAACAACCTTTACGCTTCGTTCCTGACTTCAATTCCCAGCAGCGGTCGTGGGCCCATTTTCTCAACCTACTTAAGTCTTAGCATGATTGCCCAGGCGGCAGGACCGTTTTTTGTCAGCGGACTTGCGCCCGATAAAGGCCTGATTCCCTTGGTCTCGAGCCTTATCATGATTTTGACATTGATCTGCTCGATCAGACTGATATATGCAACGAAATCGGAAAGTGCTTATGGGCGGTAATCTTGATTCAATGCTGTTACAGCACCTTAAGTACAGCCCACACGCCGATCTTCTGATTAGATCGGCGCCTTTAACCGGAAAAACCCAAGCAGTAAATGCAGCGCAACGATGGGCTACCTCACATCCGCAGATCAACATGGTCATCATCTCAGCACACCAGACACCATTTGCCCGGATGTACAACCAACTGATGCGTACCGCCAACCGCGTACAAAATCGGCATACGGTTTTCGTGATCGATGATATTCATTTCTTGGACGCCAACCAGCTTGGGTATTTAGACCTAGCCTCCAAAAATTCACCTCATATCAGCGTCATCGGACTCGGACTACCCATCGAGCCGCTTGGTGACGCTCCCAGATCCTGCGTTCTCTTCGACTTGATCAATGAATACCGGTCATCGTCCGGATTATCGACTCAACAACGGCTGCCTGTACTCGATCAGGTAGCTCTGCGTCATACGCACTTTATGGCCCGTCAACTGGAGATGACTCATCGTGGTGAGCATGGCCTGGGTCCGACCGACAGAGTTTTGCAGGTCTTGCCCGAGGCGCAACACGTCCGTGAATGTGTCGCCAGAGGGCTAGGGGCGCCCTGCACAATACTGGAGCAGTGGCTGGGTAGCCGTAATCACTACAACAATATTCGCGTGGCTGAGGCAAATGCCTGTGGATTGGCTCAGATCTGGCGCTGGACGGTTTCCTCCGAGAACGGGTCACCGCAAGTCATTGCCCATGTGTTCGTCACCTACATTGCATGTTCAACTGGAGAGTAAGCCCATGGATCACCAAGCCGATGTGACAGGGATGGCGTTGTTGCGCGCCTATATTGAAAGCGCGCCCTTTACCCGTTCTTGTGCCGAGCAGGATGAGGCTTACTTTCAGCGCACACGTGTGGAAGGGGTACATGCTCTTCTGACAGGCAACATCACGAGCGCTTCAGGGCTGGCGAACAGCATCTGGACCCGGCAGAAGCAGGCGATTGAATTACTGTCCACTATTTCCGGAGACGAAGGCCTGCCACTGTTGTTGGCCAAGGGCGCCCACTACACCCTTGGCATACATCAAGGTCATGTCATGGGTAGGCGTGGAGATATTGACGTTTACATCGATCGACAGGACTGGCGGGCCTGGCAGTCAGCCCTGGCGAAGTTCGGCTATGAAGAAAGCAAAATGGATACGCTCACCGGGCAGCTGATCCCTCTGACAGATACAGAACGTACCATGGCTTACGCCCGAGATTCCGTGCAAATTGCGAAAGTAGCGAAAGCATTTTCGTTCACGCCTGACCAGACGCTTCTGGATCACAGAACTCTGCAAACCAACGCGTATATACATCCGACGTTCGTAACCCCGACTGATTCGAAAATCATCGTGGCTATAAACTTCCACCACTCGCTAGTCGCCGGCATACCTAGTCAACGTTTTTTCAGCGAATCGAAGGTGGCCCTAAGTCATCTCCATTGCCTGACACCTGCCGATGCCCTCTGGCATAGCACATTGCTGTATTACCTGGACGTCGCGTTAAAACTTTCCACCAAGCTTACCCCCCTGTTTGATATCGCAAAATTGGCCAAGGAGGCGGGTATTAACTGGGATCACTTCCTGGCGATGGTCAGGGAACTGAATATCTACAAACCGTTTTTCTACACGATGGACAGCATCAATCTGATTTGTGACGCCCAAATTTTTCCACAATTCATCGTGGCATCACTCCGCGACCAAGCTTCTCGTCGTTTCGATTATGGCTATCAAATCCACAAGCTTTTCCGCGTTCCAGAGCCCGCGCCGCAATTCAGGACTCGAACGTGAAGTGATGCGAGAAGGTTTTCGCCTATTGGAACAGCGCGTCGCCGAAGACACTGCCAAAATTGAGGCCCTGCGTCAGGCGACCTCGATCGGCATCATGGACCTTGAGCACGGGCGCTTTACTCAGTTGAACGAAGGGGATCTGGAGCACTACATCGAGGGCTTGAGCCTGGAGGCCACCCCCTCGCGCGCGAGAAATACTGAGCATGCCGCAATATCGGATTTCCAACGCGGCGCGCGCCGACATTGTCGACATCCTCACACTCTCCCAGACGCAGTTCGGCGATCAAGCACGCCAGCGCTACCAGGCGCTGATCCTCTCCGCATTACACGCTATCGCCGACACGCCCCACGACCGCGATGAGCTTGCACCGGGCCTTTGCAGCTATTACCTCATCTACTCACGCTAGCAGGCTAAACACCCCCATGGAACGGTCAGAAGCCCGCGCCATGTCGTGTTCTATCGCGTGGTAAACGACGACGTGATCGAGGTCGTCCGACTCCTTCATGACGCCATGGAGGTCCAGTTGCACCTGCCCAACAACTGATCACCGACCTGGCCCAACGGTTCAACTGGCCATAAACGACGAAGGTAAGGCGTCGCCCTCTACACCTCAACTTGAGGGCCCTCTGTCAGCCGATTCGACTGCCAATTGAAGTGGGAGGTTCTGGGTCCGACCGGCCTATCGAGACCCACGACCAGAAACACGATGCTCAACTTTGTGTACCACTTTCAATGCTGAACAACCGTTTCTTAGGCGTTCTCTGTGGCCAGGCGCCTGGCATTACGCTCCAACTGCCGATGGACACGCGGATCAATGCCCCTGGCGACCTGTGCCCGCGCAACATCACGCAGAGCACGAGCATCTCGCAAGCTAACTTCAGGATAGGTACCGAGCGAAATACGGGGTTGCTTATCCGCCCAGGAAAAGCGGAAGTGCCAGCACTTGGCGCCTTTGGTATTTACGAAAAGGGCAAGGCCGTTGTAGTCAGGGAGGGTGTAGTCCTTTGCACGGGGTTTGGCATGCCGGACTGCAGTGTCGGTGAGAGCCATCTTACAATCTCCGTCTCGTTTGAATAGAGGAGATTTGTACGGTTTCCAGTGAGGTAAGTACCACGAAAAAGCGATTTACCAAATGCCGAAATGATGTACTAAATAATGTACTAAAAAATCGTGGCTATTGATGTATCAGAATGGACTTTACTGGAACAAAAAAAGAGGCCGAAGCCTCTTTTTTTGGTTTCTACATACTTCAATGGAAGTCTATAGAAAAATAATTGGAGCGGAAACGAGACTCGTATCTGGCGTCCGACCCATTGAAATCTAAAGGGTTTCTTTTCTTGCCGAAGCAGGGAAAGACTTGATTCTGGACTTGTTTTGGAGGGGTATCAAGGACCAGAGGCATGATTCCCAGCTCTGCCATCGGGTCTACGCGAGCATCCGTAGAATGTTTCAGTGCGTCTATGTCACCCATCATCCGTTCTCTTTAGCCAATCGCTTCATGAGGCAGATGCAAATGTTGTTTGGGACATTCGCGAGCGGGCTCGCTCCCGCAGTTTATGCGTTCAACTAGTGGGAGCGAGGCTGCTTGGGAACAAGAGTCAGGGCTGTTGCCCAGAAAATCCAACTCAGAAGTAATAGCCGATATTCATATACAACTGGTTTTCCCACTGATCACTACCACCAGCCCCCAGACTCTGGGTAAGGCTGCTGCCACCGATGACCGGATCATTCTTGCCGTACAACCATTCCGTGGCGATCCACAGTTTGCTGAGGGAGAACGAGGTGCCGAAAATCATCCGTTGCGAGGTCTTGAAATCGTCTGCGGATTTATCGAAGGCACTGTAGTTGGCGTACAGCTGTACACCGCTGATCTGATCGAACAGGTACTTGCCGCCAACGTCGTAGCTCACATCCGCCACGTACAAGTTGCCGCGACTGGCGACGTTGTAAGTGGCGTCGTAACCGCCGAAAGCCACCAGTTCATCAGTGCCGGGGTTGCGCGGTGACATCGCCCGCTCACCCTGGTCGGCTTCGCCTTATATCCGGTTCTTGTTCATCGGCTCACGGCTTCGCTCCACGCTTCCTCCCCACACTCGGTCGCCCTCATGCAGTTGCGCTTCACTTCATTCGCTGTGGTCAGCTTACGGCGGGACTTTCACCCACAAGATTGCGCCCATGCTGGGCGCACCAAAAAAAGACCCGCAAGCGGGTCTAAAAGGAGTTAGTTTATCACCTGAAACTGTTTAAGCTTTTCTTACTCGTCGGATGCCACCAAACGAGCACCTTTACGCGTTACCTGTTGCCCCACTGCAAAACTCGCATTGGGTGAGCGCACTGTACTTATTTCGCCTTGCGCGTTTTTCACTTCATAAGCGGTTTCAGACTTTCCAATCCCTGCCTGCAACGCGCTGCCTGCAAAAAAACCGCCGGCTGCGCCGACTAATATACCTATCGGGCCACCTGCCGCTCCAACCATCAGTCCCGTCAAGGCGCCGAAGCCTTTGCCGGCGGTTGTGTCGGGAACTTCACGGATTACCTGGTCTGCTTGGCACAACGGAACCAGCATTAGGTACATGGTAAAACCAAGCGCGATTGAACGAGTCATAACATTGCCCTTTCATATTGACGTTAATTGCATTACTTAATACACAAAGCGGGCCAATAATTTTATTGTTACATATCAAATAGTTAGAATAGAAATAGTCATCATGACCCAACCAAAAATTAGTCACAATGACAAAGGCTTAGTCAATATGACTGTTTATTGGGCGCGCCCTGGACGATGTCACAGCAGCAGGTCAGAAGATCTAAATAACGCATTGATGATCGTGAGCGCTGCCAAATTCGCCCGACTGCTTGAAGTAACTGGGCTCTTGCGGGGTGACCGGCCGGCTGGTGGAGATTTGTATTGGGCCCAGCTTTATGAGGGGGGGACTACTGAAAAAAATTTTGGGTCAGCGGCAACATCATTGACCTGCAGCCGCCCCTTCAATCAGCGCTGGGTTCTGGCTGGATAGCCCAGACCGGCAGGGATTACTATTTCAAACCAAGCCGCTTCGCCAGTCGGTGCAAGTTGGCCACGTCTAAATCCAGCATTCGAGCACAAGCAGACCAGTTCCTCATGCACTTTTTCAACGTGTTTTCAATCAGCTGACGATGGAAGTCATCCGTCGCATCCCGCAGTCCCTGGCCCACTTTGAGGAAGGGAACGTCCAGCGCAACAGGCGGCATGTCGACCTGCTCGAGCACTTGATTGAAATGCTGTGATTCAAGCAGCAGTGTGTCACTTTGCTGGGTTGCTCGAGCAATGATTGTCGCTCGATAAATCGCGTGCTCTAGTTCGCGCACATTTCCTGGCCACGTGTACTTTTTGAGCCACGACAGACAATTGGCAGCCAAAGCCACCCGTTTCAACCCCATGCGCTCCCGGCTTTGCTCACAGAAGAAGCCAGCTAGCAACGTGATGTCCTGCTCACGCTCACGCAGTGGTGGTACATGGACAGGAAATACGCTTAAACGATGGAACAGGTCCGCACGGAACCGATTGTTAAACACCTCCTGCTTCAGATCTCGATTGGTCGCGGCAAGCACCCGTACGTTGACCCGCAGGACGTTATCATCACCGACCCGTTGCAGATCACCGTATTGCAATACCCGCAACAGTTTCGCTTGCAGATTCAGCGACAGCTCACCGATTTCGTCGAGAAACAATGTGCCGTTATCAGCCATTTCGAACTTACCGGTGCGATGATGGATAGCGCCTGTGAACGCCCCTTTTACATGGCCGAACAACTCACTCTCGGCGACTGACTCCGGCAGCGCAGCGCAGTTCAGATAGACGACTGGCTTACCAGAGCGGGATGAACCTTCATGTATGGCCTTGGCCACCAATTCCTTACCGACTCCGGTTTCCCCAGTGATCAAAACGTTCAGGTCGGAACCCGCCACCATCTCGATCTCTCTTTTCAACTGTTGCATTGCGTCGCTGAGCCCTACCATTTCGGTACAGGGCTTACCCGCCGGGATGCTACTGACGGAGGGAGGAGTAATGGTCTGGCTTTCCAGTTGTTCCACCAACAACGCATTGGTCAATGCAGCAGAAGCGAGGGCTCCTACCAACCGCAGCTCTTCGTCGCTGAAGTGATCGAATTGCGACGGGTCCATGCCATCTATCGTCAGCGCTCCAATCAATGTCTGGTCCGCGAATAAAGGCAACCCAATGCAGGCATGCACTTTGAGATCTTGCTGGTTTGGTATCAGTCCGTCATAGGGGTCGGGCAAGTGACTCTCTGCCGGAAAGCGCACCACGTCACCGGCACGAGCGATGGCTTCCAGTCGCGGGTGTGCGTCAAGACTGAAGCGGCGCCCCAGTACATCTGGCGCCAAACCGTCAATCGCCAGCGGACGAAACTGTCGCTGTTCATAACGCAACAAGGCAGAGGCGTCGCAACCCAGCAACTGGCGCAAGGTATTGATCAGACGTTGAAAGCGGTCCTGATGAGACATACCGCTTTGCAGCTGGATAGCAATGCCTGTGAGGGATTCAACGGAGAGACTCATGGCTTTGTCACTTTGACAATAAATTAGTCATATGGACAGTAATTGGACTTTGTCATAAAGACAAGCATAGTTTATTTTTTACTTATAAATCAATAGGTTAAGACATGGCACGAACGTTGCCCTCCTCCGGTATAGAACTTCATTTCGATACCGAGGTAAGGACATGTCTATTCACGTAAAAAACAACATTCATTGGGTCGGCCAGCGCGATTGGGAAGTGCGCGACTTTCACGGCACAGAATACAAATGCCATCGAGGTAGCAGTTACAACAGCTACCTGATCCGGGAAGAAAAGACCGTACTGATTGATACCGTCGATCATAGGTTCAGCCGGGAATTCATACAGAACCTGGCGATGGAAATAGACTTGAACACGCTGGACTACATTATCATCAATCATGCGGAGGAGGACCACGCGGGAGCGCTGACAGAGTTGATGGCACTGATACCCCATACGCCGATCTATTGCACCGCCAATGGCGTGGACTCGATCAACGGTCATCACCATCATCCAGAGTGGAATTTCAACGTCGTACATACCGGCGATACCTTGGATATCGGCAATGGCAAACAGCTGATTTTCGTGGAAACACCAATGCTGCATTGGCCGGACAGCATGATGACGTACTTGACTGGTGATGCCGTACTGTTTAGCAACGACGCCTTTGGCCAACATTACTGCGACGAACACCTGTTCAATGATGAAGTGGATCAAAATGAACTGTTCGAACAATGCCAACGCTACTACGCCAACATTCTCACGCCATTCAGTCGCTTGGTCATTCCCAAAATTACCGAGATCCTCGGTTTTAATCTGCCGGTCGATATGATTGCCACTGCTCATGGCGTGGTATGGCGAGATAATCCGACGCAGATTGTGCACCGCTACTTGGAATGGGCGGCGGATTATCAAGAAGACCGCATCACGCTGTTCTACGACACCATGTCGAACAATACACGCATGATGGCAGACGCCATCGCACAAGGCATTTACGAAGTCGATCCAGGTGTAGCGGTGAAGATCTTCAACGTCTCGCGCCACGACAAAAATGAAATCTTGACCAATGTATTCCGTTCAAAAGGCGTTTTGGTCGGCTCATCCACCATGAACAACGTCATGATGCCAAAGGTAGCCGCCCTCCTGGAAGAAATAACCGGGCTGCGTTTTCGTAATAAAAAGGCTTCGGCGTTTGGCAGTTACGGCTGGAATGGCGGAGCGGTAGACCGTATTCAGACGCGCTTGATGGATGCGGGTTTTGAAACCACGTTGGCGCTCAAAGCCAAGTGGCGACCGGACGGTGACTCGCTTGAGGTTTGCCGCGCCCATGGGCGCGAAATAGCCATGCAATGGGCGTTGAATCCACCTACACACGCATGTCTCACGAGCCCCGCAGTCACGGCAACTGCCCCGGTAGAAGCGATTTCAGACAGCGGCCCGCGCATGCGGTGCAGTGTCTGTCAATGGTGTTACGACCCTGCGATTGGCGAACCTATGCAAGACGTGCAGCCCGGTACCGCCTGGTGTGACGTTCCTGATTACTTCCTGTGCCCTGAATGCTCAATGGGCAAATCGGTGTTCGATGAGCTTGCTGCGGAGGCGAAATGAACAAGGAAATTGTCATTGTAGGCTCTGGCTTCGCAGCTCGTCAGGTCGTCAAGAACTTGCGCAAGCTCGATGCAGCGGTGCCCATTCGGTTGCTCGCCGCAGACAGTTGCGACGAGTACAACAAGCCTGACCTGAGTCACGTCATCAGTCTTAATCAGACCGCGGACGACATGACTCGCCAATCTGCGGTGGACTTTGCCGACATGTATGGGCTGACCCTTAATGCTGATCGCCATCTGACTGCAATTGATCGCCTGAACAAGCGTATTAGCGTGGGTAACGAAACCATTAGCTACGACAAACTGATTCTTGCCATGGGCGCACAAGCCATAGTTCCAGCGATTCCCGGGCACGAATGGATGGCGACACTGAACAGTCAACAAGAATACCGTCATGCGCAACATGCTCTGAGAGCGGCGCAACGCGTGTTGATATTAGGGGCAGGCTTAATTGGCAGTGAACTGGCCATGGATATGAATCGGGCCGGAAAGCTGGTGACACTGGTGGATCAAGCCTGCAGCCTGTTAGCGTCGTTGTTGCCTGTCGAGGTGAGTAGCCGCCTGCAGCACCGGTTATGCCAGATGGGCGTGGAAATGGTATTCAACCAGTCTTTAGAATCCATTGAAAAGAAAGACGATAGCCTGTTGGCAACCCTATCCAATCGCCGGCAAATTACCACCGATGTGATCATTGCCTCTGTCGGGTTGAAGCCCAATACGACAATAGCAACGCAGGCTGGACTGCGGGTGGATCGTGGGATTGACGTTGATGATTGCATGCGTACATCTGATCCACACATATTCGCCATTGGCGATTGCGCGCAAATCCAGGGCAAGCTATTGCCGTTTCTGCAACCTATTCAATTAAGCGCCATGACCTTGGCGCGTAACGCACTCGGCGGCAACGAGCAAGTGAAGCTTCCGGCGATGCTGATAAAGATCAAGACCCCGGAAATGCCGCTGCACCTGGCCGGAGAGACCAGCCGTAAGGACTTGCAATGGCAGATCAGCCTTGAGTCACAGGGCTTGGTAGCCAAGGGGCTTGACATGGCAGGGGGGCTGCGGGCGTTCGTCGTTAGTGAAGATCAAATGAAGCAGGCTTTTGCATTGTTGCGGCAACTTTAGTTGTCAGGCCAACCAATCGCACTGAGTGTTTTTGTTCTTTCCCAGCTTATCGATGCCGGTCTGCAATCACCAGATCGGCTTCAAAAAAAACAACAGATCATCTCGGCTAATTGAGCCTAGCGCATGCCACCACCATGCATCTTTCCTTCAGCTAATTCAGACGGTGTGAAAAAACAGTTGGGTTCAATGGGCGAACTCCTATCGGCAATTGATCACTCCTGTCATTACACCAGCCATTGAATTCAACACCCTACGCTCGCCTGAATTTTAGCTCCTTAAATAACCGACGGCTGCAAAATTTAAATTTATACCATACGCCATTGATTCCAACCCTTTGAACAACCACAAACTTTCAGCACAAAATCCGAAGCGAAATTTGAGTTACGCTAGCATCCAACCCACTGAATTATAATTATATTTTCGGCAAAAAACCTTGATCCTGGATGATGATTTTGGGAGACATTGACAAAACTAACAAATCGTACCGAACATCGAGCTTCGCTAAAATGTCACATATCTGAACGACCAACTGCAGCGATCCCACCATAAAAGTGAATGCCTCAGTCGAGATACTCAGAAATCCCTACAGAAGTTTATTGAAAATCTCGGAGCCTCAACTACACTTTCCACTGCATCCGAAGCTGACCCGCGCGGATGCTGTATTGATTGATTAAAACGATACAGATTACTGACAAGCGGTACTAGCAAAGCACACCCAGATGAGGAAATAAAAAATGAAGAAAAAACTTATGCATCTTTTTATCCTTGGCACTTTGCTGAACCTTCAACCAGCCCAAGCCGTTGATGGCGAAGCACTGTTCAAGAGCAAACCCTGCGTAGGCTGCCACATGATCGAAGCGAGACTAGTCGGTCCTAGTTATAAGGAGATCGCAGCTAAATATGCCGGACAAGCTGATGCCTCGGCCACCCTGGTAAAAAGCATCAAGGAAGGTAGCTCTGGAAAATGGGGCGCCGCGCCAATGCCGGCCAACCAAGTAACCGACGAAGAAGCGAAAACGTTGGCAGACTGGATCTTGACGCTCAAATAATTTTTGCTAAAGCAAGGTACCGCAATCCGACCGCCAATAAAATCGCAGAAGTGGGTCCAGCTCTCTTCTGCGAGTCGGTTCGGTAAGTTCCTCAGACAGCCCTACTCAGGGAAGCGGCTCAGTTACAGCGCAGGCGTTTGCTGTAAAAGCGTTAAATCGATGTCTTCAAATCGCAATACTCTGCCATCCTGATCGCTGGCCAGCTTGCGCGCGGCGGCCTCCTCGGAAAATGACGCCAGGACCACACCCATGGAACCTTTGAGCCGGGTCCCGACGACATAGTAGGCTTGGGTGGCATCGATCAAGTAATGGTCGTCGGGCTTCTCCCAAGTACTTTTGCCCATGTCGTGCACATACAGTTTCGCCTCAGTGAGGTGATTCTCTGGCTGAAGCCACCAGCCAAGCATTTCTGCGGTGGAACAGAACTTCTTGACTGAACCTTTTGCCACGACTTCACCCTTGGGGCCTGGGAAGTCGGCAATCACCATGCCGCAGACATGACACTCGTCGCTCTTATGGAAAGCCGTCGGCGCAAGGGTTTGCTTTTCTTCTGCGCGATCATTACATGCCAACAAACCCAAGCCGATCGTTATGACGACCAAGATGCGGACAGCAATAAGGTTGAGTGTGTTCATTGCAATAGCCTCGAGAATAATGAGTCAAGTCATCCGACGGCGAAACAACCAATAAGCCAGCAACATCGAAGCGCCGACCCAGAACAACAAACAGAGCCAGAGCACCGAAATCGACACCGGTAAATCACTGCTTAATGCCATGAGACCGATGGCATTACCGCTGCCCTCGAAACCAGAGATGTTAATCAGGCGATAGATATCGGTGGGGTTGAGCAGCAGAAGCCACGGTAAGAGGTCCGGGTTGAACCGGCCCTTGCTGAGCACGAGCAACGCCAACAATGCCAGGTCGAATACCAATACGAAGAGAAACCACACACCCAACGCCATCCCGGCGGCGCTGGATTTCTCGCTGGCCTTGCTGCTCAAGACATAAGCCAGCGCCAGGAAGACCCAACCCAGTAGCGTGGAAGACACCATGAAGCGACCGAACGCCCAGAGCAGCA
>NZ_CAKKMI010000075.1:0-29268 GCF_918698105.1 Pseudomonas brassicacearum | reverse complement strand
TCATCGCGGGCAAGCCTTGCTCCCACAGGCTGGTGTCATGCCACCTGTGGGAGCAAGGCTTGCCCGCGATGTTTTAAAGATTCTGCAAGGTTTCCAGCAGCACCTTCACCTTGGTAATCGACTCCTGATACTCGGCCTCCCAGTCCGAGTCCGCGACAATCCCGCCGCCGCCCCAGCAGCACACCTGCCCATCCTTGACCAGCAAACTGCGGATGGCAATGGAGCTGTCCATTTCCCCGCGCACGTCCAGGTACAGCAACGAGCCGCAATACAGGCCGCGTCGGGTCGGTTCGAGTTCGTCGATGATTTGCATGGCGCGGATTTTCGGCGCGCCGGTGATCGAACCGCCGGGAAAGCTGCCGGCGATCAGGTCGAGGGCGTCTTTATCCACAGCCAACTCGCCGGTCACGCTGCTGACCAGGTGATGCACGTTCGGGTAGCTTTCCAGGCTGAACAACTCCGGCACCCGCACCGAGCCGATGCGGCATGTGCGGCCCAGGTCGTTGCGCAGCAGGTCAACGATCATCAGGTTTTCCGCCCGGTCCTTGGGGCTGGCCAGCAGCTCGGCGGCGCGGGCCGCGTCTTCGCTGGGCGTTGTCCCGCGGGGCCGGGTGCCCTTGATCGGCCGGGTTTCCACCTGGCCTTCGCTGACCTTGACGAAGCGCTCGGGGGACAGGCTCAGCACCGCGCCGCCCTCGGGCAGGCTCTGGAAGCCGGAAAACGGCGTCGGGCACGCCGCCCGCAGCGCCTGGTACGCGGCCCAGGCATCGCCCTGGCAGGGCGCACGAAAGCGCTGGGCAAAGTTGACCTGGTAGCAATCACCCGCCTGGATATACGCCTGGATACGCTCGAAGGCCTGTCGATAGGCATCGGCGCTGAGATCCGGCGTCATGGTCCCTTCAAGACTGAAAGTGTCAACGGATGCCCCATTCGGCTGGCTGAACAGGGCGATCAGGCGCTGGCGTTCGCCTTCGCCGCAATGGGGGTGGAATACCAGTTGGCTGGTGCCGGCCTGGTGATCGCTGACCAGCGCCCAGTCGTACACGCCAAAACGCGCGTCGGGCAGTTGCAGGTCGTCCTTGGCGTGGGACGGCAAGGTTTCGAGGTGTCGGCCGAAGTCATAGCTCAAGTAGCCGATCAGGCCGCCGGCAAAGGGCAATTGCACCGTGGTCGGTAGTACGGCGTGCCCAAGCCGTGTCAGTTCGATGCGCAGGCGTTGCAGGAAATCAGCACCGCTCTCGTTCGGCAACACCGCCAATTGCGCCAGCGGCCAGGCGCTGAGCAGATCATAACGCCCGCGTTCGGCACTCGGCCGGCCACTGTCGAGCAGCACGCTGCCAGGGGCATGACGGATCGCCGCGAAATACTCGGCAGGGTTGGCGCGGTAGGGCAACGGGTGTACGGAGCAGGTTGGCATGGGCGGGGCAGGTCAGCCGTTCAGGCGGGGGAGCGATTGTAATCCCTCTGTAGGATTTGCTCCTAGAGGGATGTCGGAGATGGGCAAGTATGGGGGAGACGATATCTGTGGTGTGAACACTTGTGGCGAGGGAGCTTGCTCCCGCTGGGTTGCGAAGCAACCCCCAGGCAGTTGAACCCGGTCAGTCTGATGCACCGGGGCGCCGGGCTTTGGGGTTGCTGCGCAACCCAGCGGGAGCAAGCTCCCTCGCCACAGGACTTCAACCTTCAAACCTCGGCCTCAACCCTCTACCGGCGGAATATGCCCAAACAACGCCTGGGCAAACGCCACGCGCTCTTCCACGGTTTCGGTAACGCCGCGGGCCTTGAGTTCTTCCAGGTGGGCTTCCACCGCATGGGTGCGCAAGGTCAGGCCGCAGTCGTTGGCGATCTGGATGTTCAGCCCCGGTCGGGCGTTCAGTTCCAGGATCAACGGGCCTTTTTCCTGGTCCAGCACCATGTCGACGCCGATGTAGCCCAGCCCGCACAGTTCATAGCAACCGGCGGCCAGTTTCATGAAACCGTCCCAGTAGGGCAGTTGCACGCCGTCCACCGCGTTGGTGGTGTCGGGGTGTTTGGTGATGATGTTGTTCAGCCAGGTGCCGCGCAGGGTCAGGCCGGTGGCGAGGTCGACGCCCACGCCGATGGCGCCCTGGTGCAGGTTGGCCTTGCCGCCGGACTGACGGGTCGGCAAGCGCAGCATGGCCATCACCGGATAGCCCATCAGCACGATGATGCGGATGTCCGGCACGCCTTCGTAGCTGATGCTCTTGAAGATCTGGTCCGGCGTCACGCGGTATTCGATCAGCGCCCGGTCACGGTGCCCACCCAAGGAGTACAGGCCGGTGAGGATGCTGGAGACGTGGTGCTCGATTTCCTCATGGCTGATGATCTTGCCGGACACCGTGCGATAGCGGCCTTCGAAGCGGTCGGCGATGACGATGATGCCGTCGCCGCCAGCGCCCTGGGCCGGCTTGATCACGAAGTCGGTGCGCCCGCCGATGATCTCGTCGAGCTTGTCGATTTCCTTCTCGGTGGAGATCACCCCGTACAGCTCCGGCACATGAATGCCGGCGGCGATGGCCCGCTCCTTGGTGATGATCTTGTCATCGACGATGGGGTACAGGCTGCGCTTGTTGTACTTGAGCACGTAGTCGGCGTTACGCCGGTTGATGCCCATGATGCCCCGGGCTTCCAGGGCCTTCCAGGTCTTCCAGAAGCCGAACATCAGGAGTCTGCCTTGAGGAAGGCCTTGAACCGTACCAGCTCGGTCAGGCGGTAGCCGCGATAACGACCCATGGCCAGCATGAAGCCCACCAGGATCAGCAGGATCGCCGGGAAAGTGAACACGAAGTACACCAGTTCCGGCACGCTCATGATCAGGTGCGCCAGGGACGCGGCGAACAGGGTGCCGATGGCGACTTTCATCGCGTGGCCGGCACCGCGTTCTTCCCAGGTGATGGACAGGCGTTCGATGGTCATGGTCAGGATCACCATGGGGAACAACGCCACCGACAAGCCGCGCTCCAGGCCCAGCTTATGGCTGAACAGGCTGATGGCGGCGATCAACACCACCACGAACGTCAGCACCACCGAGAGCCTCGGTAGCATCTGCAGCTTGAGATGCTCCAGGTACGAACGCAGCGACAGGCCCAGCGTGGTGATCACCGTGAACAGGATGATCCCGAAACCCAGTTGGGTCTCGCGAAAGGCCAGGGCGATCAGCACCGGGGTGAAGGTCCCCAGGGTTTGCAGGCCGATCAGGTTGCGCAGGATCAGAATGACCAGCACGCCGATCGGGATCATCACCATGATCATGAAGGTTTGCTGGGTTTGCAGCGGCAGGCCGTAGAGCGAGTATTCGAGGAAGTTGGCGTCGGTGTTCTCGTCCGTCAGCTTGGCCAGGCGAATGGCGTTCATTTCGCTGTTGTTCATGCTGAAGGTGACGGTGGCTTTCTTGCCGCCATCGACGGTGATCAGGTTTTCATCGCCGGTCCACCACAGCAGGCGGTCGGTGGGCAGGCCCTGTTCGCCGGAGTCGGGGTTGAAATACAGCCAGTCGGTGCCGTTGAAGCTGCGCAGCCACAGCTCAGGTGTCTGCGGCTGCTCCGCCACGAGGCGGATGGTGTGGACTTTTTCCACCGGCACGTGGGCGATGGACAGCACCAGTTCGACGATGCGCGCCTTGTTGGCCGAGGAAGGGTCGCCGGCCAGCAACAGCTTGACGTTGTCGTCGTTGAGGTTGTTGACCCGCTTGATCGCTTCGCTGATGAACGTCTCGACGTCGGCCGAATGCTGGCGGATCGGCGCGAGCAGGGCTTCGGCGGCCAGTTTCTCCGGGCCTTCGACGGCGATGCTGTCGCGGAAGGTCGGGCCCTTGACCTTGGTTTTCTCGGCGCTGTAGCGCTTGGTCAGCACCAGGCGGTAATACAGGGTCTGGTTGCCCTTGGCACGCCGGGCCGACCACGTCACCTTGCGGTTACCGTCGACCCGGTTCACCGCTACGCCGTAATTATTGGAAATGAAACTCTCGTTGAGGCTCACGTAGTCGCGGCTCAGCGGCGGCACGAACATCTGGATCTTCACCGGGTCCTTGGCATTGGGCACGAACTCGACCTTGGCGTCGATGTTCCACAAGTCGTCGGTGGCGTCTTCGGTGACCGGGATGCCGAGCACGAAAATCTGATAGGCCGTCACCGACAGGCCCAGCACCACCAGGATGGCGATCAGCATTTTCAGATGGAGGGTAAGGGAGCGCATTGGAATTACTCTGCGGTTTGAGCGGCATTGGCGCAGGCGGGTTTGCCGGCAGCGTATTTGAGACTGGGGTCGACCAGCGCGTCGAAGCGCTTGAGCGCCTCGGAACCGATCAGCAACGGGTATTGGAAGGCGCTACGGTCGGTCAGGTTCACTTCGATGCTGCGCAAGGCCGAGCCCATGCAGATGTCCAGTTCGATGACCGGTCGGGCCGTGTATTTCTTGCCTTCTTCCGGGTCGTAGTCTCCGGCGCGGCGCTTGATCTTGCTGACCCGGGCCAGCGGACGTTCGATGGGATGCGAGTGGGCCGCGTCGATGGCCAGGTAAAAGCGCACCCAGGACTCACCATTACGCTTGAAGCGCTTGATGTCCCGGGCGCTGAGGGACGCGGTCTTGGCGCCGGTGTCCAGCTTGGCGGCGACCTCCAGGTCGATGCCCTGCAGGGCGGCGTATTCGTTGAGGCCGTACACGGTTTTTTCACCCGCCACGGCAAGCCCCGGCAGGCACATGAAATAAAGAACAGCGGTGAAGGGCTTGAGTGTCATAGATCCTGGTGCGCAGCGTTCCGTTTATCGGTTCAGGCCCTGGCATTGCTGCACAAGCTCCCTGGGCAGCCTTCCCTATAAAAGGAGAGCGGCAAATCGCGCGGCATTCTAACACGGTGGTTTTCTGACGCCACCGCTGGCCGGACGCTACGATGCATTCAAACGAGTGGTTATGGCGGGTGAGCTTATTAGACGATTGTCGACAATGTTGATTTTTGCTTTGACGTAAACGCTGCTATTGGTTAGTTTTTGCCGTATTGATTTGAAAGGTGTCGACAATATGCTCGATCAGCTCGAAACCCCGATGATGGCTCAGGACGATTCGGAGACCCTCTCCGAGAACGTTTTCCGGCGTATCCAGGCCGCCATCGTCAAAGGCGAGATCGCCCCCGGCAGCAAGATCTCCGAGCCCGAGCTGGCGCGCACCTACGGCATCAGCCGCGGGCCGTTGCGTGAGGCGATCCACCGCCTGGAAGGCCAGCGCCTGCTGGTGCGGGTGCCTCACGTCGGCGCCCGGGTGGTGTCGCTGAGCCACGCCGAGCTGCTGGAACTCTACGAAATTCGTGAATCCCTCGAAGGCATGGCCTGCCGCCTGGCGGCCGAACGCATGACCCTGGAAGAAATCGACGAACTGCGCCGGGTGCTGGAAACCCACGAACGCGATGCGGCGTTCCAGGCCGGTGTCGGTTATTACCAGCAGGAAGGCGATTTCGACTTTCATTACCGGATCATCCAGGGCAGCGGCAACCGCACCCTGACGCAGATGCTGTGCGGCGAGCTGTACCAACTGGTGCGCATGTACCGCATCCAGTTTTCCACCACGCCGAATCGTCCGCGCCAGGCCTTTGCCGAGCACCACCGGATTCTAGACGCCATCGCCGACCGTGACGGTGAACTGGCTGAATTATTGATGCGCCGCCACATCGGTGCGTCCAAACGCAACATTGCGCGTCATTTCCAGGACAGCGCCGCCACTGAACGAGGTGAGTCATGAGTTCCAGCAAGAGCACGCCAGGCCAGCGTTTCCGCGATGCGGTCGCCACCGAGCATCCGCTGCAAGTGGTGGGCACGATCAACGCCAACCACGCGCTGCTGGCCAAACGCGCCGGTTTCAAGGCGATCTACCTGTCGGGTGGCGGCGTGGCCGCCGGCTCCCTCGGCGTGCCGGACCTGGGCATCACCGGCCTGGATGACGTGCTGACCGATGTGCGCCGTATCACCGACGTGTGCGACCTGCCGCTGCTGGTGGACGTGGACACCGGTTTCGGTTCCTCGGCGTTCAACGTGGCGCGCACCGTCAAATCGATGATCAAGTTCGGCGCGGCGGCCATCCATATCGAGGACCAGGTTGGCGCCAAGCGCTGCGGCCACCGTCCGAACAAGGAAATCGTCTCCCAGCAAGAGATGGTCGACCGCATCAAGGCCGCCGTCGATGCCCGTACCGATGACAGTTTCGTGATCATGGCCCGTACCGATGCCCTGGCGGTGGAAGGCTTGGAGTCGGCCCTGGACCGCGCCGCCGCGTGCATCGAGGCCGGTGCCGACATGATTTTCCCGGAGGCCATCACTGAGCTTGAGATGTACAAGCTGTTCGCCAGCCGCGTGAAAGCGCCGATCCTGGCCAACATCACCGAATTCGGCGCGACCCCGCTGTACACCACCGAACAGTTGGCCGGTGCCGACGTGTCCCTGGTGCTGTACCCGCTGTCGGCGTTCCGCGCCATGAACAAAGCCGCCGAGAACGTCTACACCGCGATCCGCCGCGACGGCACGCAACAGAATGTCATCGACACCATGCAGACCCGCATGGAGCTTTACGATCGCATCGACTACCACACCTTCGAGCAGAAGCTCGATGCGTTATTCGCGGCGAAAAAATGAACAGGTCGCAGCCTCGCTGCTCCGTAGGAGCTGTCGAGTGCAACGAGGCTGCGATCTCTTTCCTCCATTCTCTACAAATCCAAAAACTGGAGACAGCAAATGGCCGAAGCAAAAGTACTCAGTGGCGCCGGGCTCCGCGGCCAGGTGGCCGGGCAAACCGCATTGTCCACCGTAGGCCAGTCGGGCGCCGGCCTGACCTATCGCGGCTATGACGTTCGCGAGCTGGCGGCAGATGCGCAATTTGAAGAAGTGGCCTACCTGCTGCTGTACGGCGAGCTGCCGACCCAGGCACAGCTGGACGCCTACATCGGCAAACTGCGCCAGTTGCGGGACTTGCCCCAAGCTTTGAAAGAAGTGCTGGAGCGCATTCCCGCTGACGCCCACCCGATGGATGTGATGCGCACCGGCTGCTCGTTCCTGGGCAACCTGGAACCCGAGGAAGACTTTTCCGAGCAGCACGACAAGACCGACCGCCTGCTGGCCGCGTTCCCGGCAATCATGTGCTACTGGTATCGCTTCAGTCACGAAGGCCAGCGCATCGAGTGCGTGACCGACGAAACCTCCATCGGTGGCCACTTCCTGCACCTGTTGCACGGCAAGAAGCCGAGCGAGCTGCACGTCAAGGTGATGAATGTTTCGCTGATTCTCTACGCCGAGCACGAATTCAACGCCTCGACTTTCACCGCCCGGGTTTGCGCCTCCACGTTGTCGGACCTGTTTTCCTGCATCACCGCCGCCATCGGCTCGTTGCGTGGCCCGCTGCACGGCGGCGCCAACGAAGCGGCGATGGCGATGATCGAGCGCTTCAGCTCGCCCCAGGACGCCATCGAGGGCACCCTCGGCATGCTGGCGCGCAAGGACAAGATCATGGGCTTCGGTCACGCGATCTATAAGGACAACGACCCGCGCAACGAGGTGATCAAGGGCTGGTCGAAAAAACTCGCCGATGAAGTGGGCGACACAGTGCTGTTCCCGGTCTCCGAAGCCATCGACAAGACCATGTGGGAACAGAAGAAACTGTTCCCCAACGCCGATTTCTATCATGCCTCGGCGTACCACTTCATGGGCATCCCGACCAAGCTGTTCACGCCGATCTTCGTTTGCTCGCGCCTGACCGGCTGGGCCGCCCACGTGTTCGAACAACGCGCCAACAACCGCATCATCCGACCGAGCGCCGAATACACCGGCGTTGAACAGCGCAAGTTCGTGCCAATCGAACAACGCTGAGCTGGAGGGTTCTAGCCGCAGGAACTGGATACCCCCGAAACCCTGTGGGAGCGAGCTTGCTCGCGATTGCGTACTGACATTCAACTAATGTCGACTGATACACCGCTATCGCGAGCAAGCTCGCTCCCACAGTGGCCAGGGCCGCTTCAAGTCCGGCGCCAACCCTTCTGAAACCACCGTGACCCGAGTCCTGACGATGAACACAGAATTTCGCAAACCGCTACCCGGCACTTCGCTGGATTATTTCGACGTTCGCGAGGCCGTGGATGCCATTCGCCCCGGCGCCTACGACGGCCTGCCGTACACCTCCCGCGTGTTGGCGGAGAACCTGGTACGGCGCTGCGACCCGGCCACGCTGGGCGAGTCGTTGCTGCAACTGATCGAACGCAAGCGCGACCTGGACTTCCCGTGGTTCCCGGCCCGCGTGGTGTGCCATGACATTCTCGGCCAGACCGCGCTGGTGGACCTGGCTGGCCTGCGCGACGCCATCGCCTTGCAGGGCGGTGACCCGGCGCAGGTCAACCCGGTGGTGCCGACCCAACTGATCGTCGACCACTCGCTGGCGGTGGAGAGCGCCGGTTTCGATCCCCAGGCCTTCGCCAAGAACCGCGCCATCGAAGACCGGCGCAACGAAGACCGTTTCCACTTCATCAACTGGACCAAGAAAGCCTTCAAGAACGTCGACGTGATTCCGCCGGGCAACGGGATCATGCACCAGATCAACCTGGAAAAAATGTCCCCCGTGATCCAGCAGCGTGACGGCGTGGCGTTCCCCGACACCTGCGTGGGCACCGACAGCCACACGCCCCACGTCGATGCCCTGGGCGTGATCGCCATCGGCGTCGGTGGCCTGGAGGCTGAAAGCGTCATGCTCGGCCGCGCCTCATGGATGCGCCTGCCGGAAATCATCGGCGTCGAGCTGACCGGCAAGCTGCAACCGGGCATCACCGCCACCGACATGGTGCTGGCGTTGACCGAATTCCTGCGCCAGCAAAAGGTCGTCGGTGCCTGGCTGGAGTTTTTCGGCGAAGGCGCCAGTGCCCTGACCTTGGGCGATCGCGCGACCATTTCCAACATGGCCCCGGAGTACGGCGCCACGGCGGCGATGTTCTACATCGACCAGCAAACCATCGATTACCTGAAGCTCACCGGTCGCGAAGACGACCAGGTGCGACTGGTCGAGACCTATGCGAAACAGACCGGCTTGTGGGCTGACAAGCTCAAGGGCGCGCAATACGAGCGTGGCCTGACCTTCGACCTGTCGTCGGTGGTGCGCAACATGGCCGGCCCGAGCAACCCGCACGCCCGCGTCGCGGTGTCGGATCTGGCTGCCAAAGGTATTTCCGGGCAATGGGACGATGTGCCCGGGCAAATGCCCGACGGTGCGGTGATCATCGCCGCCATCACCAGTTGCACCAATACCAGCAACCCGCGCAACGTGATCGCCGCTGGCCTGCTGGCGCGCAACGCCAACCGCCTGGGCCTGGCCCGCAAGCCGTGGGTCAAGTCGTCCCTGGCGCCGGGTTCGAAAACCGTGGCGCTGTACCTGGATGAAGCCGGCCTGACGTCCGAACTCGAGAAGCTGGGCTTCGGCGTGGTGGCGTTCGCCTGCACCACCTGCAACGGCATGTCCGGCGCGCTGGACCCGGTGATCCAACAGGAAATCATCGACCGCGACCTGTACGCCACCGCCGTGTTGTCGGGCAACCGCAACTTCGACGGGCGTATCCATCCGTACGCCAAGCAGGCGTTCCTCGCCTCGCCACCGCTGGTGGTCGCTTATGCCATCGCCGGGACCATCCGCTTCGACATCGAGAAGGATGTACTGGGCGTGGTGGACGGTCGGGAAATCCGCCTCAAGGACATCTGGCCGAGCGACGAAGAAATCAATGCGGTGGTCAAGGCCTCGGTGAAGCCGGAGCAGTTCCGCCAGGTGTACATCCCGATGTTCGCCATCCAGGAAGACACCGGGCCGAAAGTGACGCCGCTGTACGACTGGCGCCCACAAAGCACCTACATCCGTCGTCCGCCGTATTGGGAAGGCGCGCTGGCCGGTGCGCGGCCGCTCAAGGGCATGCGCCCGCTGGCGGTGCTGCCGGACAACATCACTACCGATCACCTGTCGCCGTCCAACGCCATCATGCTGGACAGCGCCGCGGGTGAATACCTGGCGAAAATGGGCCTGCCGGAAGAGGACTTCAACTCCTACGCGACCCACCGCGGCGACCACCTGACCGCGCAACGCGCCACCTTCGCCAACCCGAAACTGTTCAACGAAATGGTCCAGGAAAACGGCAAGGTCAAGCAGGGCTCCCTGGCCCGGGTCGAGCCGGAAGGCAAGGTCATGCGCATGTGGGAAGCCATCGAGACCTACATGGAGCGCAAGCAGCCGCTGATCATCATTGCCGGCGCCGACTACGGCCAGGGTTCGTCCCGGGACTGGGCGGCCAAGGGCGTGCGCCTGGCCGGTGTCGAGGCGATCGCCGCCGAAGGTTTCGAGCGCATCCACCGCACCAACTTGGTGGGCATGGGCGTGTTGCCGCTGGAGTTCAAGCCCGGCACCGATCGCAAGACCCTGGGCATCGACGGCAGCGAAATCTATGACGTGATCGGCGAACGCACGCCGCGTGCGACGCTGACCCTGGTCATCACTCGCAAGAACGGCGAGCGCGTCGAGGTGCCGGTGACCTGCCGCCTCGATACTGCTGAAGAAGTGTCGATCTATGAGGCCGGTGGTGTATTGCAGCGTTTTGCCCAGGACTTCCTTGAATCGGCGGTTGCCATCTAAATCACAGCTGCGGACACCCGGTGTGTCCGCTTGAGGAGCATCATGGCTCACGCACCGCAAATCAGAATACCCGCCACCTACATGCGTGGCGGCACCAGCAAAGGCGTGTTCTTCAGCCTGCAAGACCTGCCCGAAGCGGCCCGCGTCCCAGGCGCCGCACGGGATGCCTTGTTGCTGCGGGTGATCGGCAGCCCCGACCCGTACGAGAAGCAGATCGATGGCATGGGCGGCGCGACGTCCAGCACCAGCAAGACTGTGATCCTGTCCAAGAGCACCCGGGCCGACCACGATGTCGATTACTTGTTCGGCCAGGTGTCCATCGACAAGCCGTTCGTGGACTGGAGCGGCAACTGCGGCAACCTGTCGGCGGCGGTCGGTTCATTCGCGATCAGCAGTGGTTTGGTGGACGCCGGTCGCATCCCGCAAAACGGCGTGGCCGTGGTGCGGATCTGGCAGGCCAACATCGGCAAGACCATCATCGCCCATGTGCCGATCACTGACGGCGCGGTGCAGGAAACCGGTGACTTCGAACTCGACGGCGTGACCTTTCCGGCGGCCGAAGTGCAATTGGAATTCATGGACCCGGCGGCAGAAGAAGAGGGCGGTGGCGGTTCGATGTTTCCCACCGGTAACCTGGTGGATGACTTGGAGGTGCCAGATGTTGGCACCTTCAAGGCGACGCTGATCAACGCCGGGATCCCGACGATTTTCATCAATGCCCGGGACGTCGGCTACACCGGCACCGAATTGCAGGGCGCCATCAACGGCGATCCCAAGGCATTGGCCATGTTCGAAACCATCCGCGCCCACGGCGCCTTGCGCATGGGCTTGATCAAGCACCTGGACGAAGCCGCCCAGCGCCAGCACACACCGAAGGTGGCGTTCGTCGCACCACCGGCGGACTACGTTTCCTCCAGCGGAAAAGCCGTGGCGGCTGGCGACGTTGACCTGTTGGTGCGGGCGCTGTCCATGGGCAAGCTGCACCACGCCATGATGGGTACCGCAGCGGTGGCCATCGGCACGGCCGCGGCGATTTCCGGCACCGTGGTCAACCTCGCGGCCGGCGGCATCGAGCGCAACGCCGTGCGTTTCGGCCACCCGTCCGGCACCCTGCGCGTCGGCGCCGAGGCCAGTCAGGTCAACGGCGAATGGACCGTGAAAAAAGCCATCATGAGCCGCAGTGCGCGGGTGTTGATGGAAGGTTTTGTGCGGGTGCCAGGGCAAGCCCTGAGCTGAGTTGAAAAACCTGTGGGAGCGGGCTTGCTCGCGATGGCGGTGTGTCAGCCGACATCAATGTTGGATGTGCTGGCCTCATCGCGAGCAGGCTCGCTCCCACAGTGGATTTGTGGTGAACACAGAATCTTCGACCCTCCACGATCAAACCTGTGGGAGCGAGCCTGCTCGCGAAAGCGGTGTGTCAGCCGACATCAATGTTGGATGTGCCGGCCTCATCGCGAGCAGGCTCGCTCCCACAAGGGATGTGTGGTGAACACAGAAACTTCGACCCTCCACGATCAACCCGGTGGGAGCGAGCCTGCTCGCGAAAGCGGTGTGTCAGCCGACATCAATGTTGGATGTGCTGGCCTCATCGCGAGCAAGCTCGCTCCCACAAGGGATGTGTGGTGAGCACAGAATTTTCGACCGTCCACGATCAACCCGGTGGGGGCGGGCTTGCTCGCGAAAGCGGTGTGTCAGCCGACATCAATGCTGAATGTGCCAGCCTCGTCGCGAGCAGGCTCGCTCCCACAATGGATGTGTGGTGAACACAGAATCTTCGACCCTCCACGATCAACCCGGTGGGAGCGGGCTTGCTCGCGAAAGCGGTGTGTCAGCCGACATCAATGTTGGATGTGCTGGCCTCATCGCGAGCAGGCTCGCTCCCACAAGGGATGTGTGGTGAACACAGAAACTTCGACCCTCCACGATCAAACCTGTGGGAGCGAGCCTGCTCGCGAAAGCGGTGTGTCAGCCGACATCAATGTTGGATGTGCTGGCCTCATCGCGAGCAGGCTCGCTCCCACAGTGGATGTGTGGTGAACACAGAGTCTTCGAACATCCACGATCAAACCTGTGGGAGCGAGCTTGCTCGCGAAAGCGGTGTGTCAGCCGACATCAATGTTGAATGTGCTGGCCTCATCGCGAGCAGGCTCGCTCCCACAATGGATTTGTGGTGAACACAGAATCATCGACCCTCCACGATCAAAACTGTGGGAGCGAGCTTGCTCGCGATGGCGGTGTGTCAGCCGACATCAATGTTGGATGTGCCGGCCTCATCGCGAGCAGGCTCGCTCCCACAGTGGATGTGTGGTGAACACAGAATCTTCGAACATCCACGATCAAACCTGTGGGAGCGAGCTTGCTCGCGAAAGCGGTGTGTCAGCCGACATCAATGTTGGATGTGCCGGCCTCATCGCGAGCAGGCTCGCTCCCACAAGGGATTTGTGGTGAACACAGAATCATCGACCCTCCACGATCAAACCTGTGGGAGCGAGCTTGCTCGCGATGGCGGTGTGTCAGCCGACATCAATGTTGGATGTGCCACCCCCTTCGCGAGCAGGCTCGCTCCCACAGGGGACTGCTGTCAGCCTCCGGTCAGTGCGGTGACCACCAGCCCCATATTACTTTCCAGCTCTGCCACCGGATCGGCGCCATCGGTGCTCAACACCAGTAATTGGCTACCGCCCTCTGTAATGGCTGCCTTCAGCGCATCCGAAGGCTGGCGATGATGCAGCACCAGCGCCACGTCATTGTCTTTTAACGTCGCGCTCAACTGCTTGAGGGCTTCGGTTGTCCATTCGGCGTCGGGCCGGGTATCGGTGCTGATTGCGTCCAGGTTGAGCCCGCTGATCAGGTAGCCGAAATGCTCGCTCAGGCTGACTACACTCAGGTTATCGGCGCTGGCGAGGCGTTTTTCGCTGTCGGCGCTGAGTTTGAGCAAGCGCTGCTTGAGGGTCGCCAAGTTGGCGTCGATCTTTGGTTTGTCCGCCGGGGCCAGGCGCACCAGGTCGGCGGCGATCACGTCGGCCATGCGCCCCAGGTTATGGCTGGCCATCCAAGGCTGGCTCGCCAGGCCGTCAGCCATGCCCGGTTGCACGGCGATACCGGGCAGGGCACCGTCCACCGGGCGCGCGGCATCGACTTCGACGATGCGGATATTGCTGCGTCGCGCCATGGGGTACAGCGGATCGTCCGGCCAGAGCGAGCGCAGGCCGATCACCCCATCAGCATCGCTGGCCAGTTTGCTCAAGGCCGGCGCGCCACGGCCGCTGAAGTAGGCGCTCTGTCGGGTGCCGGGCAGATTGGCGGGCGCGGCCCGCTCCAGGCTGACCTCGGTGCCCTTGAGCAAGGCCTCGCCCAATCCGTAGGTGACCGGCAGCGATGTCAGCAGACGGACCTTTTCGCTGGCAAATGATGAGGTGACGGCCACGCCGCATAACGCGACGGCCAGGGTCAGTTGTCGCAATGAAAAAACCATTTATCCAAGATTCCCTTTGAGGCTGGGGACGACACCGCGGGCGATGGCGCTCAGGGCGAAGGCGATGCCGGCCACCAGGATGATCGCGGCGCCGGACGGGATCGGCAGGTCGAACACAATCGGCGCGAGAATCCCGCACAAGGTGCTGGCGGTGGCGATCAGCACTGAACACCAGAAAAAACCTTTCAATGATTGGCTGAGCAAGCGTGCCGCCGCAGCCGGGATCACCAGCAACGCGCCCACCAGAATCGCGCCGATGACTTTCACCGCCGCCACGGTGATCAGCGTCACCAGGATCACGAACAGGTAGTCCAGGGTCTTGACCGCCACCCCGCGCACCGCCGCCAGTTGCGGGTTGAAGCTGGCGAGCATGATGCGGTTGTACAGCGGCAAGGCCAGGGCCATCACCAACGAGCCGACCACCGCCAGCACCAGCAGGTCATTGCCATTGACCGTCAGCACCGAACCAAACAGGACGTTCTCCAGGATGTGCACATTGATCTTGCCCGCCAGGATCAACAGCAGGCTGGCGCCCAGGGCCAGGGACACCGACAGGAAGACGCCGATCAGTGTGTCGGGCGCCAGGCCGGTGCGGTTGCGCAGGTAATTGAGCAAGATGCCGAACAACAAGCAGTAGCCGAACAGGCTGCCGTAAGGCCCGGTGTAGGGTTCGCCGAGCAGGATGCCGATGGCCACGCCGGTCAGCGCCGCATGGCCGACTGCCTCGGAGAAAAACGCGAAACGCTTGACCACCACCAGCGTGCCGAGGCCGCCCAGCACCGGGCCGATCAACAACCCGGCCAGCAACGCATTGACCACGAACCCATAGGCCAGCGCTTCGGGCAGGTAACCGGCCGAAGCCCAGCCCTGGACCATCAGACGAAAGGCTTCATAGCTCATCAGGCAGCGCTCCCGTTCGTGCGTGGATGGGTGGAAAACAGCGTCAGCAGGCGCTCTGGAGTCAAGGTCTGGCGCGGCGGGCCGTCGAACAGCACCCGGCGGTTCAGGCCGGTGACACGGTCGGCCAGGCGCCCGACGGCTTCCAGGTCATGTTCGATCCACAGAACGGTGATTCCGGCCTGGCGCCAGTCCTGCAACAACTGTTCGAACACCTGGATGCCGGCCTCATCCAGGGCCGACATCGGTTCATCCAGCACCAGCAGTTGTGGCGAGGGAATCAACCCCTGGGCCAGCAACACCCGCTGGCGCTCACCGCCGGACAGCGCGCCCATGCGCCGCTTGCGCTTGTCCTGCATGCCAACCCGCTCCAAGGCCTGTTCTATGGCGCCGGCGTGGTGCTTGCTCAAGCCGAGAAAGGCCGGCCGCCGCTGACACATCGCCGCCATGAAGTCGTCTACCGTCATGGGCAGGCCCCGGTCGAACTCCAGCGCCTGGGGCACGTAGCCGATCACACCGGGCTCACCCGGCCATTGCAAGCTCAGGCGTCCCTGGTGCGGCATCTGCCCAAGCAACGTCTTGATCAGCGAACTCTTGCCGCCACCATTGGGGCCGACCAAGGCGTGGATGCTGCCGGGCTCCGCCTGAAACGCCACCCTGTCGAGAATGGTGGTGCGGCCCAGGTTCAGGCTGACGTCGGCGAACTCAATCAAGGGGCCAACGCGGTGCAGGGTGAGGGTTTCCTGGACGGTCATGCGCCAGACTCCTGGATGGCCCGGACCACGGTGTCGAGGTTGCCGGCCATTTCCTTTTCGTACTTCTCGGGGCTGTAGTCGCCGTAGGAAATGTGTGAGAGCGGGTACAGCTTCACGCCCGATTCACGCTGGATGGTGTCGACGTAGGTGGACGGGAAATCCATCTCCGAGAAGATCACCTTCACGTCCAGTTCGCGCAGTTGGTCGATGGTTTTCTTCAACTGGCTGGGGCTCGGTTCGATGCCATGGGCCGGCTCGACCACGGCGGTCACTTCCAGGCCGAATTCACGCAACAGGTAGTCGTAGGCGGCATGCACCGTGGCGACCCGCAACTCGGCATTGGGGGCCTGGGTCAGCTTCGCCAGGGCGGCGGCGCGCATCTGCCGCAGGCGCTTGCCGTAGGCGCGGGCGTTCTGGGTGTAGGCCTTGGCATTGTCCGGGTCGAGCTTGCCCAACTCCCGGGCGATGTTATTGACCTGGGCAATGGAGGCGCTGATGGACAGGAACGTGTGCGGGTTCACGACCTTGCCCGCGCCACGGGCCGCCGTGCCGGTGGCGGCCAGCAGGGGCACGTTTTCATTGGCCTCGATCACCTTCACGTTCGGGGTTTCGCTGGCGGCGATCATGCGGTCGGCGAAGTCGTCGTGGCCCACGCCGTTGAGCACGATCACGTCGAGACCGCTGATACGCTTGATGTCCTCGGCCCGTGGTTCATAGGCATGGGGATTGAAACCGGCCGGGATCAGCGGCACGACCTCGGCCTTGTCACCGACGATGTTGGCCACATAGCTGTAATAAGGGTGCAGGGTGATGCCGATGCGCAGGCGCTTGGCTGTTTCGGCGTACGCCTGCGAGGTAAACAGGCAGGCCAGCAGGCCGATCAACAGCAAGCACAGCAAGGGTCGGCGTTGGGAGGCAATAGGCATGGGCAAACGGTCTTCTCTCGAATGAAGGCGTGGGGTCAGTGCCGGTGCTGGCGGGTTACGCCAGCATCGAATTGCGCGACGATCTGTTGCCAGCCGGCGGCGGACAAAGCGGCGTCGTCCAGCGCGGTAGGTATCGCGAGACCCGCGCCGCGGTTGAGCCAGATGTCCGGGGCAGCGTCGGATGTTTCGCCGATGCGCATCAGAAACGAACCGGCCACGGATGGATTGGCACTGGCGCCGAAGTAGGCATGGCCTTCCAGCTGTTGCCAGGCGTGGCCGCCGCGGCTGACAGAACTGGCGTCCTGGGCGAACGGAGCGAAGCCTTCTTCGGCCAGGGTTTGCGGGCCGGGCAGGGCGCGTTGCTCTTCGCGCAGCAAGCGGATTTCATCCAGGGTCACCCGCAGGTCGGCGTAGATGCCCTGCTCGGCGGCGCTGAGGTCGCGGCGGGCGTCGAGTTGGTTCAAGGCCAGGTGCGTGGTGTCTTCGGCTTTGCCATGCCAGGCCACCACAGACCCGGCGACCAGTACGATGACCAGGCACAGCAGCAACACATACAGGGTTTCATGGCCCGCGCCAGCGGGGCGGATGACTTGAGTCGTGGTGTTGGTCATGGGGCCTCGATGTCGGCTTGGTCGATTTCCACAACGTGGCCGGGGCCGGCGTCGAAGAGCACGTAGAACTCTGCGTCCGGCTTCTTGAAGGTCAGCTTCGAATCGGCACCGAGCTTGCCCGGGACGAGGATGGTCTCGTCATAGCCGATCACGTCCAAGGTCACTCCGGGCGCGCCGCTGCCGTCGGAAAAACCGCCGGTGCATTGGATCTGCTCGGCGTCGATGGCCTTGCATTCGCACATCGGGTTGTGGGCCAGGGCGCTGGTGCTTGCACCTGCGCAGAACAGCAACGCCAGGCCGTTGGATAAGGCGCGGAGGGTCATGGTTTGGGTCCTTGGTTCTTCAGCCAGGCGACGGTGGCCGGGGAGGCCTGACTCAGGGGAATGGAAGCTTGGTGCATCGAACCGTCCCAACCCTCGAGGGTTATCCACAGTTCGGCATCGGGCTGGGTCTTTGGCGGGACCGGCAACAAGGCGCTCATGCGATAGGGCGAGCCGAAGAAAATCACCCCGGCGGCCCTTAGGCTGCGAGGTTTGCCGACCCGCAGGTAGGTGGCCTTGACCTCGCCGATACAGCGTTCGCACAGGGCCGCGTTGAAGTGCTTCATGGGCCCGGCAGGCCCTTGGACGCGTGGGGCTTCGTTGCGAAATTCCGCCAGGCGCAGGCTCCAGGGGCCGACCTGGACTTCACCGGCTTCCCGCTCGCCAAGCCCGGCGTCCCCGCGAAACAGTGCGGCTTCGGACAAATACTTGGGCATGAACCCCAGGGGGATCAGCAGCAACAGCACGTTGAGGTGGAAGCGCCATTTATGCCAGAACAGGCGCAGCCGTGACGGCGGTGAAGTGGTATTGGACCGATTCACAGGCTGCCCTCCGACGACTCACGGTGGACCGACGGCTGCAATGCCTGCGCGATGCGGGTTTCACGGGAGGGTTTCTGGCTGCGCTTGAGGGCATTGGCGGTGGCCAGGGCGGTGCGTTTGGTCCAGATCAGCAGCCCGCTGAGCACCATCATGCTCAGGACCAAACCGAAGAAAAACCAGATCAGCTTGATCCACAGGCCGCCGAAGTCGCCGGTATGCAACGGGCGCATGGATTCAGTGACGAACTCCAGTGTCGTGCGGTCCGACAGCAGCCGTGAAGCAGCGACATCACCGTTGTAGGGATTGATGGTGGCGGTCTGGAACATCAGTGGATACCAACCGCGACCGCCGATTTCCAGATGGCTGTAGGCATTGCCGGGCAGGCTGACGAAACTCGCCTCCAGGCCCGGGATGCGTTGCTGGGCGATTTCAATGGCCCGGTCCAAATTCAATTGCGGCGGAACGAGACCATCGGCCGACAGCGGAACGCTTTCCCGCGCCACCACCGGAATGACTGGCGCGCTGGAAATGGAAATCTGATTGTCGGATAGCAAGGCTTCGATCAGGAACCAGGTGCCGGTGATGGAAATCACCGCGATGAACCAGATCGACCAGATGCCGCTGAGCCGGTGGAAATCCCCCCAGAAAATCCGTGCGCCGTGGCGGATCCGCAACGTCGGACGGAAAAAGCCTTTCCAGAAACGCTTGTAGACCACCAGCCCGGTCACCAACGAGGCCAGCAACGGCAGCCCCAACAAGGACACCAGGTACCAGCCCCAGCTGTAGCCATTGGTGAACGGCACCAGCCACCAGCCATGCAGGGCACGGGTAAACCCCCTGAAGTTGAACGTCGGCGCCGAGCCTTGGATGACGCCGCTGTAGGGGTTGACGTAGACCTTGTCGGGGCGTCCGTCGGGGTAGGTCACGCTAACCTCCAGTGCAAAATGCGACTCGTCCGGGCGGACGATGCCTTGCACCTGGGTGTGCGGCTGGGCGTGCTTGATCGCGGCGATCACCTGGTCATAGCTGAGCAGTTGGGCATCGTCCGAGGGCTTGCTGGCGCGCATCTCGGGGTTGACCAGCCAGACAATCTCCTGGCTGACCACCGCGAGGGTGCCTGTGACGCAAACGATGAGCACGAAAAACCAGATGGGCAATGCCAGCCAGCTATGGACCAGGAACCAGAGTTTGGAGCGGGACTTCTTCGACATGATTGCACGTCTTGATTCGATGAAAGGTTCGGTATTACGGGCTTCGCAATACCGTGAACCGCAAAAAGCAGACCGTGGCTTTTGCCGACGCGGCCTACTGCATCTAATTAAGACGAACGAGCGATCGCAATCCTGAAGAGGAAGATGAAAGAAAATGTTTCGCGTGGTAGGAGCTGCCGGAGGCTGCGATCTTTTGATCTTTTGATCTTTTGATCTTTTGATCTTTTGATCTTTCGCTTGAGATTCAAGTGGCTGGGGAAAGATCGCAGCCTCGTTGCACTCGACAGCTCCTACACAGCTCCTACGGGGCGTAACCCCGCGGGAGCAATGGTAAGTCAGCCTTGTTGAAACATCTCCCTGGCCCGTTGCTCGATCTGTTCCTGGCTCAGATCTTCCTTGTGCGTCGCCAGGAACCACAGATGCCCATAGGGATCTTTCAAGGTGCCCGTACGATCGCCGTAAAACTGGTCCTTGACCTCGGAAATCACCGTGCCACCGGCTTCAATCGCCTGGGCAAAGGCGCTGTCTACGTCCTCGACATATAAATGCAGGCCGACCGATGGCGAACGGTCCGGGTTGCTCAGTGGGCCTTGGTCGCAAGGCGTGCCGAGCATGATCGGAAAACCGTTGATCCGTAGTTCGGCATGCCCGATGCCGCCGTCGGGCATGGACAGGCGCATGACCTCGGTGGCATTGAAGGCTTTTTTGTAGAAGTCGATGGCTTCGGCAGCCTTTTGAATGCCCAGGTAAGGCGTGATGTTATTGAAACCTTCGGGAATGGCTTTGACGCCCATGACGTTTCTCCTTGTTGTTATGGGAGGCGAAGAGAGTCTTCGTCGGTTTTGCGCCCATCCACTATAGGTCAGCCGCCGTGGATGGGTTTCTGTCCCGACGAACGCTTCACGGCTGTTCCAGCAGGTGAGCCCCTGGCCCATGTGTGCCCAGCACGTCGCCCTGATTGCGCAGCGGACAAGCGTCCATCGACAAGCATCCGCAGCCGATACAACCGTTGAGTCGATCGCGCAACGCCATCAATTGGTTGATGCGCTCGTCCAGGTCCCGGCTCCACTGCGCCGACAAGGTCTGCCAGTCGGCGGCCGTTGGCGCACGGTTGTCCGGCAGGTTTTTCAACGCCTCGCCGATTTCCGCCAAGGGAATGCCCAGGCGCTGGGCAACCTTGATCAGCGCCACGCGGCGCAAGACCGCCCGTGGGTAACGACGTTGGTTGCCCGGGTTGCGCGTGCTTTTGATCAGCCCCTTGGATTCGTAGAAGTGCAGGGCCGTGACCGCCACGCCGCTGCGGGCGGCCACTTGGCCGACGGTGAGTTCCTTGTGGACATCGATCTGCGTCATCGCTTCAATTCACTGCTTGACCTAAAGTTAACTTGAGGTTTTACCCTGCACGCGTTCGGGTCGCAAGATCCGCCTTACGTGCAGAGGGGACCTTTCATGCAATCACCAAGGAACAATCGCAGCTTCACTCAGTTGATGGAATTCGATATCGAGCCGCAATGGCAGCAGGCGCTGGTAACCGCCTTGTCGGAACAAACCGAGCGCCTGGCTCGGGACCACCAGGGGTTCCTCAGTGCCAGTATCCAGGCCAGTGACGATGGTCGGCGCGTGCTCAACTATTTGCAGTGGCAAACCCGCGAGGCAGGCGAGGCGGCGCTTAAAAGCTTCGAAAATGGCGAGCAGGATTTCTGGCAGCTGATCCAGGCTCATCGAGCCAAAGCGGTGACGTTTGGTTCGTTCCAAGTGCTGCGCAATATCGAGCGCAGCCTGGACAACGCGCTGCATTGCCAGTTGGTCGACTGAATGCTGCGGCTGATCCGCAAAGGCAATAGCCACTATCGAGAGGGTTGATTTCTGCCGCGCAGGGCTGGCGGGTAGCCTTTGTTCATCGCCCAACTCCAGAACACCGGACACCCGCCATGAACCGTATCTTTGCTGTTTTGCTGCTGTTGACCGCCACCCTCCTGGGCGGTTGCGCCAGTTCCTCCCCGGAACTGCGCCCCTACACCGCCGACGAGACCCGCGAACTGGCCCTCGAAGCCTTGAATCGTCGAGGCCTGTCGTTCGATGAGTACCACGCGAAAAAAGCCGAGCTGCTCGGTTCGTCGCAAAAAAACGTGGGTTTCGACGATCAGGGCCAGATGAGCGCCGAGCGGATCGAGCAACAGCCAGGCCGGTCAAGCTGAGTGACTGTACCGCTTAAAGTTTTGCCCAACTGTCCGTGGGTTTGCGCCAAGGCGTGGGGTAGGGTCATGACTTGACTGGCCGCCCTGATGGACTGACTTGAAATGACCCTTTCGCTTGACCTGCTGCTGGGCTTCGCCCTGTTTGCCCTGGTGACCTCGATCACGCCTGGCCCTAACAACACCATGTTGTTGGCCTCGGGTGTCAATTTCGGTTTCAACCGCACCATTCCCCACATGCTGGGTATTACCTGCGGCTTCTTTTCCCTGGTGCTGGCGGTGGGCCTTGGCCTGGGCGCGGTGTTCCAGACTTATCCACTGCTCTATACCGCGCTGCGCTACATCGGCGCGGCGTACCTGTTGTACCTGGCGTGGAAAATCGCCCACTCCGGTCCGGTTTCGGAAAGCCAGCCGGGGGACAATACGCCGATCAGCTACTGGGGCGCAGCGGCGTTCCAATGGGTCAATCCCAAGGCCTGGATCATGGCCATCGGTGCAATCAGTACGTACACGCCACTCCAGGGTTATTTCTTCAACGTGTTGGTGATTGCGGCGGTGTTTGCCCTGATCAACCTGCCAAGCGTGAGCCTGTGGGTGGTATGCGGCAGCCTGTTGCGCAACCTGTTGCGTGATCGTCGCTGGTTGCGCCTGTTCAACTGGGGCATGGCGCTGCTGTTGGTCGCTTCGCTGTATCCGTTGTTGCTCGAAAGCATCAGTTGAGGGCTGAGCTTCGCCGCGATGCCTGCTAAGCTCGCTGTTCAGGAGCGTTCCTACGCACTTTTAAACGAAGTCCGACTTCTTTAAGGTCTTTGATCAGGTATTGCTAGTCTCGAACCCAACGAGGGCGCCTGATCCTGGAGCAGGCTCTGCGAGTTTCCTATGAATAAACGTCCTTTGTATTTCGACTACGCCGCCACCACGCCGGTGGATGAGCGGGTCATTCGGGTCATGGTCGAGTGTCTGGGCTTTGACGGTAACTTTGGCAACCCGGCTTCCAGTTCCCATGCCTTCGGCCAGGAGGCTCGGCGCTCGGTAGAGCGTGCCCGCCAGCAGGTGGCGCAATTGGTCAGGGCGCAGCCCGAACAGATCGTCTGGACGTCCGGCGCCACCGAATCCAACAACCTGGCCCTCAAAGGGGTGGCCCAGGCGCGCAGTGATTCCGCCGGCCATGTCATCACCAGCCTGATCGAGCACAAGGCGATTCTCGACACGGCGCGCCAGCTCGAAGAGAGCGGCGTTGCGGTGACCTGGCTGGCGCCGGACGCCGAGGGCCTGATCAGTCCGCAAGCGGTTCGCGAGGCGCTGCGCGAAGCGCTGCGCGAAGATACGTTCCTGGTGTCGCTGATGCTGGTGAACAACGAGCTGGGTACCGTCAACGACATCATCGCCATTGGCGAGATCGTTCGTGAGCACGGTGCGTTGTTTCATGTGGACGCGGCCCAGGGCGCCGGTAAAGTGCAGATCGACCTGTCTCGCTGGCCGGTAGACCTGATGTCTTTTTCCGCGCATAAGATCTACGGCCCCAAGGGCATCGGTGCGCTCTACGTCGGCGACCGTGCCCGGCCACGGCTGTCGGCGCAGATTCACGGCGGCGGGCATGAAGGCGGTTTGCGCTCCGGGACCCTGGCGACCCACCAGATCGCAGCCATGGGCGCCGCATTCGAACTGGCGGCTAAGGCATTCGACGAAGAACTCGCTAAAATCGCCCGGTTGCGCAATCGTTTGCTCGAACCGCTGCTGGCCTTGCCCGGTGTGTTTCTAAACGGCAGTGCGAGCCGCCGGATTCCCCACACGCTGAGCCTGACGTTCAGCGAAGGTGAGTTCAACCCGGCGACGTTGGGCGCATCGATTGCATTTTCCGCGACCTCGGCCTGCAATTCGGCGCAGAACACCCCGTCCCACGTGCTGCTGGCCCTGGGGCACGATGCGCGTGCGGCGGGGCGGACCATTCGCCTGAGCCTGGGCCGCTTTACCACTGAACAGGATATCGACGAGGCGGTGCGGTTGATCCAGGCGGCGTGCGCGACTGCGCCGGCGTTCTGGGTCACGACCCCATAAGCCGTCTTCGGCATCGAACAACAATATCAATGAGCAGGAGAAACAATGAGCACCGAGCCTATGCCCCATGGACTGGTTCCCCAGCGCCTGGCCCAAATCCGCCAACTGATGAGCCGAGAGGGCATTCATGCGCTGCTGGTGCCATCGGCCGACCCGCATCTGTCTGAATACTTGCCGGGCTATTGGCAGGGACGGCAATGGCTGTCGGGGTTCCACGGCTCGGTGGGTACCTTGATCGTGACCGGCAGTTTCGCTGGCGTCTGGGCCGATAGCCGTTATTGGGAGCAGGCCACCAAGGAGCTGGAGGGCAGTGGTATCGAGCTGGTCAAGCTCATTCCTGGCCAGCCCGGCCCCTTGGACTGGCTGGCCGAACAAACACCTGAGGGTGGGGTGGTCGCCGTCGACGGTGCGGTCATGGCCGTGGCATCGGCCCGCACCCTGGGCGGCAAGCTTGCGGAACGCGGCGCGCAGTTGCGTACCGACATCGACCTGCTCAAAGAAATCTGGACTGATCGCCCAAGCTTGCCGGATCAGCCGGTCTACGCCCATACACCACCCCAGGCGACCGTCAGCCGGGTCGAGAAACTCGCCAAGCTGCGCGAATCCCTCAAGGAGCGCGGTGCCGACTGGCATTTCATCGCCACGCTGGATGACATCGCCTGGTTGTTCAACCTGCGCGGCGCGGATGTGTCGTTCAACCCCGTGTTCGTCTCCTTCGCCTTGATCGGCCAGCAACAGGCAACGCTGTTCGTGGCCTTGGATAAGGTTGACGCAGCGCTGCGTGCCGTTCTTGAACAGGACGGCGTGACCCTGCGCGATTACAGCGAAGCCGCCACTGCGTTGCGTGAAGTGCCGGACGGCGCGAGCCTGCAGATCGATCCGGCGCGGGTGACGGTCGGCTTGCTGGATAACCTGGGCAGCGGCGTGAAGCTGGTGGAAGGTCTCAATCCAACGACGCTGGCCAAGTCCCGCAAAAGCCTGGCCGACGCCGAGCACATCCGTCGGGCCATGGAGCAGGACGGCGCGGCGCTCTGTGAGTTCTTCGCCTGGCTGGAAGGGGCCTGGGGTCGCGAGCGCATTACCGAGTTGACCATCGACGAGCACCTGACCGCCGCCCGCACACGTCGGCCGGACTTCGTCTCCCTGAGTTTCAACACCATCGCCGCCTTTAACGCCAACGGCGCGATGCCTCATTACCACGCCACGGAAGAAGCCCATGCGGTCATCGAAGGTGATGGCCTGTTGCTGATCGATTCCGGCGGCCAGTACCTGGGGGGCACCACCGACATCACTCGCATGGTGCCGGTCGGCACACCCACCGCTGAGCAGAAACGTGATTGCACGCGCGTGCTCAAGGGCGTGATTGCCCTGTCCCGGGCCAAATTCCCGCGGGGTATTCTTTCGCCGTTGCTGGATGCCATCGCCCGCGCACCAATCTGGGCGGAGCAGGTGGATTATGGCCACGGCACTGGTCATGGCGTCGGCTATTTCCTCAATGTCCACGAAGGCCCGCAGGTGATTGCCTACCAAGCCGCTGCCGCGCCGCAAACGGCGATGCAGGCTGGCATGATCACCTCCATCGAACCGGGCACTTATCGTCCCGGTCGCTGGGGTGTGCGCATCGAGAACCTGGTGTTGAACCGTGAAGCCGGAAGCAGCGAGTTCGGCGAGTTCCTTGAGTTCGAAACCCTGACCCTGTGTCCGATCGACACCCGCTGCCTGGAGCCTTCACTGCTGACCCAGGACGAAAAAGACTGGTTCAACGCCTACCACGCCGAGGTTCAGCGTCGCTTGAGCCCGTTGCTGGACGGTGACGCACTGCAATGGCTCAACACGCGAACGATAGCAATTTGAAGTAGAGGATCAGGCGAGGGCTTCACGGACGAAGTCCAACCGATCCTGGCCGAAGAACAACTCGTTGCCGACAAACATGCTCGGGGCGCCGAACACGCCCCGTGCGACGGCTTCTTCAGTGGTGGTCTTGAGTGCTTGCTTGACCTGCTCGTCGTTCGTCAAGGCCAGCACATAGTCGGCATCGAAACCGCCCTCGTTCAGGACAGCTGCGACAGTCGTAGGGTCATTGAGGTTGCGGCCATCCACCCAAAAGGCGCGGAACAGGCAATCGATGAAGGCCTCGAAGCGTTCAGGTTGGCGCAACTGCATGCCAGTCACCGCGCGCATCAGCTGCAGCGTGTTGATGGGGAAGTGTGGATTGAACTTGAAGGCGACGCCGTAGCGTTTGGCGAAGCGATTCAGGTCCTTGAACAGGTAAGGGGTCTTGGCCGGCACTGTCGCCGGTGACGCATTGCCAGTTGCCTTGAAGACGCCGCCCAACAACATCGGGTGATAGATCAACTGGCTGTTGGTCTGCGCGCACAGCGTCGGCAACTGGGTGTAGGCCAGGTACGTGGTCGGGCTGCCGAAATCGAAGTAAAACTCCACCGATTTACTCATGGGATCTGCTCTCTTGTTGTTGTGAGGGGAGGGTTTACCAGCGTTCGCTCCAGGGCCGCAGGTCCAGCTCGAAGGTCCAGGCGTCGCGGGGTTGGCTGTGCAGGTACCAGTAATTGTCGGCGATGTGTTCAGGGTTCAGGATGCCGTCCTGATCCTTGGTGGCATATTTTTCCGGGAAATTATCGCGGATGAAGTCGGTGTCGATGGCACCGTCCACCACCACATGGGCTACATGAATATTCATTGGTCCCAGTTCGCGGGCCATGCTCTGGGCCAGTGCGCGGATGCCATGTTTGGCGCCTGCGAATGCGGCGAACCCCGAAGCACCGCGCAATCCCGCCGTTGCCCCGGTAAACAGGATCGTCCCGCGCTGGCGCTTGACCATGCGCTTGGCGACTTCCCGTGCATTGAGAAAGCCTGAGAAGCAGGCCATTTCCCAGATCTTGAAATACTTGCGCGCGGTTTCTTCGAGGATGCTGCAGGGGACGTTGGCGCCGATGTTGAACACAAAGGCTTCAATCGGGCCGATCTGGTTCTCGATTTGCTCGATGAGTGCGATCACGTCGTCTTCTTTGCGCGCGTCACAGGCGAACCCGTGGGCTTCGCCGCCTTCGGCGCGGATTCCAGCCACCAGAGGCTCGAGTTTGTCGGCGCTGCGACGGGTAACGCAGGCAACAAAACCTTGCTGCGCAAAGCGTCTGGCAATCGCTCCGCCGGTGGCATCGCCCGCGCCAACAACCAGTACGACCTTCTTGTTATTCATGGTCAGCCTCATTGGTAAACGATCGTTAATTAAACGGACGTTATGCTAAGATCCGGCAAGCGTCAAGGCGAGCAATCAGGGGCAGGACCATGCGATATTCAGCCAATCACAAAATGGAAACCCGCGAGAAACTCCTCGCCAGCAGTGCCGTCTCTGCCAAGAAGTCGGGGTTCTCCACGGTCGGTGTCGATGGCTTGATGAAAGCGATCGGGTTGAGCGGCGGTGCTTTTTATAGTCACTTCTCATCGAAGGATGAGCTTTTCAAGGCCATTGTCGAGCGGGAGTTGGCCCAAAGCCTGGATCGTCTGAGTGGCGACGGTGCCATGGACTCAATGAAGCTGGAGCACTGCCTCAAGCAGTACCTGAGCATGAGCCACGTTGAGCAGCCCGAAGCCGGGTGTGCGTTGCCGGTGCTGGGTGCCGAGATCGCGCGATCGGATGTCCAGGTGAGGGAGGCGGCGCAAACGTGGATCTGTCGTTTGCACGAAAGCTGGGCGCGGATATTGGGAAGCGACAGTCTGGCCTGGGCCATCCTGTCTCAATGCGTGGGAGCATTGGTCGTTGCGCGGATGCTGGTCACGCCGCAGGTCCAGCGTGATGTCCTCAAGTCCAGCCATGAGGAGATTAGGCGCCGAATGGCCAAGCAAGGGCTCGACTGACGTGGCCTATTTGCAGATGACGATCATGCTGCGGCTGGTATAGCCAGCGGGATTGAGCCCGAAGGGATAATCCCCGGGTTCCTCGACGGCGTCGCCGGACTTGGCAATGACCTTGTAACCCTTGGGAGCGCATGAGTTGGCGGCGGTGGCGGCGCACTGGTCCCAGGATGAGGACAAGCCGGAGCAGTTGATGTGCAGGCCTTTTTTACCGCGCTTGACTTCAGTTTTCGATGTTGCCGCACAGCCCGCGACTGCAAGTACGGCGATCAGTATCAAAATTCGTTTCATTCCCGTCCTTATAATCGTCGTGGATCTTGTGTCCGCGTACGATTGTGTTCGCTCTTGCGTGAAGCGTTCATGACGTCCTGTATGAAAAAATCCATGTCTGACATTGGGTTACTGGTCCAAACATGGCCTAAATGCGTGGCAAATACCAGAGCTTCGTTAAATCCTGCTTCAATCTGCCGCGACGGCGGGTTTCGCGGTGTTGGCCATGGTCAGCGTTGCGCCGACCGATGCGAGGATGATGCAGGTAATGGCTAACCACTGGGCCAAGGACAAGTACTCCTGCAGAAAGACCAGCCCCGACAGGGCCGCGACTGCCGGTTCGACACTCATCAGAGTGCCAAAAGTGCGGGCTGGCATTCGCGTCAGGGAGATCATTTCCAGGGTGTAGGGCAGGGCCGTAGACAGGATGGCAACGCCGATGGCAATTGGAATCAGGCTCGGCGTGAGCAATGCGGCGCCCGCGTGCACTATGCCAATCGGTGCGACGAACAGGGCGGCGATCATCACGCCCAATGCGGCGGTTTGTACACCATTGTCCGCGCCAGCCTTCTGGCCAAACAGGATGTATAACGCCCAGCAGAAACCTGCGCCCAGCGCATAGCCGGCTCCAAGCAGGTCGATACCGGCATTGGTCGCTCCGGTCGGTATAAGCAGAAGCAGGCCAGCGATTGCCAGGGCGATCCAGAGAAAGTCGATTGCCCGGCGTGAGGCATAGATGGCGACTGCCAGAGGCCCGGTAAATTCCAGCGCCACGGCAATTCCTAGTGGAACGGTACGAACCGACATATAGAAGAGAAAGTTCATGCCGCCCAATGCCATCCCATAGACGATCACGGTGCGCAGGGATTGGGCGGTGAGCTTGGCGCGCCAGGGGCGTAGCAATAACACCATGATGAGGCTGGCAAAAATGAGTCGCAGCGTCGTAGTGCCTTGTGCGCCCACTACCGGGAACATGCTTTTGGCGAGGGAGGCTCCCGATTGGATGGAGGCCATGGCTATTAATAGCAGGGCAACCGGGTACAGGGTGGAGGCCAGGCTGCGATGTGGAGGGGGCGTCATTGCGAAGTGTCGTCCAGAATAAAGGCGGGGGCTGTGTTGAGCAGTATATTGCGCATATGCAGCGATTCCGTCTATATACCGGAAAGATTTAAGTGTCTTGTCGGGCTATGGATAGAAAAACCAAATTAGGGGTTGACGGCAGATTCTGGAAGTCTATAATTCGCCCCACTTCCGGCGCAGTCGAAACGGAAAACTCCTTGAGATTCAACGAGTTAAGTAAGTTTCGAAGGTGTTGGGCTTCAGGTCACCGAAGCCCGGAAGGAGCAGGTAGAGCAGTGTTGTTTGGCTCTATCGGCGGTTCGATCTTCTCGGTCGAAAGCGGTGAAAAAGAGGTGTTGACAGCAGCGAGTAACGCTGTAGAATTCGCCTCCCGCTAACGAGAGATCGGAAGCGCAAGTGGTT
>NZ_CAKKMI010000074.1:0-30367 GCF_918698105.1 Pseudomonas brassicacearum | reverse complement strand
GTGCTTGGCACCCTCGGCCTGCTGGGCCATGTCTTATCGCTGTGCGAAACCCTGCGCGATGCCTTCGCCCTGGGCGTTCGTTACCAGCACACTAGCGGCGGCATTGCCGTGGCCAGCGTCGAAGAAGCCACAGACCGGATCATGGTCGAGGCGACCTGCCGCCTGCCTTTCGCCGAGATCCAGGTGTTTGCCGTGGAAGAATTCTTCGCCAGCCTGATGGTCTATGGCCGGGCGCTGGTGGGGCCCGATTTCAAACCCCGGGCCGTGGAGTTCATGCATGCCGCGCCGTCCTATGCCCAGGAATATCAGCGGATATTGGGGGCGGATGTGCGCTTCGGGTGCCGCTACAATCGCATGCTGATCGACGTGTGCTGGCTGGCCATGCGCCTGCCTAATCATCACCCGTTGGCCTTGCGCCAGGCATTGGCCTTGCTCGAGCAGGAGGCCACCGAGGTGCACCAGAAAATCGATCTGATCCAGGCCGTGGAACGGGCGATTGCCCGGGACCTGGCCCGGGGCAGCCACATCGAGAAAATCGCCAGCGACCTCAACATGAGCAGCCGCACCCTGCGTCGACGCCTGACCGAACACAACCTGACCTTCGAAGCCTTGCTCGAACAAGTGCGCCGTGGCCGGACCCTGAACCTGTTGGCCAACCCTGGACTGTCCATCGAGCGCATCACCGAAGAAGTCGGCTACAGCGATGTGCGCAGTTTTCGTCGGGCGTTCCGACGCTGGACAGGCATGAGCCCGAGCGCGTTTCGCAATGAGAGCGCCGACGTCCGGCTCTAAGGATATGTCCAAACAGTATTTCTCAAGCTGTGTGGGAAGCGACCTGACAGCCGGCCTGGTTCTGCAGCCGTACCTCGATCCAACTGTGGGAGCAAAGCTTGCTCGTGATGGCGGTGGGTCAGCTTGCATGGATGTCGAATGGCCTGATGCCTTCGCGAGCAGGCTCGCTGCCACAAGGTAATGCTGTTCACTTGAGGAAACGTGTTGATATCTGTGGCCAGAGGTTGCTCCCGCTGGGCTGCGCAGCAGCCCCGAGATGTGAACTGACTGGCGGCGCTTGTCAGAAAAATCCCGGAAGAGTACAAATGTACTCCATGACGACTCTCTCCCCCCGCCGCACCGCCATCCTGACTTTCATCCGCGAACGCATCGCCGATCAGGGCCAGCCTCCCAGCCTCGCTGAAATCAGCGAGGCGTTCGGTTTTGCCTCCCGCAGTGTGGCGCGCAAGCATGTGCTGGCGCTGACCGAAGCCGGTTTCATCGAAGTCAATCCGCACCAGGCCCGGGGCATTCGCTTGCTGAACCAACCACCACGACCCGAGTTGCTGGATGTGCCGGTGCTGGGGCGAGTGGCCGCCGGGCTGCCGATCGGCGCCGATGCCGAGGTCCACAGCCGCCTGATGCTGGATCCGGCGATTTTTACCAAAGCGCCTGATTACCTGCTGCGGGTCCAGGGCGATTCGATGATCGAGGACGGCATTCTCGACGGTGACCTGGTGGGCGTGCAGCGCACGCCGCAGGCCGCCAACGGCCAGATTGTCGTGGCACGCCTGGATGGCGAAGTCACCATCAAGCGCTTCGAGCGCATCGGCGAGCGAGTGCGTTTACTGCCGCGCAACCCGGCCTACCAGCCGATCATCGTCGAGGCTGACCAGGACCTGGCGATAGAAGGGGTGTTCTGTGGCTTGGTGAGGCAAGGCTGATGGGCGCCGTCGTTGCGCTGGACACGCTGTTCAACGGCGGCCAGGTCTGGAAGGGCCGGCCTGCGCCGCCAGCCGCCAGCCCGCAACCCACCGGCCATGCGGCACTGGACGCGGCGTTGCCCAGTGGTGGCTGGCCAGAGGCGGCGTTGACGGAGTTGCTCATCGCCGCGCCGGGCGTGGGTGAGTTGCAACTGGTGTGGCCGACCCTGGCGCGGCTGTCGGCGGCGGGGGAGCGGATCGTGCTGGTGGCGCCACCGTTCGTGCCCTATCCCCAGGCCTGGCAGAACGCTGGCATCGACCTGCGCCAGTTGTCGGTGATCCGCGCCGATGAGCGCGATGCCCTGTGGGCCACCGAACAATGCCTGCGTTCGGGCAGTTGTGGCGCGGTGCTGTGCTGGCCCCGCCAGGCGGATGACCGGGCCTTGCGTCGCTTGCAAGTGGCGGCGGAAACCGGCCAGACCCTGGCATTCGCCTGGCGCTCGATCCAGGAAGCCATCAACCCGTCGCCGGCGGCCCTGCGCATCGCCATCGATACCCGGCCGGCGCAGTTGCGCGTGCTCAAGTGCCGCGGCGGGTTGGCTCGTTCGGCGCCGATTGCCTTTGCCACGCTCGCCCCACAAACCGGGCATTGAGGTTGCGATGCGCTGGGTCTGTATTCTTTTCCCGCAATTGGCGCTGGACGCCGCACTGCGCCAGCGCCCCGATCCCGACCAGCCCTTGGCACTGCTGACCGGTCCGGCCCAGCGCCGGGTGCTGCAAGCGGTGAATGCGCCGGCACGGGCCCTGGGCTTGCGTCCCGGCCAGACCATGACCGCTGCCCAGGCCTTGAGCAAAGGCTTTGCCACCGCCGAATACGACGCGGCGCAGATCGAGCACTGGCAACAGTTCCTGGCGGCCTGGGCCTACCGGTTCAGCTCCCAGGTCAGCGTGCATTACCCGCGTACGCTGCTGTTCGAGATCGAGTCGAGCATGGGCCTGTTTGGCCCATGGCCGGTGTTCGAGGCGCGCTTGCGGGCCGAGCTGACCGAGCTGGGTTTTCGTCATCGCATCGTCGCCGCGCCCAATCCGGTGGCGGCGCGGGTGTTGGCCAATGCCTATGACGCCTTGGTGGTGCCCGACGCCGAGACCTTGCAGCAATGCTTGGGAGACATGCCCGTGGAGCGGATCGGCCTGGAACCCGACGTCGCCACGGCGCTGTCGCGCATGGGCCTGCGCCGCCTGAGCCAGGTCCAGGCCTTGCCCCGGCAGACCCTGGCACGGCGCTTCGAGGCCCAGGTGCTCAAGCACCTCGACGCGTTGACGGGCAGTCGCACCCTGGCGCTGTCGTTCTACCTGCCGCCAGACCGCTTCGATGTGCGCATCGAACTCAACTACGACGTGCAGTCCCATCAGGCGCTGTTGTTCCCGTTGCGCCGCCTGACCGGTGACCTGTCAGCCTTCCTCTGCGGACGCGACAGCGGCGTGCAGCGCTTCGACCTGCACCTGGAGCACGCCGGTTTGCCGGACACACTGATCAAGGTCGGCTTGCTCAGCGCCGAACGGGACCCTGCGATGCTCTTCGAACTGGCCCGCGGTCGCTTGGAACAGGTGCAGGTCGCGGCCCCGGTACGGGGTTTTCGCTTGTGCGCCGAGGACCTGCCGAGTTTCGTGCCCCAGCGCCTGGAGCTGTTCGACGAGCGTCCGCAACAGTCCTTGCCTTGGGAGCAACTGCGCGAACGGCTGCGGGCGCGGCTGGGGGATGACGCGGTGCAGGGCCTGGGGTTTCGCGATGACCATCGACCTGAATGCGCCTGGCAAATGACCCCCCAACCCCGGCCCCAGGCCTGTCCGGTGCGCGCTGGCGTGCAACGTCCCAGCTGGCTGCTGAATGAGGCCCAGCTGTTGCCAGACAGCCAGGCGCGAGTCCTCATGGGCCCGGAGCGCATCGAGACCGGCTGGTGGGACGGTGCCGACGTACGTCGTGACTACTATCTGATCGAAACCCGCAGCGGACAACGTGGCTGGGCCTATCGAACGGTGGGCGAGGGCGGGCCGTTGTGGCTGCAGGGCTGGTTCGCATGAGCGTCGAGTATGCCGAGCTGCATTGCCTGTCGAACTTCAGTTTCCAGCGCGGCGCCTCCAGTGCCCTGGAGTTGTGCCGTCGCGCCAAGCAGCAGGGCTATCAGGCCCTGGCTATCACCGACGAATGCACCTTGGCCGGAATCGTCCGGGCCTGGCAGGCGGCCAGGGAACTGGAGCTGCAACTGATCATCGGCAGCGAAGTCCAGGTCGAGAACGGCCCGAAGCTGGTGTTGCTGGTGGAAAACCTGCAGGGTTATCAAGCCTTGTGCCGGCTGATCACCCGCGCCCGGCGTCGCAGCGAGAAGGGCCACTATCGCATCGTGCGAGAGGACTTCGACCAGCCCTTGGCGGGGCTGCTGGCGTTGTGGATAGCCGAGGGTAAAGATGCCGAGGAACATGGCCGTTGGCTCCAGTCGATCTTTGCCGAGCGCCTGTGGCTGACGGTCCAGTTGCATTGTGGACAGGACGACCGCCGCCGGTTGGCAGACTCGTTGGCGCTGGCCGAGCGCTTGGATCTTCCAGCCGTAGCCAGTGGCGATGTGCACATGCACGTACGCGGCCGTCGTGCCTTGCAGGACACCATGACCGCCATCCGCCACCACGTCCCGGTGGCCGAGGCCGGCCAGCGCCTGCACCCCAACGGCGAGCGCCACTTGCGCAACCGCAAGGATCTGGCCGATCTCTACCCGCGGGCCTTGCTCGACGAAACCCTGAACATCGCCCGGCGTTGCACCTTCGACCTCGGCCAACTGCGCTACCAATACCCCCGCGAGCTGGTGCCCGAGGGGCATGACCCGACGTCCTGGCTGCGGGAGCTGACCGAGCGCGGCATGCGCGAGCGGTGGCAGGATGGCGCGACCGACAAAGTGCGGGCACAGATCGACAAGGAACTGAGCCTGATCGCCGAGCTGGGTTATGACAGCTATTTCCTCACCGTACAGGACATCGTCAGCTTCGCCCGCAGCCGCCATATCCTTTGCCAGGGGCGTGGTTCGGCGGCCAACTCGGCGGTGTGCTACGCCCTGGGGATCACCGAAATCGATCCCAGCCTTACCAGCCTGTTGTTCGAACGCTTCCTGTCCCGGGAGCGCAATGAGCCGCCGGACATCGACGTCGACTTCGAACACGATCGTCGCGAGGAAGTGCTGCAGTACGTGTTCCAGCGCTACGGTCGTCATCGAGCGGCGTTGACGGCGGTGGTCAGCAGTTACCACGGCGCCGGGGCGGTGCGCGATGTGGCCAAGGCCCTGGGGCTGCCGCCGGATCAGGTCAACGCCCTGGCCGATTGCTGTGGCCGCTGGAGCGACGAGGCGCCGCCCATGGAGCGCTTGCGTGAAGGCGGCTTCGACCCGGACAGCCCGGTGTTGCGCCGGGTCCTGAGCCTGACCCAGCAACTGATCGGTTTTCCTCGGCATTTGTCCCAGCACCCTGGCGGCTTCGTGATTTCCGAGCAGCCCCTGGACACCCTGGTGCCGGTGGAAAACGCCGCCATGGCCGAACGCACCATCATCCAGTGGGACAAGGACGACCTGGATGCGGTCGGGTTGCTCAAGGTGGATATCCTGGCCCTGGGCATGCTCAGTGCGATTCGTCGCTGTTTCGACCTGATCGAACACTACCGGGGCCAGCGCTACGCCCTGGCGTCGCTGCCCCAGGAGGATCGGGCGACCTACGAGATGATCAGTCGCGCCGACACCATCGGTGTGTTCCAGATCGAGTCCCGGGCGCAGATGTCGATGTTGCCTCGGCTCAGGCCCCAGACGTTCTACGATTTGGTCATCGAAGTGGCGATCGTGCGGCCCGGGCCGATCCAGGGCGGGATGGTGCATCCGTACCTGCGGCGCAGAAACAAAGAAGAGGCGGTGACTTATCCCTCTGAAGCGTTGAAGCAAGTGCTCAACCGCACCCTGGGTGTCCCCTTGTTCCAGGAGCAGGTCATGCAGATCGCCATCGTCGCGGCCGATTACACCCCGGGTGAAGCCGACCAGTTGCGGCGTTCCATGGCCGCCTGGAAACGTCACGGCGGGTTGGAGCCCCATCGGGAGCGGCTGGCGCAGGGGATGAAGAAAAACGGCTACACCGCTGAATTCTCCGCGCAAATCTTCGAACAGATCAAAGGCTTCGGCAATTACGGTTTCCCCGAATCCCACGCCGCCAGTTTCGCCTTGCTGACCTACGCCAGCAGCTGGCTCAAATGCCACGAACCGGCGGCGTTCGCCTGTGCCCTGATCAACAGTTGGCCCATGGGCTTCTACAGCCCGGACCAGATCCTCCAGGATGCCCGCCGACATCAACTGTCGATACGCCCGGTGGATGTGCGCGCCAGCGATTGGGATTGCAGCCTCGAACCCATGGACGGTCGGCAACCAGCGATCCGCATGGGGCTGCGCATGGTCAAGGGCTTTCGCGAAGAGGATGCCCGCCGTATCGAAGCGGCCCGCCGGCATCGGCCCTTCAGCGACGTGGCCGACTTGGGCGAGCGCGCGCAGCTCGATGCCCGGGCCCAGGCGCAACTGGCCGACGCGGGGGCCTTGCAGGGCTTGGCCGGTGATCGTCATCGTGCCCGCTGGGAAGTGGCCGGGGTGCAGAAGCAACTGGGTTTGTTCGCCGGTATGCCCAGCCAGGAGGAACCCCCCGTGGCCCTGCCAAAACCCACGCTGGGGGAAAACCTGTTTGCCGATTACACCACGCTCGGCACGACACTGGGCCCTCATCCGCTGGCCCTGCTGCGCCCCGAACTGCGCGCCCGGCGCTGCCGCAGTTCACGGGAGTTGCAGGATGTGGAACATGGGCGCAATGTCAGCGTCGCCGGGTTGGTCACCGGCCGCCAACGCCCGGGCACGGCCAGCGGTGTGACCTTCGTCACCCTGGAAGATGAATTCGGCAATCTCAACGTGGTGGTCTGGCGCGACTTGGCCGAGCGCCAGCGCAAGACCTTGGTGGGCTCGCAATTGCTCAAGGTCGATGGGCGCTGGGAAAGCGTCGGCGAGGTCCGCCACCTGATCGCCGGGCGCCTGAGCGACCTGACCGAGTTGTTGGCGGGTATCCAGGTGCAGAGCCGTGATTTCCGGTGAATCCGCAAACAGGTCCCTCACCATGAAACCAAACGCCAACCCAGCGCTCGAAGCTCTGATCGCAAGGGGTTTGTGTCTGCCGTCTCCCTGCAGGCGTTTTGAGGTTCAGAATTGACCATGCAGTTTCTATCCCAAAATCACGGGTGCCCTGGATGGGGCGGTGAAATGGCCGGGCGTATCCGGGCGTTCGATTGGAGCCGGACCGAGTTGGGCGCCATCGAGCACTGGTCCGCCAGCCTGCGCAGTGCCGTCCAGTTGTTGCTGGCTTCGCCCCTGCCGATGGTGATGTTGTGGGGCCGCCAGGGCTTCATGATCTACAACGATGCCTATGCCGAGTTCGCCGGGGGTCGCCATCCCTACCTGCTGGGGTGTGCAGTGGAGTTGGGCTGGCCGGAGGTCGCCGAATTCAATCGGCATGTGCTAGACGTCTGCCTGGCCGGTGGCACCTTGTCCTACCGCAGCAAAGAGCTGGTCCTGCTGCGCGATGGCAAGCCTGAAGATGTGTGGATGGACCTCTATTACAGCCCGGTGCCCGATGACGACCAGTCCCCGGCGGGCGTGCTGGCGATTGTGGTGGAAACCACCGAGCTCGTGTTGACCGAGCGCGCCCGGCAAGAGGCCGAACGCAGTTACCGAGCCGTCAATGAACGCATCCAGCTGGCCCTCTCGGCCGGACCATTGCTGGGGTCGTTCGTCTGGGACATCCAGGCCGACACGCTGTCGGGCGATGAGCGTTTTGCCCGTACCTTCAACTACCCGCCAGACTGTTCGCTGGACGCACTGCCCATCGAAATTGCTCGCCAGCGCATCCACGCCGATGACCTCGAAGAGGTCAACCAGCGGGTCGAACTGACCTTGCGCACGGGCGTCCCCTACAGCGCTGAATATCGGCTGCGCCGCGTGGACGGTGATTACCGGTGGGTGCTGGCCAGTGGTCGCTGCGAATTCGATGCCACGGGCAAGCCCCTGCGTTTTCCAGGTGTGCTGATTGACATCAATGAGCGCAAGACAGCCGAAGCGTCGCTGCTCAAATTCACCCGCGACCTGGAACAGCGGGTAGCCGATGAGGTGCAAGCGCGGCTCGCAGCGGAAGAGCAGTTGCGCCAGTCGCAAAAGCTCGAGGCCATTGGCGGTCTCACTGGCGGCGTGGCCCATGACTTCAACAACCTGCTGCAAGTGATTGCCGGCAACCTGCACTTGCTGGCCCGCCACGAGCCGGACAACGCCAACGTGCAACGGCGGGTCAGTGCCTCCATCGAAGCCGTGGAGCGGGGCGCCAAGTTGTCATCGCAACTGCTGGCTTTTGCCCGGCGCCAGCCATTGTCACCGGCGGTCTACAACCCACGACGCATCTTCGATGGCATGGGTGAACTGCTGCAACGAGCCTTGGGCGAAACCATCCAGATTGAAGTGAGCCTGCCCCAGCAGCCCTGGTGCATCCACGTCGATCGCAATCAATTGGAAAACGCCCTGTTGAACCTGGCGATCAATGCGCGCGATGCCATGGGCGGCGAGGGCACCATCCGCCTGATCGGTGAGAACATCGTGCTCGATAAAGCATCCTGTGCCGGCAAGGGGATCCCGGCCGGCGACTATGTCCGGCTGTCGGTAATCGACTGCGGTGCCGGCATGCCGCCCGACATCCTGAAGCAGGTGTTCGAGCCATTTTTCACCACCAAGACCGATGGCCAGGGCACCGGGCTTGGATTGAGCATGGTGTTCGGGTTCGTCAAGCAGAGTGGCGGCCATATCGAGATCTCCAGCGACCTGGGCGAGGGCACGCGAGTACGAATGTATTTCCCTCGAAGCCTTGCACCCGAAGCGGGCGAAACCGAGCAGCCCGACGTACTTCAGTCCGGCCGGCAAGAAACGATTTTGGTGGTGGAGGACAACGACGAGGTGCGCAGCGCGTCGGTGGAATTGCTGGAGCAGTCCGGCTATCGGACCCTCACGGCCGCCAATGGCGATGAGGCGATGAGGCTGCTGCTGGAAGGCATCTCGGTGGATCTGATCTTCACCGACGTGGTCATGCCCGGCCTGATCAAGAGTTCCGACCTGGCCGCCTGGGCCAAGATGCAGAACCCGCCAGTACCGGTGCTGTTCACCTCGGGGCACACCCGGGACATCATCTCCCGCAACCATCAACTGAGCCCCGATACCCATTTGTTGAGCAAACCCTACGGCCCGGATGCGCTGACCCGGATGGTGAGGAGCGTGCTGGGCGGCTGATCGCGGCGCTGCAAACAAATGGAACCGAAGCCGTCGCGTGACCTTCGAATGTTCAAGACCGGTCATCCATCCGGCCCTGCCATGAACGAGGTGCCCATGAACGACGATCCTGCAAACATCCAGCAACAAGGCCAGGCGCAGACACCGTCCCCCCGTAACGATCCGGCCATCGATCCCCAGGTTCCGGACAAACCTGCGAGCGCCCAGCCAGTCAGCCCTGCCGGAACGGACCAGGCCCAGAGCGGCGCCCCTGAAGTCGATCAGAAGCATCATCATCAGGATAATGACAACACCTTCAGTCCCGGCTTCAAGCCTGATCCGGATCGGCCGAAATCTGGCGAGGATACGGATGCTGATATCGACACCGACGGTGGCTAGCCCCCTGAAGGATGTGCGACACCGAGCCATTGTGGGAGCGAGCTTGCTCGCGATGACTATGGCAAATTTGCCATCCCTGTGACTGAACCACCGCTATCGCGAGCAAGCTCGCTCCCTCAGGGGGCGCTTCGAGAAAACGGCGCTTCCCATCCAAGGGAGGCGCCGTTTTTCCTTGAGTGAGCAGTGCCTCGCTCTACTTGCTTGGATGCGCAGCCTGAAGTTTCTTGGCGGCATCCAGGTGATGTTGCAGATCCGGCAGCATCTTCTGGGCGAACGCCTTGAGTTCGGTATTGCCAGGCTTCTTGTCGTCAGTGACGGTCTCGGCTTCCTTCTTGAACAGGGCGATGGTTTCTTCGTGGGCCTTGACCTGGTTGTTGGCGTAGGCCGCATCGAAGGACTCATCGCGCACGTCGAGAATCTTCGCCTTGGCTTTTTTCATCAGCGTGGTGTCGTCGGGTACTTCGATGTCATGTTTTTTCGCCAGGGCTTTCAGTTCTTCGTTGGCCTTTTTGTGGTCGGTGATCATCGTGTTGGCGAACGCCTTGATGTCCGCCGATTGGCTTTTTTCCAAAGCCAGTTTGCTGGTTTCGATTTCTGCAATGCCACCGGCCGCCGCGTTGTCGACAAAGTCGTTGGAAGTCGCGGCCCATGCCATGCCCATGCTGCTACTCAAGGCAACTGCCAGGCCGAGTTGACGCAGGGTGAATCTGTCCATAGGTAAGTCTCCACACAGGTTGAATGAGCGATTCTTGTCGTCTCTGTTCAATGGAGGGCGACGCACCGACAATGGTTTGATCGCCAAGCGATGCGGTACGACGAACGGTCACCGCTGGTCGGATTGGCGGTCGACAGAACCCTGTCGAGGAGGCCATCCTGATAATCGACGGGCGCCGCAAGGGCGTCTGCCACCGACCCATCGAAGGAGGTGTTCCATGCCGGTGTCCCACGATTTGTGCCAGGATCTCAAATGCACAAAAGATCACATCCAGCAAAAACGCAGCGAGAATCCAAGGCTCGACTCGTTACTTCAAAAATACTCCCAACTTGATGCCGAGGTGGTCGAAGCCGAAAAACCGTCCACCGGCGCGCTGTCCGACGATGCTTTGGAGACGCTCAAGAAGAAGCGATTACTGGTCAAGGACAAAATCGTGGCTCAGATGCAGCGCTAGTGCGAAGGGCTTTTGTGGCGGGGGAGCTTGCTCCCGCTGGGCTTCGCCTGTAAGAGCTGTGTAGGAGCTGTCGGGTGCAACGAGGCTGCGATCTTTCCCCAGACACTTGAATCCCAAGTGAAAGATCAAAAGATCGCAGGCTTCGCCAGCTCCTACAAAGCGGGGGCAATCTCTGGCCACGACAGGTACCTCACACCAGGCTGGCCTGCATCACAATCCGTCAGGTCAATGGATCCCAGCGCTGCGACCAGTCGCTGCCAGTCTTGACGATCTCTCGCAACACCTCGAATGCTTGCTGCAACGCTGCTGAATCCCGATCGCGGGAGTAGACCAGGTAGGTGGGGTAGTTGAATTCGGGTGCCTTGGGCACCCGTTCCAGGATGCCGCTGTCCAGGTAGCTCTGCACGACCCGGGTGCGGAAGTAGCCGCTGCCGCCGTTTTCCAGGATGTACTGCAAGGCCAGGGGACCAAGGTTGAAGGTCACGGCGGCCTTGGCCTTGTCCGGTAGCGCGGTGTCGTGTTGGCGCCGGAAGTCAGCACTCCAGTCGATGTACACGTAGGGCTCGGGACGGGCGGCCAGGCGTACCAGGATGAGTTTTTCTTCCAGCAGCTGTTCGACCTGCAGGCGTGGCCAGTATTCGGGTTGATACACCACCGCCGCGTCCAGCAGACCCAGCTCCAGCTGTTGCAGCAGTTTCTCGCCGTCGCGGATGTCCATGCGCAGGGCATGACCGGGAATTTTCTGGCGCAGTTCGCCGGCCCAGGCGAGCATCAAGGGGTTGCACAGGCTGACCTCGCCCCCCAGGTGCAAGACGTTGCGATAGCCCTCGGGCAGTGGCAGGTCCCGGCGGGCGGCTTCCCAAGTCTGCACGAGCTGGTTGGCGTAGACCACGAACGCCTCGCCGTCGCTGGTCAAGCGCGCCCCGGCACGGTTGCGTACGAACAGTGCGCAGCCGAGCTGGCTTTCGAGCTTCTGCACCCGGGCGGTGATCGCCGTCTGGGTCACGTGCAGCTTTTCGGCCGCTGCAGCGAGGCTGCCGTGGCGGACGATTTCCAGGAAGGTGCGGGCGAGGTCGATGTCCATGTTCAGGCCGATGCGGGGGAAGCGGGCATTGTAAGAGCTGCCGCGCCTCGCCGATACCGGGCATTATTGGATGGCTTGGGCCTGTGGTGTTCGCGCCCAAGGGGCGACCAGGCGTTCTGGCGTGCGGCAGGTCTTGTGCTTGAAGACGAAACCACGGCACTTGTCGGCGAAGCCGTGGCGATTGTCCACCATGTCATGGTGCATCTGCGCGAGCTCATCATCGCGGCATGCCTGGATCGCCGACAGGCTCCGTTCGGCCTTGCGCACCCGAATGCTTTCATAGTTCGGATCGAGCAGCGCACGGTTGGCTCGCTGCAGCAGCCACAGGCCGAACTCGTCGGGGCAGCGTGGTCCGATCTCCTGGACCATGCCGTAGCGCAACGCCTGGAGGGCGCTGATCGGCAGGCAGTCCTGGGTGAGTTTCCAGGCCAGGTCCGGGCCGACCGCACGGGGCAGGCTGTAGGTCCAGTATTCGGAGCCGTACAGGCCCATGGTCGCGTAGTGCGGGTTGAGCACGATGTCGCGACGCGCCAGTACGATATCGGCTGCCAGGGCCAACATCACACCGCCGGCCCCGGCGTTACCCGTCAGGCCGCTGACCACCAGTTGCCGTGCGCTGAACAACTCAAGGCAAACGTCATCGATGGCCTGTATGTTGGCCCAGGCCTCCAGCCCGGGTTCGGCGGCGGCCTGGATCACGTTCAGGTGCACGCCGTTGGAAAAGCTGCCGCGCCCGCCGCGGATCAACAGCACCTGGGTATCCCGGGACTTGGCCCAGCGCAATGCCGCCACCAGCCGTTGGCATTGCTCAGTGCTCATCGCCCCGTTATAGAACTCGAACGTCAGCTCTCCCACATGGCCGCATTCGCGGTAGCGAATGGGCTGGTAGGGCTCATCGCTGAACGGCTGTCGGGCCAGGGAACCGTCGAGCACCGGGACGCCTTCGAGCTGGTTCGACAATACATGGCGCGCCGGACGCTTGAAGGTCTGTTCGCCGGGCTGCGGCTTGCGGCGCAGGGCGCCGATCCACAGGCTGGCATCCCCTGTCGCCACCAGCACCGCATCGTCACGCACGGCCAACAGTTCGCCAGGCAGGCCGTGGCGAACGTCCGGATGGGCGTCGTACAGGTAAAACTGCTCGCCGGCCAGGCTTGCCAGCACACCGGGTTGACCGTCCGCGGCGTCGATGCAGCGCTTGATGAAACCGCTGCTGTCGTGCCAGCTGAAGCTGCGATCGTCCTGGGTCATGTTCGGTTGCAGGCGCCCGACCACGTCATGACGGGCATAGTCCAGAGGTACCGGGATGAAACCGTCGAGGTATTTTTCCACGACCTCGCGGATGCAACGAATGGCCGCATCGCTGACCGGACCGTTGTACAGCTCGGATTTGCGCAGGCCTTGGGGCAGGTCGAATTCGCAAGTGGCCCAGACTGGGCCGGCGTCCATTTCCTCTACCGCCTGCAACGCCGTGACACCCCAACGTTTGGGCTGCCGAGTGATCGCCCAGTCCAGGGCGCTGGCGCCGCGGTCGCCAACAATGCCGGGATGAATGATCACCACCGGGCGCCGCGGGTTGCGCCATAACTGCTCGGGTACGCGGTCCTTGAGGAATGGGCAGATCACCAGGTGGGCGCCGCTTTCTTCGATTTGTCGGCAGACCGAGGCCGGATCGGTGAACAGCACGACGCTGGGGCGATAGCCGGCCTCGCGCAGGTCCAGCCAGGCGCGTTGGGTCAGGCCGTTGAAGGCACTCGACAGCAAAATGATCTTCAGTGTGGGCATGAGTCTCTCTTCCGTGAGATGAGCAGGCGCCGGCTCCCGATGAGCCGTCCCTGGCTTTGATGGAAGCGCTACGTTAGCGGCTGGGGGAGGAGCGACAACTGACAGGGATCAAGGTTGTGAGTGCCAGGCAGAATCAACGGAGGGCAAAAACACGAATCCCGCCACGGGGGCGGGATTCGTTTGCAATCAAAAGGCTCGCGAAGAACGCGAGCGCAGTTTCAGCTTGGGAACAGCTCGGACAGTTTCATGGCCAGCATCATGTCGCCTTCGGCGCGCAGCTTGCCGCCCATGAACGCTTGCATGCCGTCGGTGCTGCCGTCGACGATGCCCTGCAGGGTTTCGCCGTCCATCACCAGGGTCACCTGGGCGTCCGGGTTTTCACCTTCCTGCAGTTCGCAGGTGCTGTCCTTGACGACCAGCGAGAAATTCTTGGTATCGTCGATGCGGAAACCGAATACCAGGTCCAGGCCGGCAGCGGCGGCTGGGTTGAACTTGGCTTTCATGGCTTGTACGGCGTCGGCTACGGAGGTCATGGTTTCGATCCTTATTTGGGTGGTACAGCAAGGGTCTACAGTAATCCGGACTCAGCGAAAGGTGATGAGGTCCGGGGCCTTCAGCAGTTGCAGGTGGGCATGGCTGTTGAAGGAAGCCAGGGCCACCTCGCGGCCCCTGAATTTCAGGTGGTTGAGCGAGGTGTTGACGATTTGCCAGTTCAGTTCGAAGGCCTGTCGGGCCGGTATCTGGGTGATCAGGTGGAGCAGGGCGGTGATGGTGCCGCCGGAGGTGAATACGGCGATCTTATGGGTGTTGTCGGCTTGCTCCAGGATGCGCTGCAGGCCCGCCTGGACCCGCTCGACGAAACCCAGCCAGCTTTCCAGGCCCGGTGGGTCATACTGGCCGCTGAGCCAGCGTTCGACGATCAGTGCGAAGATGCGCTGGAATTCGGCGCGGTTCTGCGCAGCGTTACGCAGGATATGCAGCGCCTCGGGCTCCTGGGGGAGCATGTCCGGCAGCAGGGCGCGAATGACTGCGTCGGCATCGAATTCGTTGAACGCGGCGTCGATTTCCAGCTCGGGAACCGGCAACCCGGCGGCGGACATCTGGCCCAGCGCGCCGGTGGCGGTATCCTGTTGGCGACGCAGGTCACCCGAGAGGCAGCGATCGAATACGACACCGAGTTGCGCCAGGTGGCCGCCGAGCACTTGCGCCTGGCGCACGCCATTGGGTGAAAGGACATCGTAGTCGTCCGCACCAAAGGAGGCCTGGCCATGTCGAATCAGATAGATACTGCCCACGTCCGCGTCATCCCGGTACGTTGAAGGTTTGGCGAGGTTATGGGGATGGCGGTGAGCTGTCAATGAAAAAACATACGCTTGTTTGAAATGCCCGTTGCAGCCTTGTCCTGCCTCGCTCGCGTTAAGGTAACCAGCGGTTTCATGGCTGGTCGCGACGCAGGCGCATGGGTATGCTGGGACCGTTACGCGCCTGCGTTCAGTGGCGCATTGTATTTAAGGAGTTGCTGTGGAGTTTTTCATCGAGTACGCCGGTTTCCTGGCCAAGACCGTGACGCTGGTGATCGCCATCCTGGTGGTGCTGGCCAGTTTTGCGGCGCTGCGCAGCAAGGGGCGACGCAAGTCGACCGGCCAGTTGCAGGTGAGCAAACTCAACGATTTCTACAAGGGGCTGCGTGAGCGCCTGGAACAGACGCTGCTGGACAAGGATCAGCTCAAGGCCCTGCGCAAGGCCGAAGGCAAGGCTGAAAAGGCCGCAAAGAAGCACAAGGACAAACCGGCGGCCAAGCCCCGGGTGTTCGTGCTGGATTTCGACGGTGACATCAAGGCCTCGGCCACCGAGAGCCTGCGTCATGAAATCACTGCGCTGCTGACCCTGGCGACGCCGAAGGATGAAGTGGTGCTGCGCCTGGAGAGCGGCGGCGGCATGGTCCACAGCTACGGCCTGGCCTCGTCGCAACTGGCGCGGATCCGTCAGGCCGGCGTGCCGTTGACGGTCTGCATCGACAAGGTCGCGGCTAGCGGCGGCTACATGATGGCGTGCATCGGTGAGAAGATCATCAGCGCCCCCTTCGCGATCCTGGGTTCCATCGGCGTCGTCGCGCAGTTGCCCAACGTCAACCGGCTGCTGAAGAAACACGACATCGATTTCGAAGTGTTGACGGCCGGGGAATACAAACGCACGTTGACGGTGTTCGGCGAAAATACCGAGAAGGGCCGGGAGAAATTCCAGGAAGACCTGGACATCACCCATGAGCTGTTCAAGAACTTCGTGTCCAACTACCGCCCGCAACTGGCCATCGATGAAGTGGCAACCGGTGAAGTCTGGTTGGGTGTCGCGGCGCAGGGCAAGGGCCTGGTGGACGAGCTGAAAACCAGCGATGAGTACCTGGCCGAACGCGCCAAGGGTGCCGAGCTGTACCACCTGCACTACGCCGAACGCAAAAGCCTGCAGGAGCGCATCGGCATGGCGGCCAGCGGTTCGGTGGATCGTGTGCTGCTCAGTTGGTGGAGCCGCCTGACCCAGCAACGGTTCTGGTAATTCGGGGGCAGGTATTCACCACTAAACCCTGTGGGAGCGAGCCTGCTTGCGATAGCGGTGGCACATTCAACATAGATGCAAGCTGATCCACCGCCATCGCGAGCAGGCTCGCTCCCACAGTGGTTCGGGGGTGGGCTGAGCATTCAGAGTCACCGCCATTCCCTTGTGGGAGCGAGCTTGCTCGCGAAAGCGCCGGCACATCCAACATCCTCTGTTCAGACACACCGCCTTCGAGAGCAAGCCCGCTCCCACAGTGGTTCGGGGGTGGGCTGAGCATTCAGAGTTACCGCCATTCCCTTGTGGGAGCGAGCTTGCTCGCGAAAGCGCCGGCACATCCAGCATCCTCTGTTCAGACACACCGCCTTCGCGAGCAAGCTCGCTCCCACAGTAGTTCGGGGGCGGGCTGAGCATTCAGAGTCACCGCCATTCCCTTGTGGGAGCGAGCTTGCTCGCGAACGCGCCGGCACATTCAACATCCTCTGTTCAGACACACCACCTTCGCGAGCAAGCTCGCTCCCACAGTGATTCCGAGGTGGGCTGGGCATCGATCATTCAGCAACAAAAAAGCCCTGAACCGGCACACCCGGCTCAGGGCTTTTTCATGGGGCTGTTTCAGCGACGACGGAACAGCGGCAGCGGCTCGTCAGTGGCAGCCTGGTAGGTCACCGAGAAGTCCTTGAGGCTTTCGAGGGCTTCGTAGGGGTCTTTGTCGGCACGCAAGGCAAAGGCGTCGAAGCCGCAGCGGCGCATGTAGAACAGCTGGTCGCGCAGTACGTCGCCAATTGCCCGCAATTCACCCTTGAAGCCATAACGGTCACGCAGCAGGCGGGCGTTGGAGTAGCTGCGCCCGTCGGTGAAGGCCGGGAAGTTCAGGGCGATGACCTGCAACTGGTTGGCGTCCTCGCCGATTTCCTCGGCTTCCTCGTCGGCGTCCAGCCACACGCCCAGGCCGCCGTCGCGGGCCTTGAGGGCGTGGGCGTGATCGCGCCACAGGGCCAGGGGCACGATCAGGTCGTCACAGTTGGAGATGCCATCGAAGGTCGCGTCCTTGGGCAGCAGGTGCCAGGTTTCGTCGATGACTTCGTTGTTCTTAATGATTCGCTGCATAGACGCGTTCCTTGAAGAGGTCGATGCCAATACGTTGGTAAGTGTCGATGAAGCGCTCGTCTTCGGTACGTTGTTCGATGTACACGTCGATCAGCTTCTCGATCACGTCAGGCATGTCGTCCTGGGCAAACGACGGGCCGAGGATCTTGCCCAGGCTGGCGTCGCGGCTACCGCTGCCGCCCAGGGAGACCTGGTAGAATTCTTCGCCTTTCTTGTCTACGCCCAGGATGCCGATGTGGCCGACGTGGTGGTGACCACAGGCGTTCATGCAGCCGGAAATGTTCAGGTCCAGCTCGCCGATGTCGAACAGGTAGTCCAGGTCGTCGAAACGACGCTGGATCGATTCGGCGATAGGGATCGACTTGGCGTTGGCCAGCGAGCAGAAATCGCCGCCCGGGCAGCAGATGATGTCGGTCAGCAGGCCGATGTTCGGGGTGGCGAAACCTTGCTCGCGCAGCTCGCCCCACAGGGTGAACAACTGGCTCTGTTCAACGTCTGCCAGAATGATGTTCTGCTCGTGGGAGGTGCGCAGCTGGCCGAAACTGTAGCGCTCAGCCAGGTCGGCCACGGCGTCCAGTTGCTTGTCGGTGATGTCGCCTGGCGCGACGCCGGTCGGCTTCAGGGACAGGGTCACCGCGACATAACCCGGCTTCTTGTGGGCCAGGGTGTTGCGGGTGCGCCAGCGGGCGAAGCCCGGGTGTTCCTTGTCGAGGGCGGCCAGTTCGGCGTCCTGGTTGTCCAGGGCCTTGTAAGCCGGGTCGACGAAGTGCTTGGCGACGCGATGCACTTCGGCTTCGGTCAGGGTGGTCTGGCCGCCACGCAGGTGAGCCATCTCGGCTTCGACCTTCTCGGCGAACACTTCAGGCGTCAGGGCCTTGACCAGGATCTTGATCCGCGCCTTGTATTTGTTGTCGCGACGGCCGTAGCGGTTGTATACCCGCAGGATGGCGTCGAGGTAGCTCAGCAGGTCCTGCCACGGCAGGAACTCGTTGATGAACGCGCCGACCACCGGCGTACGCCCCAGGCCACCGCCCACCAGCACACGGAAGCCCAGCTCGCCGGCCGCGTTGTAGACCGTCTCCAGGCCGATGTCGTGGACTTCGATGGCCGCACGGTCCGAGGTCGAGCCGTTGATGGCGATCTTGAACTTGCGCGGCAGGTAGGCGAACTCGGGGTGGAAAGTCGTCCACTGGCGGACAATCTCGCACCACGGGCGCGGGTCGATCAACTCGTCGGCTGCGACACCGGCGAACTGGTCGGTGGTGACGTTGCGCAGGCAGTTGCCGCTGGTCTGGATCGCGTGCATCTGCACGGTGGCCAGTTCGGCGAGGATCTCGGGCACATCTTCCAGGGCCGGCCAGTTGTACTGGACGTTCTGCCGGGTACTGATGTGGGCGTAGCCCTTGTCGTAGTCGCGGGCAATTTGCGCCAGCTTGCGCACCTGGCGCGAGGTCAGCTGGCCATAAGGCACAGCCACGCGCAGCATCGGGGCGAAGCGCTGGATGTACAAGCCATTCTGCAAGCGCAGAGGGCGGAATTCTTCTTCGCTCAGCTCGCCTGCCAGATAGCGTCGGGTCTGATCACGGAACTGCTTGACGCGGTCCTCGATGATTCGCTGATCGTACTCGTCATATACGTACATATAAGTCTCGGTCTCAGGCTTGGGCCGATCAGAAACAGCTGCATGTTGGCTCGCTGGAATCGGGTTCTGCCTCGGCAATTCTGCGCGCACGGCCGCGCACTCCTAGGGGAGCCGGTGCAAGATACCTGTTTTGAGTTATGCGCAAAAGTGATGTTTGAGTATATGTAAAGAACCAAATCGACTAATGAGATGGATTATTGCCTAACCCACATTTGTCGTACGGGCAATCATCGTCTTAACTGTGGTCGAGTCCCTATGCAATCACCTACAAAACCGACAAGAGGCGATGCAATGAGCAATCCGACCAAAGCAAGGAAAAGCGACAGTACTGTTGATGCCTGGGCCATTTTGTTCCTGATTATCCTGGTGGTGGGCACCGCAGTGTTCTGGGTCAGTCATCAATAGGTTCGAGCTGTTGCCGACCACATGAAGGTCTCGCGTTCATGTGCCCGGTCGCCACCCGGGTCGTTATACTGGGTGGCGTATTATTTGAGGCGGACGGGATGTCGAAGTTTATCTGCAGGCTACTGGGACTGTTATGCCTGTCATTCTGGGCGCAGGCCCAGGCCGCCCATGTGGTTTCTTCTTCGTCCGAGGCGTCGCCTGGCAGTTCGACTGCGCCTTCAGTCGTGTTCCTGAACCCGGGGTACTCCACCGAGACCTTCTGGGTCACCTATACCGAATTCATGCAAGCAGCGGCAAACGGACTGGGTTTGCGGCTGCGCGTGGAGTATGCCGAGCGCGATCCCCAACTGATGATTCGCCAGGCGCACGAGGCCATCACGGCCAAGGACCGTCCGGACTACCTGGTGTTGGTCAACGAGCAGTATGTCGGCCCGCGGATCCTGCAGTTGGCGCAGGGCAGCGGGGTCAAGTTGTTCCTGGTGAACAACACGTTGACCGACGATCAGACTCGCCTGCTGACAGGGGACGGTACTCCACCTCCCGAGTTGCTCGGCAGCCTGGTGCCCGATGATGAGCGCAGCGGTTACCTGATGCTCAAGGAACTGTTGCGCCAATATGGACCGTTGGCGCCTGGGCAGACGCTCGATCTGCTGGCTTTTTCCGGGAAGAAACTCACCCCTTCGGCGCAACTGCGTGAGAAAGGCCTGGGCCGGGCGTTGGCCGAGCACCCGCAAGTGCACCTGCGCCAATTGGTCTATGGCGAGTGGAATCGCGAAAGGGCCTACGAGCAGGCGCGCCAATTGGTCAAGCGCTATCCGCAGGCCGCGCTGGTCTGGTCGGCCAACGATGAAATGGCCCTGGGCGCCATGCAGGCGTTCGAGGAGGCGGGTCGCCGGCCGGGCAAGGATGTGTTGTTCAGCGCCATGAACAGCTCCAGGCCGGCGCTGCAGGCCCGTATCGATGGGCGCTTGAGCGTGCTGTTAACTGGGCATTTCAGCTTGGGCGGGTGGGCCATGGTGTTGCTCCATGATCACGCCCGAGGCGTCGACCTCGCGCGCCACGGCGGCTACAACCAGCAGGTCGACCTGATGCAATCGCTCGATCCGGCCCGCGCCCGCGTGTGGTTGAACATGAACCCCTCCAAGGACTATCGCCTGGACTTCAAGCGCTTCAGCCTGGTGTCCCACCCGGATGGCAAGCACTATGCCTTCTCGCTTGATGCGCTGGGGCGGCGCTAGAACGGCTCAGATCGAGATGGGCCAATAGGGCTGTTTCGGTTCGAAAGAAAGCTGTTGCCATGCTTTGCGGACGTTCTATATGCCCGCAAAGTACAACACCAAGTTGACGATCCCATACAACGTCAACCCGAAAATCACCGTAAACAGGATGCCGAGGATGATGAAGTGGCTCGGCTTGCCGTGGGTGAAGTCGCGGGCGCGGTTTTTTCCGCTTTGCACGCCGAAGGCCGCCGCCCCCACGCTGTGCAGCATTTGCCAGAGGGTGGGCGGCTTATTTTCGGTCGGTTCGTCCATGATGCTCTCCATACACAAGGTCGTATGTGGAGAGCATAGCCAATTGCTGCGGACTTAGTTGTCGTAACCCAGATTCGGCGACAGCCAGCGTTCGGTCACGCTCAGCTCCTGGCCCTTGCGGGCGGTGTAGCTCTGGACCTGGTCCTTGTCGATCTTGCCCACGGCGAAGTATTGCGCCTGGGGGTGGGCGAAATACCAGCCGCTGACCGCCGCTGCCGGGAACATGGCGTAGTGTTCGGTGAGGAACACACCGCTGCGCCCGGCCTTCAGCTCGCTGGCCTCGGGGTCGAGCAGGCGGAACAGGGTGGCTTTCTCGGTGTGGTCCGGGCAGGCCGGGTAGCCGGGGGCAGGGCGGATGCCGGTGTATTGCTCCTTGATCAGGGCGTCGTTGTCCAGGCTTTCGTCCTGGGCGTAGCCCCAATACTCCTTGCGCACCTGCTGGTGCAGCCATTCGGCACAGGCTTCGGCCAGTCGGTCGGCCAGGGCCTTGACCATGATCGAGTTGTAGTCATCGCCAGCCTCCTGGTAGGCCTTGGCGACTTCTTCGGCGCCGATGCCGGCGGTGGTGATGAAACCGCCGACGTAGTCGGTCACGCCGCTGTCTTTGGGCGCGACGAAGTCGGCCAGGGAGAAGTTCGGCTTGCCGTCGGTCTTGATGATCTGCTGGCGCAAGTGATGCAGGCGGGCCAGTGGCTTGCCGTCGTCGCCATAGACTTCCAGGTCGTCGTCATGCACCTGGTTGGCCGGCCAGAAGCCGAACACGGCGCGGGCGCTGATGAGTTTCTCGTCGATCAGCTTGCGCAGCATCGCCCGGGCATCGGCGTACAGCGCGGTGGCGGCTTCGCCGACCACTTCGTCGGTGAGGATGCGCGGGTATTTGCCGGCCAGGTCCCAGGAAATGAAGAACGGTGTCCAGTCGATGTATTCGGCCAGGACGTTCAGGTCAATGTCGTCCAGCACCTTGGCGCCCGTGAAGGTCGGCTTGACCGGCTGGTAGCTGCTCCAGTCGAACTGTGGCTTCTTGGCCACGGCGGCGGGGTAGCTCAGGCGTTCGGTGCGGGCGCTGCGGTTGGACGTACGCTCGCGTACGTCGATGTAGTCCAGGCGGGTTTTCTCGACGAAAGCCGGCTTGAGCTCCTTGGACAGCAACTGGGTCGCCACGCCCACGGCGCGGGAGGCATCGGTGACGTAGATCACCGCGTCGTTGCTGTACTTGGGTTCGATCTTCACCGCCGTGTGGGCCTTGGAGGTGGTAGCGCCGCCAATCATCAGCGGCAGGTGGAAATCCTGGCGCTGCATCTCACGGGCCACATGCACCATCTCATCCAGGGACGGTGTGATCAGGCCGGACAGGCCGATGATGTCGCACTTCTGCTCCTTGGCCACCTGCAGGATCTTCTCCGCCGGCACCATCACGCCCAGGTCGACGATGTCATAGCCGTTGCAACCGAGCACCACGCCGACGATGTTCTTGCCGATGTCATGCACGTCGCCCTTGACCGTGGCCATCAGGATCTTGCCTTTGGCTTCCGGCTTGTCGCCTTTTTCCGCCTCGATGAACGGGATCAAGTGGGCCACGGCCTGCTTCATCACTCGGGCGGATTTGACCACCTGGGGCAGGAACATCTTGCCGGCGCCAAACAGGTCGCCGACGATGTTCATGCCGGCCATCAGCGGGCCTTCGATGACCTCGATCGGGCGGGCGAAAGACAGTCGCGATTCCTCGGTGTCTTCAACGATGTGGGTGGTGATGCCCTTGACCAGCGCATGTTCCAGGCGCTTGTTCACCTCCCAGCCGCGCCATTCCTCGGTTTCCGCCTCCTTGATGCTGCCGTCGCCCTTGTACTTGTCGGCGATGGCCAGCAGGGCGTCGGTGCCTTCGGGGGTGCGGTTGAGGATCACGTCTTCCACGGCGTCGCGCAGCTCCACCGGGATCTGGTCGTAGATCTCCAGTTGGCCGGCGTTGACGATGCCCATGGTCAGGCCAGCGCGGATCGCATACAGCAGGAACACCGAGTGGATCGCCTCGCGCACCGGGTTGTTGCCGCGGAACGAGAACGACACGTTGGACACCCCGCCCGAGGTCAGCGCGTAGGGCAGTTCGTCACGGATGTAGGCGCAGGCGTTGATGAAGTCCACGGCATAGTTGTTGTGCTCTTCGATGCCGGTGGCGACGGCGAAGATGTTCGGGTCGAAGATGATGTCTTCCGGTGGGAAGCCGACTTCATTGACCAGGATGTCATAGGAGCGCTTGCAGATTTCCTTCTTGCGCGCCTCGGTGTCGGCCTGGCCGGCTTCGTCGAAGGCCATCACCACCACGGCGGCGCCGTAGCGCTTGCACAGCTTGGCGTGATGGATGAACTGCTCGACGCCTTCCTTCATGCTGATGGAGTTGACGATGCCTTTACCCTGGATGCACTTGAGGCCGGCTTCGATCACTTCCCACTTGGAGGAGTCGATCATGATCGGCACACGGGAGATGTCCGGTTCGCCGGCAATCAGATTGAGGAAGGTCACCATGGCCTTCTTCGAATCGAGCATGCCCTCGTCCATGTTGATGTCGATCACTTGGGCGCCGGCCTCGACCTGTTGCAGGGCCACTTCCAGGGCTTCGGTGTAGTTGTCCTCGCGGATCAGCCGGGCGAACTTGGCGGAGCCGGTGATGTTGGTCCGCTCGCCGACGTTGACGAACAAGGAGCTGCGATCGATGGTGAACGGTTCCAGGCCCGACAGGCGGCAGGCCCGTGGGATCTCTGGAATCTGCCGCGGCGCGTAGCCGGCCACGGCCTTGGCGATGGCTTCGATGTGCGCCGGGGTGGTGCCGCAGCAGCCGCCGACAATGTTCAGGAAGCCGCTCTGGGCGAACTCTTCGATGACCTTGGCCGTTTCGGCCGGCAGTTCGTCGTATTCACCGAATTCGTTGGGCAGGCCGGCGTTGGGGTGGGCCGATACGTGGGTGCTGGCCTTGTTCGACAGCTCTTCCAGGTAGGGGCGCAGTTCGCTGGCACCGAGGGCGCAGTTCAGGCCCACGGAGATCGGCTTGGCGTGGGCCACGGAGTTCCAGAAGGCTTCGGTGGTTTGGCCCGAGAGGGTGCGGCCGGAGGCGTCGGTGATGGTGCCGGAGATCATGATCGGCAGTTCGACGCCCAGTTCCTCGTAGACGCCTTGCACGGCAAAGATCGCCGCCTTGGCGTTCAGCGTGTCGAAGATGGTTTCGATCAGGATCAGGTCGGCGCCGCCTTCGATCAGGCCCTTGGTGGCCTCGGTGTAGTTTTCCACCAGTTCGTCGAAGGTCACGTTGCGGTAGCCGGGGTTGTTCACATCCGGTGACAGCGAGCAGGTGCGGCTGGTCGGGCCGAGTACGCCGGCGACGAAGCGTGGCTTGTCCGGGGTTTCCAGGGTCTTGGCGTCGGCCACTTTACGGGCCAGGCGCGCGCCTTCCAGGTTCAGCTCGTAGGCCAGGCCCTGCATGCCGTAGTCGGCCTGGGACACCTGGGTGGCGTTGAAGGTGTTGGTTTCCAGGATGTCGGCGCCGGCATCCAGGTAGGCTTTTTCAATGGCACCGATCACGTCGGGGCGGCTGAGCACCAGCAAATCGTTGTTGCCCTTGACGTCGCTCGGCCAGTCGGCGAAGCGCTTGCCGCGGTAGTCCTGCTCTTCCAGCTTGTAGCTCTGGATCATCGTGCCCATGCCGCCGTCGAGGATCAGGATGCGTTCCTTGAGGGCTTGCTGGAGAAGATAAAGGCGAGCGCTGCGATCAGACATAGGACTACCTGGAAAAAAAGACCATTACGAAGGCCGGGATGATAGCAAACCTGTGCAGGATTTGATCATGATGGGCTTTTGCATGAATATCGCTCATGTTTGCAAGGCGATGCTGGCCCGGTAGAATCGCCGGACTATCTCTTCGGGACCCGAGACATGCCGTACCGCGTCTTATTCGGCAGTCTGTTGCTGCTGTTGTGTTTTACCGCAGCCGCCGGGAGTCTCGCTCCCGCGATCTCCTACACCCGCGACATCCAGCCGATTTTCACGGAAAAATGCGTGGCCTGTCATGCCTGCTACGACTCCGCCTGCCAGTTGAACCTGGGCAGCGGCGAAGGCGCGGCACGGGGGGCGAGCAAACTGACGGTGTACGACGGCGAGCGGCGCCGGGCGGCCGATCCGACCCGTTTGTTCTATGACGCCTCCGGCCAGCGCGCCTGGCAGCGCAAGGGCTTCTATTCGGTACTCGATGCCCAAGGCAGCCAGGCTGCCCTGATGGCGCGCATGCTGGATCTGGGACACCGCACGCCGCTGCAGCCCAACGCCAAGCTGCCGCAGGAGATCGTGCTGGGCCTCAATCGTGAAAACAGCTGCGCGATGCCGGATCAATTCAACGAATACGCCGGTGCCCATCCCATGGAAGGCATGCCCCTGGCTGTCACTGGGCTGACCGATCAGCAATACCAGACCCTGCAACGCTGGCTGGCTGCAGGTGCCCCCATCGATCAGCAGGCCCTGGCCCCGAGCGCCGCCGAAGCCTTGCAGGTGGTGCAATGGGAAAACCTGCTCAATGCCCCAGGGGCCCGGGAAAGCCTGGTGGGCCGCTGGTTGTTCGAGCATTGGTTCCTGGCGCACCTCTATTTCAAGGACGGCGAGCCGGGGCATTTCTTCCAGTGGGTCCGTTCGCGCACGCCCACCGGCCAGCCGATCGACCTGATCAATACCCGCCGTCCGAATGATGATCCCGGCACCCGCATCTATTACCGGCTCTGGCCGGTGCAAGGGGTGATCGTGCACAAGACCCACATCACCTACGGCTTGAGCGCGGCGAAGATGGCGCGCATCAAAAGCCTGTTCTACAGCGGCAACTGGCAGGTTTCGGCGTTGCCGGGCTACGGTCCGGAGCGCCGGGCCAACCCGTTTTCCACCTTCGAAGCGATTCCGGCCCAGGCTCGCTACCAGTTCATGCTCGATAACGCCGAGTATTTCGTGCGCACCTTCATTCGCGGGCCGGTGTGCCGGGGCCAGATCGCCACGGACGTGATCCGCGATAATTTCTGGGCGCTGTTCCAGGCCCCCGAGCATGACCTGTACATCACCGACCCGAACTACCGTGGCCAGGCCACCCCGTTGCTGGCGATGCCGGGCCAGAATGACGATGTGGGCAGCGTCGTCAGACTGTGGCTCGACTACCGGGACAAGCGCAACGAATACGAAGCCTTGCGCCGCGACGTCTATGCCGATGCGCCGGCGCCGAGCTGGTCGACGCTGTGGGCCGGCAATGACAATGCACTGCTGAGCATTTTCCGGCACTTCGACAGTGCCTCGGTCAACAAGGGCCTGATCGGCGAAGTCCCGCAGACGATCTGGCTGTTCGACTTTCCGTTGCTGGAACGCACCTATTACCAATTGGCGGTGAACTTCGATGTATTCGGCAACGTGTCCCACCAGGCCCAGACCCGGCTGTATTTCGATCTGATCCGCAACGGTGCGGAGCAGAACTTCCTGCGCCTGATGCCGGCCGACTCCCGGGAAGGCTACCTTGACGACTGGTACCAGGCCGGCGGCAAATTCAAGATGTGGCTCGATTACGAAGCCATCGACGATGACAAGCCGACCGCCCTCAAGCTTGACGAGCACGACCCCAAGGGCGATTTCGTCCACCAACTGCTGGCCCGTTACGGCGAGCTCAATGCGTTCCCCGACCCCATCAATCGCTGTGATGGTGCCTACTGCTCGCGCCCGAACATCGACCCGGCGCTGCAAAACGCCGAACAGGCCCTCAGCCGCCTGGTGTCACGCCCGGCGGCGGGGCTCAAGGTGATCGACCAACTGCCGGAAGCGACCCTGTTGCGCATCGAAACCGCCAGCGGTCATCGTGAGGTCTACAGCCTGCTGCGCAACCGAGCCCACAGCAACGTGGCGTTCCTGCTGGGCGAGGAGAAGCGCTACCAGCCGGGGTTGGACACACTGACGGTCTACCCGGGCGTGCTCGGCAGCTATCCGAACTTCATGTTCAACATTCCGGCCGGGCAAGTGCCGGCGTTCGTCGAAGCCATGCAAGGCGCCCAGGACGCACCGGCGTTCGAGCGGATTGTCGAGCGCTGGGGCATTCGCCGCAGTCACCCGCAGTTCTGGCAGTACTTCCATGACCTGAGCCAGTACATCCAGGAGACAGAGCCCGTGGAGAGTGGTGTGCTGGACATGAATCGCTACCAGAACCTCTGATCGACGGCCCCGGTGGCAAACTCCGTGCCGCCGGGCGCTTTCCCGACAAAAATACTAGGACTTTGTCCGGCGCGATGATTGGCGTAAACTGCCGGCAAGCCTGCGAGGAGTTTCCATGACCGCCATTACCATTACCGATGCCGCCCACGATTACCTGGCCGACCTGCTGTCCAAGCAGAACACGCCTGGTATCGGGATCCGCATCTTCATCACCCAGCCCGGCACCCAGTACGCTGAGACGTGCATTGCCTACTGCAAGCCGGGGGAAGAAAAACCCGAAGACACCGCGTTGGGGCTCAAGAGCTTTACCGCGTACATCGACTCGTTCAGCGAAGCCTTCCTGGACGATGCGGTGGTCGACTACGCCACGGACCGCATGGGCGGCCAGCTGACCATCAAGGCGCCCAACGCCAAGGTGCCGATGGTCAATGCCGACAGCCCGGTCAATGAGCGCATCAATTACTACCTGCAAACCGAAATCAACCCGGGGCTGGCCAGCCACGGCGGCCAGGTTTCGCTGATCGACGTGGTGGAAGACGGCATCGCCGTGCTCCAGTTCGGCGGCGGCTGCCAGGGCTGCGGCCAGGCTGACGTGACCTTGAAGGAAGGCATCGAGCGCACCTTGCTCGAGCGCATTCCGGAGCTCAAGGGCGTACGCGACGTGACCGACCACACGCAGAAAGAAAACGCCTACTACTGATTGTGGCGATACCAACTGGCGATCAGCTCGTAACCTGTGGGAGCAAGGCTTGCCCGCGATGCAAACACCTCGGTGCAGCTGATAGACCGAGGCGATACCTTCGCGGGCAAGCCTTGCTCCCACAGGTTCGCTCCCACAGGGGGATCGAGGTGGGTTCTCTGGCGAGTCAGGGCCTGTAGAGATGCGCATGCCCGGCGCGGTACAGCGAAGATTCGCTGAACACATCGTTGCCCAGCACCCGTCCCACCAGAATCAGCGCCGTGCGGCGAAAGCCCTTGGCGCGTACCTTTGCTGCGATATCGTCCAGCGTCCCCAGCACCCAATCCTGATCCGGCCATGTCGCCCGGTGGATTACCGCAATCGGGCAATCGGTGCCGTAGTGGGGCCGCAGTTCGTCGACGATTTTTTCCAGATGATTGACCCCCAGATGAATGGCCATGGTCGCCCCGTGCTGCGCCAGGCTGCCCAGCTCTTCCCCGGTGGGCATCGGGCTTTTGTCGGCGTAGCGGGTGAGGATCAGGCTTTGGGAAATGTCCGGCAGGGTCAGTTCGGCGCCCAGCAGGGCGGCGCAGGCTGAGGTCGCGGTCACACCCGGGATGATTTCGAAAGGGATGTCCAATTCCCGCAGGCAACGAATCTGCTCGCCAATGGCGCCGTACAGGCTCGGGTCGCCGGAATGCACCCGGGCCACGTTGTGGCCCTTCAGATGAGCGCTCTTGATCAATTCAATGATCTGTTCCAGATGCAGCTCGGCGCTGTTGATTACCTGTTCGGCGCGGTGGCCTTCAAGGACGGCGGTCGGCACCAGCGAGCCGGCGTAGATGATGACTGCACACTGGCGGATCAATCGCTGGCCTTTGACTGTGATGAGATCCGGGTCGCCGGGGCCGGCGCCGATGAAGTAAACGGTCATGACCGGCTCCTGTGAAAGATGGGTGAGCGTTGCCCAGATGAAGATCGCTCATGATCCTGGGCGCCGATTATCGGGATTTAGGCCACGACCGCCAATGCCAACGTGCTCTTGGGGCCTTTCTGGCGAGTCATCAGCAGCGTCGCGGGCGGTGTGCCCAACCGATCGGCCAAGGCCAGGGCGGCGCTTTCGGCGATGCCGTAGCAACCGGTTCGCTCGAAGGCGATCTCGGAGCGGTGACTGAGCCGCTGCTCGTAGCCGGCCAATTGTTCGACACTGAAGCAGGTCAGCGGCACGGCCAGTTGTTCGGCCAGTTGCAGCAGGCCCGGCTCGTCACGCTTGAGGTCGATACTGGCCAGGGCCCGCACCTGATCAAGCGCAATGCCCTGGGCCAGCAACGCCTGGTCGAGCAAGGCCCGCAGCGTGCTGGCCGGGCAGCCGCGCTGGCAGCCGAGGCCGACCACCAGCATCGGCGTGGTGCTCATGCGTCGTGGTGGGCTTGGCTGTCACGGCGAAACAGCCAGGCGCTGATCAGGCCGAGGGCCAGCCAGAACGCGACGTTGGTCAGCTGCGAGGCGATCTTGAACTGACTCTCCAGCGCTTCGGGCGCCAGCATCGAGTGGACTTCAGGCTGCGGCGCGCCGATGACATGGGGCACCAGCAACGTCGCCACGCCCAGCAGCTTGAGCAGCCAATGCCGGCCGAAGGCGATCAGGGCAATGCCCACCGCCGTGGACGCCGCGGTGCCGATCCACCACATCTGCCGTTGGGCCAGGTCGGCCGCTGCGGTACCGGGCAGTTCCGGGGGCAAGCCGAGGGTCGGCGCCAGGACGAACGTGGCATAACCGGCCAGGCCCCAGAGCAGGCCCTGGGACGTGCGAGTCGGTGCGCGCAAGGTGTACAGGCCCGCCAGCATCAGGGCAAAACCCACGGCGACCACCAGGTTGCCGCCGGTGGTGGAGAGCACTCGCTGCCAACCGTCTTCCGGCTCCCAGGCTTGGGCATCATGAGTATGAGCCGCACCATCGGCGTGTTCATGGACCTCGGTCGCCGGGGCCTTCTCGAAGGTTTCCGCCTGGAGAATCAGTGGCGATACCCAGAAACTTTGCAGCAGAGTCAGCAGCAGGGCGGCCAGCAAGCCGCTGAAACCAGCGGTCTGCGCGATACGCTTGATCATGGCGTCAGTTCTCAATGGCACGGGAAAGCGGCGCTGTGGCGGGTATCGTGGGCGGCATTGTGTACCGCTTCGATGTGAGAGAAACCGGCGAAATAGACCAGCCCCGCGCCCAGGATCGAAGCCAGGATTGCGGCGCTCAGGCGTTGGCTCAGGGTGGTGGTGCTGCTGGCGGTGCGGGCGGTGCTGCTGATGGTCGACATGGCGCTTCCCTCTGTTTTTGTTCCGTGGGGGATGCGAGCGCGATGAGACCCCGGGCGAAAGCCCGCCAAGGTTCGAACAGCGCCCGCCCACCGCGGGTTTGTTGATGCATGAGTCAAGGGCCGGTCTCCGGGCTCGCGAGGGGCCGGGCTTGTGCCTGGCCTGCAAGCGTCACCTTCCCATGTCCGGGGACACAGTGGTTCAGACGCTTCGCTCGCTTACCGTTGCGGGGGCAGCACCGGACTGACGTGGCTTTGGAGTAAAGCACACGATTCACCGGTTTCCCGTTTCACCCTGTGAAGGGCACCCGTAACAAGTGGTTTGTGTAGCGGGCTCTGCTAGCCCAACTTCGGCGCCAGAATTTGAGCTAGCAGAACCCGCTACGCAAACCATGCACAGGAGAGCATGGGCGGGGGCGGGGCGTCAATGTACAAGGGG
>NZ_CAKKMI010000073.1:0-30391 GCF_918698105.1 Pseudomonas brassicacearum | reverse complement strand
AGGGTCGCGGTGTAGGTGATGGTGCCGTTTTCATTCACGGTCGGCGTAGCAGTCAGCGTTACGGTGGTGGTGTCGTTGACATCGCTAACAATGGTGCTGACTGGCGCGGTGTTAGGCGCGATAGCTTCGAGGTTGCCACCGGATGCCGAAGCAATCGACTCGGTCACGGTGGTTGGACCTTGGTAAACGTCGTTGCCAACGGCTACATCCAACACGCCCGAGCTTGCGCCCGCTGCGATGGTGATGGTCTTGCCGCTTTCCAACGTCACGGTCACAGGACCATTCTGCGCGGTGACGGGTTTGCCGTCGGCACCGGTCAGGGTCGCGGTGTAAGTGATCGTGCCGTTTTCATTCACGGTCGGCGTAGCAGTCAACGTCACGGTAGTGGTGTCGACCGAATCGGTAATCGTAGTGACCGCAGGCGCAGTGCTCGGCACCAGGTTTTCAAAGTTGCCACCGGTCGCACCGGTAATGGTGGTGCTGACCGTGCTGCCGTTGTTGTAGACGTCATTAGCCGGCGTCTCGACGTTAACGGTGCCAGTGGTCTGGCCGGCGGCGATGGTGATGACCGCGCCGTTGCTCAAGGTCACGGTCACTGGCGTTTGAGCCGGGTTGGTCAGCGTCGCGGTATAAACAATTGAACCGCCTTCGGTCACGGTGTTGCCCGCCGTCAGGGTGACGGTGGTGGTGTCGATGGTGTCGGTAATCTGGGTCACGGCCGGCGTGGTGGGCACGGTCACGGCGATGCCGGTACCGCCGGTGGTGCCGGTGACGGTCACACTGATCTGGCTTGGGTCGTTGTAGACGGTGTCATTCGGCGCGAGTGGGACGTTGACGCTGCCGGTCAGTTGACCCGCCGGGATCACGATGACCGCGCCGTTGGACAAGGTCACGGTCAGGTTGGTCTGCGGGGCCTGTGTCACGGTCGCGGTGTAGACCAGCACGCCGCCGGCCTCGGTCAGGGTCGGCGTGGCGCTCAGGGTCATCGTCGCATTGAGCACGGCGTTGGCGGTCGTATCCGTGGTGTCGCCACCCAGGATGTTGTTGTCGGTGGCGGCAGCCGCAGCGAGGCCTTCGGTTGGGAAGCCGACGGTAGGGTCGACGCTACCGGCGGTGGCGTCCAGCACCACAAAGCTGTGGCCGCCACCGGCGGCGCCGCCCGTACCTGCGGCAGTGGCGCCGGCGGCGGTGGCTTCCAGGGCGGTCGTCGGGTCGACACCCGCGGCGATGGCTTGTTGCAGCTCTTCTACTGACGGCGCGGCCTGGGCTGTGGCCTGTTCAAGATCGGTGGACGAATCCGGGGCATTGGCGCTCCACTGGGTGTCGCGGCCCAGGTCCAGGGTGCGGCCATCGGCCAGTTCCAAAGTGACGGCGCCGGCAGGGCCGGTGTCCAACTGGTCGCCTACGTTCAGGCGATCACCTTCAATGAGTACGCGCCGGATGCCCTCGGGGGATACGACGAAAACCTGACCAACAATGCTTTTGACAACGGCAATAACACTGCTCATTGAAGACTCTCCGGGTGCCACGCTCAGTAGACTTCCATGGACCCGGCGGCTTGTGGGCCGCAGCGGTCTGGACGTTCATGTTCACAAAGTAAGGTTATTTGACGCTTTTCAATGTCAATATTTTGGCTGCGACTTTTCAATTATTTTGTTTGTGCCAAACTATTGACCTTCTGCCGGCCATCCTAAACAATCGCCGCCGTAATGTCACATTGATATTTAAGCGGCGACCTGTTCTTTCGGTGCGTGTTCCAGCTCCTGTTTTGAACTTTCCGACATACGGTCATTCCGGTTGCCATCATCCGATGCAGCGCCACGTTTCGCTGTGATCCAAGACAAGTGTTTCAGGAAGAAATCCACCATGCGTCTGTACCTGTTCAAGGCTTTACCCTTTGCTCTCGCCGCCAGTTTCGTACAAGCACAAACCTTGCCGCAGGCCATGCAACAGGCGCTGGATGTCCATCCTGAAATCCAGGCTGGCGTGAACAGTCGCCTCGCGGCGGATTACCAGCTCAAGGCGGCCAAGGGCGGCTACCTGCCTAGGGTGGACCTTGCCGCCGGATACGGCCGTGAAGGCACCGACAGCGTCACCACCCGGTCGGGCGGGACCAATCATTGGGAAACCCTGAACCGCAGCGAGTCGAGCCTGCGCCTGTCGCAAATGGTTTTTGACGGTTTTGCGACGTCCAGCGAAGTGGGGCGTCAACAAGCCACCGTCAATGCCCGGGCCTACTCGTTGCTGGACGCGTCCGAGCGCACCGGGTTGACCGTGGCCCAGGTCTACCTGGACGTGCTGACCCGTCGCGAGTTCGTGCGCCTGGCCGAGGAAAACCTCAAGAGCCACGAGCGCATCTTCGACCAGATCAAGCTGCGCACTTCCCGCGGCGTGGGCAGCGGCGCCGACATGGACCAGGCCGAAGCGCGCATGGCCCAGGCCCGCAACAACCTGATCACCGAACAAACCAACCTGGCCGATGCCGAGACCAACTACCTCAGCGCCGTCGGCCAACTGCCCGATCAACTGGAACGTCCTGCCGATTTTCTGGCGTTGCTGCCGGCCAACCTGACCGAAGCCCGTGCCCAGATGCTGGAAAACAGTCCGGTGCTGCGTTCGGCCGAAGCCGACATCGCCGCCGCCGAGCAGCAGTACGAAGCCGCCAAGTCGAGTTTCTACCCACGTTTCGACGCTGAGCTGGGCCGCACCGCCGACAACGACCTGGACGGCCAGAACGGCCACAACAATGAATGGCAAGCCATGCTGCGCATGCGTTTCAACCTGTATGCCGGCGGCAGCAACAAGGCGGACCTGGAATCCAAGTCGTACCTGTCCAACCAGGCCCTGGATATCCGCAACAACGCGCTGCGCCAGCTCAATGAAGAGCTTGGCCTGGCCTGGAACGCCTTGAACAACGCCAACGCCCAAGTGCCGATCGCCCAGCAATACGTTGATCACAGCACCAGCGTGCGCACCGCCTACCAGCGCCAATTCAGCCTCGGCGAGCGGACCCTGCTGGACTTGCTCGACAGCGAAAACGAGCTGTTCAGCGCTTCCCGTCGCCTGGCGGAAATCAAGAATGTGCAGCTGTTCACCCAATACCGGATCAAGGCAACCATGGGCCAGCTGTTGAAAAGCCAAGGTGTGGTCGCACCGTTGGCATCGGTTGTGCAGAACGACATGAAGCCCAAGGTTCAGTTGCCTGGGATGAATTGAGTCCTACCACCCGTTTTAATCAGTCAGAGTGCCAAGCGTGGAATCAGAAGTCAGTCCAGTCGAACTCGTTCATGACCCGCGCACGCTGCACGACGACCCGCTGCTGGACGGCTTGCTGGCGCTCTGCATGCTGCATCAGAAGCCGGCCAGCGCGGCGATGCTCACCACCGGCCTGCCGCTGCCCAAGCAACGGCTGAGCGTCGAATTATTGTCGCGCGCGGCGGCCCGTGCCGGTCTGCAAGGCCGGGTGCTGCAACGCAAGCTCGAGCAGATCCCGACCATCGCCATGCCGGCACTGTTGTTGCTCAAGGACGGCCGCAGTGCCGTGCTGCTGGGCTGGGTCGGCGACGACCAGGCGCGGTTGCTGCTCAGCGAAAGCGACGGCGGTGAGGTAACCATCAGCCGCGAACTGCTGGCCGATGACTACAGCGGCAAGGTGTTCTTCGCCCAGCCGCAGCATAAATTTGACGTCAACCACGGCACGCTCATTCCCCGGGCGCGTTCGTGGTTTCGCGACACCCTCAAGCGGTCCCGCTGGCTGTACGCAGATGCCATCGCCGCGAGCCTGCTGATCAACATCATCGCCATGGCCGCGCCGCTGTTCGTGATGAACGTCTACGACCGCGTGGTGCCGAACCAGGCCGAAGCGACCCTGTGGGTATTGGCCGTTGGTATCACCGGCGCCTATGTGTTCGATCTGATCCTCAAGATGCTGCGCAGCCTGTGCCTGGACCTGGCGGGCAAGAAAACCGACCTGATCATCTCGGCCACCCTGTTCGAACGCATCGTCGGCATGTCCATGAAATACCGCCCGGCGCGGGTCGGCAGCTTCGCCCAGAACATCCATGAATTCCAGAGCCTGCGGGACTTCCTCGCTTCGCTAACCCTCACCAGCCTGATCGACCTGCCGTTCACCCTGCTGATCTTCATGGTCATCGCGATTATCGGCGGGCACCTGGTGTGGATTCCGGTGCTGGCGTTCCCGATTGCCCTGCTGATCGGCTATGCCTTGCAGAAGCCCCTGGTGGCAACCATGGAGCGCACCATGGCCCTGGGCGCCGAACGCCAATCCAGCCTGATCGAAACCCTGGCCGGCCTGGACGCGGTGAAGGTCAACAACGCCGAGAGCGAACGCCAATACCAGTGGGAACAGACCATCGGCACCCTCAGCCGCCTCGAACTGCGGGTGAAGATGCTGTCCGGCCTGGCAATGAACATCACCTTGCTGATCCAGCAATTGGCCGGGGTGATCATGATCGTCTTTGGCGTTTACCTGATCATCGCCGGCAACCTGAGCATGGGCGGGCTGGTGGCCTGCTACATGCTCAGCGGTCGCGCCCTCAGCCCGTTGGCGTCGCTGTCGGGCCTGCTGACCCGCTACCAGCAGGCGCGGGTGACCATGACGTCCGTCGACCAGATGATGGAGCTGCCCCAGGAACGCAATTTCGACGAGCGCCCGCTCAGCCGCAAGGTCCTGCAGGGCGCCATTGAATGCCGTCAGTTGAATTTCACCTACCCGAACCAGCAGAACGCCGCGCTGAAGAACATCAACCTGGTGATCAAGCCGGGCGAGAAAATCGGCATCATCGGCCGCAGCGGATCGGGCAAAAGCTCGCTGGCCAAGTTGCTGGTGGGGCTTTACCAACCCGACGACGGCGCCTTGCTGGTGGACGGCGTGGACATCCGCCAGATCGACGTCAGCGAGCTGCGCTACAACATTGGCTACGTGCCCCAGGACATCCAGCTGCTGGCCGGTACCCTGCGGGACAACCTGACCTCCGGCGCCCGTTACGTCGAAGATGAACTGGTGCTCCAGGCCGCTGAACTGGCGGGCGTGCATGAATTTGCCCGCCTGCATCCGCAAGGCTATGAACTGCAAGTCGGTGAGCGCGGACAGAACCTGTCCGGTGGCCAGCGCCAGAACGTCGCCCTGGCCCGCGCGCTGCTGCTCAACCCGCCCATCCTGTTGCTGGACGAACCCACCAGCGCCATGGACAACACCGGTGAAGAGCGCTTGAAACAGCGCTTGGCCGCCGTGGTGGAAAACAAGACCGTGTTGCTGGTGACGCACCGTGCATCCTTGCTGTCGCTGGTGGACCGCCTGTTGGTGATCGACCGTGGACAGATCCTCGCCGATGGCCCGAAAGCCGCTGTCATGGAAGCGTTGAAGAAGGGGCAGATCAGTGTTGCTTAAATCCGGTTTCAAGGGCGCTGTGGGCCGTTATTTCAAAGGTTCCGACTCGCTGCACGGCCAACCACTGCCCGAGGTCAACAAGGCGCTGATCGAGGACGCTCCCCGGGTGGTGCGCTTGACGATCTGGGGCATCATCGGCTTCTTTGTGTTCCTGATGCTGTGGGCCAACTTCGCCGTGATCGACGAAGTGACCAAGGGCGACGGCAAGGCGATTCCCTCGTCCAAGGTCCAGAAGATCCAGAACCTGGAAGGCGGCATCGTCGCTGAGCTGTTCGTCAAGGAAGGGCAGATCGTCGATGCCGGCGCGTCGTTGATTCGCCTGGACGACACCCGGTTTGTCTCCAACGTCGGCGAAACCGAGGCCGATCGCCTGTCCATGCTGTTGCGGGTCGAGCGCCTGAGTGCCGAGGTCGATGATCGGCCGCTGAACTTCCCGGCCGATGTGCTCAAGGCGGTGCCGGGCCAGGCTGCCAGCGAAGAGTCGCTGTACATCAGCCGCCGCCAGCAGTTGCACGATGAAATCGGCGGTTTGCAGGAGCAGTTGATCCAGCGCCAGCAGGAACTGCGCGAATTCATCTCCAAGCAGGCGCAGTACCGCTCCGGCCTGGCGCTGCAACGCCAGGAAATCAACATGTCCGAGCCACTGGTGGCCCAAGGCGCGGTATCGCCGGTGGAAGTGCTGCGGCTCAAGCGCGCCGAAGTCGAGACCCGTGGGCAACTGGACGCCACGACGCTGGCGATCCCCCGTGCCGAATCGGCGATCAAGGAAGTGCAGCGCAAGATCGACGAGACCCGCGGCAAGTTCCGCAGCGAAGCCCTGACCCAGCTCAACGAAGCTCGCACCGACCTGAACAAGGCCCAGGCCACCGGCAAAGCCCTGGAAGACCGGGTGAGCCGGACCCTGGTAACGTCGCCCGTGCGCGGCATCGTCAACAAGTTGCTGGTGAACACCATCGGTGGCGTGATCCAGCCCGGCAGCGACCTGGTGGAAATCGTGCCGCTGGACGACACCATCCTGGTGGAGGCGAAAATCCGTCCCCAGGACATCGCCTTCCTGCACCCCGGCCAGGACGCCACGGTGAAATTCACCGCATACGACTACACCATCTACGGCGGGATGAAAGCCAAGCTGGAACAGATCGGCGCCGACACCATCACCGATGAAGACAAGAAAACCACCTACTACATCATCAAGCTGCGCACCGAGCGCAGCCACCTGGGCACGCCTGAAAAGCCCTTGCTGATCATCCCTGGGATGGTGGCGTCGGTGGACATCATCACCGGCAAGAAAACCGTGCTCAGCTACCTGCTCAAGCCAATCATCAAGGCCCGGTCCGAGGCGTTGCACGAGCGGTAGCATCTCAGGCCGGACTCCTCAAACTGCCAATATGGCTTGAGGACTTTGGACTTTGGACTTTGGGCCTGGACTTAGGGCTTGGAAGCTTTTGTGGCGAGGGAGCTTGCTCCCGCTTGAGTGCGCAGCGCTCATCGCTTTTTTAGGGCCGCTGCGCGCCCCAGCGGGAGCAAGCTCCCTCGCCACGGGTTTGGGGGTGTCTGGGCTGACGTCATCGCGAGCAAGCTCGCTTCCATAGGTGATCGGGGGTTGGTCTCGATATTGAGTTCGACACAAAACCCCTGTGGGAGCGAGCTTGCTCGCGATGGCAATCTTCAATTCATCGCAGGTCTCTTAACCTGACACTTGAACCTCACCCTATCCCTATCCCTACCCCTATCCCTGTGGCGGGGCAGCTTGCTCCCGCTGGCCTGCGAAGCAGGCCCCGTTCGAGGCTGATTTATTTATCGCTGCCCGGCCCATCAGCCCAGTAAAGCCCCTTCCATTTCCTTTAGACTGGCCGCCCTCAAGCAAGCCTTCAGGACATGGAATGCCAACCCCTCACAGCCCCCTTCGCAAAGCCCTGGTCGTTTGGTTATACGCCGGCGCTCTGATGCATCTGCTCGCTGGCGTCACGCTGACCTGGGCCGGTCATTCGGGATTGCTCGACGGTTATCTGCAGAACATCGAGCAGGCGTTCTGGGGCGCCAATGCCGTGCCTGCTACAGCCCGTGCGCAGCAAGTCTGGTGGCTGGCCTTGTTCGGCGCCACATTGCAAAGCTATGCGTTGTACATGCTCGCCCTCGTCCATATCGGCAATCGATTGAAGCGCGCCATGCCGTGGGGCTGGATAATCGCCGGCATCCTGTTGTGGGCGCCCCAGGACATGCTGATTTCCGCCCAGGCTCAGGTCTGGTCGCACCTGTGGCTCGACAGTCTCGCGCTGCTGCTATTACTGCCGCCGCTGTTCTGGCTCTATCGCCACGACCGCCGCACCTTCCTGACTGACAACGCGTCGAGTGATTCAAACCATGCCTGACTTTTCACTGCTGGACTGGGCCATCACCCTGCTGATTGCCCAGGCGATCCTCGGTGCGCTGGATACTCTGTATCACCACGAACTCACCGTCGCCTTGCCCTATCGCCACAGCGCCCGGCTGGAGCTCTCTATCCACGCCCTGCGCTCGTGCTTCTACGGGATCCTGTTCCTGGGCATGGCGCACTTGGCCTTCGAGGGGACGTGGGCGATCGTCATCGCGCTGTTGTTCGCACTGGAGATCGGCCTGACGCTCTGGGATTTCGTGGTCGAGGACCGTAGCCGCAAACTGCCCGCCATCGAGCGCATCATGCACACGGTGCTGGCGGTCAACGGCGGGGCCTTCTTCGCGCTGTACGGCGTGCAACTGGCGCAGTGGGCGAGTTTGCCCACCGGCCTGAGCGCGATCGACCTCGGCTGGCGCGGTTGGCTGCTGACCTTGTTCGCCATCGGGGTTACGGCCTCGGGGATTCGCGACGGCTTGGCGGTCTTGCGCATGCAGCGCGCGGGCAAGCCGGCCAACCCATTTGCCGGGGGTGCCTACAAGCGCGTGCTGGTGACCGGGGGCACCGGATTTATCGGCGAGACCTTGGTCAATCAACTGCTCGACGCCGGGCACACGGTCAGTGTGCTGGCTCGCGATCCGTTGAAAGCGGCCTATCTGTTTGACGGCCGCGCCCGTTGCCTGCGTTCGCTGGGCAAGCTGGGTCATGACGAAACCTTCGATGTGCTGATCAACCTGGCGGGCGCGCCGGTGGCCGGGCCGCGCTGGAGCCCCAAGCGACAGGCGCAACTGATCGCCAGTCGGGTCAATACCACCGAAGCCTTGATGACCTGGTTGAAAAACGCCCGGCACAAACCGGCGTTGTGGATACAGGCCTCGGCCGTCGGTTTTTACGGCGTGCGGGATGCCAGCGAAAGCCTCGATGAAAGCGCCGCCCAGGGCGATGGCTTCATGGCTGAACTCTGTATGCGTTGGGAAGCTTCAGCCCGGCCCGCCGTCGAGTTGGGTGTGCGGCAGGTGGTGATGCGCCTGGGCGTGGTGTTCGGCCCGGGCGGTGCGTTGTTGCCGTTGCTGATTCCATTTCGTCTGGGGTTCGGTGGGCGGATGGGTGACGGTCGGCAAATCATGAGTTGGGTGCACCGCGACGACGTCATCCAGGTGATCGCCCGGGCTTTCGATGACCAGAGCCTGAGCGGCACCTACAACCTGGTGGCGCCAGAAACCGTCAGCCAGGCGCTGTTCGCCGACAGCGTCGGCAAGGTGCTCAAGCGTCCGGTGTGGTTCCACATTCCTGCCGCGCCGGTGCGTGCCTTGGCAGGTGAGATGGCCCAGCTGTTTTTCGACGGCCAGCGCGTGGTGCCCAACCGTCTCGTCGAGGCCGGTTATACGTTCCGTTACCCGACGCTCGACGCTGCCCTGCGCGACCTGGCCTGAGGACCGTCCATGAGCAAGCCCCGGATGTACCTGCTGGCCGGCAACGGTAGCGCCGCCGATTGGTGGGACGACGCGTTGCCGCACTTTCAACATTACGACGTGGTGCCACTGGAGCTGCCCGGCTTCGGCAACAACCCCCAGGCTCCCTGCGAAGACCTGGCGGCCTACGCCCAGGCGCTGCTGGCGGCAACGGACAAGGGCAGCGCGATCATGGCGGTCGGGGTCAACGCCTTGCTGGTGCTGCATGCCTTGCAACGTCAGCCGGGGCATTTTTGTCGCAGTGTGTTGTTGGCGCCGGTGGGTGCATTTTTGTGGCAACGACGGCTGCCGGCGTTGATGTCGCCGCTGCCGATTCGCAAGACCATCCACTGGTTGCTGGCGAACAAACCGACGCTGTTTGCCCACAAGTTTTCCAGCCAGGCCTGGACGCCCGCGCAGTACCAGCGCATGGGCGCCGGCTATGCTCGCTGCCGCGCCTTTGTGCCGCACTGGGACCTGGTGCGTGCCGACACGGCGTTGCCATTGCTGGAGTGGATCACCGATCCGGTCGAACTGGTGTGGGGCGATCAGGACAAGGTGCTGGGCGTCGCGCAGGCGGCGGCCTGGTCGGCCATTCTTGCTCGCGCCGATTTGACCATCAGCCTGAAGCCCGGCTGGGGGCATTACCCGTGGATCGATTCACCCGCTGAATTCGCGGCGTGGCTGGAATCCGGCGAACGAGGCTTCGTAGCGCATACCAAGGGTGGCCGCTTGCGTCTGGCGGAACTGGCGGGGCAGCCGGTGCCTGCCGCGCTGTCGCTCAACGATTGCGATGACCCGCGCTTGCCGGGTTTCCTGAAGAGCCAGCCGGACGCTCTCTGGGCCGTGCGTTCCTCCAGCTACGGAGAGGATCAGGCCGATGCGGCCAATGCCGGCTTGAGCACCACGTTCCTGCGCGAGCCGACGCACAACGTGCCAGCGCGCATTGCCGAGTTGAGTGCGGCAGGTGTCGAGGAAGTGGTGGTGCAGCGCTTCATCACACCACGGCTGTCCGGGATTGCCTTCGTGCGTCACCTGTCCGTCGAACTGGAATGGGTCGAAGGGCACCTGGAGTCGTTGGCCGATGGCAAGGTGAGCCCCGAACGCGCGATCATTTCCCGTCTTGGCGCGGCGTGGAACAGTGATGGATTCAAGCCCGCCCACGGCCTGACTGCCGACGCGCTGTGGCGGTTTCTCCAAGGCGTATTGCGGGTATTTCATTACGTGCCCGGCGACGTTGAATGGGCCTGGGACGGCACGCAACTCTGGCTGCTGCAATACCGGCCGATCAGCGACTATGGCTGGCGCCGCCACCTGACCGCCGCCAACATCGCCGAGATCCTGCCGCCGCAACCCAGCGTGTTGGTGGAGTACGCCCAGCGCCGGGCGGCGGTAAGCATTCCGGCGATCATGGCGCGTTGGGATTCGCGGGTGCTGCGAGACAACGAGCCTTTCACCGCGGTGTTTGGCGGCGCTTCGTATATCAACAATGATTTGTTTCTCGCCCGGCTGGCTGACTGGGGCATCAGCGCCAGCAGCTACGCCGGCGAGGTCGGCGGCGCGACACCGCACCTGCCTTGGCGACCACTGCGCCTGCTGCGTTCGCTGCCATTGTTCCTGCGCATGCAGCGCATCGCCCGCGGGCATTTGCTGACGCTGGAAAACGGCTTGCGACGTTTTGACCAAGAGCTGCACGAACTGACCGGACAAGGCGCCGACGGCCAGCAACTGGCCGATTGGTTTACCCGTTTCTACGTGTTCGTGGTGCAAGGCAACCTGTGCATCGCCAGCGCCTTGGCCAGCAGTGGCGGCGACTGGCTGGGCCGGCCACCGACCGCCTACGACAATCTTGAACACAGCCCCCATCGGCTGCCCTGGGAAACCGACCCGGCAACGCCACGCCCGGCGCCGACCGAGCTGCCGTTGCAGGCCTTCCCACAATGGCCCCTGGCGATTCGCCTGGCGCACTCGACCGGCCTGCCGGGGCTGCGCGGTTACTACCTGCAAGTGCGCGAATGGTATCGCGACAACCTGATGCGGATTTTCTTTCGCTTGCATCACGCCATGCCGGCGGTGGACCGGGCGCATTGGTTCGCGTCGCACCCGGACATCCGCAGCCGCGACGGCAGCTTCTGGCAGGACGGTCGTGAAGGCACCGAGCAGGCGAGTGGTTTCCTGATCTATCCGGGCCAGGCCCAGGGCATCCTTGGCCAAGACATCCTGCTGGAAGACACCCTTGACCCTGGCCGCCACGCCCACTACCAAAGCGCCCGGGCCGTGATCGCGCGGATGGGCGGCCGCTTGTCCCACGGCTCGACGTTGCTGCGTGAACTGCGCAAGCCTTCGGCGGTATTGCCTCAGGTGGATGTGGGTTGGTTGGGGCGTGAGGTGGTGTATTGCGATGGGGTGTTGAGGTTGGTGGAGTAGGCAGCGCGATGTCTGCCAACCACATAACCTGTGGCGAGGGGATTTATCCCCGTTAGGCTGCGTAGCAGCCTCGAAACCTGACGCCTCGGTACTTCAGGGAGATTGAATACATGCTTGGGACTGCTGCGCAGTCCAGCGGGGATAAATCCCCTCGCCACAGAGATTTCTCCTTGCTTCACGGTTACTCCCTTGACGCCCCCCACCGCTGTCGTAGACTCCGCCCATCCGTCAGGGAGTAACGGTCATGCGACGTTTAAGTAGTTGGGTTGTGGGATTGGCCTTTGTAACGTGCGGGGTCCAGGCGCAAACGCCGGCTTCCGATGATCCGTTGCTCGAGAGCAATGTTTCGGCCAGTGCGTCTGGCAACGAGGCGCGAGGGGTGCTTCGGGCGCGGGATCAGGCGGTGCTGGCCAGCGAGTTGGCCGGGCGTATCGTCGAGTTGCCGTTCAGTGAGGGCGAGTCGTTCAAGAAGGGCGACACCCTGGCGCGTTTCGATTGCTCGGCCTATCAGGCCCAGCTCAATGCGGCCCAGGCGGCCAGCCGTGGCGCCAGTGAGGAGTTGGCGCATAACCGGCAATTGGCGGAATTGAAATCCGTCGGGCGTTTCGAGGTGTCGCGGGCCGAGGCCCGGCTCAGCGAGGCCCAGGCGCAGTCCCAGGTGTACCAGGTCCAGGTCAAGCGCTGCAGCGTGATCGCACCCTTCGACGGGCAAGTGGTGGCGCGCAAGGTCCAGCGTTATGAAAGCGTGGCGGCCGGCGCGCCGTTGCTCGATGTGGTCGACAACCGCACCCTCGAGATCCATTTGCTGGTGCCTTCACGCTGGATGGACAGGCTCAAGCCCGGCCAGCCCTTCACGTTTATCCCCGATGAAACCGGCAAGCCGTTGCAAGCGACGGTCAAGCGCCTGGGCGCGCGCATCGATGAGGGCAGCCAGACCCTGCTGCTGGTGGCGAGCGTGCCGGATGCCAGCGGCTTGCTGTCGGGCATGAGTGGCACGGCGCGTTTTGCGGAGCCCAAGTGAACGCGCCGATATCGGGCAGCGCCGAGCAGGTGTTTGCCCGCTTCCTCGACCTTGAACGCCAGACCCGGGCCGCACGAACGCCGGCGCAATTGAGCTACAGCCTGGTCAACGACGGCCAGGCCCTGTTCGGGTTTCGCCACGCCGCGTTATTGATCGCCGGCAAGGTCCAGGCGGTGACCGGCGTCAGTACCGTGGAGCCGAATGCGCCGTTCGTGGCGTTTGTCGAGCAGGCCGTGGCGCAATTGTTCAAACAGGGGGTGCTGAAGCAGGCCCGGGTGATTGCCACCGATGGGGTGAGCGAATCCATCCGGGCAGACTGGCGAAGCCTGTCGGCCGGACACGTGTTCTGGCTGCCGTTGATCGATCATCAGGGCCAGGTGTTCGGCGGTTTGTGGCTGGCCCGCGACCTGCCATGGACCCCGCCCGAACAAGTGCTGCTGTCGCAACTGGGCGACACCTACAGCCATGCGTGGCTGGCGCTGCAACCGCGCAAGCCGTGGCGCCTGCGCTGGACACGCAAGCGTCAGGTCGCCCTGGTGGCGGTGCTGTTGTTGGGCTTGCTGATTCCAGTGCGCCAGTCCGTGTTGGCCCCGGCCGAAGTGGTGCCGCTGGGCGGGCAGGTGGTGGCGGCGCCGTTGGATGGCGTGATCGCCGAGTTCCTGGTCAAGCCCAACCAGAGCGTCAAGAACGGCGACTTGCTGCTGCGTTTCGAAAGCACCAGCCTCAAGGCCCAGGCCGATGTGGCCGAGCGTGCGTTGGGTGTGGCCGAGGCGGAACTCAAGGCCAATTCCCAGCGCTCGTTTGCCGACGCGGAGTCGAGTTCGAAGATCGACCTGCTGGCCGCCCGCGTCGAACAGAAACGCGCCGAGCGCAACTACGCGCTTGAATTGCTCAAGCGCAGCGAAGTCCGCGCCGAGCGCGACGGCATTGCGGTGTTCGCCGACGCTGAGCGATGGCTCGGCAAGCCCGTGCAGACCGGCGAGCGGCTGATGGAAATCGCCGATCCGAACCAGGCCGAGCTGCGTATCGAGTTGGCGGTGGGCGACGCGATTGCCCTGGAGCCCGGTGCGCAAGTGGCGTTGTTTCTCGACAGCGACCCGTTGCAGCGACACCTGGCCTGGCTCGAACGCTCGGCCTATGAAGCGCAGCCGACCGCCGCTGGGCAGCTGGCGTATCGGTTGGATGCGCGTTTCGATGCCCAAGCGCCGCGTATCGGCCTGCGAGGTACGGCGAAGGTCTTCGGTGATCGCGCACCGCTGGCATTGTACCTGTTGCGTCGGCCACTGGCCGGCCTGCGCCAGAGCGTAGGCCTGTAGCATGGACCTGCCGAGCCTGCGGCCGGACCTGCAATTGTCCCCGGCGGCGCCGGACCCGGACGGTTCGCCGCAGTGGACCTTGGCCGATCCGGTGCGCGGGCGCTATTTCAAGCTGGGCGCGGCGGCGATGCGCATGTTGCGGCACTGGTCTTTGGGTGATCCGCAGCAGGTGCTGCAAGCCGCGAACCGCGAGCCGGGTTTGCCGCTCAATGGTGAATCGCTGGAGCAGTTGCTGGGCTTCTTGCGCGGCCATGATCTGATCAGTGCGATGGACCCGCAACAGCGCGACAGCTATCTCTTCAAGACCGCCGCGCAGCGCCAGAGCCTGTGGCAGATCCTGCTGCATCAATACCTGTTTTTTCGCATTCCGCTGTGGCGCCCGGACGCTTTTCTCAATCGTGCCTGGCCCTGGTTGGCGCGGTTCGGCCCCGGGGTCCTGCGCTATGGCCTGCCGCTGACCCTGGGCCTCGGCGTCTTCCTGGTGTCGCGAGACTGGCAGCGCTTCATCGCGACATTTCCGCACCTGTTCAGCCTGGGCGGTGCGCTGGCGTTCGGGGCGGCGTTGCTCTTCGCCAAGCTGTGTCACGAATTCGGCCATGCCTTCATGGCCAAGCGCGCCGGTTGTCGTGTGCAAAGCATGGGCGTGGCATTCATGGTGCTGTTGCCGATGTTCTATACCGACGTCAGCGACGCCTGGCGGATCAATGATCGCCGCGCGCGGTTGCTGATCGGTGCCGGCGGGGTCCTGGCCGAACTGCTGCTGGCGTGCATCGCGCTGCTGGCCTGGTCGCTGCTGCCCGACGGGCCGGCGCGCACCGCGGCGTTCATGCTGGCCAGCGCCACCTGGATCACCACGCTGATCATCAACCTCAACCCGTTCATGCGTTTTGACGGGTATTTCCTGCTCAGTGATTTCTGGGCGGTGGATAACCTTCAGGGCCGGGCGTTCGCCCTGTGCCGCTGGCGCCTGCGCGAAGCCTTGTTCGGTTATGGCGCGGCGGCGCCGGAACCCTGGTCGCCGAAAATGCGACGTCGTTTGCTGGTGTGGGGCTATGGCTCCTGGCTGTGGCGGGCGTTGTTGTTTTTCGGGATTGCCCTGGCGGTCTATCACCTGTTTTTCAAGGTGCTGGGCATTTTTCTGATGATGGTGGAATTGGTGTGGTTCATTTTTATGCCCATCGTGAATGAAGGGCGGCAATGGTGGAGCCGCCGGGAACAAGCCCACGGTGGGCGGGTGCTCCTGAGCGGCCTGGTATTGCTGGGGTTGCTGTTGGTGCTGTTGCTGCCCTGGCGCAGCGCGGTGGAAGTGCCGGTCATGCTCGAGGCCGGGCGTGCCAGTGCCTTGCACGCGCCAGTGGCGGCGCGGGTCAAGCAGGTGAATGTGCGCGACGGTCAGACCGTGGCCCAAGGCGATGTATTGATCGAGCTGGAGTCGCCGGACATGGCCTCGCGCCTGACCATCGTGCGCCGGGAAATCCAGATCCAGCAGTTGCAGATGCGCCGTCAGGCCGGGCGCAGCGAAACCGCTGCCGATGCCGGCATCATCGAACAGCAACTGGCCGAAGCGGTGGCCGAGTACCGGGGCCTGGTCGCCCAGCGTGAACGCCTGTTGCTGCGCGCGCCCCATGCCGGTCAAGTGCGTGACTTGTTGCCGCAACTGTCGGTCGGTCGCTGGTTGTCGCCCACGCAGGCGCTGGCGCGGGTGGTGCAGACCGATTCGCGGTTGCGCGGGTACTTGACCGAAGCCGAGCTCTGGCGGGTCGAGCCGGGTGCCACGGGACGGTTCATTGCGGACGATCCGATGCACACCTCCATTGCCGTGCAACTGAATGAAATCGACACCAACGGCGTGGCCTGGGTCGAACAGCAAGCGTTGACGTCCGACCACCACGGGCCGATTGCGGTGCGCCGCGATTCGCAGCAACGGGCCGAACCGGTGCAGGCCCAATACGGCGTGCGCCTGAGTGCGGTGGACGACACGTCCGCTCCGGTGCAACCGCTGCGTGGCGTGGCGGTGTTGCAGGGCAAGGGCGAGTCGGTGTTGGGAGCGGCCTGGCGTCGGTTGGCGGCGTTGGGTGTCAGGGAAAGCGGGTTCTAGTCCTAGGGGAGTGAGCATGGATTCAGTGGCGGCAGAAGGATTGGTCGTGCGTCCATCGCGGGTTAGCGATGGCCCGTTCTTGCAGGGCCTGTACCAGGCGGCGCGACCGGACCTGCAATGGATCGACGGCGAGTACGAGCAAGTGCAACAGGTGATTGCCCAGCAGTTCCAGGTGCAGGAGCAAGGGCTGGGCGAGAACTTCCCCAATGCCATGCATTACGTCGTGGAAAAACTCGGCACCGCCATCGGCGCCTTGAGCACGGATTTCGGCCCCAATGAAATCCGCGTGCTGTACCTGGCCTTCATCCCCCAGGCGCGTGGGCAGGGATATGGCCGGGCGGTGCTGCAAGGGGTGCAGAAAGCCGCGCAACAGATCCGTTGCCCGGTGGCGACCGTGGTCTGGACCAGCAACCCCCATGCCCGTCGGCACTACCTGGCGCTGGGTTTCGAAGTGCAAGAGCGCAACCCGGCGGCGGAGCGGTTGGTCTGGTATCCGAAAGGCAACTAAACAGTTTCTGACTTGGCACATGTTCAATGTGGGAGCGAGCTTGCTCGCGATGACGGAGGCTCAGCCAGCATAAGTGTTGAATGTGCTGCCGCCATCGCGAGCAAGCTCGCTCCCACAGTTTGAAATGAGTCCAGTCAGTTAAACGCGATGTAGAAATACCCCAGCGCCGGATCCCGTCCCATGGCTGGCATCCGTGACACGAACACCCCCTCGATCCTGCCCAGTTCCGGTACCTCCAGAGCGCAGAGGCCGTCCACGAACGCCGTACTTTCCAGGCTGTTGAATTCCACGCTGAACGGCATGCGTTCGCTGTGCGGCATCTTTGCCCGAGGTACTTCTTCGAGGGTTTCGAAGCGCACCGGCAGGTAACTGCCGTCGGGCAGGGTCAGGCTGGCGGTCTGGCCCAGCAGCGGTTGGAAATGGCGGCTATGAACCTGTTGCAGCATGTCGACACTCCAAAAGGCCGGAGGACCGCAGCCCTCCGGCGATTCATCAGTTACGGGACGGGAAGAGGCCTTGAAGGGCGATGCTGAAGTTGATGGCCAGGAACGGATTCATGATTGCCATGGGCATGCTGTTGCCCGTGGCAGAGACCGAGCCGCTGACGGTGGTGGTCACGCCTTGCAGCGGCACTGGCGAAGCGCCTATCTGGTCGGAATAGATTGCCGCCGAGCCCGGCCCGGTACCCGAAGTGCCGATAAACGAGTTGGTGGCCGTAGGGGTGTTCATCGGGTTGCTGGCTGGGTTGGCCAACTGCAGGGTGGTCGAGGCGGTGATGCCCGTGAGCGTGTGGGTATGGTTGGGCAGGTTGTTGATCGTTGCAGTGACGTTTTCGGTGCCGGAGACTTCGCCGATAGTCCGTGGGGTCAGGCCCAGGCCGTTGCCCATGCCCACCGGCATCCGGCCTTGCAGGTTGGGGAGCATGAAGGTGGTCTGGCCGTTGCCTCCGTACGTCACGCCGATCAGGGCGAACAGCGTCTGGTATTGGGAAAGGGCAAGTGTCTGCCCGTTGCATAGGGCCCAATCCCTGGGCGGAAAGTTAAAGGCGAATGCTTGGATAGTGCCGATGAATACGTCCATAGATTCCTCATCCCTTCAGATTGTTGGTATGGCATGCCGGCAGGGTCCGAGGGACGAGGAGTGCGATCAGCCCTACTCCTTCACCCCTGGCCTGGTCACGCACGGCTGAGCGTAGCCCGGGATATTTGGTTCTGCCGAGCGAAAGGGGCGGAAAAAAATGGCCAGTTCGCTTAATCGATTCACGTATGCCGTGGGCCTGTACCGTCCATCTTTTTTACGGTTAAAGGTGTATTTGATGTCAAAGTACTACTAGTCGGCGATTATTTCCTCAGCTACGCTTCGCGATACAAACGGACTACAAACAAGGTGAAGGGATTGCCGCAGTTTCACTTTATCTCCGGTTTACCGCGCTCAGGCTCGACCCTGCTTTCTGCCATTTTGCTGCAGAACCCGCGCTTTCATGCCGGCATGACCAGCCCCGTCGGTTCGCTGTTCAGCAGTGTCCTGCAGCAGTGCAGCGCCGGCAGCGAGTTCGGTTCGGTGATCGACACCGACCTGCGCCGCCGCCTGTTGCGCGGACTCTTCGATTCCTACTACGCCGACAAAGCCGACAAGCCTGTCATCTTCGATACAAACCGCCAGTGGTGTGCCCGCTTGCCGGCCTTGCAGGATCTGTTTCCCCAAGCCAAGACCATCGCCTGTGTGCGCAACGTCGCCTGGGTGCTCGACAGCCTGGAACGGCTCTACCGCGCCAACCCGTTCGAAAACACCAAGCTGTTCAACGACGATGACGAGCGCAACACCGTCTACAGCCGTTGCGAAACCCTGGCCCAGCGTAACCGCCTGGTGGGGTTCGCCTGGACCGCGCTCAAAGAGGCCTACTACGGCGAGAACGCCGAGTCGCTGCTGATCGTTGATTACGATCTGTTGAGCCAGGCCCCCGAGCGAGTGATGCGCCTGGTGTACGAGTTCATCGGCGAACCCTGGTTCGAGCACGATTTCAATCACTTGACCTACGACGCGCCGGCCTTCGACCAGGCCCTGGGCGTTGCCGGCCTGCACAAGGTCAAGCCCAAGGTCGCGCCGCAAGCCCGGCGAACCTTGCTGCCGCCGGATCTGTTTGAAAAGTATGCCGAGTTGTCGTTCTGGCGCGATGGGTCCGCAAGCGCCGCCAATGTCATTCGTATGAAAACCGACGCCGCCCTCAGCTGAGGGCGGTTTTTCTCATTTGCGTGTTCAAGAAGTTCGAGTCCAGGTGATCGTCATGTGGTGGAGCAAAGGCAAATCGCGGGTAACCGAGGGCGTACAGGCCCTGGCATCACCAATGATCATGTCCCTGGAACCGCGAATGCTGTTCGACGGCGCGGTGGCGGCAACCGTGGCCGACGCTGCTCAACCGGATGCGCACCCGACGGCCGAGGCGGCGAAGACGCCCACGGCGGACCAGCCGGCCGACACCCATGCGCCCCAGGGCCAGGTCGATGCCACCCAGGCTGCCGTGCCGGGCAAGTCTGTGGTATTCGTCGATTCCCGGGTCAAGGATTCCGCCAGCCTGCTCGAAGGCGTGGCGCCCGGTACCCAGGTCGTGCAACTGGATGCCACCAAGGACGGCTTGCAACAGATTGCCGATTACCTGGACACCCACCAAGGCATCAGTTCGGTGCAGATCATCGCCCACGGTAACGCCGGTGATTTGTGGCTGGGCAACAGCTACCTGTCGGCGGACAACGTCCAGGCCCGCAGCGAGGTGCTGGCGCAGATCGGCCAGGACATGAACGCCGGTGGCGACATCCTCATCTACGGCTGCTACACCGCCGAAGGCGAACGTGGCCTGAACTTTGTCGATTCATTGGCGCAGTTGACCGGCCGCGATGTCGCGGCGTCCAACGACCGCACCGGCCTGGGCGGCGACTGGGACCTGGAAATCGCCACCGGCAACATCGAAAGCGCCAACGTGCTGTCGAGCAACGCCATGAGCGAGTACCAATGGGGCCTGGCCACCTGGACTGCCACCAATAATCTCAATTCGGGTATCGGTTCTCTGCGCGCGGCCCTGGGCTCGGCGCAGAACGGCGACATTGTCACGTTCAATACCAGCATGACCGTCGCGCTGACCCAGGTGTTGGTGGTCGATAGAAACGTCACCATCGATGGCGACCTCAACAACGACAACGTAGCCGACGTGACCCTGGATGGCCAATACCGCACCCAGATCATCAACGTGACGGCGGGGACCACCGCCACCCTTGACGGCCTGGTCATTACCCGGGGCATGGTGGCAGGCAACGGTGGTAACGGCGGCGACGATGCACTGGTGTCCAAGGGCGGTGGTATCTACAACGCCGGCACCTTGACCCTGCGCAACGTGACGGTCTCCGCGAACGCCGCTTCGGGCGGTGGTGGCGGTGGCGGTGTCACGCCGCAGTACGCCGGTGGCGCCGGTGGTGGCGGTGGCGCCATCACGGGTGGTACCGGTGGCAAGGGCGGCGATACCCTCAACTCCACGGGCTCCAACGGCACAGCCGGACAGGGCGGCGCGGGCGGCGGCTTCTTCAACATTGGCGGGCGTGGCGGTTCCACCACCGGTGGTGCGGGCGGTGCGGCTTATCCGGGCTACAGCACCGGCTCGGCCGGCGGCACGGCGGTCAGTGGCGGATTGTCCATCGGCGGTGGTGGCGGTGGCGACGGCTATAACGACATCGGTGGCGCCGGCGGCGGTGCGGTCGGTGGTATCTACAACGATACCGGCGCGACCCTGCGGATCATCGGCAACTCGGTCATCTCCGGCAACGTCGGTGCCGGCGGTGGCGGCGGCGGCGGCGGTGCAGGTGGTAGCTATTATCAGGCGGGCGGTGCGGGCGGTGTCGGTGTCGGCGCCATCTGGAACAAAGGCTCGATCCTGATCACCGCTGCCAACTTCGCGGCCCTGGCCGGTAACGTCGGCGGCAGTGGCGTGGGTGGGACCAGTGCCGGCAGCGCGGGTGTTTCGCCGGCGTCGGTGGCCAACGTCTACGGCGATGGCGGCACCATCAACACCAACTATGTGCCGGACGAGACGCCGCCCACCGCGACCGTCGTGGTGGCCAATACCAACCTGAACTCCGGTGGCACGTCGACGGTAACCATCACCTTCTCCGAGGCCGTGACCGGCCTCACCGCGGCGGACCTGACGGTGCAGAACGGCAGCGTCGGCACCCTGACCAGCGGCGACGGCGGCATCACCTGGACCGGCACGCTGACCGCAGCCAGCAACATCGCCGACACCACCAACATCATCACCCTGAACAACACCGGCGTCGCCGACCTGGCCGGCAATGCCGGCGTGGGCACCACCGACTCGAACAATTACATCGTCAACGACACTGTGGCGCCCACGGCGTCCATCGTGGTGAGCGACACCGCACTCAGGATTGGCGAGACCTCCACGGTCACCATCACCTTCTCCGAGGCCGTTTCCGGCTTTACCACGGCCGACATGACGGTGGCCAACGGTACGCTTAGCGGCCTGAGCAGCAGCGACGGTGGCATCACCTGGACGGCCACGCTGACACCGGATGCGGCGATCACCGATACCTCCAATCTCATTGTGCTGAATAACACTGGCGTGGCGGACCTCAATGGCAATGCTGGCGTGGGGACTACCAACTCCAATAATTACGCCATCGATACCGTTCGCCCGACCGCCACCATCGTGGTGTCCGACACCGCGCTGCGCGTGGGTGAAACCTCCGTGGTGACCATTACCTTCAGCGAGGCGGTGAGTGGTTTCACCACCGCCGACCTGACGGTCGCCAACGGTACGGTCACCGGCCTGAGCAGCAGCGACGGTGGTATCACCTGGACCGGCACGCTCACACCCAGTGCCAGCGTCACCGACACCACCAACCTGATCACCCTGGATAACACCGGCATTGCCGACTCGGCGGGCAACGCCGGGAGCGGGACCACCGACTCCAACAACTACGCCATCGACACCGCGCGCCCGACGGCCACCATCGTGGTGGCCGATACCGCACTGAATATCGGCGAAACCTCGCTGGTGACGATTACCTTCAGCGAGGCGGTGACCGGTTTCACCCTGGCCGACCTGACCGTGGCCAATGGCAGCCTGAGCGGGCTGAGCAGCAGCGACGGCGGCATCACCTGGACCGCGACACTCACCCCAAGCACCAGCACCAGCGATGCCACCAACCTGATCATCCTGGCCAATACCGGTGTGGCGGACGCGGCGGGCAACACCGGCAGCGGTACCACCAGCTCCAATAACTATGCCGTCGACACCCAGCGTCCGACGGCGACTATCGTCGTGGCCGACAACGCCTTGAGCGTCGGCGAAACCTCGCTGGTGACCATCACCTTCAACGAAGCGGTGACAGGCTTTACCACCGCCGACCTGACGGTGGCCAACGGCACGATCACCGGCCTGAGCAGCGGCGACGGCGGCATCACCTGGACCGGCACGCTTACGCCAAGTGCCAGCGTCAGCGACACCACCAACCTGATCACCCTGGATAACACCGGCGTGACGGACTCGGCCGGCAACGCTGGCAGCGGGACCACCGATTCCAACAACTACGCCATCGACACCGCGCGCCCGACCGCCACCATCGTGGTCGCCGATACGGCCATCGCCGTTGGCGAAACCTCGCTGGTGACGATCACCTTCAGCGAGCCCGTGACGGGGTTCACCCTGGCGGACCTGACCGTCGCCAACGGCAGCCTGAGCGGCCTGAGCACCAGCGACAACATCACCTACACCGCGACCTTCACGCCGAGCGCCGGCATCAGCGATACCACCAACCTGATCACGCTCAATAACACGGGCGTGGTGGATGGTGCGGGCAACGTTGGCAGCGGGACCACAGACTCCAACAACTACGTCGTCGACACGCTGCGCCCGACCGCCACCATCGTGGTCGCCGATACGGCGCTGAGCGTTGGCGAAACCTCGCTGGTCACCATCACCTTCTCCGAAGCAGTGACGGGGTTCGACAATTCCGACCTGAGCGTGGCCAACGGTACGCTGAGTGCGGTCAGCAGCAGTGATGGCGGCATTACCTGGACCGCCACCTTCACCCCGGCCCTTGGGGTCAGCGACACGTCCAACGTCATCATCCTGAATAACACCGGCGTCAGCGATGCGGCAGGCAACACCGGGACCGGCACCACCAACTCCAACAACTACCAGGTCGACACCAACGTGCCGACAGCGACCATCGTGATTGCCGATACCACCTTGAGCATCGGCGAGACGACCTTGGTCACCGTGACGTTCAACTCGGCGGTCAGCGGGTTCGACAACGCGGACCTGACCGTCAGCAACGGTACGCTCAGCACCATGAGCAGCACCGACGGCGGTGTCACCTGGACGGCCACGTTCACGCCGAGCGCGAGCATTTCCGACACCAGCAACGTGATCACCCTGGACAATACCGGCTTGATCAACGGCGCGGGCAACGCTGGCGTGGGCACCACCGACTCCAACAACTACGCTGTCGACACGGTGCGTCCAACCGCGACCATCGTCGTGGCCGACACCGCCATTGCCGCGGGCGAGACTTCGCTGGTGACCATCACCTTCAACGAGGCCGTGACGGCATTCACCAGCGCTGACCTGACGGTCGCCAACGGCGTGATCTCCGGGCTGAGCAGCAGCGATGGCGGCATCACCTGGACCGCGACCTTCACGCCAACCAGTGGCGTCACGGACACCAGCAACGTCATCTCGCTCAACAGCGGCGGCATCGTTGACCTGGCGGGCAACCTCAATGTCGGCGGCACCGACTCCAACAACTACGCCGTCGATACGGTGCGCCCAACCGCCACCATCGTGCTGAGCGATTCGGTATTGAAACCGGGTGAAACTGCGCAGGTGACCATCACCTTCAGCGAGGCAGTGTCCGGCTTCACCAACGCGGACCTGAGCGTTGCCAACGGCACCCTCAGCGCCGTCAGCAGCAGCGACGGCGGCCTGACCTGGACCGCGACCTTCACGCCGACCCTGGGGGTGACCGACACCAGCAACCTGATCATCCTGGACAATACCGGCGTGAGCGATGCGGCCGGCAATACCGGGACCGGCACGACCGATTCGGCTAACTACGCGGTCGAGACGCAAGTGCCGACCGCCACCATCGTGGTGGCCGATAACGCACTCAAGGTGGGGGAAACCTCTCAGGTCACCATTACGTTCTCGGAAGCGGTGAGCGGTTTTGACAACAGCGACCTGACCATCAGCAACGGCACGCTCAGCAATGTGTCGTCCACCGACGGCGGCGTCACCTGGACGGCCACGTTCACGCCGAGCGCCAGTATCACCGACACCAGCAACCTGATCAGCCTGGACACCCGCGGCGTGGTCAACGCCTCGGGCAACAGCGGTGTCGGCGTGGTGGACTCCAACAACTACGCGATCGACACGGTTCGCCCTGGCGCCACCATCACCGTGGGCGACAACACCCTGGGCATCGGCCAGAGCACCACCGTGACCATCAGTTTCACCGAGGCGGTGTCCGGTTTCGACTTGTCGGATCTCAGCGTCGCCAATGGCGTGTTGTCCAACCTTGCCAGCAGCGACGGTGGCCTGACCTGGACGGCGACCCTGACGCCGACTGCGGGCGTCAACGATGCCACCAACCTGATCCTGCTCGACGCCAGCAATGTGCAGGACCTGGCCGGCAACGCCGGCGTGGGCATCGCGATATCCGCCAACTACGCACTCGACGCCACCCGGCCGACGGCAACCATCGTAGTCGCCGACCCGAACCTGACAGTGGGCGAGACGACCCAGGTGACCTTCACCTTCAGCGAAGCGGTGACGGATTTTGACCTGTCGGACCTCAGCGTCACCAACGGTGAACTGACCAACCTGACCACCAGCGATGGTGGCAAGACCTGGACCGCGACGTTCACACCGACGGTGAACCTCACCGACCCGAGCAATTTCATTGCCCTGGACACCCGCAACGTCAGTGACCTGTCGGGCAACGCCGGGGCCAGCGTGGCGGTGTCCAACAACTATGCGATCGACACTGTGGTGCCCAACGATGTGAAGCCGCCGCCGGACTTCCTGACGGCCGACCCGGTTACGGTCGCTCCGCCGCCCGATGTGCCATTGCAGCCAATCGTCTTCACGCCACCGACGGGCGACCTAGGCTCGCCGCTGGGCTTCCCTCCATTGTTCGAACAGCGGGACGTGGGCGGTGGTCTCCGGCCGATAGGGGATATTTTCCTCAACCGTGGCGAATTGGCGCCGAGCTATATCGCCCAAGTTTTTAGCAGCGACGCCGCGGGTGATGGCTCCGGCCAGGGCTTCCTGGGCTTTGGCGGTGGTGATGGCGGGGTGTTCGGCAGCAGCACCGTTTCAAGCCTGTTCAACCGCGATTCCGGTTCTGAAAGCGAATCGATGGAGGCCTTTGGCAGCCAGTCGATGCAGGGCGGCGATGGTTCCCAAGGTGCACGCGGGCTGTTCGGCGCGCCGACCCTGGGCCAGCAATTGCAACAACTCAAGGACACCGAACAGCGTCAGGTCGAGGGCCTGGCGATGGCTTTACGACAGGTCGGCATCAGCCAAGTGCAGGCCTGAACTCTAAAAAATATTGGGGCAGCCAGGGGCAATCCAGGGAATGAATAGAAGTCAGAAGTTATTCGGTATGAGTTTGCTGGCATTGGTGGTGAGTGGATGTGCGGTCACCAGCGATCCGATCGAGCGTAGCGTCAGCGAACAGCGCGCTCGAACCGACCTGCAGAATATGTACAAGGATCAGGAGCCGCTCAGCGGCCCGCTGACCCTGCACCAGGCCATGGCCCGGGCGGTGAAGTACAACCTCGAAGGGCGCTTGAAGATCATGGAGGAAGCCCTGGCCAAGCGTCAGTTGGACCTGGCCAGTTTCGACATGCTGCCGCGCATGGCCCTGGACGCCGGTTATGTGGGCCGCAACAACGTCAACGCCTCCAGCAGCCAGAGCGTGGAAACCGGCACCCAGTCCCTGGAACCGTCGACCTCCCAGGACCGCGACCGCGAGGTGGCGGACCTGACCATGGTCTGGAACGTGCTCGATTTCGGCGTCAGCTACATCAGCGCCAAGCAGGCCGGGGACCAGCGCCTGATCGTGCAGGAGCGCCGGCGCAAGGTGATCAACACCATCGTCCAGGACGTGCGTTCGGCCTACTGGCGTGCCATGGCCGCCGAGCGTTTGCTCAAGCAGATCGACAGCCTGATGGCCCGAGTCGAGACAGCGCGCGACAACAGCCAGAGCATGAGCGAACAGCGCATTGGCGACCCGGTGCAGGCCCTGGGTTACCAGCGCTCGCTGATCCAGGCTACCCGTCAACTGGAAGAGCAGCGTCGGGCGCTGTCCCTGGCCAAGACCGAACTGGCGACCCTGATCAACTTGCCCTTGGGCACCGAGCTGACCCTGGCGACCCAGGATGAATACGCCATCCCGGAACTCAAGGTCGACCTGGCCCGTCTCGAACAGGAAGCCCTGGCCAGCCGGCCGGAACTGCGCGAGCAGGATTACCAGACCCGCATCACCGCCGCCGAAACCCGCAAGGCGATGTTGCGCCTGCTGCCGGGGCTGGAGTTTTCCGCCGGCGGGCATTACGACAGCAACTCGTTCCTGGTGGAACAGGGCTGGGCCGACTATGGCGTGAAAGTCACCTGGAACCTGTTCAACGTGATCTCCGCCCCGGCGGCCATCGACGTGGCCAAGGCCGGTGAAGAAGTGGCGTCGGCGCGGCGCCAGGCGATGTCGATTGCCGTGTTGGCGCAGTTGTACGTGGCCAATGCCAACTATCGCGAAGCGCTGCGCCAGTTCAAGACCAGCCAGCAACTGGCGGACATCGACGGGCAGATTGTCGGTCAACTGCGCAACCGTCACCAGGCGGCCGGCATTGGCGAGTTGGACCTGATCCAGGGCGAACTGAACACCCTGCAGGCCGATCTGCGCCGAGACCTGGCCTACGCCGACCTGCGCAACGCCTACGGACAGATCTTCGCCAGCGCCGGCCTCGACCCGCTGCCAAACGAAGTGCAATCAACCGCAGTCCAGTCGATTGCCACGGCGCTGGCTAATCGTGAAGCAGCCTGGGCGCAAGGCGACATCACGCTGCCGACGACGGCTGCGGTGACTCAATAACCGGGCGCAGGCATGACGCGCCCGGCGTTTTCCAGGCTGCCGGTGGCGGTGAACCTGCCGTTGCTGTTGCAGGCACTGGCCGCCATTGGAGACGAGCGCTGGCAGGGGCATTTCAACAGTGCCTATTACAGCGGCGACTGGAGCGGGGTGGCGCTGATCTCGGCGGCCGATGCCGTCACCGAGCTCTCGTCCGGGCGCGGCCAGCCCTTGCATCGTGCGCCTTGGTCAACGGATGGCCGCTGGCATGAGGCGTTGCGCGACTGGCCGCTGGAGATCGTCTCGGCCCGGCTGCTGCGGCTCGGGCCCGGCGGGTGCATCCACGAACATCGCGACTATGACCTGGACGGGCCGGACGCCGACCTGCGCCTGCACGTACCGCTGCTCAGCTCGCCTGGCGTGGACTTCTTCCTGGATGGGCAAATCATTCCAATGACGGCGGGCGAGTGCTGGTTCCTCGACTTGGCACGGCCTCATCGCGTTGTGAATCGAAGTGCTTATCCGCGGGTTCACCTGGTGCTCGATTGTCGCCCCGGGCCTTGGCTGGCACAGCAGATTGCCGATGGGCTGCCCACCACGCCTTCCGCGGGCGTCAGGCCAAGCGACTTGGCTCGTTTTCAGCAGCGCGTGGAAACGGATCGTCATCTCGCCCGGACTTTGCAGAGCCTGCATGACCTGGACGCTTTCATTGAATCCGCGCTGGCGCTGGGGGCCGAACAAGGGCTTCATTTCACCCGGGAGGAGTTGCGGGCTGCGATGCGCACCGGTCGCCAGCAGTGGAGAGACCAATGGAAGACCTGAACCTGCATGGTTGGCTGCCGATCCGCGTATGGCAGGAGGCCGGGCAATGGCGGGTCGATTGGTGTTGGTTTGGCGACGCGCGACTGTCGCAACCGTTCTTCGGCGATGCCGTGGAAGAAGCCCTGCGCTTGCCCTTCAACCAGGCGTTCCGCCGCCAGACGTCCTTGGACGTGCTCGGTCAGTGGCAACGACAAAGCCCGGGCCTGGCGCCCGGTGCGTTCATTTTCCATGCCTCCCGCTGCGGCTCGACCTTGATCAGCCAGATGCTCGCCCAGTTGGACGACCATATCGTCATCTCGGAACCGCCACCCCTGGATACGCTGCTGCGCAGTGATCTGCCGCCTGCCGAGCAGTGCGCGGCGCTCAAGGGCTTGATGTCGGCCTATGGGCAGCGTCGCCGAGGTGTGGAGCAGCGCCTGGTGGTCAAGCTCGACGCCTGGAACATCGGTGAGCTGGCGCTGCTGCGTAAGTGTTTCCCCGACACGCCTTGGTTGTTCCTGTATCGCGATCCCCTGGAAATCGCTGTCTCCCACCTGCGGCGTCCCGGTATGCACATGGTGCCGGGGATGATCGGGGCGACGGTCCTGGACGATGGATTGCCGTTCGGCAGCCCGGAAGATTTTGTCTCGCGCCGGGTGGGACGGTTGTTGGCGACGGGGTTGCAACACTGCCGGGCATTGGCTGGGATGGCGGTCAACTACACCGAACTGCCCGAGGCGATGGTGGGCCGGTTGGCAGCGTTTTTCCGGCTCGATGATGAGCAATGCAGGCAAGTGTTCGCGACGGTGGGGCAGCATGCCAAGCAGCCGGCGCAGGCATTTGTTGGCGATAGCGAGGACAAGCGCCGGGAGGCTTCGGCGTTGTTGCGTGAGCGGGTCATGCGCTGGGCGCAGGGGCCTTATGAGGCGTTGAAGTCACTGCCCCTGTAGCGGGGTCAAACACGCTTTTGTGGCGAGGGAGCTTGCTCCCGCTCGGTTGCGTAGCAACCGCAAAAGCTTGGGGCCGCTGCGCAGCCCAGCGGGAGCAAGCTCCCTCGCCACAGGGAAATGCTCGCTCTGCGGATCAAGCCTTGTTGGGCGACAACTCCGCCATCCCCTTGAGCAATTCAATCGGCAAGGGGAAGACGATGGTGGAGCTTTTATCCCCGGCAATCGAGCCTAGCGTCTGCATGTAGCGCAACTGCATGGCGCCCGGCTGGCGGCCGAGCATTTCGGCGGCCTGCATGAGTTTTTCCGAGGCTTGAAGCTCGCCTTCGGCGTGGATCACCTTGGCCCGGCGTTCCCGCTCGGCCTCGGCTTGGCGGGCGATGGCGCGGATCATCGATTCGTTGAGGTCCACGTGCTTGATCTCGACGTTCGCCACCTTGATGCCCCAGGCGTCGGTCTGGGCGTCGAGCACTTGCTGGATGTCGCCGTTCAATTGCTCGCGCTCGGCCAGCAATTGGTCCAGGTCATGCTTGCCGAGGACCGCGCGCAAGGTGGTCTGGGCCAGTTGGCTGGTGGCCATGAGGAAGTTTTCGACCTGGATGATGGCTTTCTGCGGATCGAGCACGCGGAAATACAGCACCGCGTTGACCTTCACCGAGACGTTGTCGCGGGTGATCACGTCCTGGGGCGGCACGTCGAGGACAATGGTGCGCAGGTCGACGCGGATCATCTGCTGCACCACGGGAATCAGCAGGATCAACCCCGGCCCCTTGACCTGCCAGAACCGTCCGAGCTGGAACACCACCGCCCGTTCATATTCACGCAGGATCCGGAATGTCGAAGCCGCCAACGCGATCAACAGCAACAACAGCATCGTAAAACCGATTTGCATACCCATCTCAGACTCCTTGCGAATCAGCGGGGGCCACTTCCAGCAGCAAACCCTTGCGAGTGATGACACGCACCGCTTGCCCAGGCCGCAGCGGCGTCGCGCTTACCACCTGCCAGCGTTCGCCTTCCAACTGGACCCAGCCATGATGATGATTGCCGGCCTGCAACGCGGTCACCGTCGTGACACTGCCCAACAGCGCGGCATCGCCGCTGAAAGGTCGGCGCGGTCGTGTTTTCAACGCACGGACCAACAGGACGATCAGCAGCAAAGCACTGACCAGGCCCAGGCCGAGCATCAGCGGAACCGGGACTTCGGCGTTGGTCAGGATGACCGCGCCAATCACACACAGGACAATCCCGCCCAGCCCCGCGACGCCGTAATTGGGCAGGGTCGCCTCGAAGACCAGCAAGCCCACGCCAAAGGCGATCAGCCAGAAAGCCATCGGGTCGGTATATGGCAGCGCGAGGCCATCGGCGCCGAACGCAGGCCCGCTGATCGCCAGCAGCGCAACCGTCAACCAGTGAATGTTCACGGGATCCTCCGCAACGTGTATTCGTCGGGACGTTATCCAAAGTCTAGTCGAGTCGAGGGTTGATTGAATTTTGATCAGTCTGGCGGTCGGCGAGGGGCTAGACTGCGGAGAAACACCCCGCCATCTCCATTATGTTCAGGAGGCCCGTATGGAAACCCCAATTCACCCTCTTTCCTCATTATTCAAGCAACTTGGCTTGCCCGATGACGCTCAGGGCATTGATCAATTTATCACCAGCCATTCACCCCTCAAGCCTGGGCTGCACCTGGCCGATGCGTTTTTCTGGAGCGAGGGCCAGCGGCAAATGTTGCGCGACGAGATCCTCGAGGATGCGGACTGGGCGGAAGTGATCGACCAGTTGGATGTGTTGTTGCGCAAGGGGCGTAGCGAGTGAGACCGACGCATTACCTGTGGGAGCGAGCTTGCTCGCGATAGCGAACGGTCGGTCAGCATGGATGTACCAGACATACCGCTATCG
>NZ_CAKKMI010000072.1:0-30547 GCF_918698105.1 Pseudomonas brassicacearum | reverse complement strand
CGGTGGAACAGCCAGCATCAATATGACTGACACACCGCTATCGCGAGCAAGCTCGCTCCCACAGGGGACGCAGCGTTTTCATACAAGATTTGCCAGAGTGAGTACCTACACATGTCTTCCCAAACGAGCAACGGCAAGGCGATTTTTCGCGTTGTCAGCGGCAACTTCCTGGAGATGTTCGACTTCATGGTCTATGGCTTCTACGCCACGGCCATCGCCAAGACGTTCTTCCCCGCCGACAGTGCGTTCGCCTCGCTGATGCTGTCCCTGGCCACGTTTGGTGCCGGGTTCCTGATGCGTCCCCTCGGAGCGATTTTTCTCGGTGCCTACATCGACCGCCATGGCCGTCGCAAAGGCTTGATCATCACCCTGGCGCTGATGGCCATGGGCACCATCCTGATCGCCTGCGTGCCGGGCTACGCCACCCTGGGCGTGACGGCCCCCTTGCTGGTGCTGCTCGGCCGTTTGCTGCAGGGCTTCTCCGCGGGCGTGGAGCTGGGCGGCGTGTCGGTTTACCTGGCGGAAATCTCCACGCCGGGGCGCAAGGGTTTCTTTGTCAGTTGGCAATCCGCCAGCCAACAGGCTGCCGTGGTGTTTGCCGGCCTGCTGGGGGTGGGCCTCAATCACTGGCTGAGTCCCCAGGAAATGGGCGAATGGGGCTGGCGGGTACCGTTCCTGGTGGGGTGCATGATTGTGCCGGCCATATTCGTGATCCGTCGCTCGCTGGAGGAAACGCCTGAGTTCCAAGCGAGAAAACACCGTCCCAGCCTGTCGGAAATTGTCCGCTCCATCGGTCAGAACTTCGGCATTGTCTTGGCCGGCATGGCGCTGGTGGTGATGACCACCGTGTCGTTCTACCTGATCACCGCCTACACACCGACCTTCGGCAAGGCCGAATTGAACCTGTCGGACCTGGATGCGCTGCTGGTCACGGTGTGCATCGGCTTGTCGAATTTTTTCTGGCTGCCCGTGATGGGGGCGTTTTCCGACAAGATCGGACGTAAACCCCTGCTGCTCGGTGCGACTGTCCTGGCGATCCTCACCGCCTATCCGGCGCTGTCCTGGTTGGTGGCGAACCCCAGCTTCAGCCATTTGCTGATCGTCGAGCTGTGGTTGTCGTTCCTGTATGGATCGTACAACGGTGCGATGGTCGTGGCCTTGACGGAAATCATGCCGGTCGAGGTGCGCACCACCGGTTTCTCCCTGGCCTACAGCCTGGCGACAGCGACGTTCGGCGGGTTTACCCCCGCGGCCTGCACGTATCTGATTCATGTATTGGATAACAAGGCTGCACCGGGGATCTGGCTCAGTGGGGCGGCGGTGCTGGGGTTGATTGCGACCTTGGTGCTGTTCAAGGGCAATCGGCATGAACTGCGGACGGCGCAGGCCTCTGTAGTGGGCGGCGCCTGATAGATCGCTATCGTCGGATCGCCGCCCGGAGCAAGCTCGCTCCCACAGGTGACCGAGTTGTTGTTGAGGAATGCGGTCCAATGTGGGAGCGAGCTTGCTCGCGATGAGGCCCGCCCAAACACAGCAAAACCCAGATACAAAAACGCCCCGACAAGTCGGGGCGTTTTCACAAGCAGCTAAGGCTTAGCGCGGGAATGCTGGCGGGTTTACACCGGCCATGTCTTCCATCACGCGAACCACCTGGCAGCTGTAACCGAATTCGTTGTCGTACCAGACGTACAGAACAACGCGGTTGTCTTGGCTGATGGTGGCTTCAGCATCCACGACACCGGCGTGGCGCGAGCCGACGAAGTCGGTGGACACCACTTCCTGCGAGTTAACGAAGTCGATCTGCTTGTGCAGGTCGGAGTGCAGCGCCATGTAGCGCAGGTACTCGTTCATCTCTTCACGGGTGGCAGCTTTCTCAAGGTTCAGGTTGAGAATGGCCATCGACACGTTCGGCGTCGGCACACGGATCGCGTTGCCGGTCAGCTTGCCAGCCAGCTCAGGCAGGGCCTTGGCGGCGGCGGTGGCGGCACCGGTCTCGGTGAGGACCATGTTCAGCGCGGCGCTGCGGCCACGGCGGTCGCCCTTGTGGAAGTTGTCGATCAGGTTCTGGTCGTTGGTGTACGAGTGAACCGTTTCGACGTGACCGTTGATGATACCGAACTTGTCGTTCACCGCCTTGAGCACCGGCACGATGGCGTTGGTGGTGCAAGAAGCAGCGGAGATGATCTTGTCGTCAGCGGTGATTTCGCCGTGGTTGATGCCGTGAACGATGTTCTTCAGCTTGCCCTTGCCAGGCGCAGTCAGCACGACGCGGGCGATGCCCGGGCAGGTCAGGTGCTGGCCCAGGCCCTCGGCATCACGCCATACGCCGGTGTTGTCCACCAGCAGTGCGTCCTTGATGCCGTACTGGGTGTAGTCCACCTCGGTCGGGTTCTTCGCGTAGATCACCTGGATCAGGTTGCCGTTGGCGAGGATGGTGTTGTTTTCTTCATCGATGATGATGGTGCCGTTGAACGAACCGTGGACCGAATCACGACGCAGCAGGCTGGCGCGCTTGGTCAGGTCGTTCTCGGCGCCCTTGCGCACCACGATGGCCCGCAGGCGCAGGCCGTCGCCGCCACCGGTTTTTTCGATCAGGATACGCGCCAGCAGACGGCCGATACGACCGAAGCCGTACAGGACCACGTCAGTGCCCTTGCGAGGCGAAGCGTTCTGCTGGCCAACCACATCGGCCATCTCTTCACGAACGAACTGCTCGGCGCTACGGCCATTGCCTTCGTTGCGGAACTTGAACGCCAACTTGCCCAGATCCACCGAAGCCGCGCCGAGCTTGAGCTCGCTCATGGCCTTGAGCAGGGGGAATGTTTCGTGGACGGAGAGTTCGCTGTCGTCGGAAGAACGGTGGCGAGCAAAGCGGTGGGCTTTGAGGATCGCGATGACAGACTGGTTGATCAGGCTGCGGCCATAGATCGAGCTCACCACGTTGTTATTGCGGTAGAGCTGACCGATGAGAGGGATCATCGCTTCTGCGAGAGCTTCACGATCAATCCATTCACCAAGACACTGGTCGGGCTTCTGAGTCACGGTAACCTTCCACATGTAGGGGCTGAAAAAAGGGGCTACATTATGCCGCCGAGTCCTCGGCGGAGCAATGCGCGCCTGTCGCACCGTGGTTTTCCTGTCGACCTGGGTAGTCTGCGACTGACAGCAGCCCCCTTCCCCCGCTACAATTGTCGACTTTGTCGCAACGCTGGAGCTCAACCTTCCGTGCCCGTTCTGCGTCTTCCGCTTCTCCCTGCCGCGGCAGGTAAACAGCACTGGGGCAACCTGCCCGGTGCCGCCCTGAGCCTGGCCATCGCCGAGGCTGCCAGCGCTGCAAAGCGCTTCACCCTGCTGCTGACCGCCGACAGCCAGAGCGCCGAGCGGCTGGAACAGGAGCTGAGTTTCTTCGCTCCGGATTTGCCGGTCTTGCATTTCCCGGATTGGGAAACCCTGCCCTACGATCTGTTTTCGCCGCACCAGGACATCATTTCCCAGCGAATCGCCAGCCTTTATCGGCTGCCGGAACTCAGTCATGGCGTTTTGGTAGTGCCGATCACCACAGCCCTACATCGCCTGGCACCGACCCAATTCCTGCTTGGCAGCAGCCTGGTGCTGGACATCGGCCAGAAGCTCGATGTCGAGCAAATGCGCACCCGCCTCGAAGCCAGTGGCTATCGCTGCGTCGACACGGTGTACGAGCACGGCGAGTTCGCGGTACGCGGCGCCTTGATCGACCTGTTTCCGATGGGCAGCAAACTGCCGTATCGCATCGACCTGTTCGATGACGAAATCGAGACCCTGCGCACCTTCGACCCGGAAAACCAGCGCTCCATCGACAAAGTGCAGTCGATCCGCCTGTTGCCGGCCAAGGAGTTCCCGCTGCAGAAAGACGCCGTGACCCGCTTCAAGGCGCGCTTTCGCGAGCGCTTCGATGTGGATTTCCGCCGCTGCCCGATCTTCCAGGACCTGAGCAGCGGGATCACGCCCGCCGGCATCGAATACTACCTGCCGCTGTTTTTCGACGAAACCTCCACCCTGTTCGATTACCTGCCCCAGGACACCCAGGTGTTTTCCCTGCCGGGCATCGAACAGGCTGCGGAAAACTTCTGGAACGATGTACGCAACCGCTACGAAGAACGTCGCGTCGATCCTTCCCGACCTTTATTGCCGCCGGCCGAGCTGTTCCTGCCGGTGGAAGACTGTTTTGCCCGCCTCAAGAGCTGGCCGCGGGTGGTGGCAAGCCAGCAGGACGTGGAAACCGGCGTCGGCCGTGAACGTTTCCCGGCCAAGGCATTGCCGGACCTGGCCATCGAAGCCAAGGCCACGCAACCTTTGGCGGCGCTGGCCGGCTTTCTCGATGCGTTTCCCGGTCGCGTGTTGTTCACCGCCGAATCCGCGGGTCGTCGCGAAGTGCTGTTGGAGCTGCTTGAGCGCCTGAAGCTGCGACCGAAGACGGTGGACAGCTGGCCGGACTTCGTCGCCGGCAAGGATCGCCTGGCAATTACCATCGCGCCGTTGAACGACGGCCTGGTCCTGGAGGACCCGGCCCTGGCATTGGTCGCCGAAAGTCCTTTGTTCGGCCAGCGCGTCATGCAGCGCCGCCGTCGCGAGAAACGCGCCGACGCCGCCAACGACGCCGTCATCAAGAACCTCACCGAGTTGCGCGAAGGCGCACCCGTGGTGCACATCGACCACGGCGTGGGCCGCTACCTGGGTCTGGCGACGCTGGAAATCGACAACCAGGCCGCCGAGTTCCTGACCCTGGAATACGCCGAGGGCGCCAAGCTCTACGTGCCAGTGGCGAACCTGCACCTGATCGCCCGCTACACCGGCAGCGACGACGCCCTCGCCCCGCTGCATCGCCTGGGCTCGGAAACCTGGCAGAAAGCCAAGCGCAAGGCGGCCGAACAGGTGCGCGACGTGGCCGCCGAGCTGCTGGACATCTACGCCCGCCGCGCGGCCCGCGAGGGCTATGCCTTCGCCGATCCGAAAGCCGACTACGAAACTTTCAGCGCCGGTTTCCCGTTCGAAGAAACCGTCGACCAGCAGACCACCATCGAAGCCGTGCGCGCCGACATGCTCGCGCCCAAGCCGATGGACCGACTGGTGTGTGGCGATGTGGGCTTCGGCAAGACCGAAGTGGCGATGCGCGCCGCGTTCATTGCCGTGCACGGTGGCAAGCAAGTGGCGATCCTGGTACCGACCACCCTGCTCGCCCAGCAGCACTACAACAGTTTCCGCGACCGCTTTGCCGACTGGCCGGTGACCGTGGAAGTGATGAGCCGTTTCAAATCCACCAAGGAAGTGAACGCCGCCGTGGCCGACCTGGCCGAGGGCAAGATCGACATCGTCATCGGCACGCACAAGCTGCTGCAGGACGACGTGAAGTTCAAGAGCCTGGGGCTGGTGATCATCGACGAAGAGCACCGCTTTGGCGTGCGCCAGAAAGAACAGCTCAAGGCCCTGCGCAGCGAAGTCGACATCCTGACCCTGACCGCCACGCCGATCCCGCGCACGCTGAACATGGCGGTGTCGGGCATGCGCGACCTGTCGATCATCGCCACACCGCCGGCCCGTCGCCTGTCGGTGCGCACCTTTGTCATGGAGCAGAACAAAAGCACGGTCAAGGAAGCCTTGCTACGCGAGTTGCTGCGTGGCGGCCAGGTCTATTACCTGCACAACGACGTGAAGACCATCGAGAAATGCGCCGCCGACCTGGCCGAGCTGGTGCCGGAAGCGCGGATCGGCATCGGCCACGGGCAGATGCGCGAGCGTGAACTCGAACAGGTGATGAGCGACTTCTACCACAAGCGCTTCAACGTGCTGATCGCCTCGACCATCATCGAGACCGGCATCGACGTGCCGAGCGCCAACACCATCATCATCGAGCGCGCCGATAAATTCGGCCTGGCCCAGTTGCACCAGTTACGCGGCCGAGTCGGTCGTAGCCACCACCAGGCCTATGCCTACCTGTTGACGCCACCGCGCCAGCAGATCACCCCGGATGCGGAAAAACGCCTGGAGGCCATCGCCAATACCCAGGACCTCGGCGCCGGTTTCGTATTGGCCACCAACGACCTGGAAATCCGCGGCGCCGGCGAGTTGCTCGGCGACGGCCAGAGCGGCCAGATCCAGGCCGTCGGCTTCACCCTGTACATGGAAATGCTCGAACGCGCGGTCAAGTCGATCCGCAAGGGCGAGCAACCGAACCTCGATCAACCCCTGGGCGGCGGGCCGGAAATCAACCTCCGGGTGCCGGCACTGATCCCGGAAGACTACCTGCCGGACGTCCACGCACGACTGATCCTCTACAAACGCATCGCCTCGGCCAGCGACGAGGAAGGCCTCAAGGACCTTCAAGTGGAGATGATCGACCGCTTCGGCCTGCTGCCAGAACCGACCAAGAACCTGGTGCGCACCACGCTGCTCAAGCTCAAGGCCGAACAACTGGGCATCAAGAAAGTCGACGGCGGCCCCAACGGCGGCCGAATCGAGTTCGAGGCCCAGACGCCAGTCGACCCACTGGTGCTGATCAAGTTGATCCAGGGCCAGCCCAAACGCTACAAATTCGAAGGGGCCACGATGTTCAAATTCATGGTGCCCATGGAACGCGCGGAAGAGCGTTTCAATACCGTAGAGGCGCTGTTCGAGCGCCTCACTCCGACCACTGCTTGAAGGACGCCACATGCGCCTGTTTTGCTCACTGACCTTGTTGTTGACCCTGGTCGCTCCCCTGGCGTTTGCCGACGACCTGTATCAGGTTGAAATGATCCTGTTGCGCCAGAACGCCGAGCCGGCGATTGTCAGCCGTGCCGCACCGGAAGACTGGGACGCCGGCGCGCAACGCCTGGGTGCGGACAGCCAGCGCACGCCGGCCATGGGCAACATCGTCGAGAAACTCACCGCCAGCGGCCAATACACGGTATTGATGCACAAGGCCTGGCAGCAGACCCTTGGCGAGCAGGGACGCAAAATCGCCATCAGCGACGGTGCCGAACAGTTTGGGCAATTCCCCATCGAAGGTACCTTGGAGCTGAAGCTGGGCCGTTTCACCGACGTGGATGCCGATTTCTGGATCAACCAGATCAACGCCAATGGCCTGGTCACCGCCAGCGAGCGCCTCAAGCAGCAGAGCCATACCAAGAACGGCCAACTGAACTTCCTCGACAACGGTCATCTTGGCCTGCTGATCAAGATCACCTCGTTGACCGCGCCCGCGCCACGGCAGGCACCTGAAGTCATTCCGGACTGATCGGCGCGCCTATGCCCTCGCCCCTGAGCAAACCCCTGGCACCTTCCTGGGTCAATCGATTCAAGGAACAGAGCCTGGAGCGCGGGCGCCGTTACGCCTTGGAGAACCGCGTCAGGATCGTCGAGGCCGGCGACAGCACCATCACCGCCAGCTGCGAAGGCTCTGGCGGTAACGTCTACCGTCAGACCATTCGCCTTAAAGAGTCAGCCAAGGGCACGCTGATTCTGCTCGAAGCCGCGTGTTCCTGCCCGGTGCGCATCAACTGCAAGCACTGCGCGGCGGTGTTGCTGCAAGTCCAGGAAACCCTGGCCTACCCGGCCGCCGAAAAAGACGCGCAGTTGCTGGAGAAGCTCCAGGCCGTGCTGGACAACCGCAGCCCCAAGGCCCCGCCACAAGTGCTGGTGGACAACGTGCAACCGGTGCCGCGCCTTTGGCTGGCCAGTGTCGAGTTCAGCGCCTTCGAGCCGCGCAACGGCAAGATGCAGCGCTACATCCAACACCGCGCCGCGCTGTCGTTCAGTTACCTGGATGAATACGTCAGCGGCCAGCGCAACACCGACGTGCTGATTCGCCAGGAAACCCAGACACTGCGGATAAAACGCCACACCGACGTGGAACAGTCCTACCGCGAACAGCTGCGAATCCTCGGCTTCAAGGTCGCGACCCGACAAAGCAAGGCCCTACCGGAAAGCGCCGGCGAACTGTATGAAATGGTCAACGACAGTGCCTGGCTGACCTTCACCCTCAATGACCTGCCGAAACTGCGCAGCCAGGGCTGGGAACTGCAGATCGACGAGGACTTCGGCTTCGACCTGACAGCAGTGGACGAGTGGTACGCCACCGTCGAGGAAACGCCGGAGCGGGGCTGGTTCGACCTCGAACTGGGGATCATCGTCAACGGTGAGCGCCTGAGCCTGCTGCCGATCCTGTTGAACCTGATGCGCTCGCACATCGAATTGTTCAACCCGGAACGCCTGGCCCGGCGTCGGGACGATGAACTCATCCTGGTCACCCTGCCCAACCGTCCGAACTCGGAGTTCGGCCCGCAGCAGGTGGCCCTGCCCTATGGCCGGTTGAAACCGGTGCTGGCGACCCTGGGCGAGTTTTACCTGCAAGAGCCTGGCACCACCAAACTGCGCCTCAACAGCGCGGACGCCCTGCGCCTGAATCCGCTGCAGGACATGCCGTTGACCTGGGAAGGTGGCGAACACATTCGCAGCCTGGCCCAGCGCCTGCGGGACATCAAGGACTACACCGCCACCGCGCCCGAGGGCCTGAACGCGACGCTGCGGCCTTATCAACTCGAAGGCTTGAGCTGGATGCAATCGCTCAGGCAGCTGGAAGTCGGCGGCATTCTCGCGGACGACATGGGCCTGGGCAAAACCCTACAGACCCTGGCGCACATTCTCAGCGAAAAAAACGCCGGACGCCTCGACCGACCGTGCATGGTGGTGATGCCCACCAGCCTGATCCCCAACTGGCTCGACGAGGCCGCTCACTTCACACCGCAGCTCAAGGTATTGGCGCTTTACGGCGCCGGGCGCAAAAAGCATTTCGACCGATTGGCCGATTATGACCTGGTCCTCACCACCTATGCCCTGCTGCCCAAGGATGTCGAGCGCCTGGCCACGCAGCCATTGCACGTGCTGATCCTCGATGAAGCCCAGTACATCAAGAACCCCACCAGCAAAGCCGCCCAGGCCGCCCGCGAGCTCAACGCCCGCCAGCGGCTGTGCCTGTCCGGCACGCCGCTGGAAAATCACCTGGGAGAATTGTGGTCGCTGTTTCATTTCCTGCTGCCGGGGTGGCTTGGGGACGTCAAGAGCTTTAACCGCGATTACCGTGTACCGATCGAAAAGCGTGGCAGCGATGTACGACTGCAGCACCTCAACGGTCGGATAAAACCCTTCCTGCTACGCCGGACCAAGGAACAAGTGGCGACAGAGTTGCCGCCCAAAACCGAGATCATCCATTGGGTCGAGCTCAGCGACGCCCAGCGGGACGTCTACGAAACCATGCGCCTGGCGATGGACAAGAAGGTCCGCGATGAGATCACCCGCAAAGGCGTGGCCCGCAGCCAGATCATCATTCTCGAAGCGCTGCTCAAGCTGCGCCAGGTGTGTTGCGACCTACGCCTGATCAACGACGCCACCCTGCCCGCCCGCGGCAGCACCTCGGGCAAGCTCGACAGCCTGATGGAAATGCTCGAAGAGCTGTTTGAAGAAGGTCGCCGGGTGCTGTTGTTTTCCCAATTCACGTCCATGCTGGCGCTGATTGAAGAGGAGCTGAAGAAACGCGGCGTCGAGTACGCCATCCTGACCGGCCAGACCCGCGACCGGCGCACGCCCGTCAAGGAATTCCAGAGCGGCAAGCGTCAGATATTCCTGATCAGTCTGAAGGCCGGTGGTGTAGGCCTGAACCTGACCGAGGCCGACACAGTGATTCACTACGACCCGTGGTGGAACCCGGCCACCGAAAACCAGGCGACCGACCGCGCCTACCGCATCGGCCAGGAAAAGCCGGTGTTCGTCTACAAGCTGATCGCCCGAGGCACGGTGGAAGAGAAGATCCAGCTGCTGCAAAAGGAAAAATCCGACCTCGCGGCCGGCGTGCTGGACGGACGCGTGGCCGGAGACTGGAAACTGCAGAGCGACGATATCGAAGCCTTGTTCGCACCGCTGCCGGACAAACTGGAAAAGCGCTAACCCCCCAAACCCTTGTGGGAGTCTTGTGGGAGCCAAGCTTGCTCGCGATAGCGGTGTCTCGGCTGGCGCAGATGTTGAATGTGCCGCCGTCATCGCGAGCAAGCTCGGCTCCCACAGGGGATCTTGGGTGTCTTGAGTCTTGTGTTCACCGCAGATCGACTGTGGGAGCGAGCTTGCTCGCGATGGCACTGGCTCAGATCACGCAGATGTTACTCCGCGACTTTCAACAGACGCTAATCAACCAGTTGGGCAGCCCTCAGCGCCCCGAGCGCCACCAGCCAGCGAGGGTCCTGGCGGTATTCAGTAGAGGCAAAGGCCTGGCCGCGCATGCGGGCGATCCGTGCAGAAGGCGTGACCTTCAGGCGCTGGGCAGCGCTCAAGGCCAGCTCTGCAGCCGCGCGGTCATTGCACACCAAGCCCATGTCGCAACCCGCCGTCAAAGCAGCCTCGATACGACTGGCAGCATCACCGACCACATGAGCACCGGCCATCGACAGATCATCACTGAAGATCACCCCATCGAATTGCAACTCGCCGCGCAGGATATCCTGCAGCCAGCGGCGGGAAAACCCGGCTGGATTGGGGTCAACCTGCGGGTAGATGACATGGGCCGGCATGACGGCGGCCAGTTGTTTGCTCAGCCTGGCAAACGGCACCAGGTCGTTGGCGCGAATCTGCTCCAGGCTGCGCTCATCATTCGGAATGGCCACGTGGGAATCGGCCTCGGCCCAGCCATGCCCCGGGAAATGCTTGCCCGTGGCGGCCATCCCGGCGGCGTTCATGCCGCGGATGAAGGCACCGGCCAATAATGCAGCGCGCTCGGGGTCACCCTCGAAGGAACGACTGCCGACGACGGCGCTGCGCTGGTAATCGAGGTCCAGCACCGGGGCAAAACTCAAGTCGAGACCGACCGCCAGCACTTCAGTGGCCATGATCCAGCCGCACTGCTCGGCCAGGTATTCGGCGTTCGGGTTGTCGGCTATCGCCCGCATCGCCGGCAACCGCACAAATCCCTGGCGCAGCCGCTGGACACGACCCCCTTCCTGATCCACCGCCAATAAAAGGTCGGGGCGGATGGCGCGGATCGACGCGCTCAGCTCGCGTACCTGACGCGGATGCTCGATATTGCGGGCAAAGATGATCAGGCCGCCTACCTCGGGCTGGCGCAACAAGTGGCGATCTTCGGCCGTCAGCCAGGTACCGGCGACGTCCACCATCAACGAGCCTTGCAGGCCAGCAGTCATAGCATTTCCTTAATAACGATGAACCCGCGTAGCAACACAGACACGACCACACCGCTGGGCCCAAGGCCCGGCAGGCCGCGGTCATGCAATAAAAAATGGAGCGGGTTCGAAACGAGAGTCGGCATGGGCGGCTAGCTTAGCGGATGTAGGCAGCCGCGCCCACCCATGCACTTACGCCTTGGCGAGCGCCGGCGCCGATTTACTGCGCGGACGCAATTGCGCGGCAGCCATGGCGTCATCGGTGACGCCACTTTCGGCACGCATGCCGGCTGCCAGGAACGGCACCATCAGGCGCATCACCTGTTCGATGGAGGTGTTCACGCCAAAGTCGGTTTCAGCAATGGCGCGCAACGCCTTGATACCGGACATGCTGAACGCCGCGGCGCCGAGCATGAAGTGCACGCGCCAGAACAACTCGATGGGCGGAATCCGCGGTGCGGCCTCATTGACCAGCAGCATGTAGCGACGGAACACCTTGCCGTACATGTCTTCCAGGTAACGTCGCAAGTGGCCCTGGCTCTGACTGAAAGCAAGGCCCAACAGACGCATGAAAATGGACAGGTCGTTGCCGCTGCGCGGTTGCACGACAAGGGCTTGCTCGACCAGGATTTCCAGCAACTCTTCCAGGGTCGGCTTGACGTCAGGCTTGGCCTGCCGGCGCTCCAGCTCGCGATCGAGGCTGAGGCAGAAAGGCCCGAGGAATCGTGAGAATACCGCCTGGATCAGGGCCTTTTTCGAGCCGAAATGATAGTTCACCGCCGCCAGGTTCACCCCGGCCTTGCTGGTGATCAGACGCAACGAGGTTTCAGCGAAACCTTTTTCCGCGAACAACTGCTCGGCAGCATCGAGAATGCGTTCAACGGTTTCCGACTGGGCCATGGTTACTCCGCCTGACAAACACTTGTTTGAAACATACGTTTCAGCCTAGGGGTTGTCAAGCCTGCCGGGGCGTTTTGCGAACGCCCGGTCACGTATTTAACCACACCTTTTCACGGGTGGTAGCCATGGCGCATCCAACAGCCCGACCGACCGTCCAGCGGCCGGTGAAAAAAGGAGGATTGCCAAGCGCTGTCCACTGTATATAATCCCAGTCACTGTATAAAAAGACAGAGCGATCAATATGCTAAAGCTGACGCCACGCCAAGCAGAGATTCTGGCCTTCATCAAACGTTGCCTCGAAGACAATGGCTACCCGCCGACCCGTGCGGAAATCGCCCAGGAACTGGGGTTCAAGTCGCCCAACGCGGCTGAAGAACACCTCAAGGCGCTGGCGCGCAAGGGGGCGATCGAAATGACCCCGGGCGCATCCCGTGGCATTCGCATCCCCGGCTTCGAAGCCAAGGCCGACGAAACTACCCTGCCGATCATCGGTCGGGTAGCGGCAGGTGCACCGATCCTGGCCCAGCAGCATGTCGAGGAATCCTGCAACATCAACCCTTCGTTCTTCCATCCTCGGGCCGACTACCTGCTTCGTGTACACGGCATGAGCATGAAGGACATCGGCATCTTCGACGGTGACCTCTTGGCCGTCCACACCACCCGCGAAGCCCGCAATGGCCAGATCGTGGTGGCGCGAATCGGCGACGAAGTGACCGTCAAGCGCTTCAAGCGCGACGGCAGCAAGGTCTGGCTCATCGCCGAGAACCCCGAGTTCGCGCCCATCGAAGTGAATCTGAAAGATCAGGACCTGGTCATCGAAGGCTTGAGCGTCGGCGTCATTCGCCGCTAAAGGAGGCTTTATGCAGTTCCCTCACACACCACAACACACACAACTTCCGCTGTTCGAGGCATTCATGGCCCAACCGCTGGTTCCAGTCCTGAAAGAGGTCATCGAGTCGCCCTGGGGCGTCGAGCCCGAGGCTTTCAGCGAACTGTCGTTACGTGGTGCGGCCGGAAACTGCCTGAACCTGCTGGCGCCGATTCTGCGAGAACTCAGCCAGGACCAGGATGCTCGCTGGCTGACCCTGATCGCACCTCCGGCCAGCGTCACCCAGGCCTGGCTGCGGGATGCCGGCCTGAACCGCGAACGCATCCTGTTGTTGCAGCCGCGGGGCACCCAAAGCGCCCAACAGTTGACCTGCGAAGCCTTGCGCCTGGGCCGCAGCCACACCGTGGTCAGCTGGCTCAACCCGTTGACCGCCACCGCACGGCAACAGTTGATCAGCGCCGCCCGTACCGGGGACGCACAAAGTCTGAATATTCGATTGGGCTAAGACAAACGCGGGGCTTCTCCAAGGCAGAGAAGCCGACCAGCCACACTATCCATAAAAGCCGACAAACGGGATCAATGAAGAACCCGCGGCCCCTCTTCCTTGTTGAATTCGCCTTCAACCAGGCGACCTGCCATCTGAACGCCCACGCTCAGCATCGCCTTGGCGACTTCGACGTGTTGGCCCTGGAGGAATACCTTGGCATCTTCGGAGAAGTTCAGGGTAACCAGAGAACCCTCGTCCTCAGCCCTGCGCAGCTCGATGCGGCCATCAGGAAGTTCGACAATTTCTAGAAAGGACGTAGGCATAAAAGTCTGTTCTCCACGAAAGGCGAGGATTATATAGTCATCGGCCAGGCTCCGCTCGGGATCTTGACCAAGCGTTGTCAACGAACGTAACGGGCCGAGGGAAAACTCAGCACTCGTTCAACCCTTCACGAAAGCGTATCGCCAGGCTCTTGAGGTTCTGGCGCCAACTCTCCAGCTCCTCCCGACTCAATTCCTGCTCGGGTTCTTGTTCGTCCAGATTGACCGCCACGATCAACGGCTGGGTCACGTCCCCCTTGGGCTTGCGCGGGGCACGTGGCGGTTCGAACAGCGCCGCATGGGCCGCCAATAGCTTTGCCAGCCAGGTTTCCGGGTTATGCGCCAGCTCGACCATTTCGGCCAATTCCGGGATAGCAATGGTTTCCAGCACTTCGCGGGTCAACAACAGCTCGGCCCGCGGTGCATTCGCTTGAGGCAAGCGATAGAAACCGGCGATTTCATGGCACAACCCCAACAACGCGCCGTACAGGTGAAACAGCACGGATTCGCGCCCTGCCTGGAGCAGCGCCGGGGAATTCATCGCACGTCCGTCCTCGGCCCTGGTGAGCGCTTCAAGCGACAGACCGGCGAAGTAGATTTTCTGATTGGTGCGGGTATAGAGTTCGTGGGCCATGGCGGCATCTCCCCAACGAAATGAAAGCTTCACGCAAGTGCGACAGTGTCATGGATCAACCAAGGCCACTGCAAGCCAAAAACAAAAAGGCCGCATGAAAACCTATGGGTTTCATGCGGCCTTTTTGTACATCGAGGTTAATGGACCGAGAGAGCCTCGCTAGCCCCCGATCGTCAAACAGGCGCTATCAATCAGCGCTTGTCTTCAACCGTCCACTTACCGCCGTCGTAGTAGGCTTTCCAACCGGTCGGCTTGCCGTCGACTTCGGTCTGCACGTATTGCTCCTTGGTCTTGCGGCTGTAGCGAATGACCGCTGGGCGCCCGTCCGGATCCTTCTGCGGCGCTTCGCAGAGGAAATGGTACTTGGGATCGATCTCGTCCTTGTGCGGCACGATCTCCATCACCAGCGGTGCACGGGTCTCACGGTTTTTCGGGAACTGGCTGGCCGCCAGGAACAGGCCGGAGGCACCGTCGCGCAGGATGTAGGTGTCGTTGACCTTCTCGCACTTGAGCTCAGGCATCTTCACCGGGTCCATCTTCGGCGGCGCCGCGTCACCGCTCTTGAGCAGTTTGCGGGTGTTCTTGCAGGTCGGGTTGGTGCAACCGAAGAACTTGCCGAAACGACCGGTCTTGAGCTGCATCTCGCTGCCACACTTGTCGCACTCCAGGCTCGGGCCTTCGTAGCCCTTGATGCGATAAGTGCCCTCTTCGATCTCGTAACCGGCACAGTCCGGGTTGTTACCGCAGATGTGCAGCTTGCGCTTTTCATCCAGCAGGTAGGCATCCATCGCCGTGCTGCAGATCGGGCAACGATGCTTGCCGCGCAGCACCAGGGATTCCGATTCGCCCTCGTCGTCCGCGGCGATTTCGTCGCCCGGCACCAGGTTGACCGTCGCCTTGCAGCGCTCCTTGGGTGGCAGGCTGTAGCCCGAGCAACCGAGGAACACGCCGGTCGAGGCGGTACGGATTTGCATCGGGCGCCCGCAGGTCAGGCACGGGATATCGGTCATGACCGGCTGGTTGGCGCGCATGCCGCTGTCAGGGCTTTCGGCCACTTCGAGCTTTTTCTTGAAGTCGCCGTAGAACTCGTCGAGAACGTTTTTCCAGTCGCGCTCGCCCTGGGCCACATCGTCGAGGTTCTCTTCCATACCGGCGGTGAAGCCGTAGTCCATCAGGTTCGAGAAGCTCTCGGACAAACGCTCGGTCACGATGTCGCCCATCTTTTCCGAATAGAAACGACGGTTGTGCAGCGCCACATAGCCGCGGTCCTGGATGGTGGAGATGATCGCTGCGTAGGTCGAAGGACGACCGATGCCGCGCTTTTCCATTTCCTTGACCAGGCTGGCTTCGGAGTAACGGGCCGGTGGCTTGGTGAAATGCTGTGTCGGATCAAGCTTGATCAGCTTCATCACGTCGCCCTGGGCCATGTCCGGCAGGACGTCGTCATCCCCAGGCTTGGTGATTTGCGGCATGACACGGGTGTAGCCGTCGAACTTCAGGATGCGGCCCTTGGCGCGCAGCTCGAAGTCGCCGGCACCGACGCTGACCGTGGTCGACAGGTATTGCGCCGGCAGCATCTGGCAGGCCAGGAACTGGCGCCAGATCAGCTCGTAGAGGCGCTCGGCATCGCGCTCCATGCCCGACAGCTTGCTCGGCTCGGTGTTGGCATCGGACGGACGAATCGCTTCGTGCGCCTCCTGCGCGCCCTCCTTGCTGCTGTAGACGTTAGGCGTCTCCGGCAGGTACTTCTTGCCGAACTCGCTTTCTATATAAGTGCGCGCCATCGCCACGGCATCGACCGAAAGGTTGGTCGAGTCGGTACGCATATAGGTGATGTAGCCGGCTTCGTACAGACGCTGGGCCATCATCATGGTTTTCTTCACGCCAAAGCCCAGGCGATTGCTCGCGGCCTGTTGCAACGTGGAGGTGATGAACGGTGCCGACGGCTTGCTGCTGGTCGGCTTGTCCTCGCGCTTGACGATGCTGTAGCTGGAAGCCTTGAGCTTCTCCAGCGCGGCCATGGCCTGGGCTTCGTTGAGCGGCTTGAAGGCCTCGCCCTTCTCCCGGGCCACGTCGAAGCGCACGGTGGCGCCCTTGGCGGTGCCGAGGTCGGCGTGGACTTCCCAGTACTCTTCAGGGATGAACGCACGGATCTCCCGCTCGCGCTCCACCACCAGCTTCACGGCGACCGACTGCACACGACCGGCTGACAGGCCGCGGGCGATCTTGGCCCACAGCAGCGGCGAGACCATGTAGCCCACCACGCGGTCGAGGAAGCGACGCGCCTGCTGGGCGTTGACCCGATCGATATCCAGCTCGCCCGGCTGGGAGAAGGCTTCCTGGATGGCCTTCTTGGTAATTTCGTTGAACACCACGCGTTTGTAGCGGCTGTCATCCCCACCAATGGCTTCGCGCAGGTGCCAGGCAATGGCTTCCCCTTCGCGGTCCAAGTCCGTCGCGAGATAGATGATGTCGGCATCCTTGGCGAGCCGGCGCAGCTCTTCGATGACCTTTTCCTTGCCCGGGAGGATCTCGTACTTGGCTTTCCAGCCGTGTTCCGGATCGACCCCCATGCGTGAGACCAGCTGCTTGCGCGCCTTTTCTTTCGGCGACAGCGCCGGCGCTTCACCGGCAGCAGCCTTGCCGCGCTTGGCGGCTGGCTCCTTGCTGGCGCTAGCCGAACCGCTGGTGGGCAGGTCTCGGATATGGCCGATACTCGACTTCACCACGTATTGGTTGCCCAGATACTTGTTGATGGTCTTGGCCTTAGCCGGGGATTCCACAATGACCAGCGATTTGCCCATGGATCAGAAAATTCCTGAATTCTAAAAAGTGAAAGGCGGTTGGCGCCTGACGCGGCACCGCTATATATAGTGGCTGCAAGGTGAGGTCAAGCGCAGGGTTGCCCGCATACCGGCCTCAAGGCTTGGAAAAAATGCTCTCCTCGGCCTGCACCAAAGCAAAGCGTGGCACCTGTTCGCCGTCAACCTCGACGGACTCCTGGAACATGCTCAGGGGACGTACCCAAAAGCCGTAATCGCCATACAGGGCTTGATAGAAGACCACTTCTTCCTCGGTCTCGGAATGCCGCGCGACACTGAATACGCGGTACTGCGGACCTTTGTAATGTTGGTAGAGCCCAGGTTGTATCGGCATGTTTTGGCCCTCACTCAAATTTTTTCAAAATAAAAACAAAATCTTTTTTTACTGAACCCGAAAAAACAAAAACCGGGGCACTTGGCCCCGGCTTCCATCAACGCGACGCTTAGATGCGTTCGAAGACAGTGGCGATGCCCTGGCCGAGGCCAATGCACATGGTCGACACACCAAAGGTGCCGCCATTCTGCTTCATGACGTTGAGCAGCGTGCCGGAGATACGCGCACCGGAGCAACCGAATGGGTGGCCCAAGGCGATCGCGCCGCCGTGCAGGTTAACCTTCTCGTTCATCTTGTCGAGCACTTTCAAATCTTTCAGCACTGGCAGGGCCTGTGCGGCGAAAGCTTCGTTGAGTTCGAAGAAGTCGATATCGGCAATACCCAAGCCTGCACGCTTCAAGGCTTTTTGCGTGGCCGGTACTGGACCATAGCCCATGATCGCCGGGTCCACACCCGCCACGGCCATCGAACGAATCACCGCCATCGGCTGGATACCCAGGTCCTGGGCACGCTGGGCCGACATCACGATCATGCACGAGGCACCATCGGTGATCTGCGACGACGTACCGGCTGTCACGGTGCCGCCCTTTGGATTGAATGCCGGCTTGAGGGCCGCCAGGCTTTCCAGGGTGGTTTCCGGACGAATGGTTTCGTCGTAGTCGAACAGCTTCAGGAAGCCGTTCTCGTCGTAGCCCTGCATCGGGATGATCTCATCCTTGAACTTGCCTTCCACGGTCGCCTTGTGGGCGAGCTGGTGGGAGCGCACGCCAAAGGCGTCCTGCTGTTCGCGGGTAATGCCGTGCATTTTGCCAAGCATTTCCGCAGTCAGGCCCATCATGCCCGAGGCTTTCGCCGCGTACAGCGACATGTGCGGGTTTGGATCGACGCCATGCATCATGCTCACATGGCCCATGTGCTCGACACCACCGACGACGAACACGTCACCGTTGCCGGTCATGATCGCCTGGGCGGCGGTGTGCAGCGCGCTCATGGACGAACCGCACAGGCGGCTGACGGTCTGGCCCGCCGCCGTGTGAGGAATCTGGGTCATCAGCGAGGCCATGCGGGCGATGTTCCAGCCCTGCTCCAGGGTCTGGTTCACACAGCCCCAGATCACGTCTTCGACTTCGCTGGGGTCGACCTTGACGTTGCGCTCCAGCAGCTTGCTGATCAGGTGCGCCGACATGTCTTCGGCGCGGGTGTTGCGGTGCATGCCGCCCTTGGAGCGGCCCATCGGCGTACGACCGAAGTCGACAATCACGACGTCTCTAGGATTCAAGCTCATAAATGTTCTCTCGCTCTAGTCGTTGGGCGCTTAACCGAAGAAGCTCTGGCCGTTCTTGGCCATTTCACGCAGCTTCGCGGTCGGGTGGTACAGCGCGCCCAAATCAGCGTACTGGTCAGCCAGGGCAACGAACTCGGCCACACCGATCGAATCGATGTAGCGCAGCGCACCGCCACGGAATGGAGGGAAACCGATACCGTAGACCAGACCCATGTCGGCTTCGGCGGCGGTTTCAACAATGCCGTCTTCCAGGCAACGCACGGTTTCGAGGCACAGCGGGATCATCATCCAGTTGATGATGTCCTCGTCGGTGACTTCGCGCTGCTCGTAGACGATCGGCTTGAGCACTTCCAGCACCGACGAGTCGGCGACTTTCTTCTGCTTGCCGCGCTTGTCGGTCTCATAGGCGTAGAAGCCCTTGCCGTTCTTCTGGCCCAGGCGCTTGGCTTCGTAGAGCACGTCGACAGCCGAACGACGGTCGTCCTTCATGCGGTCCGGGAAGCCTTCGGCCATGACGTCGCGGCCGTGGTGGCCGGTGTCGATGCCGACCACGTCCATCAGGTACGCCGGGCCCATCGGCCAGCCGAATTTTTCCATGATCTTGTCGATGCGCACGAAGTCCACACCGGCGCTGACCAGCTTGGCGAAACCGCCGAAGTACGGGAACAGCACGCGATTGACCAGAAAGCCCGGGCAATCGTTGACGACGATCGGGTTCTTGCCCATTTTCTTGGCATAGGCCACGGTGGTGGCAATGGCACGTTCGCTGGACTTCTCGCCACGGATCACTTCCACCAACGGCATCATGTGCACCGGGTTGAAGAAGTGCATGCCGACGAAGTTCTCCGGACGCTTGAGGGCCTTGGCCAGCAGCGAAATGGAGATGGTCGAGGTGTTCGAGGCCAGGATGGTGTCCTCTTTGACCTGGTCTTCGACTTCAGCCAGTACCGCCTGCTTGACCTTCGGGTTCTCGACAACGGCTTCGACCACCAGGTCGACATGGCCGAAATCGCCGTAGGACAGGGTCGGACGAATGCCGTTGAGCACTTCGGCCATCTTCGCAGCGGTCATGCGACCTTTGTCGACACGGCCGACCAGCAGCTTGGCGGCTTCGGCCAGGCCTTGCTCGATCCCGTGTTCGTTGATGTCCTTCATCAGGATCGGCGTGCCTTTGGACGCCGACTGGTAGGCGATACCGCCCCCCATGATGCCGGCGCCGAGCACGGCGGCCTGCTTCACGTCACTGGCGATTTCGTCGTAGGCCTTGGCCTTTTTCTTCAGTTCCTGGTCATTGAGGAACAGACCGATCAGGCTTTGCGCAGCCGAGGTCTTGGCCAGCTTGACGAAGCCGGCGGCCTCGACTTCCAGAGCCTTGTCGCGACCGAAGCTGGCGGCTTTCTGGATGGTCTTGATCGCTTCGACTGGCGCCGGGTAGTTCGGGCCTGCCTGACCGGCCACGAAACCCTTGGCGGTTTCGAAGGCCATCATTTGTTCGATGGCGTTGAGCTTGAGCTTTTCCAGCTTCGGCTGACGCTTGGCCTTGTAGTCGAACTCGCCGCTGATGGCGCGCTTGATGGTTTCAAGGGCCGCTTCCTGGAGCTTGCCAGGTTCGACCACGGCATCCACGGCACCGACCTTCAGCGCGTCTTCAGCACGGTTTTCCTTGCCGGCGGCAATCCACTCGATGGCGTTGTCGGCACCGATCAGGCGCGGCAGGCGCACGGTGCCGCCGAAGCCTGGGTAGATGCCCAGCTTGACTTCCGGCAGGCCGATCTTGGCGGTGGTGGACATGACGCGGTAATCCGCCGCCAGGCACATTTCCAGGCCGCCACCCAGGGCGATGCCGTTGATGGCCACGACGGTCGGTACGTTGAGGTCTTCGAAGTCGCTGAAAATACGGTTGGCTTCGAGGTTGCCAGCGATCAGTTCGGCATCGGGCAGCTTGAAGTTGTCGACGAACTCGGTGATGTCGGCGCCGACGATGAACACGTCCTTGCCGCTGCTGACGATCACACCCTTGATCGACGCATCTGCCTTGATAGTGTCCACGGCCTGACGCAATTCATTCAGGGTTAGACGGTTGAACTTGTTGACGGACTCACCCTTGAGGTCGAATTTCAATTCGACGATGCCACTTTCAAGAGCCTTAACCGTGATGGCTTTACCTTCGTAAATCATCAACTGATCTCCACGATATGGAAGCTGAACAGTACACGTTGAACGCTGACCACTGGTTGGGCATTGACGTTACCGTCGATGCTACGCCAATCCGCCAGGCACACCCGTCAACGCGATAGTCGGGGTCTGTAGGAGCATTCTGAAAATACAAACGCTCAATTCATACGCCCGTTTGATTTGGGTACGTCACCTTCACGGAATTTCCGACAATTGTCAATCGCCCTAAACACAGGCGTTAACGCGACTTCTCGGTCATTTCCGTACCGTGCGGATCCGCAACACGGCGCCGCATGAGTCGCTATTCATAGGATCAATAATTAGAAAAATCGCCCTAATTCCAGACAGACCGGATCCAGCCGTCTACGCTGTCGGGACGCGATTGAAGATTGGGAACAAAGGACGTTACGAACGAACGCCCTGGCATGAGATTGATTACCGGCCTGCCTGGCCAACCCGCCCGATGAGACTGTCGGGCTTTTTTATGCCTCAGGCCAGCGCCTTGAGCACCACGCAAATATCTTGCAAAACAGCTGCTTCGCCCTTCTCACCCCAGTACAAGGCGATCATTTGCCGGTCGGCTTCGACCTTGTAGACGTTGGCCGGCAATTTTTCGAAATGATTGAGCAACGCCTCATCCTGGCAGACTTCTCGCCATTGGTTGACCCAGACGCCTGGCGCAGTCTGCCAATAGCTCCAGACCGCCGGGTCCTTGCCACGCCGGGGCCGGTGGTACTGGGCGCAGGGGTTTGGCGGCTGCTGGCCGAGCCAGTGCGGCCACTCCTGCGGCGCCAGCTGCATGGCCAGGCCCAGGCGTCGCGCCTCCATGCGCAAGGCCATGCGACCGCTCTGAACACGGGACGGACGCAACCATGCCAGCGGACTTAACACCACCAACAGGATTGACACCACTATCCAGACCGTCATATTCGTACTCCCGAATTCTGATGAGCCCATTGAGCCACGTCGCCGTCAATGCGCTTGAAACCAGCCATACTTACCGTATCGCAATTCTCTGGAGTGCTTCCCATGTACTACGAACACATTCTGGTCGCCGTCGACCTCACTGAAGAATGCGATCCGGTCGTCAAGCGCGCCCTCGCCCTTTGCGAAGGCCGGGACACCAAGCTGTCGCTGGTGCACATCGTCGAACCGATGGCCATGGCCTTTGGCGGCGACGTACCCATGGACCTTTCCCAGTTGCAACAGCAGCAATTCGACCAGGCCAAGGAACGCCTTGACCGGCTGATCGTGAAATACCCTGCCCTGAAGAAGGAATTCAGCCACCTGACCTACGGCCAGCCGCGCCAGGAGATCCATCACCTGGCCAAGGAACAGGGCTGCGACCTGATTGTGGTCGGCAGCCACGGTCGCCACGGCTTGGCACTGTTGCTGGGCTCGACCGCCAACGACGTGCTGCATGGCGCGCCTTGTGATGTGCTGGCGGTACACCTGATCAAGCGCGCATAAACCCTGTGGGAGCGAGCTTGCTCGCGAAAGCGTCATAACGGTCAATATCGAAGTCGACTGATACACCGCTATCGCGAGCAAGCTCGCTCCCACAGGGGATGGTATTTCAAATAAAAATCCCGGCGCTCATAACTAAGCGCCGGGACTTCTTATCTCAATGGTTCAAGCGTCCAGCTCAGCCCAACGCTCGACCAATGCATCCAGTTCAGCCTGCAACTGCTCCAACTGCGCAATCACCTTGGCGGTTTCGGCCGCTGGTCGCTGGTAGAACCCGGCCTCAGCCATTTCCGCTTCCACCGCGGCGATCTGCTGTTCCTTAGCGTCGATATCACCCGGCAGCGCCTCCAGCTCACGCTGCAGCTTGTAGCTGAGTTTTTTCTTGGCCGGTGCCGGAGTCGCTGCAGCCGCTACCGGGGCCGGCTCGGCCTTGACCACCGCCGAATTCAGGTCGGCCTTGCCGGACTTGCTCTCGGTGACGCCCAGCAGACGCGGCGAACCGCCCTGGCGCAGCCAGTCCTGATAACCGCCGACGTATTCACGCACCAGGCCTTCGCCTTCGAACACCAGGGTGCTGGTGACCACGTTGTCGAGGAATGCCCGGTCGTGGCTGACCATCAGCACGGTGCCGTTGAAGGTCAACAACACTTCTTCCAGCAATTCCAGGGTTTCCACGTCCAGGTCGTTGGTCGGTTCGTCGAGCACCAGCAGGTTCGCCGGCTTGCTGAACAACTTGGCCAGCAACAGACGGGCGCGCTCGCCACCCGACAACGCCTTGACCGGCGTACGGGCACGCTGGGGGCTGAACAGGAAATCGCCGAGGTAGCTCAGCACGTGGCGGCTCTGGCCATCGATGTCGATGAAATCGCGACCTTCGGCGACGTTATCGATCACAGTCTTTTCCAGGTCCAACTGATGGCGCAACTGGTCAAAGTAGGCGACGTCGATCTTCGTGCCCTCTTCCACCTTGCCGCTGGTCGGCACCAGGCCGCCGAGCATCAGCTTGAGCAAGGTGGTCTTGCCGGTGCCGTTGGCGCCCAGCAGGCCGATGCGATCGCCACGTTGCAGGACCATGGAGAAGTCCTTGATCAGGAACGGGCCGCCCGGGTGCGCGAAACTCACGTTCTCAAGGACCATCACCTGTTTGCCGGACTTGTCAGCGGTATCCAACTGAATGTTGGCCTTGCCGGTACGCTCGCGACGTTCACTGCGTTCCATGCGCAAGGCCTTGAGGGCCCGCACACGGCCTTCGTTACGGGTGCGACGGGCCTTGATGCCCTGGCGAATCCAGACTTCTTCCTGGGCCAGTTTCTTATCGAACAACGCGTTAGCGGTTTCTTCCGCTGCCAGGGCCGCTTCCTTGTGCACCAGGAAGCTGGCGTAGTCGCCGTTCCAGTCGATCAGGCCGCCACGGTCCAGTTCAAGGATGCGGGTCGCCAGGTTCTGCAGGAAGGAACGGTCGTGGGTGATGAACAGCACCGCCCCCTGGAAGTCCTTCAAGGCTTCTTCAAGCCAGGCGATGGCGCCGATGTCCAGGTGGTTGGTCGGTTCGTCGAGCAGCAGCAGGTCCGGCTCGGACACCAGGGCCTGGGCCAGCAGGACGCGGCGACGCCAACCACCGGACAACTCGGCCAGGGTCTTGTCGGCCGGCAGTTGCAGGCGGCTCAGGGTGCTGTCGACCAGTTGCTGCAAACGCCAGCCGTCTCGGGCTTCAAGGTCGTGCTGCACGTGCATCAACTTGTCCAGGTCGGCATCGGTGACGATGTTCTGGCTCAGGTGGTGATACTCGGCCAACAGCGCGCCGACACCGTCCAGGCCTTCGGCGACCACGTCGAACACGGTCCGCTCGTCGGCCACCGGCAGTTCCTGGGGCAATTCGCCGATTTTCAGGCCTGGCGCGCGCCAGACCGAGCCGTCATCGGGCTTTTGATCGCCCTTGACCAGCTTCATCATGCTGGACTTGCCAGTGCCGTTGCGGCCGATGATGCACACCCGCTCACCACGGGCGATCTGCCAGGACACCTTGTCCAACAACGGCATAGCGCCGAAAGCAAGGGACACATCGCTGAATTTGAGCAGGGTCATGAGCTTCTCCAAAAACCGGGCGCGCATTCTACCTGAGATGAGGCCTCAAGGGTCCGCCAATTTCGCCACCGAAGCACTCTGCATAACAAATGTTGCGAACTTGCATCGACGGCCCTGCAAAGCTTTCGCCAGCTGCTGGCAAAAGGCTAAGCTACAGACAGTTACCCTGGGTTACCCCTTGGGCTTGTCATGTTTTTTTATGCCCGGACGTCTCATGCGCAGTCGCCTTTTCAGTGTTTTATCGTGTCTTTTTGTATGTGCCACTGCCGTTCAATCCGCGCAGGCGGTGGATATCTCCACTCAACGCCAATATTACGACGAGGCCAAGCGCGCCTTGGCCAAGGGTGATTCCGGCCCCTACTTTCGCTACAGCCAGGCCCTGCGCGATTATCCGCTGGAACCCTACCTGGCCTATGACGAGTTGACCGCCCGCCTCAAGAGCGCCAGCAACGCCGAAATCGAGAAATTCCTCGCCGAACACGGTGACCTGCCCCAGGCCAACTGGATGAAGTTGCGCTGGCTGCGCTGGCTGACCGAGCGCGGTGACTGGGAGACCTTCGTCAAGTATTACGACCCCAAGCTCAATTTCACGGAACTGGACTGCCTTAACGCCCAGTACCAGATCAGTCATGGCTTGAAGGCCGAAGGCTATGCCAATACCGAAAAGCTGTGGCTCTCCGGCAAATCCCAGCCCCAGGCGTGCGATGCATTGTTCGGCCTATGGGCCTCCCAAGGGCAATTGACCGAACAGAAACGCTGGGAACGCACAAAACTGGCGGCCCAGGCCCGCAACTACCCGCTGGCCAACAGCCTGGTCAGCGGCCTGACCACCCTCGCCCCTCGCGGCAAGTTGCTGGTGGACGTGGCGCAAAAGCCCGAGTTGCTCAACCAGCCCTCGCGCTTCATCCCGGCCGATGAACCGATGTCCGATATCGTCAGCCTCGGCCTGCGGCGCCTGGCCCGCCAGGACCCGGAAAAGGCCATGGCGCTGTTGGACGGCTACGCCAGCACCATGCACTTTTCCCGCGATGAAAAAGTCGCGATTGCCCGGGAAATCGGCCTGACCCTGGCCAAGCGCTTCGACAGCCGGGCCTTGGACGTGATGACGAAATACGACCCGGAACTGCGCGATGACACCGTGTCGGAGTGGCGCTTGCGCCTGCTGCTGCGCCTGGCCCGCTGGGACGATGCCTACCAACTGACACGTCGCCTGCCCGAATCGCTGTCGAGCACCAATCGCTGGCGGTACTGGCAAGCCCGCACGCTGGAACTGGCGCAGCCGCAGAACCCCGAGGCGCTGGCGCTCTACAAGCACCTGGCCCGGGAACGGGATTTCTATGGTTTCCTGGCCGCCGACCGATCCCAGTTGCCGTACTCGCTTGTCAACAAGCCACTGGTGATGAGCCAGGCGTTGATCAACAAGGTTCGCAATACGCCGGGGATACGCCGGGCCCTGGAGTTTCATGCCCGTGGGGACATCGTCGACGGGCGCCGCGAGTGGTATCACGTCAGCCGTCATTTCAACCGGGACGAAATGGTCGCGCAGGCCAAACTGGCGTATGACCTGAAGTGGTATTTCCCAGCCATTCGTACCATCAGCCAGGCCAAGTACTGGGACGACCTGGACATCCGCTTCCCGATGGCCCACCGCGACACCCTGGTGCGCGAAGCCAAGATCCGCGGCCTGCATCCAAGTTGGGCGTTCGCCATTACCCGCCAGGAAAGTGCCTTCATGGACGACGCCCGTTCCGGCGTCGGTGCCGCCGGCCTGATGCAACTGATGCCTGGCACCGCCAAGGAAACCGCGCGCAAGTTCAGCATTCCCCTGGCCTCACCCCAGCAAGTGCTGAACCCGGACAAGAACATCCAGTTGGGCGCGGCGTACCTGAGCCAGGTTCACAGCCAATTCAACGGCAACCGCGTCCTGGCCTCGGCGGCCTACAACGCCGGCCCCGGTCGCGTGCGCCAGTGGCTACGCGGCGCCGATCACTTGAGCTTCGACGTCTGGGTCGAAAGCATCCCGTTCGACGAAACCCGTCAATACGTGCAGAACGTGTTGTCGTACTCGGTGATCTACGGCCAGAAACTCAACTCGCCGCAACCGCTGGTGGATTGGCATGAGCGGTATTTCGATGATCAGTGATTATTAGCGCAAGCTGTCGCCGAGAAGAAAAAATGCCCGCATCGAAAGATGCGGGCATTTCTTTTTTGCTCGGTTGCTCGACCTTGTGGGAGCGAGCTTGCTCGCGATAGCGGTGAGCCAGCTTGCATCCATGTTGAAGGTGCCACCGCCATCGCGAGCAAGCTCGCTCCCACAAGGGACCATACTTAGTCGGTTGCCGCCTCCAACCCCACATTGAACTGCAACGCCGCCAACCGCGCATACAGCGCGTTGCTGGCAACCAGCTCCTGGTGAGTGCCCACGGCAACCACCTTGCCCTGGTCCATCACCGCGATCCGGTCAGCGTTTTTCACCGTGGCCAGGCGGTGGGCGATGACCAGGGTGGTGCGGTTTTTCATCAGGTTGGGCAGGGCTTGCTGGATCAGGTGTTCGCTTTGCGCGTCGAGGGCGCTGGTGGCTTCGTCCAGCAGCAGGATCGGCGCGTCCACCAGCAACGCCCGGGCGATGGCCAGGCGTTGGCGTTGACCGCCGGACAAGCCCAGGCCACCGTCACCCAGGTGGGTCTGGTAGCCATCGGGCATTTTTTCGATGAAGTCGTGGGCGTGGGCAATCTGCGCGGCCTCACGCACTTGCTCGGACGTTGCGCCAGGGTTGCCGTAGCGAATGTTCTCTTCGACCGTACCGAAAAACAGTGCCGGGTTTTGTGAAACCAGGGCGAAGTGGCGGCGCAGGTCCAGCGGGTCGAGTCGGGTCAACGGCACGTCGTCGATCAGGATCTGCCCTTGCACCGGATCGTAGAAGCGCAGCAGCAGGTCATACACCGTTGACTTGCCCGCTCCGGAAGGCCCGACCAGGGCCAGGGTCTCGCCAGCCTTGATGGTCAGGTCGAGGCCGTCGACCGCATAGCTGTCCGGCCGGGAGGGATAGGAAAAACGCACCCCTTCAAGCCGCAAATCGCCCCGGACCCGCTCCGGCAAGGTGACAAGGCCTGAAGCCGGCGGCTGGATGATGTTCTCCGAACGCAGCAACTCGGCAATCCGCTCCGCCGCGCCCGCCGCCCGTTGCAGCTCGCCGATCACTTCGCTCAGGGTGCCGAAGGCGCTGCCGACGATCAGGCTGTAGAACACGAATGCTGCCAGCTCACCGCCGGAAATCCGCCCGGCGATCACATCCATGCCGCCGACCCAGAGCATCACCCCCACCGCGCCCAGCACCAGCACGATTACCAGGGTGATCAGCCAGGCCCGCTGGGCGATGCGCTTGCGGGCAGTGTCGAAAGCCTGCTCCACCGTCACGGAAAATCGTTGTTCGTCCTGGACCTGGTGGTTGTAGGCCTGCACGGTCTTGATCTGGCCAAGGGTTTCGGAAACGTAGCTGCCGACGTCGGCAATGCGGTCCTGGCTCTGGCGCGACAAACTGCGCACCCGGCGGCCGAAGACCAGGATCGGCGCCAACACCAGCGGCAGGGCAATCACCACGATGCTGGTCAGCTTGGGGTTGGTGATGAACAGCAGCACGATGCCGCCGACCACCATCAAGGCGTTGCGCAAAAACAACGACAGCGACGAACCGATCACCGATTGCAGCAAGGTCGTATCGGCGGTCAGCCGCGACTGGATTTCCGAACTGCGGTTGTTTTCGTAGAAACCGGGGTGCAAGTACACCAGGTGATTGAAGACCTGCCGCCGGATATCGGCCACCACCCGCTCGCCGATCCAGGACACCAGGTAAAAACGCGCAAACGTACCGATCGCCAACCCCACCACCAGCACCATGAACAGGCCGATGGATTGATTGAGCAGGTGCGGCGAGCGGGTCATGAAGCCCTGGTCCACCAGCAACCGGATGCCTTGGCCCATGGACAAGGTAATACCGGCGGTGACAATCAGGGCCAGCAAGGCGCCGGCGACCTGTTTGCGGTAAGGGGCGATGAAGCCGCTGGCCAGGCGTATGGCACGGCGATGTCGGGAAGAAAGCATCAAGGGCATCCGATAATGCAGCAGGAAAAAGGCCGGCCAGCGACGCCAAAGCGTAGCGGAACCAAGTTGAATCAGAATGAGTCAGGTTAAATATGACCACAACGACTAGAGGCTAGATGTTATCGGTCTAAAGTCTGGCTGGAAACGCAACTGTGTTTCTGATTGAGTGGAGGTGTCGCCATGAACCCACAAGGAGTGTCATGGCTCGGTCACCTGGCGACATTAAAGTAGGCACACAACCTGATGAGGAGACAGGCCATGTCCTTGCAACACAGCAGCGACGACAAGATTCAAGTAATCCGCACGCAACCGGACCAGTCTCTGGGCTGCTCGTTCATCGATGCCCAAGGGCGCGAAGTACCGATCACCGAAGACATGATCCAGAAAGCCTGCAGCGAGCTGGAAAAACGACTGGTCAAGCCTGCCGAACAAAAGTGATACAGCCCGTCTCGATTGGACCCGACCTTGATGTCGGGTTTTTTATGCCTGTTGATTTTGCAGGTTTTGGGCCAGGCTTTTGTGGCGAGGGAGCTTGCTCCCGCTGGGTTGCGAAGCAACCCCAGTTTCCAAAAAGCGACGACTGCTGCACAGCCGGGCGGGAGCAAGCTCCCTCGCCACAATAGCGCTCCGCGCTAGATGGCAGTGGCACCCAGCGCCGTCACGATCTGTTGCAAATCCGCCGACTGCCCGTCGATACAGACCTTCAAGCTGTCGATTTCCCGCCGTGGTGGATAATGCTTGCGCAAGGCATCGAACGCGCTGCGCTGTTCGCTGACCGTGCCCACCAGGCTGCGACGAAAGTTCGCGTCATCGCCGCGGGGGTCGTACACGCTGCGGCACAGCGCCGCCAAGGCCCAGGCCGGGTCGGTTGCGGCATCCAGGGTGATGCCACCCAGCCAAGGCCGAGGCAACAGGTCGCTGAGGGCGACTTCAACCGGCCTCTCCAGGAAAGCGCACAAGGCCTGGTAGATCTGGGCGGTGCCGCGCTGGCGGCCATCGAGGCTGTAACCGGCAATGTGCGGGGTGGCGATCACGCACAAATCGGCCAGGTCCACATCCACGGCGGGCTCCTGCTCCCAGACATCCAGCACCGCTTGCAGGTCTTCGCGTTCCAGCAACACTTCGCGTAGCGCGGCGTTGTCGATCACCGGGCCGCGGGCCGCATTGATCAGCCAGGTCCCGGGCTTGAGCTGGTTCAGGCGCGCTTCGTCGAACAGGTGCCAGGTCGGTTGCTCGCCGTCGCGGGTCAACGGTGTGTGCAGGCTGATCACATCGCACTGCTCGATGATCTGCTCCAGGCTCACATAGTCGCCCCCCTCGGCGGCCTGACGCGGTGGATCGCAGACCTTCACCGTCCAGCCCAGCCCCTTGAGCACCTCGATCAACCGCCCGCCCACCTGGCCTGCGCCGACCACGCCGAAGGTGCGCTGCTTGAGGTCCGCGCCTTCGATTTCAGCCAGGGTCATCAGGCTGCCCAGCACATAGTCCACCACGCCACGGGCATTGCAGCCCGGCGCGCTGGCCCAGCGGATACCGGCCTCGGCAAGATAGCCCAGGTCCAGGTGATCGGTGCCGATGGTGCAGGTGCCGACGAAACGCACCTTGCTGCCTTCCAGCAGGGCCCGATTGACCTGACTGACCGAGCGCACCAGTAGCACGTCGGCGTGCTCGACCATGGTCCGGTCGATCCCCCGGCCCGGTACCCGGCGGATGTCGCCGAACCCTTGGAAAAATGCATCAAGCAGGGGGATGTTTTCGTCGGCGACGATCAGCATGGCAGAGCTCCTTTGGCGGGAGGGGCAGTGTAGGCGTTCCTCGCCTCGATGGGCCAGCCCATTACTTCAGTGAACGCGTTTGTGGCGAGGGAGCTTGCTCCCGCTCGGGTGCGAAGCAGCCGCCAGCTTTTTGGGCCTGCTTCTCACCCGAGC
>NZ_CAKKMI010000071.1:0-30737 GCF_918698105.1 Pseudomonas brassicacearum | reverse complement strand
GTATGACAGCCACCGAGATGTTGACTGACACTCCGCTATCGCGAGCAAGCTCGCTCCCACATTAGTATTCGGTGTTTCTTAATAATAAGGATCAGGTCATGCGCGCATTGGCTGCATTGAGTCGCTTTGTCGGCAACACCTTCGCTTACTGGGTACTGATTTTCGCGGTGCTGGCTTTCCTGCAACCGCAGTGGTTCGTCGGCCTTAAAATCGCCATCGTACCGCTGCTGGGCCTGGTGATGTTCGGCATGGGCCTGGCGCTCAAGCTGGAAGACTTCGCCGAAGTGGCCCGTCATCCGGGACGCGTCGCCTTGGGGGTGGTTGCCCAATTCGTGATCATGCCCGGCACGGCGTGGCTGCTTTGCCAAGTGTTCAGCCTGCCGCCGGAGATCGCCGTCGGGGTGATCCTGGTGGGTTGCTGCCCGAGCGGCACGTCGTCCAACGTCATGACCTGGCTGGCTCGCGGTGACCTGGCCCTGGCCGTGGCGATTTCCGCCATCACGACCCTGCTCGCCCCTCTGCTGACCCCGGCGCTGATCTGGCTGCTGGCCTCGGCCTGGTTGCCAGTGTCGTTCTCGGCGCTGTTCTGGTCGATCCTGCAAATCGTCCTGTTGCCAATCGCATTGGGCATCGTTGCCCAACGCCTGCTGGGTGCCCGGGTCCGTCATGCCGTCGAAGTGCTGCCGCTGATATCGGTAGTGAGCATCGTGATCATCGTCGCGGCGGTGGTTGCAGCCAGTCAGGCAAAAATTGCCGAATCCGGCCTGCTGATCATGGCCATCGTGATGCTGCACAACAGCTTCGGTTATCTGCTGGGGTACTTCACCGGGCGCTTGTTCGGCCTGCCGCTGGCCCAGCGCAAAACCCTGTCGCTGGAAGTGGGCATGCAGAACTCCGGCCTGGGCGCGGCGTTGGCGAGCGCGCATTTTTCGCCGCTGGCGGCGGTGCCCAGCGCGCTGTTCAGCGTCTGGCACAATATTTCCGGGGCCCTGCTCTCGACGTACTTCCGGCGCATGAGCGAAAAACAGGACCGTGAACTACAGGCCCGTCAAGCGGCGGACTGAAGGAGAATCTTGACCGAATCGTCAGCATTGGGCACTCTTGCGCCCAATGCGGGGACGACCCCGCAACGCTAGAGCGATCGTTTAACCGGGGACGACCCCATCCATCGATGAGGTGTGTGATGTCCTGGATCATTCTGTTTTTTGCCGGCCTGTTCGAAGTCGGCTGGGCTGTCGGCCTGAAATACACCGACGGTTTCAGCCGCCCTCTCCCCACTGCACTGACAATCGCCGCCATGGCCATCAGCCTCGGCCTGCTCGGCCTTGCAATGAAGGAACTGCCGCTGGGTACCGCCTATGCGATCTGGACCGGGGTCGGTGCCGTGGGCACGGTGATCGCCGGGATCATTTTGTTTGGTGAGTCGATGGCGCTGGTTCGCCTGGCCAGCGTGGCGTTGATCGTTGCGGGGTTGATCGGGCTCAAGGTCAGCGCTTAGGCCACTGTCGCCATCGCGAGCAAGCTCGCTCCCACCTTTGACCGAGTTGCCCAAACGGGACGCGGTCCATTGGGGGAGCGAGCTTGCTCGCGAAGAGGCCCGCAAGGGCACCGATTACCTGACTGTGCCGCGCAACTCCCCCACCAACGCCTGCAACTTCGCCGGCTCTGCCACTTCCACGGCGACCGCTGAACCCGCCACCAGCGTCACCCTCGACCAGAACCGGCGAAACAGTCCTTTGGCCGGGTCGCGACTGAAAAAACTGCCCCACAAGCCCTGCAACGCCAGGGGAACCACCGGCACCGGGGTCTCCTGGAGGATGCGTGTCAGTCCGCTCTTGAACTCATTGATCTCACCGTCACCGGTCAGTTTTCCTTCAGGGAAGATGCACACCAACTCACCGTCCTTGAGGTATTGGGCGATTCGCTTGAAGGCTTTTTCGTAGATGTGAATGTCTTCCTGGCGCCCGGCAATCGGGATCGTCCCGGCGGTGCGGAAGATGAAGTTCAGCACCGGCAGGTTGTAGATCTTGTAGTACATGACGAAGCGAATCGGCCGACGCACCGCGCCGCCAATCAGCAAGGCGTCGACGAAGGAGACGTGGTTGCAGACCAACAGCGCAGCGCCTTCATCCGGAATCGCCTCCAGGTTGCGATGCTCCACGCGGTACATGGAATGGCTCAGCAGCCAGATCATGAAACGCATGCTGAACTCGGGGACGATTTTGAAGATGTAGGCGTTGACGCCGATGTTGAGCAGCGACACCACCAGGAACAGTTGCGGGATCGACAGTTTGGCCAGGCTCAGCAGCACGATGGAAACGATGGCCGAGACCACCATGAACAACGCGTTGAGAATATTGTTGGCGGCAATCACCCGCGCCCGCTCGTTCTCTACAGTGCGCGACTGGATCAATGCGTACAGCGGCACGATGTAGAAACCGCCAAAGACACCCAGGCCCAGGATGTCGATCAGCACCAGCCAGGCGTGACCGAAACCGAGCACTTCAAGCCAACCGTGCCCCTCGACACTGTCAGGGATTCCACCGGAATGCCACCACAACAGCAGGCCGAACACCGTCAGCCCGAACGAGCCGAACGGCACCAGGCCGATCTCGACTTTGCGCCCGGAAAGCTTTTCGCAGAGCATCGAACCCAAGGCGATCCCCACCGAGAACACCGTCAGGATCAAGGTCACCACGGTTTCGTCACCGTGCATCCACTCCTTGGCATAGGCCGGGATCTGCGTCAGGTAGATCGCACCGACGAACCAGAACCAGGAGTTGCCGACAATCGAACGGGACACTGCCGGGGTTTGCCCCAACCCCAGTTTCAGGGTGGCCCAGGATTGGCTGAAGATGTTCCAGTTCAGGCGCATTTGCGGCGAGGCCGCGGCTGCGCGCGGAATGCTGCGGCTGGCCAGGTAACCGAGCACGGCAACGCCGATGATCGCGGTGGATACCACGGGTGCGTACTGCGCCGAGGACATCATGATCCCGGCGCCGATGGTGCCGGCCAGGATCGCCAGGAAGGTGCCCATCTCCACCAGGCCGTTGCCACCGACCAACTCTTCCTCGCGCAAGGCCTGCGGCAGGATCGAGTACTTCACCGGGCCGAACAACGCCGAATGCGTGCCCATGGCGAACAGCGCCACCAGCATCAGCGATAAGTGATCGAACAGAAACCCTACTGCGCCAACCGCCATGATGGCGATTTCGCCGAGCTTGATCAGACGAATCAACGCGTCCTTGGCGAATTTTTCCCCAAACTGCCCTGCCAGCGCCGAAAACAGAAAAAACGGCAGAATAAACAGCAGCGCGCAGAGGTTGACCCAGATCGAGCGATCGCCCTCGATGGTCAATTTGTAGAGGATGGCGAGGATCAGCGACTGCTTGAAAATGTTGTCGTTGAACGCGCCCAAGGACTGCGTGATGAAGAACGGCAGGAAACGCCGCGTGCGAAGCAAGGTGAACTGCGAAGGGTGACTCATCTTCCATGTTCCTGAGTGACGTGGACGCTTATTGGAATGACGCTTTTTGATCCAGGCCACACATTACCTGTCTTTAGCGATTATTTCGCCAGCCCTGCAATACAGGGCGACACAAACAACTCACCGTGCCAGGCGCCCAGCACCGTACGCCGCCCGACGATCAGCCACATCACCACCAGCATCGCCACCAGCACAGCCCCGAACGCGCTGAAAAAATCCAGGCCCAGTAAGTCCGCAAGCTTTAACGTGGTCAGCGCATACACGCCCAAGGGAAAGGTGAAGCCCCACCAGCCGAGGTTGAAGGGAATGCCTGCGCGCAGGTAACGCGCGGTGATCAGCAGCGCCATCAACATCCACCACAACCCCAGCCCCCACAGCGTAATGCCGGCCACCAGGCCCAACCCGGCGGCGATTTCACCCACGCCGGGCAGGCCATTGGCGGCAAAAATCAGCGGGGCATCGTTGCCCAGCAGCAACATGCCCAGGGCGCCGGTGCCGATCGGGCCGAGGGCCAGCCAGCTCGAGGCGGCCATGTTTTCGTGAGGCAGTTTGTGCAGCGCCATGCGCAACAGCAAAATCGTCAGGATGCTGAACGCCACCGGCAGGGAAAAAGCCCAGAGCACGTAGCTGGTCACCAGCATGACCAATTGACCATGGGCGTCGGCCAGATGCGGCGCCAACAGCCCGCCACTGGCCGCCGCGACTTCAGCGGCCACCACCGGCAAGAGCCACACGGCGGTCATCTGGTCGATGCGGTGTTCCTGGCGGGTGAACATCAAGAATGGGATCAGCACGCCACAGGCCAACGACATGACCACGTCGATCCACCATAACGCCTCGGCCACCGCCACCACACCGCTCCCCCAGCGCGGCAGCCCAAATACCAAAAAGCCGTTGATGATGGTCGCCAGCCCCATGGGAATGGTGCCGAAAAACATCGAGACCGTTGAATGGCCGAAAATCCGTCGCGCCTCGTCGAAGAACAGCACCCAACGGGCCGTGTACATCAGGGCGAACACCACGAACAACAGCGTGTTGAACAACCACAAGCCTTCGCCCACGCGGCGCAGGCCCGGCACATTCCCAGGCCATTGCGCCAAGGCCAGCGCCAGCACGCCGGTGCCCATGACCACGGCAAACCAGTTAGGCGTGAATTGGCGAATGGCCTCCAGCGGCCTGGGCAGATGGCTCAATGGACGCAAGCGTTTTTTTGCAGCGCAGCATGTCATGGCGAACTCCTGTCCTCGGATGAGGTGACGCCATGCTAGAGCCGGATCGAATATCTATATAACGGGTAATTTCTCTATATGTTATCGGTTCTACAGATAATCATCAGACACTGCCTTCGGTCTCGATCACCAGGATTCTCGCTTCGCCCAAGGGCCTGGCCACATGCTCTGTGCCCACCGATGCGTAGAAAATGTCCCCGACCTCCAGCAAGGTCTCCTTTTCGACACCCTCTTCCCGATAGCACATCCGCACTTGCCCATCGAGTACCACGAAGACTTCCTCGCCGTCATTGACGTGCCATTTGTACGGCTGATCGGTCCAGTGCAGGCGCGTGGTGATGCCATTCATGTTGGCGATATCCAGGGCCGCCCAGGCGCGGTCGCCGGTGAAGGATTTGCTGCGAATGATTTTCAAGGGATCCACCCGGAAGCTAGCTGAGGCGCCAAGACTAACCCACTGCCAGCGGCGCCTGCATGCCTGGTTTCAAAGCCGAGCGCCATCGCTGACCGATCTCATGGATTGACGTAACCCCAACAACGCAACGACACACAGCACAATCAACACCGCGCCATAGCCATCGGTGGTCGGGATCAAGCCGAACACCCGCGTCAGGTTCCCCGCCAGCAGCGACGGCAGGCTGAAGGCCAGGTAACTGAGGACATAGAATGCCGACATCAAGCCGGCCCGTTCGTGGGGCAACGCCAGCGGCATGATGCTGCGCAGCGCGCCCAGGAACCCAGCACCGAAACCGCCACCGGTGACCAGCGTGCCGACGAAGAACAACGGCAAGCTGGCGCCATGCACCGCCACCAGCACCAATACAAGACCGATCACCAGCAGGCTCGCGGAGGGGCGCAACATTTTGTCGGCCTCCTGGTTGCGCAACAGGTAGATGGATAACGCGCCGCTGAGGGTCAACACCGCCACCAGCGCGCCACCGATCAGGTTGGAGGTCGATCCGGTGGCCGCTAGCACCAGGGACGGTGCCAGTGACAGGTAGAAACCGCCCACGGCCCAGGCCGCCAGGTCCAATGGCAGGACCCGCCACAAGGCTTGCCGCGCCTGAGGCGGCACATGCAGGGTTGGCCGCAGGGACTGCCAGGCACCGGGTTGCGGGCTGACGCTTTCCGCCAGGCGCCAGAGGTAAACGGCCTGGCCCAGGAACAAGCCCAACAAAAGCCAGTAGGTCAGTTGCAAGGGCAACGGCGCGAATTCAGCCAGCAGGCCACAGCCCAGCGCCCCGCAGGCCATGCCCAACAGCGGCGCGACGCTGGTGATCAGCGGGCCTTGGCGACGGTCGAAATCCAGCAAGGCCGCCCCCAGTACGCTGGTGGCCATGCCGGTGGCAAAACCCTGGATCAACCGGGCACTGATCAACCAGGCAACACTGTCGGCGCTGATAAACAGCAACATCGCCAGCATGTTGAGCAACAGTGCCACGAAGATCACCGGTTTGCGGCCCAGGTAGTCCGACAGCGAACCCACGGTCAGCAAGGCCGCCAACAGACTGAAGGCGTACACACCGAAAATCAGCGTCAGGACGGCCGGGGAAAATTGCAATTGTTCCTGGTAGAGGTGATACAACGGCGTCGGCGCGCTGGACGCCGCGAGAAAACCGAGCAAGGTGAGCGCCAGAAATATCAGGCTGGCGCGGGTCGAAGCTGGACGGGACATGGGCACGCTCCACAAGAACATTCGCAAAAGCTAATTTTTTGCTTTTGCGAAGTGTGCTACCGGTGTGCGCTTAAAGCAAATTCTTTGTGTTAAGGTCTGACGCATGGCAATTAAAGAAGGTTTACGCCCCGGCGGTCGAAGCGCCCGGGTCCAAGAGTCGATTCATTCGGCGGTCCGCGACCTGCTGCAAGAGCAGGACCGCGCGACCCTGACCGTACCGCAAATCGCTGCGCGCGCCGGGGTGACGCCGTCCACCATCTACCGGCGCTGGGGTGATCTGCCGGCGCTGCTGGCCGACGTCGCCATCGCCCGTTTACGCCCCGACAGCGACCCCGCCAATACCGGCAGCCTGCGCGGCGACCTGCTCGCCTGGGCCGAACAGTACCTGGACGAAATGAGTTCCGAGCCCGGTCGCAACATGATGCGCGACATCCAGGCCTGCGCCACTCCGGGGTATTGCGTAGGGATCATCAGCCGTCAATTGCAGATCATCCTGGACCGCTACCCCGATGAGCCCAATCCCGGCGTCGAACGGCTGATCAATGTGGTGGTGGCGCCGACGGTGTTTCGTATCCTCTTTGCTACCGCGCCGTTAGCGGTTGAGGAGTTGTATCGGCTGGTGGATATTGCGTGGGCTCAGTAAGGCCGCCATCGCGAGCAAGCTCGCTCCCACATTTGATCTGCTGTGAATACAAAATTTATGCTCGCCCAAGACTCGGTGTGGGAGCGAGCTTGCTCGCGATGAGGCCAGCAAAAACCCTGCATAACCCAAGAATCCCCCCTCCTGCGACACCCCACCACGCCTCGACCTTGGTCGACACTGACGAACCCGTGCGGGCATGCGAGACTGTCCTGCCGGGCTCACGTCCCGGTATCTTTGTCCGGGAGTTTCCATGTCGCTGTCCAGCGGGCTGATCGCCGTTGTCGCCCTGGCCTATATGGCCATCATGTTCGCCATCGCCTTCTACGGTGACCGGCGCAGCACGCCGCTGCCGCCGCGGGTGCGGGCCTGGGTCTACAGCCTGTCGCTGGCGGTGTATTGCACCAGTTGGACGTTCTTTGGCGCCGTGGGCCAGGCCGCCGAACAGCTCTGGTCATTCCTGCCGATCTACCTCGGGCCGATCCTGCTGCTGGTGCTGGCGCCGTGGGTCCTGCAGAAAATGGTGATGATCAGCAAACAGGAGAACATCACCTCCATCGCCGACTTCATCGCCGCCCGCTATGGCAAGTCCCAATCCCTGGCGGTGGTGGTTGCGCTGATCTGCCTGGTCGGCGTGCTGCCGTACATTGCCTTGCAACTCAAGGGCATCGTGCTCGGGGTGAACCTGTTGATCGGCGCCGGCGCCGATGCCATGGGTACCCGCGCCCAGGATACCGCGCTGATCGTCTCGCTGATCCTGGCGCTGTTCACCATTGTGTTCGGTACCCGCAACCTCGACGCCACCGAACACCACCGCGGCATGGTGCTGGCGATCGCCTTCGAATCCCTGGTCAAGCTGTTCGCCTTCCTGGCGGTCGGGGCGTTCGTGACGTACGGCCTGTACGACGGTTTCGACGACCTGTTCAACCAGGCGATGCTCGCGCCGCGCTTGGAGCAGTACTGGAAAGAAACCATCAACTGGCCATCCATGGTGGTGCAGACCGGGGTGGCGATGATGGCGATCATCTGCTTGCCACGACAGTTTCACGTCACCGTGGTGGAGAACATCGAACCCCAGGACCTGCGCCTGGCCAAGTGGGTGTTCCCCGCGTACCTGGCCCTGGCCGCGCTGTTCGTGGTGCCCATCGCCCTCGCCGGGCAAATGATGCTGCCCAGCTCGGTACTGCCGGACTCCTTCGTCATCAGCCTGCCGCTGGCCCAGGCCCATCCGGCCCTGGCGTTGCTGGCGTTCATTGGCGGCGCCTCGGCGGCTACCGGCATGGTGATCGTGGCCAGCGTGGCGTTGTCCACCATGGTTTCCAACGACATGTTGTTACCGTGGCTACTGCGCCGCAACAACGCCGAGCGGCCCTTCGAAGTGTTCCGCCAGTGGATGCTGTCGGTGCGTCGGGTGAGCATCGTCGTGATCCTCTTGCTGGCCTACGTCAGCTACCGTCTGCTGGGTTCGACAGCGAGCCTGGCGACCATCGGCCAGATCGCCTTCGCCGCCGTGACCCAACTGGCCCCGGCCATGCTCGGCGCGCTGTACTGGAAACAGGCCAACCGCCGCGGCGTGTTCGCCGGCCTCGCCATGGGGATTTTCCTGTGGTTCTACACCTTGGTGTTGCCGATCGCCGCTCACAGCCTGGGCTGGTCGCTCACGAGCTTCCCCGGCCTGGCCTGGTTGCACGGCAATCCATTGAACCTGCCGATTACCCCCCTGACCCAAGGGGTGGTCCTGTCCCTGGCCGGCAACTTCACGCTGTTTGCCTGGGTGTCCGTGCTGTCGCGCACACGCGTCTCGGAACACTGGCAGGCCGGACGCTTCATCGGCCAGGAAATCAGCGCCCGCCCCAACCCCCGCTCAATGTTGGCGGTGCACATCGAAGACCTGTTGCAACTGGCCGCCCGTTTCGTCGGCGAGGAGCGGGCGCGGCAGAGTTTCATTCGCTTTGCCTACCGCCAGGGCAAAGGCTTCAACCCGACCCAGAACGCCGACAGTGAATGGATCGCCCACACCGAACGCCTGTTGGCCGGTGTACTCGGGGCCTCTTCGACCAGGGCTGTGGTTAAGGCCGCCATTGAAGGTCGAGAGATGCAGCTCGAAGACGTCGTCCGGATCGCAGACGAAGCCTCGGAAGTACTGCAGTTCAACCGCGCGCTGTTGCAAGGCGCCATCGAGAACATCAGCCAGGGCATCAGCGTGGTCGACCAGTCCCTCAGACTGGTGGCCTGGAATCGTCGCTACCTGGAACTGTTCAAGTACCCGGACGGCTTGATCAGTGTCGGCCGACCCATTGCCGATATCATCCGCTACAACGCCGAACGTGGCCTCTGCGGCCCAGGCGAAGCCGAAGTCCACGTCGCCCGACGCCTGCACTGGATGCGCCAAGGTCGTGCCCATACCTCTGAAAGATTGTTCCCCAACGGCCGGGTGATCGAGCTGATCGGCAACCCGATGCCCGGTGGCGGTTTCGTCATGAGTTTCACCGACATCACCGCCTTCCGTGAGGCCGCACAAGCGCTGACCGAAGCCAACGAGGGGCTGGAGCAACGGGTGGCCGAACGCACCCGGGAGTTGTCACAGCTGAACCTGGCCCTGACCGAAGCCAAGAGCACCGCCGAGGCGGCCTATCAATCCAAGACCCGGTTCCTGGCGGCGGTCAGCCATGACCTGATGCAACCGCTCAACGCCGCACGGCTGTTCTCCGCCGCGCTGTCCCACCAACACGACAGTTTGCCGAGCGAGGCCCGGCAACTGGTCCAACACCTGGACAGTTCGCTGCGCTCGGCTGAAGACCTGATCACCGACCTGCTGGATATCTCCCGCCTGGAAAACGGCAAGATCAACCCCGACCGCAAGCCGTTTGTCCTCAACGAATTGTTCGACACCTTGGGCGCCGAGTTCACGGCGCTGGCCCAGGAACAAGGCCTGAAATTCCGAATGCGGGGCTCTCGGCTGCGGGTCGACAGCGACATCAAGTTGTTGCGGCGGGTTTTGCAGAACTTCCTCACCAACGCCTTCCGCTATGCCAAGGGCCCGGTGCTGTTGGGGGTACGTCGGCACAACGGCGAGTTGTGCCTGGAAGTCTGGGACCGCGGGCCGGGCATCGCCGAGGATAAGCTGCAGGTCATTTTCGAAGAATTCAAACGCCTGGACAGCCACCAGACCCGCGCCGAAAAAGGCCTGGGCCTGGGCCTGGCCATCGCCGACGGGCTCTGCCGCGTGCTGGGCCATACCTTGCGCGTGCGCTCCTGGCCGGGGCGCGGCAGCGTGTTCAGCGTCAGCGTCCCCTTGGCCCATACACAGGTCGTCGCACCGAGCCCCGCGACCGAACCCAACGGTCATTTGCCAATCGGTGCCCAGGTGCTGTGTGTCGACAACGAAGACAGCATCCTGATCGGCATGAACAGCCTGCTGACACGTTGGGGGTGCCAAGTGTGGACAGCGCGCAACCGGGAAGAATGCGAGCGTTGGCTGGCCCAAGGCGGTCGACCGCAACTGGCGCTGGTGGATTTTCATCTGGACGATGGCGAGACCGGCACCGAGCTGATGGCCTGGTTGCGCACGCGCATGGGCGAACCGATTCCGGGTGTGGTGATCAGCGCCGACGGCCGACCTGAGATGATCGCCCAGGTGCATGCGGCGGGCCTGGATTACCTGGCCAAGCCGGTGAAGCCGGCGGCGTTGCGGGCGTTGTTGAGTCGACATTTGCCGTTGTGATTCGGGCAAATGGTGGCCCTTGCGGCGAGGAAGCTTGCTCCCGCTGGGCTGCGCAGCGGCCCCCTCTTTTGTGAGTGCTGCGCACTCAAGCGGGAGCAAGCTCCCTCGCCACAGGGTTCTGCTTCAGCCTTGGGTTTGTGTTTCAGCCCTGGGTTTTCTCGCCGGCTTCTTCCGGCAACTCAGGCAGCCCATCTGCATCGGTCATCGCCCGCTCGAGCAATTCGCTGGGCAAGCTCTTGCTGGCCCGGGCGCCGAGCAGCTTGAGCTGTTCACTGCGGCTGATCAGGTTGCCGCGCCCTTCCGTCAATTTGTTGCGCGCCGCGCTGTAGGCTTTGTCCAACTGCTGCAAGCGACTGCCGATTTCGTCCAGGTCCTGGATGAACAAGACGAACTTGTCATACAGCCACCCGGCCCGCTCGGCGATTTCCCGGGCGTTCTGGCTCTGGCGTTCCTGCTTCCACAAGCTGTCGATCACCCGCAGGGTCGCCAGCAGTGTGGTTGGGCTGACGATCACGATGTTGCGATCGAAGGCTTCCTGGAACAGGTTCGGCTCGGCTTGCAGGGCGGCGGAAAACGCCGCTTCGATCGGCACGAACAGCAACACGAAATCCAGGCTGTGCAAACCGTCCAGGCGCTTGTAGTCCTTGCCGGCAAGGCCCTTGACGTGAGCTCGCAACGACGCCACGTGTTGCTTGAGGGCGTGTTGGCCGATGGCGTCATCTTCGGCAGCTACGTACTGCTGATAAGCCGTGAGGCTGACCTTGGAGTCGACCACCACTTGCTTGTCGCCCGGCAGGTAAATCAACACGTCCGGCTGGAAACGCTCGCCGTCCGGGCCCTTGAGGCTGACCTGGGTCTGATACTCGCGGCCCTTCTCCAGGCCGGCATGTTCGAGCACCCGCTCCAGGATCAGCTCGCCCCAGTTGCCCTGGGTCTTTTGGCCCTTGAGCGCCCGGGTGAGGTTGGTGGCTTCGTCGCTCAAGCGCAGGTTCAGCTGTTGCAAGCGCTCCAGTTCCTTGCCCAGGGAGAAACGTTCCCGGGCCTCGGCCTGGTAACTTTCTTCGACGCGTTTTTCGAACGACTGAATGCGCTCCTTGAGCGGATCGAGCAACTGGCCCAGGCGCTGTTGGCTGGTTTCGGCGAAACGCTGCTCACGCTCATCGAAGATTTTTCCGGCAAGCTCGGCGAACTGTGCCCGCAACTCGTCGCGCGAACCTTGCAGATCATCCAGGCGTTGTTGATGGCTTTCCTGCTGCTCGCGCAGTTCGGCATGCAACGACGCCGCCTGGGCATCGAGCCGCCGCAGTTCCGCTTCCTTGTTGGCGCGCTCGAGGTTCCAGGCGTGGGCGGCATCCCGGGCGTTGTCGCGCTCGATCTGCAACAACTCGACTTCACGGCAGGCTGCGGCAAGCTCGGCTTGCTTGGCGGCGTTGGCCTGGCTCAGGTCGCTGATCTCATCGCGGCAGGCATCGAGTTGGGCATTGAGGCCGTCATGGGCCATGTGCGCGGTGGCCAGGCGTTCTTCCAGCAGGGCCTGTTCGGTCTGCGCTGCGCTGGCCTGGCGTTGCAGGTGCCAGGCCAGTGCCAGCAACGGCACCGCAGCGCCCGCCAGGCCAAACAACAGGCTGGTCAAATCCATAGCCATGACAATTCCTGCCGATCAAATAAAGCCCGAAGGGTAACCAAGCGGCCGGGGGTTGCCCAGCTCGGTCTTCGTTTTCAGCCTTCGATTTCACCGAGGGCCCGGCGGGCTCGATCATCGCCGGCCCGCGCAGCCTGGCGCAGCAGGTCCTGGCCGATGCGGCGATCCCGGGCGTTGCCGCATTCACGGCACATCAACTGTCCGAGGCGACTTTGCGCGGCCACCACGCCTTCACGGGCCGGTTGCTTGAGTAAACGGCCGGCCAAGTGCTTGACGCTGGGGCTGTCCCCCAGTCGCGGGCTGTCGAGCAGCCACTCAGCCACCCGCATCGAAATACGCTTGGGTGGGGTAACACCAGGGGGTGTGGAGGTAACAGGATTTGATACGGAGCGAAACTTCATAAAACACTGTGGGATAGATCGGAAGGCGCGCCACTCTACTCCTTTTTTCGTACGGGTAAAGCCGAAAAAAAACCAGCACGCCCGTGCTAGAGCAAGCGCTTGGGACAATCCACAGAAGCTGTGGATAACTCAGTGGACAACCCACCCTGAACTCGCGCAAAGCCCTGTGGAACGGGGCCTGCGCTCAAACTGACGATTTTTTCACCAGTAAAAAAAAGCGATGTTTTTCATTGACTTAAATTTTGGATACAGGCACCCACCCCGGATTGTTTCGACATGACAGTACAGTGACAAGTGGTGCAGCGAGTGTGCACAAGTAACAGCCGAATGGGTTATAACGCTGCGCTTTTTTGGCGCATTCGGCGGTAAAACCTGGGGATAACCCTCTGCCCTTGTCCGCGATATGCGTGGCATAGACACACCTGCGCACACGTGAATCCTGTGCTAGCGTGCGCCTCCCCACAGCGGTTATCGCCCTTTTGAATATTTTTTAACCAACGCCCTTCCCTTCATGGTTTCGATCCGTTAGTATCCGCAGCGTTAGTACCAAGCTGAAAGTCAATTCCGGGTCGAACACATCTCCGCGGTCAGCCATCCTGCAAAGGACGCCTCATCGAAAAAAGGAGACCGGCCCCCTCGATGGTTTCCAGGTAAACCTTGTGTCAACACAGCCTTTGATCGAATACAAAGGGTGTTGCCAAGCTCATTACTCTGACCGAACCAACCTGCAAAATTGATCAGGATCTTCACCCCGGGCCCAGAACCTTTGCCCTCGATGTGTTGCCTGCCCTCCTAAGTACCTACCTGCCAGCCCAAGCGCGCACTTTATATAGCGCTCAAACTGGCTGCTTTGTTCCAGTCGGGTTCTTCGTTCGACCAATGGTGGTCGACGTTACTGGAACGTTTTAACGTTGCACGGTTCTTAACCGTGTCATTTGTAGGAACACCCATAACATGTCTACTCAAATCCATGCACAGGATGCTATTCGCACCCTCACCAACGCTTTTGCCCCGATGAACTGCCTGATCATGGCCGCTCGCAAAGGCTGCTTCAGCTTCACCCTGGTCAACGAACACGGCATCGCCCGTCACAGCGAACGCCTGTACCCCGATCAGTACTCCAGCGCCGAACCGCTGCAGGCCGTGATCGAGCGTACCCGCCAGGCACTGGTTGCCTGAGACGCCAGAAAGGCTGAAACCCCAAAGGCCCCGCCCAAAAAGCGGGGTTTTTTATTGCCTGGAATTTCTCGATCTAGCGAAACGGCGTAAGTGCCAAGGGATATAACAGTTATAACCGTTCGTTGAAGATGTTTTAAAAACAGTCCTTTACAACGCAAATATGACACTACACTTCAAGTCAAGCGGCATGATCCGCTTCCGGCGGGACCTGGACCGATCCACTGCTGCCAAGCCCACACTCTCCAGGCCCCCGCCCCTTTCACACTTCGAGGGTTTTATGGGTATCGCTGCCAGCGAACTGTGTCGATATGTGATCCGCCCGACGCTCCTCTACCTCGGGCGTCATAGCGCAACTGCGGAATCCTTGTTGCTGGGTATTGCCGCCAGCCAGTCCGCCCTGGGTTCAGCCCTGCATGATCGCCGCGGGCATGGCCTGTATCGCATTACCGAGCCCCGACACCAGGCACTCTGGGATCATTACCTGGCGCTGGACCCGGAACGTGCCAGCCTGGTACGCGGCCTGGCCAGCCAGCACGCCTTTCTCAGCGGCCCGCACCTGGAACTGACCGTCAACCTGCGCTATGCCACCGCCATTGCCTGGCTACTGGTGGAAGAACAGAACATCCCGCTTCCCGACGCCGATGACCTGCTGGGCATGGCCCGCATCTGGCGACAAACCTTTCACCCCCAAGGGCGCCTGCGAGATTTCACCTGCGCCTGGCAAAGCTGTGTTTCACCACTGAATCAGGTCGCTTGCTGAGATGAAATTTTGAAAGTTCCTACAACGGTCGCGAATCTGGTCGGATTGTCCTACAAAACCCCTCTAAATCAAGCGATACAGGCTATAGCGCTTGAACGAAAATGTTGGTAATTTTCGCCCCGGTGATCACCAGGAGTTCTAACAATGAAAAAAATGATGCTCAAAACCACCCTTGGCCTTGCCGTTACCTTGGCATCCACTCAACTTTTCGCCAGCGGCTTTGCCTTGAACGAACAAAGCATCAGTGGCATGGGCACTGGTTTCGCCGGTCGTTCTTCCGTTGCCGATGACGCCAGCACCGTGTTCGGCAACCCTGCCGGCATGTCGCGCCTCAAGCGCCAGCAAGTCACCGGTGGTTTCGCCGCCATTGATGCCTCCACCGATATCGACGATGCCAGCGGCACCCAGTCCGGCACCAACAAGGGCGACATGGTCCCGCTGACCGGCGTTCCGATGGGCTATTACGTCAAGCCTATCGATGATCAATGGGCGTTTGGCCTGGGTGTCTACGCACCGTTTGGCTTGATCACCGATTATGAAAACGGCTTCCAGGGCGGCAACTTCGGTAGCAAGAGCGAAGTGAAGGTCGTCACGTTCCAGCCAACCGTCAGCTATGCCTTCAATGACAAGGTATCGATCGGTTTCGGCCCGACCATCAACCGTATTTCCGGCTCCCTGGAATCGACCCTGACCACACCGCTGTCGCCTAATGACGGCGACGTGAAGATCAAGGGCGACGACATTGGCTATGGCTACAACATCGGCGTGCTGGTCCAGGCGACCGACACCACTCGCGTTGGCCTGACCTACCACTCCAAGGTCAAGTACAAGCTCGAAGGCCACACTGAAGTAAGTCCGGGAGCCGGCACACCTGCCTTCCTGCTCGACAGCGGTCGCTACGACGCCTCGCTGGATATCACGACGCCTGAATCAGTGGACTTTTCGGTCACCCAGCAAATCAATGATGCCTGGACCGTCTACGCCGGTAGCACCTGGACTCGCTGGAGCCGCCTGAAAGAAATTACCGTGAACAATGAAGGTGTGACGGGGCCCCTGGCTCCGAACTTCTTCACCAACATTACCGAAGAGCAAAACTGGCACGACACCTGGGCCTACGCCATCGGTACTTCCTACCAGTTGAACAAACAGTGGGTATTGCGTACCGGCCTGTCGTTCGACCAGGCACCGACCAACAACGCCGACCGCTCGCCACGCATTCCTACTGGCGACCGGACCATCTTCAGCCTCGGTGCCGGCTGGAGCCCAACCGACGACCTGACCATCGACGTGGCTTATTCCTACCTCAAGGAAGAAAAAGTCAACGTCAGCGGCAGCAATGCCCTCGGCCAGTCCTACAACGCCAAGTATGAAAACAGCGCCAACGGTTTCGGTGTCGGCGCAACCTACCGCTTCTGATGTTTCACGGCGAACCTGAACCACTCGCCACCTGAAGCGAAAAAAAGCCCCGCTCTCTGCAAAGAGGCGGGGCTTTTTCGTGGCTGGCAATCAGGGTTTTGAGGCAATGGCCGCTTCTACTGCCTTGATGAAATCGGGATCGTCAGGCTTGATCCGGCTGGAAAAACTGCCTACAACCTTGCCCTGGCGGTCCACCACATACTTGTAGAAATTCCATTTCGGCGCGCCGGCTTGTTCAGCCAGGTGCCTGAACAGCGGTATCGCATCCGCACCGCGCACCGGTTGAGGTTCGGTCATGGTGAAGGTCACGCCGTAATTGACGTAGCAGACCTTGGCCGTTTCAGCGCCGTCCTTGGACTCCTGCTTGAAGTCATTGGACGGCACGCCCAGCACTTGCAGCCCTTGGTCCTTGTAGCGCTGGTTGAGCGCCTCGAGGCCTTTGAATTGCGGGGCGAACCCACAGAAGCTGGCAGTGTTGACCACCACCAGCGGCTTGCCGGCGAAGCGCTGGCACAGATCGATGGTTTCCTTGGCCCGCAGCTTGGGCAACGAACCCTCCAGCAACGGTGGGCAACCGGCGGCCCAGACTTGCCCGGTCACAGCCAGCAACAGGGCGGGAACAGCAAACCAGCGCGTCAACATGTCGATTTTCCTTAAAGGCACGTCAGACCACGACGTTACTCGCAGCGTCCGATGCCGTCCATTGTTCAGCAGTTGCCCATGCCCAGTTGCATCAAGGCCAGCCCGCCCTGATGCCAACCCCACCAGGCGAACGCCAGCAACAGGCCGGCACCGGCAGCGATCAACCACGGGCCGAGGCGACTCATGCTGCACCGGCCTGGGCTTGCAGGCGCGCCACCGGACGTTCACGTACAGGCCAGTTCAACGCCGCCGCCAACAAGCTGAGCAGGATCGACACCTGCCAGATCAAGTCGTAGCTGCCGGTGCGGTCGTACACCACCCCGCCCAACCAACCACCGAGGAACGAGCCCAACTGGTGGAACAGGAACACGATCCCACCCAACATCGAGAGATTTCGTACACCAAACAGGGTCGCCACCGTGCCGTTAGTCAACGGCACCGTCGACAGCCACAGCAAGCCCATCGCCATGCCGAACAGGTACGCCGTCGTGGTGGTCACGGGCAGCCACAGGAACAAACCGATCACCACCGCCCGCACCAGGTACAAACCGGTCAACAGGCGTGGCTTGGACATGCGCCCGCCCAGCCAGCCGGCCGTATAGGTGCCGAAGATATTGAACAGCCCGACCAGGGCCAGCACAGTGGTGCCGACGCTGGCTGGCAGGTGTTGGTCCACCAGGTACGCCGGCAAATGCACGCCAATGAACACCACCTGAAACCCGCAAACGAAAAAGCCAACCGCCAGCAGCCAGAACCCGGAATGACTGCAGGCCTCGCGCAAGGCTTCAGCCAGGGTTTGCTCATGGCCGGCGACCGGCAACGGCGCGTCCTTGAGCATGCTCACCAGCGGCACGATCAACGCCACCAGCAGCCCCAGCGCCAACAACGCCGCCGACCAACCGAGCCAGCCGATCAGCCCCAGCGTACCGGGCAGCATGGCGAACTGGCCGAAGGAACCGGCGGCACTGGCGATACCCATGCCCATGCTGCGTTTTTCCGGCGGCACGGCCCGTCCGACCACACCCAGAATCACCGAGAAAGATGTGCCCGACAGACCGATACCAATCAAAAGGCCCGCGCTCAACGACAAGGACCACGGTGAATCGGCCATGCCCATGAACACCAGGCCCACGGCGTACAGCACACCGCCGATCAGCACTACTTTCGCCGCACCGAAGCGGTCGGCCAGCGCGCCGGTGAACGGCTGCGCCAGGCCCCAGATCAGGTTCTGCAAGGCAATGGCGAAGGCGAATACCTCACGGCCCCAGCCGAACTCGGCACTCATGGGCGCCAGGAACAGGCCAAAGCCATGCCGTACGCCCAGGGACAACGCCAGGATCAGCGCGCTGCCCACCAGGACCCAACCACAGGTACGCCACATCGATGTCATTCTTGTTCTCCGGTCGCGGGTATATACCCACTTATTATCGAACGAACCGGCTTCACGCCAGTTCATCCAGCAAGGCCAGCAAGGTCGCACGCTTTTCGGCGCCCAGCTTATCAATCAGTTTCTGCTGCGCCGCTTCCCAGGCCGGCAACGCCGCCGCCAGCCGGGCCTGCCCCGTTTCAGTGAGCACGACAATGCGGTTGCGCAGGTCGTCACCCTCGGCCAGCGCCACCAATCCTTCGCCCTCCAGCACCCGCAGGTTACGACCCAGGGTGCTGCGGTCCAGGCCCATGGCCTCGGCCAGGGAAGATATGCTCGGCTGGTCCAGGCGCGCCAGGTTGCTCAGCAAAGAATACTGGGCAACGTTGATCCCGAAGCCGTCGAGGGCGCCGTCGTAATACCTGCTGACGCCACGGGCGGCACGACGCAGGTTGATGCACAGACATTGGGAAGGAAGCATGATGCGTGTATATACCCGCGACTGAATGAATGCAAATTTAAATCAACACAGCGCTGTGAGCCAGATCCGGATTCAACTCAACACCAACGCTACCAGAACGGCCACTTCCAGCAGCTCCAGCAAGGCGCCCGCCGTATCCCCGGTGCATCCTTGCAGCCTGCGCAGCATCATCCATCGCAACCCGATGAACACCAGCGCGGCAACCACCAGCATCCACAGCCCGGCCCAGCCCAACAGCAGCAAGCACCCCAGCGCACAGGCCACCAACACCGGCCAACCCGAGGGTCGCGGCAGGTGATCGGCGAGCGCCTGGCCTAACCCACCGGCACGCACGTACGGGGTGGTCAGGAACAGGCCGAGCAATGCGGCACGCCCCAGCACTGGCACGATGAGCAAGGCCAACGTTTGCTCCTGCTCGATCAACGCCAGCAGCGCGGTGAATTTGAGCAGCAACACCAGCACCAGGGTGATCACCGCGATCGGCCCACTGCGCGGGTCCTTCATGATCAGCAGCGTGCGCTCGCGGTCGCCAAAACCACCGAGCCAGGCATCGGCGCTGTCGGCCAGGCCATCGAGGTGCAGGCCGCCGCTGAGCAATACCCACGCGCTCAGCAACAGCGCAGTGTGCAGCAGCAACGGTGTGCCCATCAGCAGGGCATTGAGCAGCCACAGCAATACGCCGAACAACAGCCCCACCACCGGATAGAACAACAGCGAACGGCCCAGCTGTTCAGGCTCAGGCATGCCGGGCAGGCGCACCGGCAGGCTGCTGAGAAACTGCAAGGCGATCCAGAAAGGCAACATCGTCAATCCGCCTCTTTGAGCACTGGCCCTGCCGACACCGACAGGGAAAACAGCGCGCCATGGCCGACGTCGACATTGAGCAATTGCTCCCGAGGCAGGCCCCGGGCCTGGGCCAGCAGCAGGCGCATCACGCCACCATGGCTGACCAGCAAGACCCGCTGGCCGGCATAGGCCGCGTGCAGGCGTTCGACCGCCGCCAGCACGCGGCCGGAAAACGCCAGCATCGGCTCGCCTTCGGGGGGCGTGAAGGCATAGGGATCGGCCCAGAACTGGCCCAGCGCCTCGGCGTCGGCGTCCATCAACGCCGCTGCGCTGCGGCCTTCCCAGGCGCCGAAATGCAGCTCTTGCAGGTCTTTGTCCAACTGTACCGGCACGCCGAGTCGGGCACCCAGCTGCTCGGCGAAACGGGCGCAACGCTGCAACGGCGAGCTGACCAGGCGATCCCAGGGCCCGCCTTGCTCGACAGCCGTGTGCATCTGTTCCCAGCCCTTGGCCGTCAAGGCATCGTCGAGGCTGCCGCGCAAGCCACCGCCCAGCTCGGTTTCGCCGTGACGCAGCAGGTCCAGGCGCAAGGTCATGCCGGGCGATCCGCCACGGCCGCTTCGGCAAATGTCGCCATCTGTCCGTGAAGGTCACAGGCCAGGCGCAACAGCGGCACCGCCAACGCCGCACCACTGCCCTCGCCCAGGCGCAGGCCCAGGTCCAGCAGCGGTTCGGCGCCGAGGGTTTCCAGCACGTGGCGATGGCCCGGTTCGGCGCCGCGATGGCCGAACAGCAACCATGGCCGGCACGCGGGATTGATCCGCACCGCCACCAGGGCCGCGACGCTGCAGATGAAACCATCCACCAGCACCGCGACGCCCTGCTGGGCACTGGCCAGGTACGCACCGACCAACGCGACGATTTCAAAACCGCCGAGATTGAACAGGGTCTGCAGCGGGTCGTGGCCCTGGGCAGCGTGCAGCGCCAGGGCCCGTTCGATCACCTGGGCCTTGCGGCTGACACCCGCCGCATCCAACCCTGTACCCGGCCCGACCAGATGCGCCACTGGGCATTCGAGCAAGGCGCAGGCCAGGGCGCTGGCAGCGGTGGTATTGCCGATGCCCATCTCGCCGCCGATGAACAAGTGCGTCCCCGCCGCGACCGCACGCGCCACGCTGTCGCGTCCGGCGCGCAAGGCCTGCTCGCCCTGGCTCGGAGTCATCGCCGGGCCCTGGGCAAAATTCGCCGTGCCCGGCCCGACGTTCAGGTGCCGTACGCCGGGCAGGTCCAGCGAAGGCGTGACGGTGCCCAGGTCCACCACTTCCAGCGACGCGCCCAGTTGCCGTGCCAGGACGCTGATGGCCGCGCCGCCACTGACGAAGTTGAGCAGCATCTGCCCGGTGACTTCCTGGGGATAGGCCGATACGCCTTCGGCGACCACGCCATGGTCACCGGCAAAGATCGCGATCCATAGCCGGTCGAGGCTCGGTTCGACCTGCCCTTGCAGGCCCGCCAGTTGCACCGCCACCGACTCCAGCCGGCCCAAGGAACCCGCCGGTTTGGTCAATTGTTGCTGACGGGCCGTAGCCTGCTCCAGGGCCTGGGTATCGACGGGCTTGCATGGGTCCAGCCACCAACTGTGATTCATAACGCAGTACCTTTGAGAGTGAGCGGCAGGCCGGCGACGGTCAGCACGACGCGCTGACAACGTTCGGCCAAGGCTTGATGCAGCCAACCGGCTTCATCGACGTAACGGCGCGTCAGCTCGCCCAGCGGCACGACCCCCATGCCGGTTTCGTTGCTGACAAAAATGATCTCCCCGGGCAACGCGGCCAGGCAGCCCAGCAGCGCTTCGCGTTCGGCGTTCAGTTGCTCGGGGTCGTCGAGCATCAGCAGGTTGGTCAGCCACAGGGTCAGGCAATCCACCAGCAGGCATCGCCCGGGGGCGGCGTGTTCCCGCAGCACCCGCGCCAGGGCCAGGGGTTCTTCCACCAGCGCCCAGTCGGCCGGGCGCCGCGCGCGGTGTTGGGCGACCCGCGCGTTCATCTCACCGTCCAGAGGTTGGCTGGTGGCGATGTAGGTCACTGGCAATTGGGAGTCTGTGGCGAGTTTTTCCGCCAGGCGACTCTTGCCGGAGCGGGCGCCGCCGAGGATCAGTTGCAGCATGGTGTTTTACCTTTCAAATGGCGGTGTTGCTGCCGGCCCCATCGCGAGCAAGCTCGCTCCCACAGGGGACTTGTGTATATCCACAAATCCAATGTGGGAGCGAGCTTGCTCGCGAAGGGGCCGGTACAGCCACCTCAAATCCCACAGAGTTCACGCAACAACCGAGTATCCAAATGCTGTTCCACCAGATCCGCCAGCCGCTCGATGTCCCGCTCGCGCAACCCGTGGTAATCCACCGCCTGCACCTCCTGCAACCCGGCCCAACGCAACAACGCGCTACTGGCGGCCGGTGATTCGAACAGCCCATGCAGGTAGGTGCCGAACACCTGCCCGTCGAGACTCTGGGCGCCGTCGCAACGACCGTCCTCCAGATGCACCGCCGGGTTTTCCAGGGCCGGGCCGGTGGTCACGCCCGCGTGAATTTCATAGCCGCTGACCTCAGCCTCCTCCAAGGCCAGTCGCCCGCGCACATTGCGCAATTGCTTCTCGTGTTCCAGCGTCGTTTCGACATCCAGCAGGCCCAGCCCGGCACTGGAACCGGCCGCGCCTTCCAGCCCCGACGGGTCGTGGACCTGCTGGCCGAGCATCTGCAAACCGCCGCAGATACCCAGCAGCTTGCCGCCGTAGCGCAGGTGACGGTTGATCGCCGTTGCCCAACCGTTGGCGCGCAGGTAGGCCAAGTCGCTGCGCACGCTTTTCGAACCGGGCAGGATGATCAGGTCGGCCGGCGGGATAGGCTGGCCGGGGCCGATGAATTGCAAGTCAACCTGCGGGTGCAGGCGCAGTGGATCGAAATCGGTGTGGTTGCTGATGCGCGGCAACACCGGCACCACCACCTTGAGCACCTGTTCAGCCTTGTCGGTCTGGCGCTGGTCGAGGCCATCCTCGGCTTCCAGGTGCAGGTCCATCACGTACGGCAACACGCCGATCACCGGCTTGCCGGTGCGCGCTTCCAGCCAGTCCAGGCCCGGTTGCAGCAAGGCGATGTCGCCGCGAAAACGGTTGATGATGAACCCCTTGACCCGCGCCTGCTCGCTGGGCGAAAGCAGCTCCAGGGTGCCGACCAGATGGGCAAACACTCCGCCACGATTGATATCGGCGATCAGCAGTACCGGACAATCCACCGCCTCGGCAAAGCCCATGTTGGCAATGTCGCCGGCACGCAGGTTGATCTCGGCCGGCGAGCCGGCGCCCTCCACCATCACCACCGGATAGGTCGCGCTCAAGCGCGCGTGGGAGGCCAGCACGGCTTGCATCGCGATGGCTTTGTAATCGTGATAGGCCACGGCGTTCATGGCGGTCACGGCGCGGCCATGAATGATGACCTGGGCGCCGGTGTCGCTGTTGGGCTTGAGCAGCACCGGGTTCATGTCGGTGTGCGGTTCCAGCCCCGCTGCCTGGGCCTGCACCGCCTGGGCGCGGCCGATTTCGCCGCCGTCGGCCGTCACGGCGCTGTTGAGGGCCATGTTCTGCGGTTTGAACGGCACCACGCTCACACCCTGGCGCTGGACCCAGCGGCATAAAGCCGTGACCAAGGTACTTTTGCCGGCATCGGACGTGGTGCCCTGCACCATCACTGTGGTCATTGGGTGTCCTTGGCGTAGGCCTCGAAGGCCTGTTCGAGGCGCAAAAATTCGCTGTCGTCGGCCGGTAGCCCGAAGCGCAGGCTGCTGGTGTTGGTAAACAAGCGCAGGAGGATGCCGCGATGGGCCATGAAATCGTGAAGCCCCAGGGCGCGCTCGGTGACCAGCCACTGGAACAATCCGCAGCCACCCTGCGGCTTGAAGCCGTGGCGTTCGAGCATCAGCGCCAGGCGTTGGCTGGTGGTTTCGCAACGTTGGCGCTGGTATGCGTGGGCATCAGTGTCCAGCAGGCACGCCTGGCCCAGCACCCGGGTCGGCCCGCTGACGACCCACGGCCCGACCTGTTCGGCGAGCAACTTGAGCAAGCGGCGCTCGGCCAATACAAACCCCAGGCGAACCCCGGCCAGGCCAAAGAACTTGCCGAACGAGCGCAGCACAATCAACCCGACCAGATGGGTGTGCGCCGCCAGGCTCAACGCCGGCGTGACGTCCATGAAGGCTTCATCCACCACCAGCCAGCCACCGCGCTGGGCCAGGCGCGCATGCCAGTCCAGCAAGCGCTCGGGCGCAAGGCTCAGGCCCGTGGGGTTGTTCGGATTGACCACCACCAGCACGTCGAGGCTGTCGAGGAAGAAATCCACCTCAGACTCCAGCACTTCACGCACGATGTAGCCGCTGCGGCGCCAGGCTTCGGCGTGCTCGGCGTAACAGGGCGACAAGACCCCGACCTTGCCGGCCCGCCGCAGGCGTGGCAACAGCTGGATGGCCATCTGCGAACCGGCCACCGGCAGCACATCCAACGCGCCGTAATAATCGCAGGCGGCCTGCTCCAAGCCGTCGTCGGTTTCCGGCAGGCGCGCCCAGGCGCGCAGGGGAATCGCCGGGACGTCGAATGGCCAGGGCGCCAGGCCGCTGGACAAGTCGAGCCAATCAGCCTCGGCAATGCCGTATTGCCGAGCTGCGTTGCGCAAGCGGCCACCGTGCTCAAGCATAAAACTCAGCTCCCAGGCAGAGAATCAGCAGCCACAACCATACGCCGCGCTGGACCAATTGCCAGCCGCGATCAATGGCGTCGGCACTCGCCAGCACACCTTCGCCCAGCGCTGGACGTTGGTGCAGTTCGCCGTGATAAACCGCCGCCCCGCCCAGCTCGACACCCAGCGCCCCCGCACCGGCGGCCATCACCGGCCCGGCGTTGGGGCTGTCCCAGGTCGGACCCTGGGTGCGCCAGCACTTGAGCGCCAGGCGGGTTTTGCCGAGCAGCGCGTAGGTCAATGCCACCAGGCGCGCCGGAATGTAATTGAGCCCGTCATCGATTTTTGCCGCCGCCCAACCAAAGCGCTCGAAACGTTCGTTGCGATAACCCCACATGGCGTCGAGGGTATTGCTCAGGCGGTACAACACCACCCCGGGCGCGCCGGCCACGGCGAACCAGAACAACGCGGCGAACACCGCGTCACTGCCATTTTCCAGCACCGACTCGGTGGCGGCGCGGGCCACGGCGGTTTCATCCAGTTCCGCTGTTTCGCGGCTGACCAGGTAGCCGACACGCTTGCGCGCCTCCTCCAGATCACCGCTGCGCAACGCCCGCGCCACCGGCTCGACATGTTCACCGAGGCTGCGCAAGCCGAGGGCACAGTACAAGGCGAGAATCTCCACCAGCCAACCCACCATCGGCGCCCACGACAAGGCCGTGGCGAGCAAGGTCAACGGCACCACGGCGATGATCCACGCCGTCACCCCATGGCTGCGCCAACCGCGCCCGCCGCAATTGAAACGTTGTTCGATGCGATCGGCAAAACCGCCGAACGCCACCAGCGGATGCCAGCGCCGGGGCTCGCCCAGCAGCGCATCCAGCGCCACCGCGGCGGCACTGAGCAACGCCACACTCATGGGCTCACTCCCCAATGGTTTTCATACAGCAGTTCATGGAGCGGACGCGGTTGCGCCCAACCTTCCAGGGCGAGCATCGGCGCCGGATAAAAACCCTCGACCGGGCCCAGGCAGAGGACCGCCAGCGGCTTGGCCCCGGCGGGCAGGCCCAGCAGGTCGGCCAGGGCCTGGGGTTCGAACAGCGACACCCAGCCCATCCCCAGCCCTTCGGCGCGGGAAGCCAGCCACAGGTTCTGGATCGCGCAGGACAACGAGGCCAGGTCCATTTCCGGCAAGGTCCGACGGCCGAAGATGTGCCGCTCGCGATCCTCCATCAATGCCGCCACCAGCACTTCGGCACAGTCGTCGATGCCTTCGACCTTGAGCTTCATGAACTCATCGCTGCGCTCGCCCAGGGCCTCGGCGGTGCGAATGCGTTCCTGCTCCACCAATTCGCGGATCTGCCCACGCAAGGCGCGGTCACTGATGCGGATGAATCGCCACGGTTGCATCAGGCCGACGCTGGGGGCCTGGTGCGCGGCTTCCAGCAAGCGCCGCAGCAAGGCCGGCGCAACCGTGCCGCCGGTGAAGTGGCGCATGTCGCGGCGCTCGGCGATGGCGCGGTAGATGGCGTCGCGTTCGGCTTGGGAGAAAGCGGTGTCTGTCATGGCCTCTTCGCGAGCAGGCTCGCTCCCACATTGGCTAGCGTTGCACTTGAGATCACTGGGTCCCCTGTGGGAGCGAGCTTGCTCGCGATAGCGGTCTCAGGATCCGGCGCAAACAACGCAGCAATCGCCCTGGGATTGGACGGAAAATAAAAATGCACATAAGAAGCCGTCATCCGCCCCTGCCGGAACACCGCTTCCGCCCCACGCCCGCCGTTGGGGCTATGGCCACGGGCAATCGGTTCAAGTTCGGTGCTGGTCAGCGAATGATGATAGGTATGCCCACGCAAGGTGCCTTCCGGCAAGTCCACCGATTGCAGCGCCAGGGCCGCCAAGCGCTTTTGCATCTGCGCATCGCCCGCCAGCAACCCCAGCAGTTCGGCGCGCACGCCTTCAACGTCGGTCAATGAATCCAGCAGATACAACATGCCGCCGCATTCGGCGAGCAACGGTTTATCGGCTTCGTAATGGGCACGGATCGCCGCGAGCATCGGTGCGTTCCGAGCCAGCGCCACGTGATGCAGTTCTGGATAACCGCCAGGCAGATAAAGGCTGTCCGCCTCGGGCAGTTCGCTGTCATGAATCGGCGAAAAGAAGCTCAACTGCGCGCCCATGGCTCGCAGCAGATCAAGGCTCGCGCCATAAGTGAAGGCAAACGCTTCGTCACGGGCCACGGCGATGCGCACCCCGGCGAGCCACGGCTCAACGGCGATGACCTCGGGCGCGGCGAACTCCACCGCTGGCGGCAACGCCACTTCGCAACTACCGGCCAGGGCCTCGGCGGCCGCGTCGAGGCGCACGTCGAGGTCGTTCAATTCACTGGCCTGGACCAACCCGAGATGACGGCTGGGCAATTCGATGCCGGTTTCCCGGGACAGCGCGCCGTACCAGCGCAGGCCTTCGGTCAGGCTGCCTTCGAGCAATTGCGCGTGGCGCAAGGTGCCGACCCGGTTGGCCAGGACTCCGGCGAACGGCAGGTCGGGTTGATAACGCGCCAGGCCCAGAGCCAGGGCGCCGAAGGTCTGGGCCATGGCCGTGCCATCGATCACCGCGAGCACCGGCACGCCGAAATGTCGCGCCAGGTCGGCGCTCGACGGGGTGCCGTCGAACAGCCCCATCACCCCCTCAATGAGGATCAGGTCCGCTTCGGCGGCGGCTTCCCACAACAGTCGGCGACTTTCCTGCTCGCCGACCATCCACATGTCCAATTGATAGACCGGCGCGCCGCTGGCCCGCTCCAGGATCATCGGGTCGAGGAAGTCCGGGCCGCACTTGAAAACGCGCACCTTGCGTCCCTGGTTGCGATGCAACCGAGCCAGCGCCGCGGTGACGGTGGTCTTGCCCTGGCCCGAGGCCGGCGCTGCGATCAGCACCGCCGGACAGTGGCGGCTGGTCATGGCGGGATCGCTCACAGTTCGACGCCTTTCTGCGCCTTGATACCCGCCTGGAACGCGTGCTTGATCATGCCCATTTCAGTCACGGTGTCGGCCAGCTCGATCATCTCGGGCTTGGCGCCGCGACCAGTCACCACCACGTGCTGCATCGGTGGACGGGCCTGCAGATCGCTCAGCACCTGATCGAGGTCGAGGTAGCCGTGCTTGAGGGCAATGTTCAACTCGTCGAGCACCACCAGGCCGATGGACGGATCGCTGAGCAACTGGCGCGATACAGCCCAGGCGGCTTCGGCGGCAGCGATGTCGCGCTGGCGGTCCTGGGTTTCCCAGGTGAAGCCTTCACCCATGACGTGAAAGCGCACCTGCTCCGGGAAGCGACGGAAGAACAGTTCTTCACCGGTGCTGTTGCGCCCCTTGATGAACTGCACCACGCCGCATTGCATGCCGTGGCCCATGGACCGCGCAAGCATGCCGAATGCCGAGCTGCTCTTGCCCTTGCCGTTGCCCGTCAGCACCAGCAACAAACCGCATTCATTCGGCGAGTTGGCGATGCGCTCGTCGATCACGGCTTTCTTGCGCAGCATGCGCGCCAGGTGGCGTTCGTTGCGATCAGACGTGTCGGTGAAGAGGGAGTCGGTCATGGGAAGCCTCCGTTTGGGATTGGATAACGGCGGGCGGGCACAAAAAAAGACGGCAACAAGCCTGGCATCGCCCACCGTGATGCCGTTGGATGAATCAGGCCGGTCTCCGGGCTCATGAGCGGCGTAATGCCTGGCTGCGCGCCTTCCCATGTCATGCGACACAGTGGCTTGAGCACAGCGTTGACTCATTTACCGTTGCGGGGGCAGCGCCGGGTTCGTGTGCACTCACCGGCTTCCCTGTTTCACTCTGTCGACCGCAGCCACAGAGCACCTGAAACAAGCCGCGAAGGTTAGAGGGTTGGGGGTGGAGCGTCAATTAAAGCCGCCTGTCGGGGCAATCATTGGCGCCGATCAATAAAATGACGCCAATCTTGTGTGATTCTGCGGCAAGTGATATCAAAGCGACATTACGACCCGATATCACAAGAACAAGAGGGCAAAACATGCAAGGCATGCTCATCAGCAATCCAAAGCTGGAATTCCTGCGCCCGGTGCTGGAACGTTGGTTTGACTGTATCGACCGCTACAACGCCGTGCGCGGCGATAACGACACGCCCTACTGGTTCGATGAACGGGCCAATCTTGGCTTGCTCGCAGCCGCCGCCTGGATGGCCGAGATGGTCACGCTGCAGAACGCGCCGACCCGCAAGCAGAATGAAGAAGGCGAACGCAACGTCAGCGCCGACCTGTTCATCGCCAGCACCGAGGAGCGCGCCTTCATCCAGGCCACCCAGCGCTGGCCCAAGGTCAACAACCTGAACCTGACCCAGCCGCTGCTGGAAGCCACCAGCGATGCCAAGCGCATCAGCTACGCCAGCGATCTGAAGCTGGGCTGCCTGTTCGTCTCGCCGCAAAAAGCCCAGCAAAGCGCCACGCCCGAAGAATTGCAGGACATGATCGACGACCTGCAGAAGGAAAACACCTGCGCCGTGGCCTGGTACTTCCCTTACGCCTACCGCAAGTTGCGCAACGAAGCCGGGCAGTACCATCCTGGCATTGCAGTGCTGTTCAAGCAGGCCCACGGCTGACTCATTGCACACTAGGAACTGTGGAAGAAACTGTGGGAGCGAGCTTGCTCGCGATTGCGGTGTGCCAGTCAACATCAACGCAGGCTGATACACCGCCATCGCGAGCAAGCTCGCTCCCACACTGGATTTCAGCAGACACACCCCCCCTATACACCACAGGGATCTTGCCTGGTTGACTGGCCTACCCGCGGTTGAACCATCACGCGTCTACGCTCCTCTATGAATAACTACATGCATTCATAGGGAAGCCAGCATGCTCAAGCCACCTCATCTTTTGATCGTCGCCCTTGCCGCCGGGCTTGTCGCTTGTGGCGAGTCGTCCACCCTGCAAGTGTCCGATGGCACCGGCCCTGCGCCAAAACTGCCTGAACCGAACAAGACCCTGGTCCCCACCGTCAACATCGCCGAAGCCATCGGCTGGCCGCAAGGCGCCAAGCCAACACCGGCCCAGGGCCTGCAAGTGGGTGCATTCGCCGAAGGACTGGACCATCCGCGCTGGCTTTATGTGTTGCCCAATGGTGATGTGCTGGTGGCCGAAACCAACGCGCCGCCCAAGCCGGACGACGCCAAGGGCATCCGGGGCTGGGTGATGAAAAAAGTCATGGGCCGCGCCGGTGCCGGCGTGCCCAGCCCCAATCGCATCACCCTGTTGCGCGACGCCAATCACGACGGCATCGCCGAAACCCGCACGGTGTTCCTGGAAAACCTCAATTCACCGTTCGGCATGACCCTGGTCGGCAATGACCTGTACGTGGCCGATACCGACCGGCTGATCCGCTTCCCCTACAAGGACGGTGACACGCAAATCAAGGCGCAGCCGACCAAGGTCGTCGACCTGCCGGGTGGCACTATCAACCATCACTGGACCAAGAACGTGATTGCCAGCCGTGACGGCAGCAAGCTCTACGTCACCACTGGCTCGAACAGCAACGTGGCGGAAAACGGCATGGAGGCCGAAGAAGGTCGCGCCGCCATCTGGGAAGTGGACCGTGCCAGCGGCAATCACCGCATTTTCGCCTCGGGCTTGCGCAACCCCAACGGCCTGGCTTGGGAGCCCCGCAGCGGCGCGCTCTGGACAGCGGTGAACGAGCGCGATGAGATCGGCAGCGACCTGGTGCCGGACTACATCACGTCGGTCAAGGACGGGGCCTTCTATGGCTGGCCCTACAGCTATTATGGGCAGAACGTCGATGTCCGGGTCGAACCACAGAACCCGGCCCTGGTGGCCAAGGCCATCGCCCCGGACTACGCCGTCGGCCCTCACACCGCCTCATTGGGCCTGACCTTCGCCGAGGGCAGCACCTTGCCTGCACCGTTTACCGAAGGCGCTTTCGTCGGCCAACACGGCTCCTGGAACCGCAAGCCCCACAGTGGTTATAAAGTGATTTTCGTACCGTTCAACGGCGGCAAGCCGGTGGGGCAACCCGTGGATGTGCTGACCGGCTTTTTGAACGCCGACGAAAAAGCCCAGGGCCGGCCGGTGGGCGTGGTGATCGACAAGCAAGGTGGCTTGTTGGTGGCTGATGATGTGGGGAACAAGATCTGGCGCGTTTCGAAGAACTAAGGACTGGAACCGAACCGTGGCGAGGGAGTGGCCGCCGCGTCTTCGACGCTGCGCTGTCGCGCAGGGAACAAGGCCCTGTGGCGAGCAATGCTGTTCACTTAAGGATGTGGAACTTTAGTTTCGACCGATTGGATTGGGTACATATCCGTTGCTGCGGTCACGGCGGCTTAGGGTTCCGCCCTGACGGCGGCTCACTTTTGAAAAGCGCAAAAGTAAGCAAAACGCTTTTGCCCCACCACTCGGCACCTCGCTTAGGCTCGGTGTGCCCTCACTCCGGCATTGCTCCGTGGGCCGCCGCGAAGGGCCATCCATGGCCCAGCGCGGCTATCCCGGCATCCATGCCGGGATGCCCACTCCACAATGCCTGCGTTCGGCCATCGTGGTTAACGGGGCGCC
>NZ_CAKKMI010000070.1:0-32331 GCF_918698105.1 Pseudomonas brassicacearum | reverse complement strand
GTGGGCATCCCGGCATGGATGCCGGGATAGCCGCGCTGGGCCATGGATGGCCCTTCGCGGCGGGCCCACGGAGCAATGCCGGAGTGAGGGCACACCGAGCCTAAGCGAGGTGCCAAGTGGTGGGGCAGAAGCGCTTTGGTTACTTTCGCGCTTTTCGAAAGTGACCCGCCGTAAGGGCGGAACCGCCAGCCGCCGTTACCGCAGCAACGGATATACACCCGATAAAACCACCACGACGGACCCCCGCCAAACTCACCCCGCCACCAACACCCGAATCGCCTCCAAACGCAACGCGGCCTTCTCAAGCATCGCCAGCCCTTGCTCGCGTTGTTGACGCAGGGCCACCAGTTCGCTGTCGCGCACGGTCGGGTTGACCGCTTGCAGGGCGGTCAGGCGGGCCAGTTCCTCGTCGGTATCGGCGGCCAGGCGGCGCTGGGCCTCGGCCACGCGTTCGGCGTGACGCGGGGCGATCTTTTCTTCGCCGGCATTGATCCGTGGCGTGAGCTGGTCGCGCTGGGCCTGGATGAACTTGTTAGCGCTGGCGCGTGGCACGCTTTCGAGCTGGTCGTTCAAGGTTTCGAACGAGACGCGGGCGGCCAGGTCGTTGCCGTTGGTGTCCAGCAGGCAGCGCAGGGCGGCCGGCGGCAGGTAGCGGCCCAGTTGCAGCGAGCGCGGGGCCACGACTTCACTGACGTAGAGCAATTCCAGCAACACGGTGCCGGGTTTGAGGGCCTTGTTCTTGATCAGCGCCACGGCGGTGTTGCCCATGGAACCGGACAGCACCAGGTCCATGCCGCCTTGCACCATCGGGTGCTCCCAGGTGATGAACTGCATGTCTTCGCGCGACAGCGCCTGGTTACGATCGTAGGTGATGGTCACGCCTTCGTCGTCGCCCAGCGGGAAGCTGGCGTCGAGCATTTTTTCGCTGGGCTTGAGGATCAGCGCATTTTCCGAATGGTCCTCGCTGTCGATACCAAAGGCGTCGAACAGGGTTTCCATGTAGATCGGCAGGGCAAACTGGTCGTCCTGCTCGAGAATGGCTTCCACCAGTGCATCGCCTTCACCAGCACCGCCGGAGTTGAGCTCCAGCAAACGGTCGCGACCGGTGTGCAGCTCGGCTTCCAGGCGCTCGCGTTCGGTGCGGGCCTCGTCGATCAGCGCTTGCCACTGGCCATCGTCGGCTTCTTCCAGCAATGGCAGCAGGCGCGGGCCGAACCGGTGCTGCAAGGCGTTGCCGGTCGGGCAGGTGTTGAGGAAGGCATTCAGGGCTTCGTGATACCACTGGAACAGCCGCGCTTGCGGGCTGGTTTCCAGATAAGGCACATGCAGTTCGATGACGTGCTTCTGGCCGATCCGGTCCAGACGGCCGATGCGCTGTTCGAGCAGGTCCGGGTGCGCCGGCAGATCGAACAGCACCAGATGATGGGCGAACTGGAAGTTGCGCCCCTCACTGCCGATTTCCGAGCAGATCAGCACCTGGGCACCAAACTCTTCATCGGCGAAATAAGCCGCCGCGCGGTCGCGCTCCAGGATGTTCATGCCTTCGTGGAACACCGTGGCCGGGATGCCGGAACGCACGCGCAGGGCGTCTTCCAGGTCCATGGCGGTTTCGGCGTGGGCACAGATCACCAGCACCTTGGTGCGCTTAAGCATCTTCAGGGTGTCGATCAGCCACTCGACCCGTGGGTCGAAACGCCACCAGCGTTCTTCTTCGCTGGCGTCCGGTTGGGCCTGGAAGCTGACTTCCGGGTACAGCTCGGGGTGATCGCCCAGGGGCAACTCGAGGTACTCGTCCGGGCACGGCAGCGGGTAGGCGTGCAGCTTGCGCTCGGGGAAGCCCTGCACAGCGGCGCGGGTGTTGCGAAACAGCACGCGGCCGGTGCCGTGGCGGTCCAGCAGTTCACGCACCAGGCGGGCACTGGCTTCGACATCGCCATCATTGACCGCGGTCAGCAGCGCTTCGCCTTCATTACCCAGGAAACCCTGGATGGTCTTGTGGGCCTCAGGCGAAAGACGGCCTTTGTCCAGTAGCTCCTGCACGGCTTCGGCCACTGGGCGATAGTTTTCGCTCTCGGCGCGGAAGGCCTTGAGGTCGTGGAAGCGATTCGGGTCCAACAGGCGCAGGCGAGCGAAGTGGCTGTCCTGGCCCAGTTGTTCCGGGGTCGCGGTCAGCAGCAGCACGCCCGGGATCGTCTCGGCGAGTTGTTCGACCAGCGCGTACTGTGGGCTGACCTGGTCTTCGTGCCACACCAGGTGATGGGCCTCGTCGACCACCATCAGGTCCCAGCCGGCGGCGAACAGTGCATCTTGGGCCTTCTCGTCGTCCACCAGCCACTCCAGCGCCACCAGGGCCAGTTGAGTGTCTTCGAACGGGTTGCTGGCATCGCTTTCAATGAAGCGTTCTTCGTCGAACAGCGCGACTTGCAAGTTGAAGCGCCGGCGCATTTCCACCAGCCATTGGTGCTGGAGGTTTTCCGGCACCAGGATCAGGACGCGGTTGGCGCGGCCGGACAGCAGTTGACGATGGATGACCAGGCCGGCCTCGATGGTCTTGCCCAGGCCCACTTCGTCCGCCAGCAACACCCGTGGCGCAATGCGGTCGGCCACTTCACGGGCAATGTGCAATTGGTGGGCGATGGGCTGGGCACGGACGCCGCCCAGGCCCCAAAGCGAAGACTGTAACTGGCGGCTGGTGTGTTCCAGGGTGTGGTAGCGCAGGGAGAACCAGGCCAACGGGTCGATCTGGCCGGCGAACAGACGGTCGCTCGCCAGGCGGAACTGGATAAAGTTCGACAGTTGGGTTTCCGGCAGGGTGACGACTTCGTTCTGCCCGTTGAGGCCGTGGTAGACCAGCAGCCCGTCGACGTCATCGACTTCGCGCACGGTCATTTTCCAGCCTTCGAAGTGAGTGATCACATCGCCCGGCGAAAACCGTACACGGGTGAGCGGCGCATTCCGTAGCGCGTACTGGCGAGTGTCGCCAGTGGCCGGATAGAGCACGGTCAACAAGCGGCCGTCCTGTGCCAGAACGGTGCCTAAACCCAGCTCGGCTTCGCTGTCACTGATCCAGCGTTGCCCCGGTTGATACTGCTGCGCCATGCTGCCTGACTCCCGCCTTGAAAAAGCCGGTTATCTTAACGGAAGGATCCTTCAGACCAAAGGATTTACGTACGCTGATTCGTCTCGATGGCACGGAACTTACGCTTGCCCAGCGATCAAACAAGCTCGGCCCTGGTGATCGCTGCAATGCCAACTGGGTCACAAGTTTCAGACCGGCGGTTCAAGCTGCCACTTTCCCAGCCGACAACCTGAAGACAGGAGACCTTTATGTTGCCACCCATGCTCCCTTTGAGCGCCGTACCCATCACCGCTCAACAGGATCCGGTTCGCCAGCGACCGGACATACCGCCCGTGGTCCCGGTGCAGCAAAGCTCCAACGAAAGCACCATCGACCTGCAAAACCGCGACCCGGAAGAGGCCGCGCTGCTGCTGCGCGAGGAACAGCGTCGTCGGCAGGAGCGCGACAAGCGCCACCGCGAGGCCAATGAAGACCCTGAAGAACACCTGGCTGTACCGGGTACCGAACTCAACGCCGACAACACCGTGCCGGTGGTGCCGCTGATAGACGAAGAGTCGCGCCAAGGCTTGTGGGTCGATATCCAGATCTGATTCAGGCGTTTGCCGACGTCCGCAGGCTGGTCAACGCCGCCAACAGCCCGCATCATGGGCGCATCCGCAATTCACTGCACGATGCCCACACGCCATGAGCCAAGACGACAAGCTGATCGACCTCAGTGCCGAGCGCGCCAAGCGCGTTCACGACCTCAACGAAAAACGCCTCAATGAAGTTCGCCAGGCTTTCGAGCAGGCCATGCCGTTGGGCAAGCCGAAGAAAAAGTCGAAAAACAAACCGAAAAAGCGCTGAACCCCCTCGATCCATTGATGTAGATCAGTTATTTCCCCACCTTTTCGCCCCGTTGCGAGCGTTATTGACCCCGGTCAATTTTCATCCAGGCCTGATTGGTTAACTTGAACCCATCGCAACAGGGGCAAGACCAGGAGGCCAGTCATGTTTTTCGATAATGTGGTGTTTGCCGGGGTGTTGACGGTCGGCCTCATGGTCGTGTTTTTCGCAGGCTTTGGATTATTCATCTGGAAAGACGCACACAAGCGGAAAAAACCGTAGGTCTTTCCGGCTACAACGAGCACGCAAGGCATTTTGGGCGACTTCGGTCGCCCTTTTTTTTGTTCGTGATTCTCCAGCCAGATACCAATCAACTGTGGGAGCGAGCTTGCTCGCGATAGCGGTATGTCTGTAGATGCATGTGTTGACTGACCCACCGCCATCGCGAGCAAGCTCGCTCCCACAGGTGTCTGACGTCAGGGCATAAAAAAAGGTGCGAACCGCAAGGATCGCACCTTCTTTTTCGAGCCGCTGGAATCAGCTGCCCAGCGCCTTGGACGCCAGCCAGAACAGCCCGGCCGACAGCGCCACCGTTGCTGGTAGGGTCAACACCCAGGCCAGCAGGATATTGCGCACGGTGCCACCTTGCAGGCCGCTCTTGTTCGCGACCATGGTGCCGGCCACGCCCGAGGACAGGACGTGGGTGGTGGAAACCGGCAGGCTGAAGATGTTCGCCATGCCGATCATGCACGCGGTGGTGATTTGCGCCGACATGCCTTGGGCGTAGGTCATGCCTTGCTTGCCGATCTTCTCGCCGATGGTCAGTACCACACGCTTCCAGCCGACCATGGTGCCCAGGCCCAGTGCCAGGGCAACCGCCAGGATCACCCAGAACGGTGCGTACTCGGTGGTGCCGGTCAGGTCCTTGCGCAGCTTGTTCAGGTCGTCTTTTTCACGGGCGGCCAGGCCTGGCAGCTTGCCGACCTTCTTCGCCGTGTCATCCAGGCAGAGCAGGTAGCGACGTACTTCAATACGGCTTTCCGACGGCAGCGAATGGTAGTCGGCCACGCCCTTGAGGGTGTTGAGCAGGGCATCGATGGTGGGTTCGGTCTGCTGCGGGTTGCAACGGAATTTTTCCGGCAGATCGCCTTCCACGCTCTTGCCCAGCGCCAGGAATTCACCCAGGGATTCGTTGTTGCGCTGGTAGAACTGGCTCAGGTGCAAGGTCGCGTCGCGGGTCCGCTCGATCTGATACGTGGTGCTGCTCAGGTCGAGTACGAACTGCGAAGGCACGATACCGATCAGCACCAGCATGATCAGGCCGATACCTTTCTGGCCGTCGTTGGAGCCGTGGACGAAGCTGACGGCCATGGCCGAAATTACCAGTACCAGGCGATTCCAGAACGGCGGGTGCTTCTTGTCGTCGATCTTGCGGCGCTGTTCCGGTGTCTTGTGCATCTTCGACAGCGGACGCCACCATTTCAGGCCGATCAGCACCAGGGCGGCGATCAGGAAGCCGGCCATGGGCGAGAACACCAGGGAGGCGCCGATATCGATCGCCTTCTGCCAGTTCACCCCATCGGCCAACGGGATATCGTTGATCAACGCGTTGGCCAGGCCCACGCCGAGGATCGAGCCGATCAATGTGTGGGAACTGGATGCCGGGATACCGAAGTACCAGGTGCCCAGGTTCCAGGTAATGGCCGCTGCGAGCAGCGAAAACACCATGGCCAGACCGTGTCCGGTATTCACATTGATCAGCAGCTCCACGGGCAGCAGGTGAACGATGGCATACGCCACCCCCACACCGCCCAGCAGCACGCCGAGGAAATTGAACACCCCGGAAAAGAACACCGCCAGATGAGGCGGCATGGCTTTGGTGTAGATAACAGTGGCAACCGCGTTAGCGGTGTCATGAAAGCCGTTGATGAACTCGAAGGCGAGGACAAAAGCCAGGGCGAGCAAGAGGCTCACAAGCACCCAAGCATCCAGTCCGCTGAATAAATCGATCATGAAGGTTTTCTGACCCGGTCATAAGGGGGCGCGATTATGCCAGAAAACCATGGCAATCGATGCATTGCCTGCTCATCGGCAACATTCTTCAACGAAATAATTTGTAGGAATGCCTCTGGCGCGAGGTTTTCCGTGGGGCGCGTAACCCTTTGATTCGGGGGCGCAAAGCGTGCCGGAAGCGGATCGTCGCCCGCTGTGGAGCACTTCGAGCGGTTGTATGAAATATCTGAAAAGAAGGTCGGCCACGACCCTTTCCGGCCGTCGGACGGGAGCGGATGGCGGCCCGCTCATGGCGGGCGTGCGCTGCGGTTTCCGGCCTGGGTGGCGGCCGGAGACCTCCTCACAAGAACATCAGGCCCGGAGCGTCACTGCTCTTCGGCTTTGAGTTCTTTTTCCATTTTCTGGAGTTCCTGGGTGAAGGCCTGGTCCTGAACGGTGGCGCGCTTACGCCAGGGTTTGCGTTCCGGTTCAGGTTGCGCGGCGTAGGTGGTGATTTCCCCGCCGTAAACTTCCTTGTAACGTTGTTCCTGGCGCTCAAGTTCCGCGCGCAGTTCGTCTTTCGTCACAGTTATACCTAATTAATTGAAATTGAATCTGGTGATACGCACTGCATGTAGACATGCAGACGGCCACGGCACCAGAGCTGACAGCTGACGTAGCATCAGGGCTTCGTGTTGTTGCCAATACAGGGGAAGCGACCCTAAAGGTGCTTCGGGCGCCAGGGCCTTGACCAAGGTGCCGGCGTACGGGAGCGGTCGATTGGCCGTACCGTCGCTGAATTGCATTATAGCGGTCCAGCTGAATAACACTATGGGGAAATATTTAAAGGGGCCTGTTGTTGTGTGAATCGATGTTTGTATGTGCAAACTTGTGTCAATCAGGTTTCAGAAGAGCCTTGCTAATGCCGATATGCTGATGCCGTTCAAGGCGACAAGTTCAATATCGCCGACGCCGTCACGTCACTCACGCCCAACTTGTTATCGAGCGTTCGACGGCTGGCGAACTCATGATACCGGGCAGGATTGCGATTATCGGTTGTCGGTTCGATAATCGCACGTTGTTGGCGATCAGACCCTTGTCTGTCCGTCGGACAGCCGCTTGTAATAGCCGTTATTCCCGGGGAAGGACCAGACATGAACGACCAATTGCGCAATGCCTTCACTTCCGTCGCGCCACCGATCGTCGCCTCGCCGGCCAAGCGGATCCAGGCCCTGACCGGCGATCCCGATTTCATGACCTCCCTGGCCCGTGGATTGGCCGTGGTTCAAGCCTTCCAGGAGCGCAAGCGACACCTGACCATCGCCCAGATCAGCCATCGTACGGAAATCCCTCGCGCCGCCGTCAGGCGTTGCCTGCATACCTTGATCAAGCTTGGCTACGCCACCACGGACGGACGCACCTATTCGCTGCTGCCCAAAGTGCTGACCCTGGGGCACGCCTACCTGTCCTCCACGCCCCTGGCCGTTTCTGCCCAGCCGTACCTGGACCGCATGAGCGAACAATTGCACGAAGCCTGCAACATGGCGACGCTCGAAGGCGACGACATCCTCTATATCGCCCGGTCAGCCACCACCCAGCGCCTGATTTCGGTCGATCTGTCGGTCGGCGGGCGTCTGCCAGCCTATTGCACCTCGATGGGCAGGATTCTCCTGGCGGCCCTGGATGATGCTTCGCTGCGCGACTACCTAGACCATGCCGACCTGCAAGCCAAGACCAGCCGCACCTTGCACACCCCCGAGGCATTGCTTGAATGCCTGCAACAGGTGCGGCAGCAAGGCTGGTGCATCGTCGACCAGGAACTGGAACAAGGCCTGCGTTCGATTGCCGTGCCGGTGTACGACGCTTCCGGTCAGGTGGTGGCCGCGCTCAACGTCAGTACCCATGCTGGGCGGGTCAGCCGCAATGAGCTGGAACAGCGTTTCCTGCCAGGCCTGCTGGGGGCCAGTCGCGATTTGAGCGCGCAGCTGTTCACTTAAGCTGTTCGATAAACGCACACAGTCGGCGGCGATGAATTGACGGTATTTGCCTGCGCTCATTAATGTCGCGCAGCGTCATCCCGGCGTATTTCGCCGGTCCCTGATCGTTCGCCTGCGTTTATCGTGTGGAATAAAAATAAAATGAATCAGCCCCAGACCTCCGTAGGCAACTGCCTCGATGTGCAATCCTTCATCAATGCCCAACCCATTTCGCGCTACCAGTGGCGGGTGGTAATCCTTTGTTTCCTGATTGTGTTCCTCGACGGCCTCGATACCGCGGCCATGGGCTTCATCGCCCCGGCGCTGTCCCAGGACTGGGGCATCGATCGCGCCAGCCTTGGCCCAGTGATGAGTGCCGCGCTGATCGGCATGGTGTTCGGTGCACTGGGCTCAGGGCCGCTGGCTGACCGCTTCGGGCGAAAAGTCGTACTGGTGGGCGCGGTCCTGCTGTTCGGCGCGTTCAGCCTGGCGTCGGCCTACAGCTCCAACGTCGATCAATTGCTGGTATTGCGTTTCCTGACTGGCCTGGGATTGGGCGCCGGGATGCCGAACGCCACCACCTTGCTCTCGGAATACACCCCGGAACGCAAGAAATCCCTGTTGGTGACCAGCATGTTCTGCGGCTTCAACCTGGGCATGGCCGGCGGCGGGTTTATCTCCGCCAAGCTGATACCGGCGTTCGGTTGGCACAGCCTGCTGCTGATTGGCGGGATCCTGCCGTTGATCCTGGCGGTCGTGTTGCTGTTCTGGCTGCCGGAGTCGGCGCGTTACCTGGTGGTGCGTAACCGCGGCACCGACAAGGTGCGCAAGACCCTGGCACCCATCGAGCCACATACCGTGGCCCAAGCGGCGAGTTTCAGTGTACCGGAACAGAAAACCGTAAAAGCCCGCAACGTGCTGGTGGTGATTTTCTCCGGCACCTACAGCGCCGGCACCTTGCTGCTGTGGCTGACCTATTTCATGGGCCTGGTGATCGTCTACCTGTTGACCAGTTGGCTGCCGACCCTGATGCGCGACAGCGGCGCGAGCATGGAGCAGGCAGCGTTTATCGGTGCGCTGTTCCAATTCGGTGGTGTGTTGAGCGCCGTCTTCGTGGGTTGGGCGATGGACCGGTTCAATCCGCACAAGGTCATCGGCATTTTCTATCTGATGGCCGGGTTGTTTGCCTACGCAGTAGGGCAGAGCCTGGGCAACATCACCTTGCTCGCCACCCTGGTGCTGGTGGCGGGCATGTGCGTCAACGGTGCGCAATCGGCGATGCCTTCCCTGGCCGCGCGTTTCTACCCGACCCAGGGCAGGGCCACCGGTGTCTCGTGGATGCTGGGCATCGGCCGCTTCGGCGCCATCCTCGGCGCCTGGATGGGCGCGACCCTGCTGGGCCTGGGCTGGAACTTCGAACAGGTCCTGACCGCCCTGGTGATCCCGGCCGCCTTGGCGACCACGGCGGTGGTGATCAAGGGCATGGTCAGTCATGCGGATGCGACCTGAGCCAACGGCATAAACTTGTGAGAAGACAAATCTGAGGGCAGGCAGGCTCCCACAGGGTTCTGTGTACTTGGGCAAATCGATAGCCAAACAACAATCTGTTCGATAAACGAACACTCAGTCGATTATCGGATTGTTTGGCTTTTTCCCCAGGCTTAATCTTCAGTCACTCCGGCGCTTAACCTCGCGCCTTTTTTCTTCATGTCGGTCTACTGGAAAACGGGAGCCTGCCCCATGGCTGAAATCCTTTCGCTGCACGACGCGGTGAAGCAATTCGTCAACGACGGCGATACCGTCGCGCTCGAAGGCTTCACTCACTTGATTCCTACGGCGGCAGGTCATGAAATCATTCGTCAGGGCAAGAAAGACCTGACCCTGGTGCGTATGACACCTGACCTGATCTACGACCAGTTGATCGGCGCCGGTTGTGCTCGCAAGCTGATTTTCTCCTGGGGCGGCAACCCTGGCGTCGGGTCGTTGCACCGCTTGCGCGATGCCGTGGAGAAACAATGGCCGCACCCGCTGGAAATCGAGGAACACAGCCACGCCGACCTGGCCAACGCCTACGTCGCCGGTGCCTCCGGCCTGCCGTTCGCGGTGTTGCGGGCCTACGCCGGCTCCGACCTGCCGAAGGTCAACCCGCTGATCAAGAGCGTGACCTGTCCCTTCACCGGTGAAGTATTGGCCGCTGTACCTTCGGTGCGCCCGGACATCACGGTGATCCACGCCCAGAAAGCCGACCGCAAGGGCAACGTGCTGCTGTGGGGCATTCTCGGTGTGCAGAAAGAGGCCGCCCTGGCCGCCAAGCGTTGCATCGTCACCGTGGAAGAAATCGTCGACGACCTGAACGCGCCGATGAACGCTTGCGTGCTGCCGACCTGGGCGTTGAGCGCCGTGTGCCTGGTGCCGGGTGGCGCTCATCCGTCCTACGCCCACGGCTACACCGAGCGTGACAACCGTTTCTACCAGGCGTGGGATCCGATCGCTCGGGACCGTGAGACCTTTACCGCCTGGATCAACGAATACATCCATGGCACTCAAGACTTCAGTGAATTCCAGGCCAGGCTGGCAGCCGCTTCGCAGGTGAAACCATGACTTACTCCACCCACGAAATGATGACCGTCGCCGCGGCGCGTCGCTTGAAGAACAATGCCGTGTGCTTCGTCGGCATCGGCCTGCCGTCGAAAGCGGCCAACCTGGCGCGGCTGACCTCGTCGCCGGACGTCGTGCTGATCTACGAATCCGGCCCGATCGGTGCCAAGCCCAGCGTACTGCCGCTGTCCATCGGCGACGGTGAGCTGGCGGAAACCGCCGATACTGTCGTGCCGACCGGTGAGATTTTTCGCTACTGGCTGCAGGGCGGACGCATCGACGTCGGTTTCCTCGGCGCAGCCCAGGTCGACCGTTTCGGCAACATCAACACCACGGTGGTGGGCGACTACCATCAGCCGAAAGTCCGCCTGCCGGGTGCCGGTGGCGCGCCGGAAATCGCCGGTTCGGCTAAGAGCGTGTTGATCATCCTCAAGCAGTCGGCGCGTTCGTTTGTCGATAAGCTGGATTTCATCACTTCGGTCGGCCACGGTGAAGGCGGCGATTCGCGCAAACGCCTGGGCCTGCCCGGCGCCGGTCCGGTGGGCATCATCACCGACCTGTGCATCATGGAACCGGAAGCCGGCACCCATGAGTTCGTGGTTACTGCGCTGCACCCCGGCGTGACCCGCGAGCAAGTCATTGCGGCCACTGGGTGGGCGATCCGTTTCGCCGATCAGGTGCAAACCACCGCCGAGCCGACCGAAGTGGAGCTGCGCGCACTGCGCGACCTGGAAGCTCGCACCGCGGCGGCCCACGGCCAGACACCGGGAGAAGGCTGATGCGCGACGTTTATATCTGTGATGCGATTCGAACCCCCATCGGTCGGTTTGGCGGCGGTTTGTCCACAGTGCGTGCCGACGACCTGGCGGCCGTGCCGATCAAGGCGCTGATGGAGCGCAACCCATCGGTGGATTGGAGCGCGGTGGACGAAGTGTTTCTCGGCTGCGCCAACCAGGCCGGCGAAGACAACCGCAACGTGGCGCGCATGGCGCTGCTGCTGGCGGGCCTGCCGCAAAGCATTCCCGGTGTGACCCTCAACCGCCTTTGCGCTTCGGGTATGGATGCCATCGGCACGGCGTTCCGCGCCATCGCCAGTGGTGAGATGGAACTGGCCATCGCCGGTGGGGTGGAGTCAATGTCCCGTGCGCCGTTTGTGATGGGCAAGGCCGACGCGGCGTTTTCCCGCAACATGAAGCTGGAAGACACCACCATCGGCTGGCGTTTCATCAACCCGTTGATGAAAGCCCAGTACGGTGTGGACGCGATGCCCCAGACCGCTGATAACGTGGCTGATGACTACGCCGTGTCCCGCGCCGACCAGGACGCTTTCGCCTTGCGCAGCCAACAGCGCACGGCGATGGCCCAGGCGGCAGGTTTTTTCGCCGAAGAAATCGTTCCGGTACGCATTACCCACAAGAAAGGCGAAACCGTGGTCGAACAGGACGAACATCCTCGCGCCGAGACCACGCTGGAAACCTTGAGCAAACTCAAACCGGTCAACGGCCCCGACAAGACCGTTACTGCCGGCAACGCCTCGGGTGTCAACGATGGCGCGGCGGCGTTGATCCTGGCGTCGGCCGAAGCGGTAAAAAAACACGGCCTGACGCCGCGTGGCAAAGTGCTGGGCATGGCCAGTGCCGGCGTGGCGCCGCGGGTGATGGGCGTCGGTCCGGTGCCAGCGGTGCGCAAGCTCACTGAGCGCCTGGGCCTGGCGGTCGCGGATTTCGATGTGATCGAACTCAATGAAGCGTTTGCCAGCCAGGGCCTGGCGGTGTTGCGCGATTTGGGTCTGGCGGACGATGCGCCCCAGGTCAACCCGAACGGCGGTGCCATCGCCCTCGGCCATCCCCTGGGCATGAGCGGGGCGCGCCTGGTGATGACCGCGCTGCACCACTTGGAAAAGACCGGCGGCAAGAAAGGCCTGGCGACCATGTGCGTCGGCGTCGGCCAAGGTCTGGCATTGGCAATCGAACGCGTCTGACGCGTCGTTCTACTAATAAGAAACCGAGGAACGCTGCATGACTGACAAGCCTGGTTATCGTCGCCCCCAAGCGGGCACCCAGCCGGAGTATCTGCACCCACCGTACCAGTCCACCAACCTGCGCTCGCCGTCCAAGCCGTTGGTGTTCCTGCCCCATTCGCTGTCGGAAATTACCGGCCCGACTGTCGGCGCCGACCGTTTGCAGGAAAAGGACCACGACCTGACCGCCCAGCATGCCGGCGAGCCACTGGGGGAGCGGATCATCATTCACGGGCGCGTGCTGGATGAGCACGGCCAGCCGGTGCCGGGCATCCTGGTGGAGATCTGGCAGGCCAACGCCGCCGGTCGCTACAACCATGACCGCGACAACCATGACGCGCCGCTGGACCCGAATTTCACCGGCACCGGTCGCACCGTCACCGACGCCGACGGCTGGTATCAGTTCCAGACCATCAAGCCCGGTGCTTATCCGTGGGGCAACCACCACAACGCCTGGCGCCCGGCGCATATCCATTTCTCACTGTTCGGGCCGAGCATCCTGACGCGCCTGGTGACGCAGATGTACTTCCCGGGCGATCCGTTGCTGGAATACGACCCGATCTACAACTGCGTGCCGGACACCCGCGCCAAAGAACGCTTGATCGCCCGTTTCGACCTGGAAAAAACCGTCCCTCACTACGCCCTCGGTTACCGCTGGGACATCGTCTTGCGCGGCCGCGATGCCACGCCGATGGAGAAATAAGATGACGCTCACCGCCACCACGTCCCACACCGTTGGCCCGTACTACCACATCGGCCTGACCTGGCTGAACCGCGAAGATTTGACCGTCACACAAACCCTCGGGCAACGCGTGGCGATCACCGGGCAGGTGGTCGACGGTAACGGCCAGTTCGTCAACGATGCGATGCTGGAAGTCTGGCAGGCCAACGCCGCCGGTAAATACGCCCACCCGGAAGACGAGCAGGACAAACCCCTGGACCCGCACTTCGAAGGCTTCGGCCGGGTGCCGGTGGATGCCGAAGGGCGCTTCCGATTCACCACCATCAAGCCGGGCACCGTGCCAGGGTTGAACGGTACGACCCAGGCACCGCACCTGGTGGTGCTGGTGTTCGCTCGCGGGTTGGTCAAGCATTTGCTGACGCGCATCTACTTCGACGGCGAACAGGCCAACGAAACCGACCCGCTGCTGGCCTGCGTGCCCGAGGAACGTCGTGCCACGATCGTGAGCAAGCCTGATGCGTCGGGTGTGTATCAGTGGAACGTGATCCTGCAGGGCACGGATGCCGAGACGGTGTTCTTCGATTACTGAGTTCACTGGAGAACATCGCGAGCAAGCTCGCTCCCACAGGTGATCTGCATATTGTGTGGGAGCGAGCTTGCTCGCGATGGCGACGGTACAGGCGCTGCTGCTTGAAAGTCTGTTTGTGGAACGGGACTGTTACTAAGTGTGTCTAGACTTTGTTAAGTCCCCAACGAGTGAATAACCCATGACCACCCCAACCAGCCACTACACCGGTGAAGAACGCAGCAAGCGCATCTTCGCCATCGTCGGTGCATCATCCGGCAACCTGGTCGAATGGTTCGACTTTTACGTCTACGCGTTCTGTGCGATTTATTTCGCGCCGGCGTTCTTCCCTTCGGACAACCCTACGGTGCAATTGGTCAACACGGCTGGTGTGTTCGCCGCCGGGTTCCTGATGCGGCCTATCGGCGGCTGGATTTTCGGCCGGGTGGCGGATCGTCACGGGCGCAAGAATTCAATGATGATCTCGGTGCTGATGATGTGCTTCGGCTCGTTGCTCATCGCCTGCCTGCCCACCTACAAGGACATCGGCGTCTGGGCGCCGCTGTTGCTGTTGTTCGCGCGCTTGCTGCAGGGCCTGTCGGTAGGCGGTGAATACGGCACCACCGCCACTTACATGAGCGAAGTCGCCCTCAAGGGCCAACGCGGCTTTTTCGCCTCGTTCCAGTACGTGACGCTGATCGGCGGACAATTGCTGGCGGTGTCGCTGGTGGTGATCCTGCAACAATTCCTCAACGAAGACGAACTGCGCGCCTATGGCTGGCGGATTCCATTTGTGGTGGGCGCCGTGGCTGCGTTGATTTCCCTGTTCCTGCGACGCTCGCTCAAGGAAACCAGCAGCAAGGAAATGCGCGAGAACAAGGACGCCGGCAGCATCGCGGCGCTGTTTCGCGATCACAAGGCCGCGTTCATCACCGTGCTGGGCTACACCGCTGGTGGTTCGTTGATTTTCTACACGTTCACCACCTATATGCAGAAATACCTGGTGAACACCGCCGGCCTGCACGCCAAGACCGCCAGTTACATCATGACCGGCGCGCTGTTCCTGTATATGTGCATGCAGCCGTTGTTCGGCATGCTGGCGGACAAGATTGGCCGGCGAAATTCCATGCTCTGGTTCGGTGGCCTGGGGGCGTTGTGCACGGTGCCGATCCTGCTGACCCTCAAAAGCATCAGCAGCCCGTTCCTGGCGTTTGTCCTGATTACGTTGGCGCTGGCGATCGTCAGTTTCTACACCTCCATCAGTGGCCTGGTGAAAGCGGAAATGTTTCCACCTGAAGTGCGGGCGCTGGGCGTAGGGTTGGCCTACGCGGTGGCCAATGCGATTTTTGGCGGCTCGGCCGAGTACGTTGCCTTGAGCCTGAAGGCCCAGGGCATGGAGAACGCCTTTTACTGGTATGTCACGGTGATGATGGTGGTGGCGTTCCTGTTCAGCTTCCGCCTGCCCAAGCAACCGGCGTATTTGCACCACGACCTTTAAGGCTTGTTTGATTCATGTGGCGAGGGGATTTATCCCCGTTGGGGCGCGTAGCGCCCCTAATCCGCAACTCGGTGTGTCAGGCAGATCGAGTCGACTGTTTGGGGCTGCTGCGCAGCCCAGCGGGGATAAATCCCCTCGCCACAAGGGCATCCATTTTCCGAAGGACTGTTTATGAGCGAACGACCGGGCAATCAGCTGTTCGATGCCTACTTCACGGCCCGCGACATGCGCGAGGTGTTCTGCGATGCGGGGCGGGTCCAGGCCATGCTGGATGTCGAGGCCGCGCTGGCCCGGGCCGAGGCGCGGGTAGGGTTGATCCCCCAGGATGCGGTGGCGCCGATCGAGAACGCCTGCCGTGCCCAGCTGTACGATTTTTCGGCATTGAGCGAAGCGATTGCCAGTGCCGGCAATTCGGCGATCCCGCTGGTCAAGGCGTTGGGCAAACGCATCGCCACTGAGAGCGCCGAGGCCGAACGCTACGTGCACCTGGGTGCGACCAGCCAGGACGTGATGGACAGCGGGCTGGTGCTGCAACTGCGCCAGGCGTTGGGCTTGATCGAGGCAGAGCTGGCACAACTGGCCGTCACCCTGGCCCGCCAAGCCGAACGCTACGCCGCCACGCCGCTGGCCGGGCGCACCTGGTTGCAGCATGCGACGCCGGTGACCCTGGGCATGAAAATCGCCGGTTGGCTGGGGGCGATCACCCGCAGTCGCCAACGTTTGAAAGAACTCAAGCCGCGCTTGCTGGTACTGCAATTCGGCGGCGCCTCCGGAACGCTCGCCGCCTTGGGTGAACAGGCGCTACCTGTCGCCGAAGCCCTGGCCGCCGAGTTGCAACTGAACCTGCCGGAACAGCCGTGGCACACCCAGCGCGATCGCCTGGTGGAGTTCGGCGCGGTGCTGGGGTTGATCGCCGGCAGCCTGGGCAAACTGGGCCGCGACATCAGTCTGTTGATGCAGACCGAGGCCGGCGAAGCGTTCGAGCCGTCGGCGCCGGGCAAGGGCGGTTCGTCGACCATGCCGCACAAGCGCAACCCGGTGGGCGCGGCAGTGCTGATCGGCGCGGCGACGCGAGTGCCTGGCTTGTTGTCGACGCTGTTCAGCGCCATGCCCCAGGAACATGAGCGCAGCCTGGGCCTGTGGCACGCCGAATGGGAAACCCTGCCGGAGATCTGCTGCCTGGTATCGGGTGCCTTGCAACAGGCGCGGCTGTTGGCCGAAGGGCTGGAAGTGGACGCGGCGCGCATGGCCCGCAACCTGGAACTGACCCAGGGATTGGTGCTGGCTGAAGCGGTGAGTATCGTCCTGGCCCAACGTGTGGGGCGCGACACGGCGCACCATCTGCTGGAGCAATGCTGCAAGCGCGCCGTGGCCGAGCAACGGCATTTGCGTGATGTGCTGGGGAATGAACCTCAGGTCACTGCGCAGCTATCCGCAACCGAGCTTGATCATCTGCTCGACCCGGCGCACTACCTCGGACAAGCCCAGACCTGGGTCGCCCGGGCCGTGGCCGAACACCTTGCCTTGAACGCCTGAAAGGAGATTGTTGTGGGATTCGTCAAACTCGCCGAGGGCGATCTGAACTATCGTTTTGATGGGCCGCAAGACGCGCCTGTGTTGGTGCTCTCCAATTCCCTGGGCACCGACCTGCACATGTGGGACGAGCAGGTCGCGGCCTTCAGTGAATACTTTCGCGTGCTGCGCTTCGATACGCGCGGCCATGGCCAGTCGCTGGTCACCGAAGGACCGTACAGCATCGAACAACTGGGCCGCGATGTGCTGGCGATGCTTGATCAGCTGAACCTCGACAAGGTGCATTTCTGTGGCTTGTCCATGGGCGGGTTGATCGGCCAATGGCTGGGGATCAATGCCGGCGAGCGCCTGCAAAAACTGGTGGTGTGCAACACCGCCGCCAAGATCGGCGACCCGTCGGTGTGGAACCCGCGCATCGAAACCGTGTTGCGCGATGGCAAGGATGCGATGGTGGCGTTGCGCGACGCCTCCATTGCCCGTTGGTTTACCCCGGACTTTGCCGAGGCCCAGCCTGCGACGGCGAAAAAAATCACCGACATGCTCGCCGCGACCTCGCCCCAGGGCTATGCCGCCAACTGTGGGGCGGTGCGCGATGCCGATTTCCGCGAGCAGTTGTCGTCGATTCGCGTACCGCTGCTGGTGATTGCCGGCACCGAAGATGCCGTGACGCCGCCGTCGGGTGGGCACTTTATCCAGGAGCGGGTCCGTGGGGCCGAGTACGCCGAGTTCTACGCCGCGCACCTGTCCAACGTCCAGGCCGGCGCCGCGTTCAGCGCGCGGGTGCTGGATTTCCTGCTTGATTCTGGCCGTGCCTGAGGAGTTTTTGTGGACGAGAAACAACGTTACGACGAAGGCATGCAAGTACGCCGCGCGGTCCTGGGCGATGCCCACGTCGATCGCAGCCTCAATGCCCTGACCGAGTTCAACAGCGAATTCCAGGAGATGATCACCCGCCACGCCTGGGGTGATATCTGGACCCGCCCGGGCCTGCCGCGCCACACCCGCAGCCTGATTACCCTTGCCATGCTGATCGGCATGAACCGCAACGAAGAACTCAAGCTGCACCTGCGCGCCGCCGCCAACAACGGCGTGAGCCGCAGTGAGATCAAGGAAGTGATCATGCAGAGCGCCATCTACTGCGGCATCCCGGCGGCCAACGCGACCTTCCACCTGGCCGAATCGGTCTGGGATGAACTGGGCGTCGAATCGCGGGCTTAATGGGCTGCTTTATCCCCTGTGGGAGCGAGCTTGCTCGCGATGGCGGTGGGTCAGCTTGCATCGATATTGAATGTGATGACGCCATCGCGAGCAAGCTCGCTCCCACACGGGATTTTCAGTGAGCACTGATTTTGTGCTCGGCACCGATTCCCTGTGGGAGCGAGCCTGCTCGCGATGACGGTGGTACTGCCTCCCTCCATGTTGGCTTTTACAGCAGGCTGATCGGATAGCTGATGATCAACCGGTTCTCATCGAATTCATTGGTGCTGTAATCCCGACGCATCGTCGAGTTGCGCCACTTCACATTGAGGCTCTTCAGCGCACCGCTCTGCACGGTATAGGCCAGCTCACTTTCACGGCCCCATTCCTTGCCATCGTCGACCGTGGCGGTGTGCACGTTGTCGCCGCTGATGTAGCGGTTCATCAGGGTCAGGCCCGGCACGCCGACGGCGGCGAAGTTGAAGTCGTGGCGCACTTGCCAGGATTTTTCCTTGGCGTTGTCGTAGCTGGAGTTGTAGCTGTCGTTGGCCAGGGTGCCGCCGCTGGTGCCGTTGACGCGCATCCAGGCATCATCGCCGCCGACTTTCTGCAGGCCGACGTAGAAGGTGTTGCCCCCGTATTTGGCCGAGAGCATGGCGAATGCGGTTTTGTTGTCCAGGTCGCCGGCCAGGGCGCTGCCGTCTTCCTTGCCGATGAAGTAACCGAGGTTGGCGCCCAGGGTCCAGTCGCCAATGGGCTGGCTGTGGGTCAGGTTGAAATATTGCTGCTGGTAGATGTCGGACAGTTCCGAGTACCAGACGCCAACCTGGGTGCGTTTTTCGTTGAAGGCGTATTCACCGCCGCCGAAGTTGAAACGGTCGGAGGTGAACGCGCCGCGGCCGTTCATCGACATGTCTTCCATGCTCGCGTCGTTGCGCGGGCTGTTGGCGCGGAATTGGCCGCCGTAGAGGGTCAGGCCGTTGATTTCGGTGGAGGTCACCTGGCCGCCGCGGAAGGTCTGCGGCAGGGAGCGGCCATCATCGGAACGCAGGATCGGCAGCACCGGCATCCATTCACCGACCTTCAGTTCGGTCTTCGACACCTTGGCTTTCAGGGCCACGCCCAAACGGCCGAAGTCGTCGGCCGGGCGACCGTCGTCATGCACTGGCAGCAACTGCGTACCCGCCGTGCCGCGACCGCCGTCGAGCTTGACCGAGTACAGGCCCAGCACGTCCACGCCGAAACCGACCACGCCCTGGGTGAAACCGGACTTGGCGTCGAGGATGAAACTCTGGGTCCATTCCTCGGCTTTGCCCTGGGCGTTGTTCGGGTTGGTGAAGTTGCGGTTGATGTAGAAGTTGCGCAGGTTGAGGTTGACCTTGGCATCCTCGACAAACCCCGATTCGGCGGCCAGGACGGGCAGGGCGGTGCTGGTCAGGGCGATGGCGATGAGGGTGGGGAACAGGTGCTGTGTGGGCTTCATGGGCGTTGTCTCTATTTTTATGGACGAAGCGAGTTGTTGCTGCACTTTTGAGATGCAAGCGGTCGGGTGTAGCCAGGGTCGTTTGGGCGATCGGGGATCAGCCGGGCGAGGCGGGGCGTCGGGGCATGGCGTCGAACCTGTTGTTATTGGTTTTGTGCGAGCGATGGTGAAGGGCGGCCCGGGATCGGTTCAATTGCCGTTTGCGGGTTTTGGGCGATTATCGAACGGCAAAACGATCGATTGGTTGGGCGCATTCCACTGTGGGAGCGAGCTTGCTCGCGATGGCGGCCTGACAGCCTTGGCTGAGTACATATCCATTGCTGCGGTAACGGCGGCTTAGGGTTCCGCCCTGACGGCGGCTCACTTTTGAAGAGCGCAAAAGTAAGCAAAACGCTCCTGCCCCACCACTCGGTGCCTCGCCTAGGCTCGGCATGCCCTCACTCCGGCATTGCTCCGTGGGCCCGCCGCGAAGGGCCATCCATGGCCCAGCGCGACTATCCCGGCATCCATGCCGGGATGCCCACTCCACAATGCCTGCGTTCGGCCATCGTGGTTAACGGGGCGCCTGAGATCAACGTCCACCACGAGGCGGCCTAGTAGCCGACCTGGCTCTTCTGGTCGTACACCCATCAGATCTGTTTGAGCAGCTCCTGTGGGAGCAAAGCTTGCTCGCGAAAGCGGCCTGACAACCGACCTAGCTCTGGCGGCTGTACTTCAATCCACGTGTGGGAGCGAGCTTGCTCGCGAAGGCGGTGTCACAGTCGGTGGAGATGTTGAATTTGCCGGCCTCTTCGCGAACAAGCCCGCTCCCACAGGAGGAACGCGGTCCCCATCAAGAACCAGGTCGGCTACTAGGCCGCCTCGCGGTGGACGTTGATCTCAGGCGCCCCGTTAACCACGATGGCCGCACGCAGGCATTGCTCCGTGGGCACCTCGGCATGGATGCCGAGGTAGCCGCGCTGGGCCATGGATGGCCCTTCGCGGCGGCCCACGGAGCAATGCCGGAGTGCGGGCATGCCGAGCCTAGGCGAGGCACCGAGTGGTGGGGCAGGAGCGCTTTGGTTACTTTCGCGCTTTTCGAAAGTGACTCGCCGTAAGGGCGAAACCCTAAGTCGCCGTTACCACGAAAACGGATATGTACCCAGTCAACAAGAGCAAAGCCAGCTGTCAGGCCGCCATCGCGAGCAAGCTCGCTCCCACAAGATTTGTGGCCGGCCTGACAGACGCGGCGATTTTTCCGACGAGGTTTTAAGGTTGCTGCTCGGAAGCGGTATCTCTAGCTTGTACGTGTCGCTGCCAATCCAGCGACCGGGACTGCAAGCCCGCCGAATTTGTTAGGCGCCAGCGCCCGGACCCACGTCTCGGGCTCCAATTGATGCAGGAGCGCCGTTATGAAAAAACATCGGTCAACGACCTGGCGTTCGACCTGGAAGGCTCGCGGCGGCATGTCGCGCTCGGCGGGGTGCAGATGATCGAGCTGAGTGAAATGTTGGCTAATCGAGCGCTGGATATCATCGATCCGCGTTAGCCAAGTCGGTGTTGAAGCAGACACAAACAAAAAGCCCACCTTCGGTGCAATGCGGTTCATTCAAGAAAAATGATGGATCTGTGGCGAGGGAGCTTGCTCCCGCTCGGCTGCGAAGCAGTCGTAAACCGGCGGGTGTGGTGTGTCTGATGCTCCCCATTTGGCAGGTTTTGGGGCCGCTTCGCGGCCCAGCGGGAGCAAGCTCCCTCGCCACAGGTTTGTGTGTTGAACTCGGAAGCGATTAAAAACAAAAAAGCCCACCTTTCGGTGGGCTTCATGTTCAGCGTTCAAACATCAATCAGAACAACTTCATCTTCGGCGCTTCTTCTTTCACCGGTTCGTTCTTGCCCGCCTCGGCATTCCAGCCACCGCCCAGTGCCTTGTACAAATTGACCTCACTGGTCAGTTGCGCAAGACGGTCAGTGATCAGCGACTGCTGCGCGCTGAACAACTGGCGTTGGGCGTCGAGGAAGGTCAGGTTGCTGTCGACACCGATGCGGTAGCGACGCTCGGCCAGGCGGTAGTAGTCCTGGTTGGCGGCGACGAAGTCGGTCTGGGCCTGCAACTGTTCGTTGTAGGTCTGGCGCGCGGCCAGGCCGTCGGAGACTTCCTGGAACGCCGTCTGAATCGACTTTTCGTACTGCGCGACGTTGATGTCTTTCTGGATCTTGGCGTAGTCCAGGCTCGCTCGCAGGCTGCCGGCGTTGAAGATCGGCAGGTTGATTTGCGGGGCGAAGGTCCAGGTGCCCGAACCACCCTTGAACAGACCGGACAGGTCCGGACTCAAGGTGCCGGCGTTGGCCGTCAGGCTGATGCTCGGGAAGAACGCGGCCCGTGCGGCGCCGATGTTGGCGTTGGCGGCCAGCAGGTTGCGTTCGGCCTGGAGGATGTCCGGACGACGTTGCAGCAGGTCCGACGGCAGCCCGGCCGGCACTTCGCTGAGCAAGTCATCGCTCAACGGCTGCGAGGTCAGGTTGGCCGGCAGGCCGGTGCCCAGCAGCAGGGTCAGGCTGTTTTCATCCTGGGCGACCTGGCGGGTGTAGCGCGCCAGTTGCACGCGGGCGTTTTCCACGGCGGTGCGCGCCTGGCTCAGGTCCAGGGCCGAGGCCACGCCGACTTCGGCACTGCGCGAGGTCAGCTTGAAGCTTTGCTCGTAGGCCCCAAGGGTTTCCTGGGTCAGCTTGAGCAGTTCCTTGTCGGCTTGCCAGGTCAGGTAGGCATTGGCGACGTTGGCCACCAGGCTGATCTGGGTGCTGCGACGGGCTTCTTCGGTGGCGAAATAGCTTTGCAGCGCTTGCTCGCTCAGGCTGCGAACCCGACCGAACAGGTCCAGTTCATAGGCGCTGATGCCCAAGGTCGCCGAGTACGAACTGCTGATGGCCGCTTCACCGGTTTGCGAAGCCCGTGCCGGTACCCGCTGGCGGCTGCCGGAGCCGGTGGCCGAGACCGCCGGGAACAGGTCGGCGCGCTGGATACGGTATTGCGCGGCGTAGGCATCGATGTTCAACGCCGCGACACGCAGGTCGCGGTTGTTTTCCAGGGCAACCTGGATCAGCTGTTGCAACGCCGGGTCATGGAAAAACTGCTTCCAGCCTTGCTCGGCGGCGGCCTGGCCGGGCGCATTGGCCGCCTCGTAGGCCGGGCCTTGCGGGTATTGCGCCGCGACCGGTGCTTCCGGCCGCTGATAGTCGGGGATCAGCGAGCAACCGCTGAGCACGGCGGCGGCGATGGTCAGGGAGAGTAGCGACTTGCTCATTGGCCAGCCTCTTTAGAAGTTTCAGGAGTGTCGTTCGGGTCGGTAGGTTTGCGACGACCCATTGACGACACCGTCACGAAGAACAATGGCACCCAGAAGATTGCCAGGATGGTAGCGGTGAGCATACCGCCAATCACGCCGGTACCGATGGCGTGCTGGCTGCCCGAGCCGGCGCCGGTGGAAATGGCCAGCGGGACTACCCCGAGGACGAATGCCAGGGACGTCATGATGATTGGCCGCAGACGCATCCTGCAGGCTTCGATGGCGGCTTCCACCAGCGTGCGGCCCTGCTCATGAAGTTCCTTGGCAAACTCGACGATCAGAATGGCGTTTTTCGCCGCCAGGCCGATGGTCGTCAACAGGCCCACCTGGAAGTAAACGTCGTTGGACAGGCCGCGCAGGCTGGTCGCCATCAGGGCGCCGATGATCCCCAGGGGCACCACGAGCATCACGGCGATCGGAATCGACCAGCTCTCATACAGCGCTGCCAGGCACAAGAACACCATCAGCAGCGACAAGGCGTACAACGCTGGCGCCTGGGAGCCCGACAGACGTTCCTCGTAGGACAGGCCCGTCCAGGAAATACCAACACCGGCCGGCAGCTTCTTGGCGATGGCTTCGACTTCGGCCATGGCTTCGCCAGTGGAGTAGCCCGGGGCGGGGGCGCCCAGTATTTCCATCGCTTCCACGCCGTTGTATCGAGCCAGTTTCGGCGAGCCATAGACCCACTCGCCCTTGGCAAACGCCGTGAACGGCACCATGGTCCCGGCGCTGTTGCGCACGTACCATTTCTTCAGGTCTTCGGGGCTCATGCGAGCGCCGGGTTGACCCTGCACATACACCTTCTTCACCCGACCGCGGTCGATGAAGTCGTTCACGTAGCTACTGCCCAGGGCAATCGACAGGGTGTTGTTGATGTCCGACAAGGTGATGCCCAGCGCGCTGGCCTTCTCGTCATCGATTTCCAGTTGGTATTGCGGCTCGTCGTTCAGCCCGTTTGGGCGCACCTGGGACAGGATCTTGCTTTGGGATGCCATGCCCAGGAACTGGTTACGGGCTTGCATCAACTTATCGTGGCCAATGCCGGCACGGTCCTGCAGGAACACGTCGAAACCGGTGGCGTTACCCAGCTCCAGTACCGCTGGCGGAGCAAAGGCGAACACCATCGCATCACGGAACGTGAAGAAGTGCTGTTGGGCGCGGGCGGCGAGCTTGAACACGCTGTTGTCGGCGTTACGCTCGTCCCACGGCTTGAGCATGATGAACGCCATGCCGGAGCTCTGGCCACGACCGGCGAAGTTGAAGCCGGTCACGGTAAATACCGAGGCCACGGCATCGCCTTCACCGCCGTCCTTGCTGGGACGCAGCAGGAACTCACGCATCTTGTCCACCACCACCTGGGTACGCTCGGCACTGGAGCCCGCCGGCGTTTGTACCTGGGCAAACAGTACGCCTTGGTCTTCTTCCGGCAGGAACGCCGTCGGGATGCGGGTGAACAGCCAGATCATGCCAACCACGATGAGCACGTAGGCCAGCAGGTACGGGGCCTTGTGCTTGAGCATATTGCCCACGCCACGCTCGTAGCTGCGCACACCACGGTCGAAGTTGCGGTTGAACCAGCCGAAGAAGCCGCGTTTCGGCGTGCCGTGCTCACCCTTGGGGATCGCCTTGAGCATGGTGGCGCACAGGGCCGGGGTGAAGATCAACGCCACCATGACCGACAGGGCCATGGCCGAGACGATGGTGATGGAGAACTGCTTGTAGATCACCCCCGTGGAGCCACTGAAGAACGCCATCGGCAGCAGTACCGCCGAAAGCACCAGGGCGATACCCACCAGGGCGCCCTGGATCTGGCCCATGGATTTCTTGGTGGCTTCCTTGGGTGACAGGCCTTCTTCACTCATCACCCGTTCGACGTTTTCCACCACGACGATGGCGTCGTCCACCAGCAAGCCGATAGCCAGCACCATGCCGAACATGGTCAGGGTATTGATGCTGAAGCCGAATGCCGCGAGGATCCCGAAAGTACCCAGCAGTACCACCGGCACGGTCATCGTGGTGATGATGGTGGCGCGGAAGTTCTGCAGGAACAGGAACATCACCAGGAACACCAGCACGACCGCTTCGACCAGGGTTTCAACCACACCCTTGATCGACTCGCTCACCACCGGCGTGGTGTCATAGGGGAACACCACTTCCATGCCCTGCGGGAAGAACGGCTTGAGGCCGTCGATGGTCTTGCGCAGGGCCTTGGCCGTGTCGAGGGCATTGGCGCCGTTGGCCAGTTTTACCGCCAGACCCGACGCCGGGGCGCCGTTGAACTGGGCGCTGACGCTGTAGTTCTCACCACCCAGGCCGACATCGGCCACATCGCCGACGCGCACTTGCGAGCCGTCCGGGTTGACCTTGAGCAGGATCGCCTTGAACTGCTCGGCGGTTTGCAGGCGGGTCTTGCCGATGATGGTGGCGTTCAGTTGCTGGCCGGGCAGGGCAGGCAAGCCGCCGAGCTGGCCGGACGATACCTGGACGTTTTGCGCGGCAATGGCGTTTTTCACGTCCACCGGCGTCAGGTTGAAATTGTTCAGCTTGGCCGGGTCGAGCCAGATACGCATGGCGTACTGGGCGCCGAAGACCTGGAAGTCACCGACACCGGCGGTACGCGAGATCGGGTCTTGCAGGTTGGACACGATGTAGTTGGCCAAGTCGTCCTTGGTCATGCTGCCGTCGCGCGACACCACGCCGATCACCATCAGGAAGTTCTTCACGGCCTTGGTCACGCGGATACCCTGCTGCTGCACTTCTTGCGGCAGCAAAGGGGTAGCCAGGTTCAGCTTGTTCTGGACCTGGACCTGCGCGGTATCGGAGCTGGTGCCCTGTTCGAAGGTCGCGGTGATGGTCATGCTGCCGTCGGAGTTACTTTCCGAGGACACATAACGCAGGTTGTCGATGCCGTTGAGTTGTTGCTCGATCACCTGCACCACGGTGTCCTGCACGGTTTGTGCGGACGCACCCGGGTAGGTCACCTGGATCGCAATGGCCGGTGGCGCGATACTCGGGTACTGGTTGATTGGCAATTTGAGGATCGATAGAGCCCCGACCAACATGATCACCAGGGCAATCACCCAAGCGAAAATCGGACGGTCGATAAAAAATTTCGACATGGTTTACTCCCCTTTGCCGCCGGCTGCTTTATCAGCTGCCTGAGCGGGGGCCGGGTTCTTGGCATCGACATTGGTGGCTTCGGTGGCTTTGACTTCCACCCCGGGCCGTACGTATTGCAAACCTTCGGTGATCAGGCGGTCGCCGGCCTTGAGCCCATCTTCGATCAGCCACTGGCTGCCGACGGTGCGACTGGCCTTGAGCTGACGCAGTTCGACCTTGTTGTCCGGGCCTACCACCAGGGCAGTTGGCATGCCTTTGAGGTCGCGGGTCACGCCTTGCTGCGGGGCGAGGATCGCCGCGCTGTTCACGCCGGCCTGCAGTTGTGCATGGACGAACATGCCCGGCAGCAGCGTGTGGTCCGGGTTCGGGAACACGGCGCGCAGCGTCACCGAGCCGGTGGTCTGGTCGACCGACACTTCGGAGAATTCCAGCTTGCCCTCGTGCGGGTACTGGCTGCCGTCTTCCAGGGTCAGCTTGACCATGGCGGCGTTATCGCCGGCCTTTTGCAGACGGCCGCTTTCCAGCTCACGGCGCAGTTGCAGCAGCTCGACCGAACTCTGTGTCACGTCGACGTAGATCGGGTCCAGTTGCTGGATAGTTGCCAGGGCGTCGGCCTGACCATTGCTCACCAACGCGCCCTCGGTCACCGCGGAACGACCGATACGGCCGGAGATCGGCGCGTAGACTTTGGTGTAGCGCACATTGATCTGGGCAGTCTGCAGATTGGCTTCCGACGTCAGGCGGTTGGCCACGGCGGTGTCGTATTCCTGACGGCTCACCGCCTGTTCGTCCACCAGTTGCTTGTAGCGATCGGCAATCGACTTGGTGGAACGCAGGTTGGCCTCGGCACTCTTGAGGTTCGCTTCATAGACGGCCGGGTCGATCTGATACAGCTGCTGGCCGGCCTTGACATCAGCGCCTTCCTTGAACAGCCGCTTGAGGATGATGCCGTTGACCTGTGGCCGCACTTCGGCGACGCGGAACGCGCTGGTGCGCCCCGGAAGCTCCGACGTCAGGGTAAAGGGTTGGGTCTTGAGGGTTACGACGCCGACCTGAGGGGGTGGTGCGGCAGGTGCCGCCTCTTCCTTTTTGCATCCGCTGAGCAGCGATGCCAGGGCGATGGCGGTAACCAGAGCGGTAACAGCTGGCTTCAATTGCATGGAAATCCTCGGGGCCAGGCGCGTAACAGGCGCATTTGAAAATGGAAAGTGGAAAAAGAGCAAGATAAGCAATTAGTAGGATGCTAAGAAATATACTTACGTACACGGTTGTTTGTAAACAGCCAAATTGCGTACCATCCGGATTTACACAAGCCTTACAAAGGCCGATGCGGACCGAGGACGCGTGCTCATAGGCGCCGCTTACAGATTGTCCTGCTGATCCTTACGCATCGCTTACGCATCCTGATTGAGGTGTTCACTGCCATGGTTCGTCGTACCAAAGAGGAAGCCCTGGAGACGCGCAGCCAGATACTCGAAGCGGCCGAAAAAGCTTTTTTCGAGCGAGGCGTGGCGCGTACCACGCTGGCCGATATCGCGACGCTCGCCGGCGTGACGCGTGGTGCCATCTACTGGCATTTCAGCAACAAGGCGGACCTGCTCCAGGCCATGCTCGATACCTTGCATGAGCCGCTTGACGAGCTGGCACGCGCCAGCGAAAACGAGGAAGAGCTTGATCCCCTGGGGTGTATACGTAAATTGTTGGTGCGGTTGTTCCAACAAGTGGCCCTGGACCCGAAAACCCGGCGCATTAACGAAATTCTGTTCCATAAGTGCGAATTCACCGATGAAATGTGCGATTTGCGCCAGCAGCGGCGCCAGGTCAGCCTTGACTGTAACGTGCGTATTGCCTTATCGCTGCGCAACGCGATGAAACGTGGCCAGTTGCCGGATGACCTGAATCCCGAAAGGGCGGCGGTCGCCATTCATGCCTATATCGACGGCATCCTCTATCAGTGGCTGCTGGCCCCGGACAGTTTCGCGCTGGCGGGTGAGGCCGAGCGCTGGGTGGACATCGGGCTGGACATGCTGCACCTAAGTCCTAGCCTGCGCCAATGAAACAAAATGCGTAATCGAGTCGGTTCGTGTCAACGCCTGCGCACGAGGAGGCTGTTATAAACCGACATTGCTGCGGTTGATAGGCTGTCGACCGCGGATTTTGTACAAATTTTGTTTCGTTCATGACGCGTCGGTCGACAGGCCGCCAAAAACTATAGGCCGTCCCGCCAGGGTAGCCTGACGCAATGGCCTGTTCAGGTCAGCGTCAGTTCCAGAGTAAAGCTGTAGGGTTCTTCACTCGCCACGTAAGTGATGCGTGCCGCACAGTCGACTGGGGTCGTGCCGGTGGACGTGACTTTGTGTGTCCGGATGGGGGTCAACGTCGGGGTGATAACGCCGAAGGACGAGTTGACGCGTAGACCAACGTCAAGGCGGAAACCCACGGCGTTGTCGCCGAACTTGATAAAGTGTCGGTAGATGTCCTTGCTGCGGCTGCCCAGCCCCCTGGAGTAAATGAAGTCAAACTTAAAAGTCAGGAAGTCCCAGGGACGAATATCAATGAAACGCTGCTCGCTTGCGCTTAAATCGATCGTGCTGGTATTCGCCGTAAAAGCATGAGCGGTATGGTTATTGATCTGCACCACCAGGCGGGTACGCTTTGGCTGAATGTCTTCCCTTTCCCAGGTTTGAACCCTGTTGTCTACCTCATCTTTCTGTTGCGCCTGTTTTGCAAGGGCTCTGAGTATCTCCATGGTGTCGTCCGTATCAAGTGACGCCGCGTATTTGTACAAGATGTCCAAAGGCGCGTAATTAAAGTTCTGGAGCAGTTCCTTGAGAGAGCTATCTTCGAGGTGAGCGCTGTTTTTAGTCGCATCATTCATGTCGAGTTCCATCTTGATATGAAAAGTTAATGGGGGCGAATGGCTGTATCGTTTTGTTCGGGAGGCTAATATGCGTAATCGAGGGTTTTTTAGAAAGTTTGAAAGTTTGACTGGATATTGAAGTTCAATAAAAAAGCCCTGGCTCTTTCGAGGCAGGGCTTATTACTTTCCAGTGGATCAAAGAACGGGGTAGTCGATGTACCCCACCGGGCCTTTCCCATAGAAGGTTTCCGGATGCGCCTCATTCAATGGCGCGTCGGCTTTCAAGCGTGCCGGCAGGTCCGGGTTGGCAATGAACGGCACACCGAAGGCGACGGCATCGGCCTTGCCTTCGGCCAGCCAGGCATTGGCGCTGTCCTTGGTGAAGCGTTCATTGGCGATGTATGGGCCGCCGAAAGCCTGCTTGAGTTGCGGGCCGATGCTGTCATCGCCTTCCTTCTCGCGGGAGCAGATGAAGGCGATGCCACGCTTGCCCAGCTCGCGAGCCACGTAGCTGAAGGTTTCCAGGCGGTTCTCGTCACCCATGTCATGGGCGTCGGCGCGCGGTGCCAGGTGCACGCCAACCCGGCCGGCGCCCCAGACTTCAATGGCCGCGTCGGTTACTTCCAACAGCAGGCGGGCACGGTTTTCCAGGGAACCACCATATTGGTCGGTGCGCTGGTTGGTGCTGCTTTGCAGGAACTGGTCGAGCAGGTAGCCGTTGGCGCCGTGGATTTCCACACCGTCGAAACCGGCGGCCTTGGCGTTCTCGGCACCGACGCGGTACGCCTCGACGATGTCGGCGATTTCAGCGGTTTCCAGTGCGCGCGGCGTCGGGTAGTCGGCCAGCGGACGCACCAGGCTCACGTGGCCTTTGGGCTGGATCGCGCTGGGGGCCACCGGGGTCTCGCCGTTCAGGTACGACGGATGGGAGATCCGGCCCACGTGCCACAGTTGCAGGAAGATCTTGCCGCCAGCGCCATGGATCGCCTTGGTGACGTTGGACCAGCCGCGCACCTGGTCGTTGGACCAAATGCCCGGGGTGTCCGGATAGCCCACGCCCATCGGTGTGACCGAGGTTGCTTCGCTGAGGATCAGGCCGGCGGAGGCGCGTTGCACGTAGTACTCGGCCATCAGCGCGTTGGGCACGCGACCTGCGTCGGCGCGGCAGCGGGTGAGCGGGGCCATGATGATGCGGTTCTTCAACTCGATGTCGCCGAGTTTGATGGGGTCGAAAATAGTCGCCATGAAATACAACCTCGAAAGTGGAAGGGGTTAAAAGTCAGTGAGTTGCCGGCGCCAGGTCGGCATTGCCGCCCTGGCGGAAAGTGATCAGGGTGACCAGCAGCGCCAGCACGGCCAGCGCGCCGGCGGCCAGGGGCACGGAGGTCAGGCCCAGGCCATGGTCGATGACACTGCCGCCGACCCAGGCGCCCAGGGCGTTGCCGATGTTGAAGGCACCGATGTTCAGGGTGGACACCAGGTTGGGCGCATCTTTGCCGAAGGTCACCACGTTGACTTGCAGGGCCGGCACGGCGGCGAAGCAGGCGGTGGCCCAGAGGAACAGGGTGATTTCGCTGGGGATCAGCGCCACGCTGGTCCAGCTCAATACGGTGGACACCACGGCCATGGTGAGGAAGACGCCCATCAGCGTGTTCGCCAGGCTCTTGTCCGCCAGCTTGCCGCCGATGATGTTGCCCAGGGTCAGGCCCAGGCCGATCAGCACCAGGGTCCAGGTCACGCCACGGGGCGATACGCCGGTCACTTCACCCAACAGCGGGGCGACGTAGGTGAACAGGGTGAACACCGAGGCGGAGAACAGCGCGGTCATGCTCAGGGACAGCCACAGGCCGGCCCCCTTGAGCGCTACCAGTTCCGAGCGCATATCGAGTGTTTCTTCATCGCGCTTGGCTGGCAGGAAGCGAATCAGGCCGATCAGCGCAATGACGCCAATGACAGTCACTGCCCAGAAGGTCGAACGCCAGCCGGCTTCCTGGCCCAGGGCGGTGCCCAGCGGTACGCCGAGCACGTTGGCCAGGGTCAGGCCGGTGAACATCAAGGCCACGGCCGAGGCGCGCTTGTTGGGCGCCACCAGGCCAGCGGCCACCACCGAACCGATACCGAAGAACGCGCCGTGGCACAGGGCCGTGACGACTCGGGCGAACATCAGCACGTTGTAGTCGCTGGCGATGGCGCAAAGCAGGTTGCCGACGATGAAGATCCCCATCAACACCACCAGGGCGGCCTTGCGCGGCAGCCGCGCGGTGGCCAGGGCCATGAACGGCGCGCCGATGGCCACGCCCAGGGCGTAGCCGGTCACCAGCCAGCCGGCGCCGGGAATCGACACGCCCAGGTCGGCCGCCACGTCGGGCAACAGGCCCATGATGACGAACTCGGTGGTGCCGATGGCGAAGGCGCTCAGGGCCAGGATCAGGAGTGAGAGGGGCATGATGAGGTCCTTGTCAGGTCAGAGCTCTTGGCTCATTTGCTTGAGGAACTGCTGGATCACGTCCTCGTTGCGTTTGAAGAAGTGCCATTGACCGACCTTCTGGCTGGTGATCAGCCCCGCCCGTTGCAACACCGCCAAGTGCGCAGACACCGTGGATTGCGACAGGCCGCAACGCTGGTCGATCTGCCCGGCGCAAATGCCGAATTCGTGGTTGTGCAACTGTTCCGGGAACTGGACCTTGGGGTCTTTGAGCCAGTTGAGGATGTCTCGCCGTACTGGGTGCGCCAGGGCTTTTATTATTTCGTCGAGGTCGAGGGTCATGGTGGCAAGCTCGGGGTTGATAAAACGCTATATCGCGATGGAGCGAACCTTAAATCGTTATTTCGCGATATACCAATATGGATTTGATCTGAATGCCGAACAAATCGCTATATCGGGTTATAACGATATTGGCGGGGTGGTGCTAAGCTGCGGCCATGAACTATCTCGCGCACCTGCACCTCGGCGGCCCTGGCCGGGAACAACTGCTCGGCAGCCTCTACGGCGATTTCGTCAAGGGCCCGCTGCAAGGGCAATTCGACCCGCGGATCGAAGCGGCGATTGCCTTGCATCGGCGCATCGACATGTACACCGACCGCCATCCCTTGGTGGACATCGCCCTGTCGCGCTTTTCCACCGTGCGACGGCGCTATGCCGGGATCGTGCTCGACGTGTTTTTCGACCACTGCCTGGCCCGGGACTGGACGTTGTACGGCGAAGGGCCGCTGTTGGACTTCACTTCCCGGGTGTACCAGGTACTCGGCACCGAACCGCAGCTGCCGGGACGCCTGGCGCACATCGCGCCGTTTATGGCGGCGGACGACTGGCTGGGGTCTTATCAGGAGTTCGAGGTGCTGGGGCAGGTGTTGCGCGGCATTTCCCGCCGCTTGTCCCGCCCCGAGGAGCTGGCTGGGGCGATGCCGGAGTTGATCAGGCTCTATGAGCCGTTGAGCGAAGACTTTCGGTTGTTCTACCCGCAACTGCAGGATTTTGCTCAAAACCAAGTCACGCTGCAGGACTAATTGTGGGAGCGAGCTTGCTCGCGATAGCGGTGTATCAGCCAGCACATCTGCTGAATGTTAAGCCGCTATCGCG
>NZ_CAKKMI010000069.1:0-33587 GCF_918698105.1 Pseudomonas brassicacearum | reverse complement strand
TTGATCTTGATCTTGATCTTGATCTTGATCTTGATCTTGATCTGGGGCGCCCCGTTAACCACGATGGCCGAACGCAGGCATTGCGCAGTGGGCATCCCGGCATGGATGCCGGGATAGCCGCGCTGGGCCATGGATGGCCCTTCGCGGCGGGCCCACGGAGCAATGCCGGAGTGAGGGCACACCGAGCCTAGGCGAGGTGCCGAGTGGTGGGGCAAAAGCGTTTTGCTTACTTTTGCGCTTCTCAAAAGTGAGCCGCCGTCAGGGCGGAACCCTAAGCCGCCGTGACCGCAGCAACGGATATGTACTCAACCCAACCCCAAAGAAAACAGCGCTCTCCCTCCTAGGAAAAGCACCGCTTCCTTAAGTGAACAGCATTACCTGTGGCGAGGGGATTTAGCGAAACGTCGCACCGCCCCTCGCCACACGGGAATAACTGTCCAACTGAGCCACATTGCAGCTTGTTGAAAAGTACTTTAAAAACATGGGGTTGTAATTTGTTCCATGAGAGCTTGCTCCCGCTTGAGTGCGCAGCGCTCATCGTTTTTTGGGGGCCGCTGCGCGCCCCAGCGGGAGCAAGCTCCCTCGCCACAGGACCGTGTCGTTCCCGGACCATTGTGGGAGCGAGCTTGCTCGCGATAGCGGTGGGGAAGTGTGTTACAGCCACCGCGGCGTGGTGAAGAACGAGGCCATTTCCGAGCGGGCCAGGGCGGCGCCGAAGTACGGGCCCTGGACATGGTCGCAAGCCACGTTGCGCAGTTGGCTGAATTGCACGGCGTTTTCGATGCCTTCGGCGGTGACCATCAGCCCTACGCTGCGGCTCAAGCGGATCATCGCCAAGACGCCCTCCTTGTCGTCCTCCAGGCCCAGCTGCGTGAGGATGTTGCGATCAAAGCGAATGCCATCGAACGGCTGGTCCAGGACTTCGCGCAGGGAGGCGATGCTGGTGCCGAATTTGTCGATGTTGATCCGCACGCCGAGGTCCTTTAGCGCATGGAGGGTGCTGGCGACGGTCTTGTGGTCGGCCAGCAGGACGCCTTCGGCCACTTCCAGGGTCAGCCGGTGGGGCGCCAGGCCGCTGGCTTCGAGGGCCTCTTGCACCTGGTTGAGCAGGAAGCTGCTGTTGAACCAGCGGGGGGAAACGGCAATGGAGACATTGACGGCGCTCGGCCAGGTGGCAGCCTCTTCACAGACGTTGATCAGCATCCAGTTGCCCAGTTCTTCAAGCTGGCCCGAGGTTTCGGCCACCGGTATGAAGTCGGCCCCACCCAGTTCACCCTTCTCGGGATGGTGCCAGAAGGTCTGGGCTTCGAAACCGTGCAGTTGCTCGGCGCTCACGTCGAAGCGAGGCAAGTAGCGCAGTTCCAGTTGGTCCCGTTGCATGGCGTCGCGCAGTTGCTGCTCGTATCGCCGCCGGTCGCGGGCCAGGTTGCCCATGGCTTCCACGTACACGCGCCAGGTGTTGCGGCCGGCTGCCTTGGCCGCATACAAGGCGATGTCGGCGTGGCGCAGCAGTTCATCGGCACGTTCGTCTCCGGGCTGCGACCAGGCAACGCCGATGCTCACCCCCAGGTAGAGGGTGTTGCCGTCCAGGTGCATGGGCCGCTGCATGCAATCGATCAGCCGTTCACAGAGTTGATCGAGATCGCCGGCATCGCCTGGGTCGGGCATGACAATGACAAATTCATCACCGCCCAGACGCGCCACCAGATCGGTGCCGCGCACGTTTTGCTGGAGGATATGCGCCACTTCCTTGAGCACTTTATCGCCCACGGCATGGCCCAGGGAGTCGTTGACCGGTTTGAAACGGTCCATGTCCAGGTTCAGCAGCGCCAGGGGCGGGCGATCGGCTCGACCCAGGTGTTCGCGCAGGCAATCGAACAAGCGGTTGCGGTTGGCCAACCCGGTCAAGGGATCATGCAGGGAAAGGTGCTTGATCTGGGCCAGTGCTCGCAATTCGTCGGTGATGTCAGTGGCCGTGCCGCGAAAACCCAGGGTGCCGGCTTCGATGGCCCGTACCGACAGTTTGCAGGTGCGGATGCGCTGGTTGCGCGCGGTGTACTCGCACAGCAGTGGCGCCGAAGAGAGGCTGTTGGCACCGCCGAGCAGCCATTGGGCAATCGAGATCGAGCCGCCATGGGGGTGAAGCAGCCGGTGCAGAGGTTTGCCCAGCCACTCCGTGGGACTGAAGCCGGTCACTTGGTCGAAGCGTTCCGACAGATAGGTCAGGGTCCCGGTCGAATCGACCTCCCACAACCAGTCGGAGGAGACCTCGGCAATGTCGCGGAAACGTTCTTCACTGCGTTCCAGCGCCTTGCGGTGGGCCAGCAGGCTGGCGTATTGGCTTTCCTGGGCGCGAAGCATCACCAAGGCGTGGCGCAGAACGGCCAGGGCCAGAATCCCCAGCACCAGTAACGCCACGACCAGTAGAGGCAGCAGGATCTTGCGCAAATCCTGGCCCGGTGTCTGCGGTCGCCAGGCCAGGGCCTCCCGGGTCAGGTCGTCGAGCAGCAGTTGGGCGGTATCGGCTGGGCCCGGGGTCCTGGCGATATGGGCATCGGGCAGGGCGAAGTCCCGCGCCAGGTTTTCCAGGGCGCCGGGGTCCAAAACCTTGACGAAGAGCATCAGGCTGGGCGGGCCGGGAATTTGCGCGACGCTGTCGTCCGTGCCGGTGGTGATGGCGGACACCGCGACGAACGCCGGGGCGTCTTCGTGATGGAGCATCTCGACGACCACTTCCTCGTGATTTTCCGCGGTGCTGGCTTTGTTCCACAGGGTGCGCAAGTCGCCGGTCAGCCAGGTGTCGGCGTCGACGTCGCTCATTTGGCCGTCGATCACCGAATAGACAGTCTTGCCGGTCGGGGAAATGACAAATACCGCCTGGTAACCGTAGAGCGAGTACACGCTGCTGCCGACGTTTTCCTGGTCATAGGCCCATTCCTTGTCGACCTCGACATGCAGGTGCCGGTAGGCGTCGCTCCACTTGGAATAGTCGCTCAGGTCCCGGCCGATACCGGTGCGGATCCCGTCGATGGCCCGTTGGGCGAAAAACAGGCTCTGTTCGCGGGCGCGCCGGTCCTGGGCGCCGGTGATGTTGAGCAACACGGCGATCGCCAGGGCGGACATGACAAACAGCAGGAGCATGATGGCCGGGAAAGTGCGACGGGTGAAGCTACGGGTTGGCGAGCCCGGGGAAAGGACAGTCGAGTCATTGCCAGCATTTTCAGTCATAAAAAATTCATCAGCCAAAAGCGATTTCACCCGCACCTGTCTTATATCGGCGGGCAGGCTGATTTACTGAGTCGTGTTAACGAAGTGGCCGACAGGCTGCGTTGTCGTCATGTGCGGGCCTTGAAGCGTGATGCCCATTCGAGGGCAAGATCCCGTTGGCGCAGGTAATTGATCCCGGCGGCGGCCAGCAGGGCGATGAAGGCGGCAAATGCGGCCAGGGCCATGTCCTTTTGCGAGTCCCACGGGTCTTGTTGGGCGCCGACAAAGGCCTTGGCGGTGTCGCCCCCAATATAGGCACCGCCCAACCATTCAATGATCTCGTAGACGGCCGACGACGCGAGGATCAGGCTCCAGGCCAGGAAATAACCCCTGAACCCCGTTGCCGGCGCCACCCGCAGCAAAACCTCGCGCAGCGGATAGGCCAGTAGCAGGCCGTAGCTGAAATGCACCAGCCGGTCGAACTGGTTGCGCTGGAAACCCATGAACTGATCAAGCGACTGGCCCCCCGTCAGGGCCTGCCACCACTGGTTGTAAGGCACCTTGGCATAGGTGTAGTGGGCGCCGACTTCATGGATGCAGAGGAACACGAACAGCAGCGTGGCGGACAGCCGGGAAAAGCTGAATCGCCGATGAACGCTCACCAGGACGACCACTAACGCAATGACCAGCAGGTTCTCCGCCAGCCAGTCGCTGCGCTTTACCGGCGCGATGGCCAGCCATCCCCACAGCACGCAGAACGCCAGCAGCAGGGACCGTTCATAGCGACGATGCAGCTCAACGGTTGGCATCGCGTCAGCCTCACTCTTTATCCGTGCGCGAGCCCGGCAGCAGGCTGCTCAGGACCTGCTTGGCGGTCTCGACCACGATGCCTCGCTCGTTCGGGTCGCCCTGGAGCAGGGTAGAGGCAAACTTCTTCGCCTGTTCCAGCTTGATGTGCGGCGGCAGCGGTGGCACGTCGGGGTCGGTGCGAAACTCGATCAGCACCGGACGATCCGCCGCCAGCGCGGTTTCCCAGGCCGTGGCCACGTCGTCCTCGTGCAGCACCAGGATGCCCTTCAAGCCAATGGATTCAGCGAACAGGTGGTAGGGCACGTCGGGGATGTCCTGGGAGGCTGCGAATTTCGGATCGCCCTCCATCACCCGTTGTTCCCAGGTGACCTGGTTCAAATCCCGATTGTTGAACACCGCGCAGATCCACTTGCCGTTGGCCCAGGTGCGCCAGTATTTGGCAACGGTGATCAGCTCGGCCATGTTGTTCATCTGCATGGCGCCGTCGCCCACGAGGGCGATCACCGGCCGCTGCGGGTGACAGAACTTCGCCGCGATGGCATAGGGCACGGCCGCGCCCATCGACGCCAGGCCACCGGACAGCGAGCACATCATGCCGCGACGGATCTTGATGTCGCGGGCGAACCAGTTGGCGCAGGAGCCGGAATCGCAGGTGATGATGGCGTCCTCCGGCAGCCGCGGTGACAGTTCAAAGGTGACCCGTTGCGGATTGATCGGCTTGGCGGAGACACGGGCGCGTTTTTCCAGGGTCCGCTCCCAGCGTTCGCGCCATTGCTCGATTTTCTTGCGCCAGGCGCGGTCGGGTTTTTCTTCGATCAGCGGCAGCAGGGCGCGCAAGGTATCGACGCTGTCGCCGTGCAGGCTGACTTCCATGGGATAACGCAGGCTGAGCATGTCCGCCTGAATGTCGATCTGCACGCCTCGGGCCTGGCCTTCAGGGGGCAGGAATTCGGCGTAGGGGAAGCCGGAGCCGATCATCAGCAGCGTGTCGCAGCCGGCCATGAGGTTGTCGCTGGGCTCAGTGCCGAGCAGGCCGATGGTGCCGGTGACCCAGGGCAGGTCGTCCGGCACGGCGGCCTTGCCCAGCAGCGCCTTGGCCACCCCGGCACCGAGCTTCTCGGCGATGGCGATCACTTCGTCGGTGGCATGCAACGCGCCGGCACCAACCAGGATGGCGACTTTCTTGCCGGCATTGAGCACGTCGGCGGCTTTGCGCAGGTCCTCTTCGTAGGGAACGACGCTGGGCTTGCGGTAACCGACGCCGGAGTGAACCGTACCGTGCTTGTGGCGTGGCGCGGTGTATTCCATGTCCTGCAGGTCGTTCGGCAGGATCAGTGCCGTGACCCGGCGCTCGCCGACCGCCGTGCGTACGGCGCGGTCCAGCAGGTGGCGCACCTGGGCGGGCACGCTGGCTTGCTGCACGAACGCCCCGGCCACGTCCTTGAACAGGCTGACCAGGTCCAGTTCCTGCTGGTAATGCCCGCCCAGCGCGGCGCGCGCCTGCTGGCCGCTGATGGCAAGCACGGGCATGTGGTCCATCCGCGCGTCGTAGAGGCCGGTCACCAAGTGGGATGCACCGGGCCCGGAGGTGGCGATACAGACCCCCAGCTCGCCGGTGAACTTGGCGTGGGCGCAGGCCATGAACGCGGCCATTTCCTCGTGGCGGGCCTGGATGAAGCGGATTTTTCCCTGGGCGCGGTTCAAGGCGCCAAACACGCCGTTGATGCCATCGCCCGGATAGCCATAGATACGGCGAACGCCCCATTCGTAAAGACGTTGCACCAGAAAATCACCGACGGTCATGCTCATGTCTGTCCCTCGTTTCAGGCCGCGGAAGCTCGGCGCGACGCGCAGCAGTTGACGTTCATACAGGACTTGACCGGCGCAGGCCTTCCAAGGTTTCGATTTTTTCAACACCAGGGACCTGAGGCCGGGCGGGCGTGTATCGCAGTGTGTACCGCACCGGCCCAGATACACCTGCTTGACGAAGACCCGGGCCGGCGACACAGGCCGGATACACACCGGCGATTAACTACGCCAGCCAGCCGACACCGAGCCTCGGTGCGGGTGACTGGCGCCTTAATCGTCAATCGTCAGAGGAATACCATGCTCAACTTCTCTCGCAATTCGTCCCTTGCACTCGGCCTGGCCCTGGTCGGCGGCCTCGGTCTCTCCACGGCAGCTTCGGCCTTGACCATGAACGACCTGGCCCAGGGCTACACCCTGGCGGCAGCCGATACCGTGAAGAAACCCGCCGAAGGCAAGTGCGGCGAAGACAAGTTCGCCAAGACCGATAAAAACCACGATGGCCAGGTTTCGCGGGACGAGTTCATCGCCGCGGCACCGGAGCGCGCGGCGGAATTCGACAAGATCGACGCCAACCACGACGGCGGCATCTCCTTGCCGGAAGCCAAGCAATACCTGTCGGCCCAGGCGAAGACCGCGGAAGGCAAATGTGGTGAAGGCAAGTGCGGGGCGGCTATCGAGTCCTGATTCGCCCTCCCGGTGGTGAGCCTGATGAGTTGACGCCGGTGTAGGAGCTCTGTAGGAGCTGTCGAGTGCAACGAGGCTGCGATCTTTCCCCAGACATTTGAGTCTCAAGCGAAAGGTCAAAAGATCGCAGCCTCGCTTCGCTCGACAGCTCCTACAGCCCCAGCGGGAGCAATCCCTGGCCACGGGTGTTCGGTTTCTATCGACCGGTTGATGATCGTCACTCAAGGCTCTCCACATCTCGTTTTCCCCAGGAGATGTGTCATGTTGAAGTTACCTCAACCCTCGGCAGGCCTCGGCCTGCGCCGGGCCTTGCTCGCGGAACTGCGCCAGGCACCGGCCGGGGATTTCGACTTTCTCGAAGTGGCCCCGGAAAACTGGATCGGAATCGGCGGCCTTCATGGCGCCGCCTTGCATTCGCTGGCCGAACGTTATCCGTTGACGTGCCATGGCCTGTCGTTGTCTTTGGGTGGGCCGGCGCCGCTGGACCTGGCGTTTCTCGGCCAAGTGCGCGCTTTCCTCGAGCGTTTCAACGTGCCGTTGTACAGCGAGCACTTGAGCTACTGTGGCGATGAAGGGCATTTGTATGACCTGTTGCCGCTGCCCTTTACCGAGGAAGCGGTGCATCACGTGGCGGCGCGGATCCGTCAGGCCCAGGATGTGCTGGGACGACGCCTGGCGGTGGAAAACGTCTCCTATTACGCCGCCCCCCGACACGACATGAGCGAGCTGGAATTCACCCGGGCGGTGTTGCGCGAAGCCGACTGCGACCTGTTGCTGGACGTCAACAACGTCTACGTCAACTCGATCAATCACGGCTTCGATCCCCAGGCATTCCTGGCGGGCCTTGAGCCAGTTCGGGTGGTCGCGATGCATGTAGCCGGGCATTACGACGAGTCCGAAACGCTGAAAATCGACAGCCATGGCGCGCCGGTCAAGCCGGTGGTCTGGGCACTGCTGGCCCAGGCCTACGCGCATTTCGGCGCGCAGCCGACCTTGCTCGAACGGGACTTCAACTTCCCGCCCTATGCCGCATTGGTGGCCGAATTGCAGACCCTACGCCAGTTGCAATACCAAGCCGTTACCCGGCAGGTGGTGCTCCATGGCTAAGCGGCGGCAGACACTGCATCAGCAGCAACAGGCGCTGACCCATTACCTGCGCGACCCTGAGCACTGCCCGGTCCCGTCCGGCATGGACGCGGCGCGGGCGCAGGTGTATCGCGACCTGATCTTTGAAAACATGCGTTCGCTGCTCGGCGGCACCTTCCCGGTGCTGGTGAGCGTGCTGGGGCAGGACCAATGGCGTGCCTGCGTGCGCCGCTTCCTGCGCGAACACCGCTGTGCCACCCCCAGGTTCGGTGAAATCGCCGAGGAGTTCGTCGGATACCTCGCGGCCCACCCGTCGCCGGATTGGCCACCGTTTGTGGCAGAGCTGGCGCATTACGAGTGGGTCGAGATGGCGTTGCTGCAATCCCCGGCCGAACCATTGCCGACCCATGATGAGGCTTCCTGGCTCGACCAGCCGCTGCGTGTCGGGCCCCTGGCCTGGCCGCTGGCGTACCAGTGGCCGGTGCATCGCCTGGCACCGAGCTACCGGCCCTCGACGCCACCGGCCCAGCCGACGCTGTTGCTGGTACGGCGCACGCCTGGGTTTGAGGTGCGCTTTTCCGAACTCAGCCCGTTGGCCTGGCGGCTTTTGCAGCGTATCGAGCAATATCCCGGGTTGGCAGGGCGAGGGCAGTTGCTGGCGTTGGCCCGGGAGGCGGGGGTGACGTCATTCGAATTCATGGACAGCGCCGTGGCGCTGTTGCGGCGGATGCTGGATGAAGGGGTTGTCGGCGTGCAGCCACACCTCGTCAGTTAACCCAAACCCTGTGGGAGCGAGCTTGCTCGCGATGGCGGTATGTCAGTCACTGTTGAAGTCGACTGACCCACTGCCATCGCGAGCAAGCTCGCTCCTACAAGGGATTTTTGTCAGGCCTTGTTTTGATGGTGCAGGCCGGTCCTCAGCAGCGCATCCACACTCAACTTCCCAGCCCCTTGCAGCAGCAACGGCAGCAACGCCACCAGATAGATCAATGGCAGCTTGAAGTTGCCATGTCCCTTGTTGGTGATCGCATAACCCTGGGCCAGTTCGCTCAAGCTCGACCAGTCCGCCGGCCAGTGCACGGCGGCGGTCGCCACTACGGTGACGACGATCAGCACCAGCGCCGACAGGCGCGTGCCCAAGCCGATCAACAGGGCGATGGCGCCGATCAGTTCGGCCCACGTCGCCAGTTCCCAGTTCCACTGGGCCGGCACATGGTTGAAGGGGAACGGGAAGGCGGACTGGATTTCGGCAAACCAGTTCTCGCCGTTCCATTTCTCCAGGCCGGACTCGAAGAACTCCCAAGCCAGGAACAGGCGCAGGCCCAGCGGCGCGAGCCAGGCGCCTGCCTGATCGAGGAAGAAGTACCGTGTTTTCAAGGCGTTTGAGTACATGATCGGTCTCCTTGGGCTCAAGCGTGTTGCGGCCGTTGGCGTCGTTGGGTGGCCTGGGCCAGCTTGCCCACCAGGCGGATGGCGGTGGCGGCGCAGATCAGGCCGAAGGGCAGCACATACCAGGCGCTCATGGGGATGCGTTTGAAGTTGGAATAGGCAAAGATCGCCGCCAGCACCCACATGCCGGTGACATGCAGGCGCTTCCAGGCCTTGGAACCGATCAGGCGCGTGGTGCTTTTGAACGAGGTCAGGGCCAGCAGCAGGATGAACACATAGCCCACGCTGCCAGGCACGTTGCCGACGGTGGTGCGGCCTGGCCAGAACTCGGTGTTGAGCTGGCCGTAGCTGTAGATCAGCACCGCGTGGACCAAATGGGAGAAGGCAAACGCCAGCCCGATGAAGCGCCGTTCGCGCACCAGTGACCGACTCAGGGGCGAGGGCACCAGCACCGCGAATGCCGAGGCGGTGAAGGCCAGCAGGAACAAGGCGAAGGACGAACGAGCCGTGGCGCGAATGGCGCTGCGCACGCCTTCGGTCAGGTCCGGGTTGAGCACCAGGATCAACCCGGTCATCAACAGCACCAGGGCGGCGAGCAGGCTGAACAGCGACCAGCCCTGATAACGAAAGGGGGATGCAGTTGCGGTAGGCATGTAAAGGCTCCTTGGATGTCGAGGCCCGGTCGTGATAGCGCCGGGAACACGGGGGAGTCTTTCAAGCAGGTGTAAGCGGGGTATGTCCGCAATGCAGGATCGTGCAAGTTTGTGTATGCCGATCATCCGCAGACACACTGGCATACAAACCCACCTACCAACCTGACACCAAGCCCCTGTGGGAGCGAGCTTGCTCGCGATGGCGTCAGGTCAGTTGAATGGATGCCGGCTGACACACCGCAATCGCGAGCAAGCTCGCTCCCACAGGGGGATTGGGTAAGGCACCGATATTTGTAGCGCCTCGGAGACAGTGTGGGAGCGAGCTTGCTCGCGATGGCGTCAGGTCGGTTGAATGGATGCTGGCTGACACACCGCAATCGCGAGCAAGCTCGCTCCCACAGGGGGATTGGGTAAGGCCCCGATATTTGTAGCGCCTCGGAGACAGTGTGGGAGCGAGCTTGCTCGCGATGGCGTCAGGTCAGTTGAATGGATGCCGGCTGACACACCGCAATCGCGAGCAGGCTCGCTCCCACAGGGGGATTGGGTAAGGCATCAACATTTGTAGCGCCTCGGAACCGTGTGGGAGCGAGCTTGCTCGCGATGGCGTCAGGTCAGTTGAATGGATGCCGGCTGACACACCGCAATCGCGAGCAGGCTCGCTCCCACAAATTTGGCTCGGAGTACGACCGGAAAAGACAGGTCGGCTGTAAGGCCGCCTCGCGAGCAAGCTTTGCTCCCACAGATCTGAAGGGTGTACGACCGGAGGAGCCAGGTCGGCTATAAGGCCGCCTCGGGGAGGACGTTGATCTCGGACGCCCCATTAACCACGCTGGCCGAACGCAGGCATTGTGGAGTGGGCAACCCGGCATGGATGCCGGGTTAGCCGCGCTGGGCCATGGATGGCCCTTCGCGGCGGGCCCACGGAGCAATGCCGGAGTGAGGGCATGCCGAGCCTAGGCGAGGCACCGAGTGGTGGGGCAGAAGCGCTTTGATTACTTTCGACTGGGCCGGCTTCCGGGCTTTTCGAAAGTGACCCGCTGTAAGAGCGGAACCATAAGTAGCCGTTACCGCAGCAACGGATATGTACCCGATCAACAAAATCCCAGCCGGCCATCAGGCCGCCTCCGCGAGCAACCCCGCTCCCACAGGGGACCGCGTCAGCTAGCGAATGCCAGCCGCAACTCGGCGCACAGGCCGCCGCCGTCGCGGTTGCTCAGGGTCAGTGAGCCGCCCATAGCGATCGCCAGTTGCTGGGCGATCGCCAAGCCCAGGCCGGTGCCGCCGGTTTCCCGGTTGCGCGAGCTCTCCACCCGGTAGAACGGCTTGAGCACCTCGGCCAGTTCCTGCTCGCTGATCCCGGGGCCGCGGTCCAGTACCTGGATCGCCAATTGCCCGTTGTCGGCGAGTTGCACATGGATCTGCGCCGCGCCACCGAACTTCAGGGCGTTGTCCACCAGATTGACCAGCACCCGCCGCAGGGCATGGGGGCGGGTGTCGATGATCGCGGCGTTTTTCCCGATCAATTGCACGTCCTTGCCGGTGTCCTGGTAGTCGAACGCCAGGCTGTCGAGAAACGCATCCAGGCTGATCCGGCAACTGGCCTCGGTGGCGCCGTGGATGCTGCGGGCATAGGCCACGCCTTCACGCACCAGGTGCTCCATTTCACTCAAGTCGCTCCACAATTTGTCCCTTTCGATCCCCTCGTCCATGAACTCGGCGCGCAGCTTCATACGAGTGATGGGGGTCTGCAAGTCGTGGGAAATAGCCGCGAGCAACTGCATGCGCTCCTTGAGGTAGGCCGCGATGCGGTCCTGCATGGCGTTGAACGCCTTGGCGGCATGCTCCACTTCAGTCGGGCCTTTCTCGTCCAGGCGCACGCTGTGGGCGTTAGGGTCGAGGGTTTCCACCGCCTCGGCCAGCCGGGTCAGTGGGCCGACGGCGAGACGCACGGCCAGCCAGGTGCAGCCGATCAACAGTGCCAACTGCCCCAGCAACACCACCGGCAGCCAGGGCGAAAGGGGCGTCATCGCCGGGCGTACGTCGATGGTCAGCGGGCTGCCGTCCCCCAGGCGCAGGTGCGCCTGATAGTGCATTTTCGGTCCGGGAATCTGCTTGAAGGTCAGGCCATAGGCCTGGCCGATGGCTTCCTGGATCGAACTGACCGAGATCGGCGCGTCGGCCAGATCCATCGGTTGGCCGGGCTGGCCTTCGTCGAGCAGGTAGCCATAGTTGCGTCGGGCGAGTTTCGGCAGCCAGGCTTGGCGTTCGGCGGCAGGCAGGCGGTCAAGAATGGCGACCGAGGTCGAGACGTCGGTTTCCAGGTTGCCGAGCATGGTCGACCTGGCGCTCTGGTAGCGCTCGTAGTACTGGACGCCGAAGGACAGGCCCTGGGCCAGGATCAGGCCGATCAGGAAGATCAGCGACAGCCTCGAGGCCAGCGTACGCGGCCAGCGCAGCGGCAGGCTCATACCGAGGCCTCGAGGATCTCCACCGGCAGCGAGAACACGTAGCCTTCGCTGCGCACGGTCTTGATGTAGGCCGGCTCCCGGGCATCATCGAGCAGGCGCTGGCGCAGGCGGCTGACCAGCAAATCGATGGAGCGATCAAACAGGTCGGCGTCCCGGCCCTGGGTGAGGTTGAGCAGCTGATCGCGGTTGAGCACCCGTTGCGGATGGTCGAGGAATACCCGCAACAAACGATATTCGGCGCCGCTCAAGGCAACCAGGGTGCCGTCGGTGTCCAACAGGTGGCGGGCGGTGGTGTCCAGGCGCCAGCGCCCGAACGCCAGCAGGCGACCGCTTTCGGTGACCACCAGGTTGGGCGGCAGCATGCGGGTGCGGCGCAGCACGGCATTGATACGCGCCAGCAGCTCACGGGCGGCGAAGGGCTTGACCAGGTAATCGTCGGCGCCCATTTCCAGGCCGATGATGCGGTCGGTTTCGTCGTTGCGCGCGGTGAGCATCAGCACCGGCGTGGCCTTGTGCTTACCGGCCCGCAGCTCCCGGCACAGCACCAGGCCGTCGTCGCCGGGCATCATGATGTCCAGCACGATCAGGTCCACCGGGGTGGTTTCCAGGAAGGCGCGCATTTGCCGGCCATCGGCGACGACAGTGGTGCGCAGGCCGTTCTTTTTCAGGTAGTTGCCAACCAGTTCTCTGATCTCGCGATCGTCATCCACTATCAACACGTGATCGACATGATCCATGGTGTCCAGCTCCTCGGCGTTTCGTTGTGAGCAGTCTACAGGCGCTGGCCGGCCCGGCTCGCGGCGGTTTGTATTGCAGTGTATCTGGCGCGCGACGGATACACAGCGATGCAAAAAGCCACCTGGTTCGATACAGGCGCGATACCTGCGCGGCATTCAATGGCGTCCATCGAGGCAACACAACAGGCCTCGGCAGATAAAACCATTGAATCGAGGAATCGCCATGAACAGCAAAGCCATCTACGCCGCCTGCCTTTTCGCTGCATTGAACATTTGCACCCTGTCGGCCCGGGCCGAAAGCAATGTGCAAGCACACAGCTACACCTACGGCACCCACCTGGACATCCAGAAGGTGCTGTCCCTGAGCGAAGACGCCGAGCCGACCTGCGGCGTGGTGAATGCCCAGATGACCTACCTGGATTCGGCCGGCCACAAGCAAGCGCTGGACTACCGCAAGCTTGCCGACAACTGCAGCAACCAGAACTGACCTGCTTTTGTGGCGAGGGAGCTTGCTCCCGTTGGGGCGTAGGAACTGTGTAGGCGCTGTCGAGTGCAACGAGGCTGCGATCTTTCTAAGGACACTTGAATCTCAAGCGAAAGATCAAAAGATCGCAGCCTTCGGCAGTTCCTACACAAGCCCAGCGGGAGCAAGTTCCCTCGCCACAGGGTTTACGTCAGCCTTTACTAATTGAGGTGTTGCCATGCTTCTGATCGCTTTTCTCGGCGGGATCCTGACGATCCTCAGCCCCTGCATTCTTCCGGTGGTGCCGTTTCTGTTTGCCCGGGCCGATCGCTCCCGTGGCTCGGTGCTGCTGACCCTTGGCGGCATGGTGCTGACGTTTGCCCTGGTCGCCAGCCTGGCAGTGGCCAGCAGCGAGTGGGTGCTGCGCGCCAGCAGCGTCGGCCGGCAAGTGGCCTTGGTGGTGATGGTGGTGTTTGCGTTGTCGCTGATCTTCAGTCGGGTCGGCACCTGGCTGGCGCGGCCGCTGGTCAGCCTGGGCAATCGCCTGGACGCCGGCGCCGGGCGGTTGGCCGGACCGGTGGCTTCCATGCTGATCGGGGTCGCCACCGGGTTGCTCTGGGCACCGTGCGCCGGACCGATACTCGGGGTGATCCTGACCGGGGCCATGCTGCAAGGCGCCAGTGCCCAAACCAGCCTGCTGCTGCTCGCCTACGGCCTGGGCAGTGCCTTGTCCCTCGGGACGCTGATCCTGGCCGGGCGCGGACTGGTCGCACGCCTGAAACTCTCGCTGCCGATCACCACCTGGCTGCGCCGGGGCACAGGAGTGGCGGTGTTGCTGGCGGCCGTGGCGATTGGCACCGGGGCGGATGACCGCTTGTTGGCGGCGACTTCCTCGCAACAATCGGCCAGCTTGGAAAAAAGCCTGCTGCAGAACGTGCCCAAGGCCATCGACTATGTGGTGAGCAAGGCCGGCGCAAGTTCCCTGCCGGCCCTCGAGTCCCAGGGCGCCATGCCTGCGCTGGACGGCGCGGTGCAATGGCTGAACTCGCCCCCGCTGAGCAGCGAATCACTCAAGGGCAAGGTGGTGCTGGTGGACTTCTGGACCTACGACTGCATCAACTGCCAGCACACCTTGCCTTATGTGAACGGTTGGGCGAAGCAGTATGAAAAGGACGGGCTGGTGGTGATCGGTGTCCACACCCCGGAGTACGGCTACGAGAAAATCATCGACAACGTGCGCGAGCAGGTGCGCAAGCTGGACATCCGCTACCCGGTGGCGATCGACAATCAGTATGCGATCTGGCGTGCCTTCAACAATCAGTACTGGCCGGCTCATTACTTCATCGATGCCAAGGGGCAGGTGCGCTACAGCCATTTTGGCGAAGGACGCTATGGCGAGCAGGAGCAGGTGATCCAGCAGTTGTTGCAGGAGGCGAAGGCGAGCTGAATTTTTAACTAAACCCTTTAATTCAATGGATTGAGATTATTCTCTCAGGTTGTTTCTAGTTCGGTGCGCCACTTGTGGACGAATGTCGCAGATGGCGAAGGCAAGCCCTTGTGGCGAGGGGATTTATCCCCGCTGGGCTGCGAAGCAGCCCTAAAGACAGCTTGCCACACCGAGTTGTCAGGTCTTTGGGGCCGCTTCGCGACCCAGCGGGGATAAATCCCCTCGCCACGGGATTGCATGCGGATTCGAGAATGGCGTGAAAATGCTGGCCCCTTGCTCAGTTACATAAGGTCAAACTTCTTTCCTTTCAGAAAGTTGGGCGACAAACCTATGCGTATTTCTATGTGGGTCGTGGCGACGTTTCTCCTGGCCGCCGTTTCGCTTGAGGCCCAGGCCAGGGCGCTGACGCAAAACCAGCAGTCGGTGTGCCGCTGGGGTTCGGACATCGCGGCGGGGGCGCAGGCGTCGAAGCTGTCCGGCGTCAGCCTGTACGGCGCGCGCAAGAAGCTGCAAGTGCGCAAGTTTCCCCGGCCCTGGATGCGCATGACCGCCTTGGGCATTACCGAGCAGACCTACAACAGCGCCTCGCGCCTCAAGCCGGTCGCGGTCAAGCAGACCTACTACGAACAATGTGTCCGTCACGAACTGGCGCGCCGATAGACTTTCAGGCCGGGCTGCGGCCTGGCATTTCGATGCCATGCAGGTGCACCCGTCGATACAGGGTCGCCCGGGAAATGCCCAGGGCCCGGGCGGCGGCGGTGGGTTTCCAGCGGTGGCGCACCAAGGCATCGAGCAGTGCCTGGCGTTCCGGGCTGGCGCTCGGCTCCGGCCCGTGGTCGGCGGCGTCCACGCGGTGCATTGACTCGGGCAGGTGGCTGAGCTGGACCACGCTGGCTTCGCACACTGCGCACGCATAACGCAGCACATGGCGCAACTGGCGGACATTGCCCGGCCAGTGATAGCCGAGCAGGCATTCCAGGGCCGCGCTGCTCAATTGCACGGTTGTCCCGCACAGCGTCGACTCTTCGGCAAGAATTCGATTGATCAACGCCAGCCGGTCGCTGCGTTCGCGCAACGGGGGCAGTTGGAAGCGCGCGCCGCCCAGGCGGAAATACAAATCCTCGCGAAACTCGCCGGCGGCCACCAGGGTCTCCAGGTCGCGATGGGTGGCGCAGATCACTTGGATGTCCACGGCCTTGCGGCGGGACGCGCCCAGCGGCGCCACTTCACCCTCGGCCAAGACGCGTAGCAGGCGGGTCTGCAAGGCCAGCGGCATGTCGCCGATTTCATCCAGGAACAAGGTGCCGCCATCGGCCTGTTGCAACAGGCCCTGCATGCCCTTGGCCGAGGCGCCGGTGAAGGCGCCGGCGACGTAGCCGAACAGTTCGCTCTCGATCAGGCTTTCCGGAATGGCGGCGCAGTTCAAGGCCACGAAAGGACGCTCGCGGCGCTGGCTGGCCTGGTGCAACTGCCGGGCGAACACTTCCTTGCCGGAACCGGTTTCGCCCTGGATCAGCACCGGCAGGTTGCGATCCTTGACCCGCACCGCCAGGCGCAGGCTGTCGGCCAGGCGTGGATCGATCTCCAACGGGGTCATCGCCACCCGCGCACGTGAACTGGCCCGCTGGCGTGGCGCGCTCAAGCGCCCGTGCAGGGCGTGATCGAGCGAGCAGAGGCTTTCGTCCCGGGCACGGTGCAGTAGTTGCTGGTCGAACACCTGGCCGATGTGTTGCGGCAACTGCCCGTAATGTTGCAGCAGGTACTGGCGGGCGGCCGGGTTCAAGGCTTGCAGGCAACCGTCGTCGTCCCAGGCGAACAGGAAGTCCGGCTGGCTGTCGACGTAGCCGGCGTTGCGATGGGCCCGCAGCACCCAGTAACCCTGGGCGCTGCTCATGAAAAACGCCTGTTCGATCTCCCGGGCGCTCTGCACCACCATTTGCCGGATCAGGTGCTGCGAGCGCCGATCATCCGGCGAGCGCACCGCCGAGACGTCCAGCACCCCGAGCAATTCACCCTGGGGGTCGAAGACCGGCGCGGCGGAGCAGGTCAGGCCAATGAACGCTGCGCGGAAATGGTCGCGCTTGTGCACCGTCACCGGGGCCTTGGCCGTGAGCACCGCCGCCACGCCGCAGGTGCCTTCCTCGCCCTCCGACCAACAGGTGCCCAGGTACAGCCCGGCCTTGCGGCAGTCATTGCGGATCGTGGTTTCCACCCGGTAGTCGATGGTCTGGCCCTGGGCATCGGTCAGTAGCACGCAGTAGTCGGCATCGCGGACCCGGCCATGCAGGCGCGCCACTTCTTCGCTGGCGATATTGAGGAACAGCTCGGAGCGTTCACGGCATTGCTTGAGCACGTCCTGGGACAGGATGCGCGGGCCCTGCAGCGAACCGGGGTCCAGGTGATGTTGCTCCATGGACCGGCGCCAGGAGTCGAGGATCAGGTCCGGGACGGGCAGTTGTGGCAATTGGTTCGCGTTTTTCACCACGCGGCTGACGCAATCCACGTGCGCCCGGGAGTGAGCGGAAAGCATAGGGGCCTCCGATTCAGCTTCTTATCGTTGTGCGCACATTAAGCGCCGATCGCCGGGTGCAGACAAGCTCGACGGGTTCTTCGGGCGCTGTGAGACGCCACGTCTCAGGGTCTCGCCGCAACCTCGTGCAGGCTGACATGGGGCGTCTCACCGGGGCTCGGTTCGCTTCATCGAAAATCCCATGGGGGCCGCTCTGGCCCGGGCTTTGAGCAGGTTTTTCCCACAACTGGCACCGCCCTTGCTCTACCTCTGGGGCCCGCTCGACGGGTCATCCAATAATAACAACGAGGTGTCTATGGTTTCCTGCCCAGGCCGTTCGCCTGCTCCCTCCACGGTGGCGTCATGAGTCGCCGGCCATTGACCGTGGGCATCATCGCCAACCCTGCATCGGGCCGTGACGTGCGGCGCCTGACCGCCAATGCCGGGCTGTTTTCCAGCACTGACAAGGTCTCGGTGATCCAGCGCCTGCTGGCCGCTTTTGGCGCCACCGGCATCGAACAGGTGTTGATGCCCACCGACATGATTGGCATGGCCGCCGCCGTGCTGAAGAACAGCCACAGCCGCCAGGCCCGCAGCAGCCACTGGCCGGCCCTGGAGTTTCTCGACCTGACCCTGCGCCAGACCGTCGAAGACACCCGCCGGGCCGCACGCCTGATGGCCGAGCGCGAGGTGGCGCTGATCGCCGTGCTCGGCGGCGACGGCACCCACAAGGCGGTGGCCGCCGAAGTGGGGGACATCCCATTGCTGACCCTGTCCACCGGCACCAACAACGCCTTTCCCGAACTGCGCGAGGCCACCAGTGCCGGCTTGGCCGGTGGGTTGTACGCCAGCGGCCGGATCCCGGACTCGATCGGCTTGCGCCGCAACAAGCGCTTGCTGGTCTGCGATGCCGGGCGAGGCTTGCGCGAAGTCGCCCTGGTGGACGTCGCCGTGTCGCCGCTGCGCTTTGTCGGCGCCCGGGCGATCAGTCGCGCACAGGACCTGGCCGAAGTCTTCGTGACCTTCGCCGAACCGCAATCCATTGGCCTGTCGGCGCTGTGCGGCTTGTGGTTTCCGGTGTCACGCCAGGCACCGGGTGGTGCCTGGATGCGCCTGGACCCGCAATCCCCCGAAGCACTGCTGGCGCCGCTCGCGCCGGGCCTGCTGCAAGGCTGTGGCGTGCTTGCTGCCGGGCCCCTGGAACCTGGCATCGCCCACGGCTTGTCCCTCTCCAGCGGCACCCTGGCCCTGGATGGCGAGCGGGAGATCGAATTCAACGCGCAGGACCGGCCCACGGTCACCCTCGATGCCGGCGGCCCGCTGAGCATCGACGTCAACGCGGTGCTGGCCTACGCCGCGCAACAGCGTTTGCTGGCCATCGGCCGCGAACACCCGCAACACCCTCTGAATCTTCAAGAAGACACCCCAGGAGAATAAAAATGTCGACACCGCTCACCCACGATCAACTGCTGCACGCCTACCAGGTGATGCGCACCATCCGCGCCTTCGAAGAGCGCCTGCACGTGGAATTCGCGACCGGCGAAATTCCCGGTTTCGTCCACCTGTATGCCGGCGAAGAAGCCTCGGCCGCCGGCGTCATGGCCCACCTGGGCGATGACGATTGCATCGCGTCCAACCACCGTGGTCACGGCCATTGCATCGCCAAGGGCGTGGATGTCTACGGGATGATGGCCGAGATCTATGGCAAGAAGACTGGCGTCTGCCAAGGCAAGGGCGGTTCGATGCACATCGCCGATTTCGAGAAGGGCATGCTCGGCGCCAATGGCATCGTCGGTGCCGGTGCGCCGCTGGTGGTCGGCGCTGCCCTGGCGGCCCGGCTCAAGGGCACCGACAGCGTCGCCGTGGTGTTTTTCGGCGACGGCGGCTCCAACGAGGGCGCGGTGTTCGAAGCCATGAACATGGCCTCGGTGTGGAACCTGCCGTGCCTGTTCGTCGCGGAAAACAACGGTTACGCCGAAGCCACCGCTTCCAATTGGTCGGTGGCCTGCGATCACATCGCCGACCGTGCGGCCGGGTTCGGCATGCCCGGGGTGACGGTGGATGGCTTTGACTTCTTCGCCGTGCATGAAGCCGCCGGGGCCGCCGTCGAGCGCGCCCGTGCCGGGGAAGGGCCGTCGCTGATCGAGGTCAAGCTGACCCGCTACTACGGCCACTTCGAGGGCGACGCCCAAACCTATCGGGCGCCCGACGAGGTCAAGCATTTTCGCGAGAACCAGGACTGCCTGATGCAGTTCCGCGAGCGCACCACTCGGGCCGGCTTGCTCACCGTCGAGCAGTTGGACCAGATCGACAAGGAGGTGGACATGCTGATCGAAAACGCCGTGTACAAGGCCAAGTCCGATCCCAAGCCCTCCGCGGCGGACCTGCTGACCGACGTCTACGTCAGCTATCCCTGAACGCCCCCCCTGAATAACAACAATAGAGAATCCCATCATGGCGAGAAAAATCAGCTATCAGCAGGCAATCAACGAGGCCCTGGCCCAGGAAATGCGCCGCGACTCCAGCGTCTTCATCATGGGTGAGGACGTGGCCGGTGGTGCCGGCGCGCCCGGTGAAAACGACGCCTGGGGCGGCGTGCTCGGCGTCACCAAGGGGCTTTACGCCCAGTTCCCCGGCCGCGTGCTGGACACGCCGCTGTCGGAAATCGGTTACGTCGGCGCGGCGGTCGGGGCCGCCACCTGCGGCGTGCGCCCGGTCTGCGAACTGATGTTCGTCGACTTTGCCGGCTGTTGCCTGGACCAGATCCTCAACCAGGCGGCGAAGTTTCGCTACATGTTCGGCGGCAAGGCCTCCACACCCCTGGTGATCCGCACCATGGTCGGCGCCGGCCTGCGCGCCGCCGCCCAGCATTCGCAGATGCTCACATCGTTGTGGACGCACATCCCCGGGCTGAAAGTGGTCTGCCCATCGTCGCCTTACGACGCCAAGGGCCTGCTGATCCAGGCGATCCGCGACAACGACCCGGTGATCTTCTGCGAGCACAAGTTGCTCTACAGCATGCAAGGCGAGGTGCCGGAAGAGCTCTATACCATTCCCTTTGGCGAGGCCAACTTCCTGCGCGACGGCAAGGACGTGACCCTGGTCTCGTACGGGCGCATGGTCAACACCGCGATGGACGCGGCGCGCAGCCTGGCCGGGCGTGGCATCGACTGCGAAGTCATCGACCTGCGCACCACCAGCCCGCTGGACGAGGACAGCATCCTGGAAAGTGTCGAGAAGACCGGGCGCCTGGTGGTGATCGACGAGGCCAACCCACGCTGTTCCATGGCCACCGATATTTCGGCGCTGGTGGCGCAAAAAGCCTTTGCCGCGCTCAAGGCGCCGATCGAGATGGTCACCGCGCCGCACACCCCGGTGCCGTTCTCCGATGCGCTGGAAGACCTGTACATCCCTGACGCGGCGAAGATCGAACAAGCCGTGCTCAACGTGATCGAGTGGAGCAAGCGCTGATGAGCCAGATTCATACCCTGACCATGCCCAAGTGGGGCCTGTCGATGACCGAGGGCCGGGTCGATGCCTGGCTCAAGGAGGAGGGCCAGGCCATCACCAAGGGCGATGAAGTGATGGACGTCGAGACCGACAAGATCTCCAGCAGCGTCGAGGCGCCGTTTTCCGGCATCCTGCGCCGCCAGATCGCCCGCCAGGATGAAACCCTGGCGGTCGGCGCCTTGCTCGGCATCGTGGTCGACGGCGAAGCCAGCGATGCCGAGATCGATGCGGTCATCGAACAGTTCCAATCGACCTTTGTGCCTGGCGATGCGGCCGACGAAGACAGCGGGCCGAAACCGCAGAAAGTCGAGTTGGACGGCCGGGTGATTCGCTATTTCGAGCGGGGCGAGGGCGGTACGCCGTTGTTGCTAGTGCATGGTTTCGGCGGCGACCTGAACAACTGGCTGTTCAACCATGAGGCGTTGGCGGCTGGGCGTCGAGTCATTGCCCTAGACCTGCCGGGCCACGGCGAATCTTCGAAAGCCCTGCAACGCGGCGATCTGGACGAATTGAGCGGCGTGGTGCTGGCCTTGCTCGATCACCTGGACATCAACGCCGCGCATCTGGTGGGGCATTCCATGGGTGGGGCGGTGTCGCTGAATGCCGCACGCCTGATGCCCCAGCGCGTCCGGTCGCTGACTTTGATCGGCAGCGCCGGGTTGGGCGCGCAGATCAACGGCAGCTACCTGCAAGGTTTCGTCGAAGCGGCCAACCGCAACGCCCTCAAGCCGCAACTGGTGCAACTGTTTTCCAATGCCGAGCTGGTCAACCGCCAGATGCTCGACGACATGCTCAAGTACAAGCGCCTGGAGGGCGTGGATGCGGCGCTGCGGCAACTGGCAGCGACGCTGTTCGCCGACGGCCGCCAACAGATGGACTTGCGCGAAGTGGTGCAGGCCGGCGACGTACCGACCCTGGTGATCTGGGGCAGCGACGACGCGATCATCCCGGCGGCCCACAGCGACGGGCTGAGTGCCCAGGTGGAGGTGCTGTCCGGCCAGGGCCACATGGTGCAAATGGAAGCGGCCGAGCAGGTCAACCGGCTGATCCTCGGCTTCGTCGAGCAGCACTGATCAAGTGGGCGGCGACATGCGTCGTCGTCCCTACACAATCCTGGAGGCAACGTTATGAACGTTTCAATCAAGCCGACCCGCAGCATGCGCGCCGCCGTCTGGCATGGCCGCAACGACATCCGCGTCGAAGACGTGCCACTGCCGGTTTCGCCGCCCGCCGGTTGGGTGCAGATCCGCGTGCAATGGTGCGGCATCTGCGGCTCCGACCTGCATGAATACGTGGCCGGGCCGGTGTTCATCCCGGTGGACGCGCCACACCCGCTGACCGGGATCAAGGGCCAGTGCATCCTCGGCCATGAGTTCTGCGGCGAGATCGTCGAGCTGGGCGCCGGCGTCGAAGGCTTCAGTGTCGGCGAGCCGGTGGCGGCGGACGCCTGCCAGCATTGCGGCACCTGCTATTACTGCACCCACGGGCTCTACAACATTTGCGAGAACCTGGCCTTCACCGGGCTGATGAACAACGGTGCGTTCGCCGAGTTGGTCAACGTGCCGGCCAACCTGCTCTACAAACTGCCCGCCGATTTCCCGGCCGAGGCCGGTGCGTTGATCGAGCCATTGGCGGTGGGCATGCATGCGGTGAAAAAGGCCGGCAGCCTGCTGGGCCAGAACGTCGTGGTGGTGGGTGCCGGCACCATTGGCCTGTGCACCATCATGTGCGCCAAGGCCGCCGGGGCGGCCCAGGTGATCGCCTTGGAAATGTCCGGTGCGCGCAAGGCCAAGGCCCTGGAAGTCGGGGCCAGCCATGTGATCGATCCGAACGAATGCGACGCCCTGGCTGAAGTCCGCCGCCTGACCGGTGGCCTGGGGGCCGATGTCAGTTTCGAGTGCATCGGCAACAAACACACCGCGAAACTGGCCATCGACCTGATCCGCAAGGCCGGCAAGTGTGTGTTGGTGGGCATTTTCGAGGAACCGAGCGAGTTCAACTTCTTTGAACTGGTCTCCACCGAGAAGCAAGTGCTCGGCGCGCTGGCCTACAACGGTGAATTCGCCGATGTGATTGCCTTCATTGCCGATGGGCGCTTGGACATTTCGCCACTGGTCACGGGTCGCATCCAGCTGGAGCAGATTGTCGGCCAGGGCTTCGAGGAGTTGGTCAATAACAAGGAGCACAACGTGAAGATCATCGTGTCTCCCGCACGGATCTGAGAGCGCCTGACGTGGGCGATTTGGCGATGGCCGGCAGCGGCCATCGCATTTTTTTCGGCCAGGGGCGACGTTCAGTCCGGCCGATAGGCTTGCCAGACGGTCGTTTCGTTGAGTTGCAGTGGCTGCTCTTCGTCTTGCCGAAACCTACGGTCGCAGTCGAGGAAGAACTCATCGAGCTGCGGTGGCTTGATGCCGGTGCCACTGAGCATCGCATGCACCTGGCCGCGGTGATGGATCTGATGTTCGAACAGGTGCAACAGCAGCCGGTCGATGCGCTCGCGCACCACACCGTCGACACGTACCAGCTCCACGGAGCGGGCGAGGTCTTTCTCCCGCAGGGCTTCGCAGAACGCCACCAGCCGCTGGTCGGTCTGGGTTTGGCTTTGCTTCAGTTGGGCAAAGGCCAGGGTTTCGGAAAAGTCCTTTATCTGCCCATCGCGGTCGCCTTCCAGGGCAGTGAGGTAATAGCGGTCCACTTCCAGGATGTGGCAAAGCGTGGCTTGGATGGACGAGAAGAACCCCGTGCGCGGCGCTTCGTATTCGGCCTCGCTCAACGCCGCGCAGGCGCCGAGCAGCCTGTGGTTGGCCCATCGGTTGTTCAGGGCCTGGGCCAGGAAATAATTCATGGGAAGCCTCGTCAAAATATTGCGGGAGCGAGCTTGCTCGCGATTTAGTCGGCACATCCAGCATAGCCGGCTCAGGCAGACCGCTATCGCGAGCAAGCTCGCTCCCACAAGGGATTTTATATGGGCTGCAAATCTCCTTGCACCTTCGGCCCTGTGGGAGCGAGCTTGCTCGCGATGGCGGCCTCCCAATCACCGCCAGTTAGCGCCATGCCCTTGGGTCAAAGCCCCACATCCGGCAACATCGGCCGATTCGCCAGGGCCTTGGCCATGATCTGCTCCACAAATACCCGGTCCGCTTCCGGCAGGGCCAGGCGCGGTGGGCGGGTGAGGGCGCTGCCGCGGCCGGCGACGAATTCGCACAGCTTGATGCATTGCACCAGGTCGGCGCGGGCGTCCAGGTGCAGGATCGGCATCAGCCATTCGTAGATCGGCATCGCCTCGGCAAAGCGTCCGGCGCGGGCCAGGCGGAAAATGGTTTCGCCTTCTTTCGGGAACACATTGGACATCCCCGAGACCCAACCTTCGGCCCCCACGGCGAGGCTTTCCAGCACCACGTCATCGAGGCCGGCGAACAACACAAAGCGGTCGCCGACTTCGTTGCGCACGTCGATGAACCGCCGGGTATCACCGGAGGAATCCTTGAAACACACCACGTTGTCGCAATCGGCCAGTGAAATCAGGATGTCCGGTGTCACGTCATTCTTGTAGATCGGCGGGTTGTTGTAGACCATCAAGGGCACGTCGGCATGCCGGGCCACGTAGCGGAAATGCTCGGCGGTCTCGAAGGGTTTGGAGCCATAGACCAGCGCCGGCATCAGCATCACCCCGTCGACGCCAACCTTGCGCACCGCGTTGGCGACCTTGGCGGCTTGCACGCTGGTGAATTCGGCCACGCCGCAGATCACCGGCACGCGGCCACGGGAGGCGTCTACCGCGACTTCGGTCACGGCGATTTTTTCCTCGGCGCTCAAGGAGGTGTTTTCCCCCACCGACCCGCAGACCACCAGGCCGGAAACACCGTCACGAATGACGTTGGAAATCACTTGGTGGGTTTTTTCCAGGTTGATGGAAAAGTCATCGTTGAATTGGGTGGTGACGGCAGGGAAGACGCCGCTCCAGTTGATGCGTTTGCTCATGGTTGTCTCCGTTTTTGATAGTGCTTTTGTGGCGAGGGAGCTTGCTCCCGCTGGGTCGCGAAGCGGCCCCCGGGATCGGACTGACGCACCGAGTTGTCAGTCTTCAGGACTGCTGCGCAGCCCAGCGGGAGCAAGCTCCCTCGCCACAAGGGTTTTGGGTGAATCTGAAAGTCATGCGCCCGGCCAGGTATCCGAAAGCCGGTAGCCCTCGGGCCACGGATCGCCCGGGTCGAGCAACAGCTGATGCGTCCCGGTGATCCACGCCCGTCCGGCGATGCACGGATAAATCGCCGGGCGTCCGGCCACGTCCGTCAAAGAGTCGATGCGGCAGTGGAATTCGGAGCCGATGATCGAGCGGCCGATAAAGCGGTCGCCGACCTGCATCAAGCCCTTGGCGTGCAGCACCGCCATGCGCGCCGAGCAGCCGGTGCCGGTGGGCGAGCGGTCGATCTTGCCGGGCTGGATCACCACGGCATTGGCGCCGGTGGCGATGCCGTTTTCCTGGACGATCGGCGCGGCAATCTGGCAGAACGAGATGTGCGACCAGTCGGGGTTCAGCGGGTGCACGAAGCCCAGTTGTTCGTTGGCTGCACGAGTGATCTTCAGTCCCACGGCCACCAGTTCGGCGGCTTCGTCAGGGCGGATGGCAAAGCCCAGGCGCTGGGCGTCGACGATGACAAAGCTGTCGCCGCCATACGCCGTGTCCACCTGCAACGCGCCCAGGCCCTCGACTTCGATCCAGGCATCGAGGCGGTCGGCGAAGGAGGGCACGTTCTTGATCTCGACCCGTTGCACCTTGCCGTCGCGGCAGTCGGCCACGGCTTCGATCAGGCCGCCCGGGGCTTCGAGCACCAGGCGGGTCTGGGGTTCGGTCATCGGCAGGATGCCGCTGTCCAGCAACACGGTGGCGACGCACAACGAGTTGGAGCCGGACATCGGCGGGGTGTCGGCCGGTTCCATAATGATCCAGGCCATCTGCGCCCGCGGGTCCTTGGCCGGCACCAGCAGGTTGACGTGTCGGAACACCCCGCCGCGGGGCTCGTTGAGGACGAAGTTGCGCAGGGTCTGGTCCTGGGCGATCCAGCGTGACTGCTCCCACACCGTGGCGCCGGGCGGCGGGGCGACGCCGCCGACGATCACATCGCCGACTTCGCCTTCGGCGTGGCAGCTGACGACATGGATGACTTTTGATGAGCGCATGGATCAAATCCTTGGGTTGTCTGGTCGGGCCTCATCGCGGGCAAGCTCGCTCCCACATTGAAATGCGTTCCCCTGTGGGAGCGAGCTTGCTCGCGATGAGGCCATCGGCTATTTCACCGACTTGAGAAAAGCCGCCGTCTCCGGCTGCACCGGATTGCCGATCACCTGGTCTGGCGGCCCGATCTCATGGACCCGGCCATTGCAAAAGAACGCCACGCGGTCGGACACGTCCCGGGCGAAGCGGATCTCGTGGGTCACCAGCACCATGGTCATGCCGTCTTCGGCGAGCATGCGCATGGTGTCCAGCACTTCGCCCACCAGTTGCGGGTCCAGGGCCGAGGTGGCTTCGTCGAAGAGCATGTAGTCCGGCGACATCGCCAGCGCCCGGGCGATGGCCATGCGTTGCTGCTGGCCGCCGGAAAGCTTGCCGGGGAAGGCCTTGAGCTTGTCCCCCAGGCCCACATGCTCAAGCTGCTGCACCGCCAGTGCTTCGGCATCCTGCTTGCTTTTGCCCAACACCTTGCGCGGCGCGAGCATCACGTTTTCCAGCACAGTCAGGTGGGGGAAGGCGTTCCATTGCTGGAACACGATGCCGATTTTCTGCCGCAGGCGATTGAGGTCGGTGGCGCGGTCGTGGACCTCGATGCCGTCCACGCGGATGCTGCCTTTCTGGATCGGTTCCAGGCCGTTGATGCACATCAGCAAGGTCGACTTGCCGGAGCCGGAACCGCCGATGATCGACACCACTTCACCCTTGTCCACGGTCAGGCTCACCCCCTTGACCACTTCCAGGTCACCGAAGGATTTGTGTACGTTTTCGATCTCAATCATTTTCCTGCCACCTTCTTTCCAGGCGTGCGCCGAGGCGGGCGACCACCAGGCTCATGACGTAGTAAATGAGGCCCGCGATGCACAGCACCAGCAGGGGTTCCTGAATGCGCGTGACGATGGTTTGCGAGGCCCGCAGCAATTCGACGATGCCGATCCACATCACCAGGGCGGTGTCTTTCATCACGCCCAGCACCAGGTTCAGCCAGCCGGGAAAGGCCACCCGCGTGGCAATCGGCAGGACGATGAACCGCAGGTCCTGCACATAGCTCAGGCCCAGTGACCGACTGGCCCGGCGGGTGCTCAGCGGCACCGCCAGCACACCCCCACGGACGATCTCGGTGAAGTACGCGGCGGCATAGATCCCAAGCACGATGCAACCGACGGCAAAGGCGCTGAGGTTCAGGCCGGCGATGCTCTTGAGGGAGTTGAACAATACGAACTGGATCAGCAGCGGCACGCTGCGGAACACGTCCAGCAACCAGGCCAACGGCAGGCTGGCCCGTGGCAACAACGCCCGTAACAGGCCGAACAGCAACCCGGCCAGGGTGCCCAACAGGATCGACCAGACAGTCAGTTGCAGCGTGACCCAGGCCCCCTCGAGCAAATACAGCAGGTCGTTGACGCTGAGGCTTGTAGAAAACATGACCCACGCTCCTCAATAACGAAACAAGCGCCAGGACAACAGCCGGGCCAGCCCGACGATCAGCTTGGCGATCAGGTAATACAGCACTGCCGCGAGGGCGAAGTATTCGAAGGTGCGGAAGGTCTTGACGTTGTATTCCTGGGTGACACCGGTGAGGTCGTTGTTCAGGCCGACCACCACCCCCAGTGACGTCATCAGCACCGCCCAGACCATCTGGTTGGTTAACGGGTAGAACACGATGCGCAACAGTTGCGGGACGATGATCATCCGGTACGCCTGGAAGGCGCTCATCCCCAAGGAACGGGCGGCGCGCATTTGCGTACTGGGCACGGCCTTGAGGCCGCCGCGAAAGTTTTCCGCCAGGTAGCCGGCGTTGTTGAAGGTGATCCCGGCCAGCAAGGCCAGCCAGGAACTGACGTGCAGCCCGAGGGAGCCGAGACCGAAGTAGAGGATGTAGATCTGGAACAGCGAGGGTGTGTTGCGGGCGATGGACACCCAGCCGTTGCCCACCCCCCGCAGCACGCGATTCGGGGCCTGGCGCATGACCGTCAGCACCAGGGCGATCAGCACGCCGAATATCATCGACAGCGCGGCGGTTTCGAACGTTACCCAGGCCCCGGCGAGCATGTCGGGCAGGGCGCGCAAGGCCGGGCGCCATTGGAAGCTGTAGTCAAACATGGGTCGGGCTCCCCGTGCGGGCGGTGGGTTGCAGCCATGTCGGCGGTTGGCCGCGGGTCGAGGCGCTGCAGGCGGCCTCGACGCATTCGGCGAGGGCGGCAAAGTGCACCCCACGCCCGACCAGGCCCGGTGCGTAGTGGGCGTATTTACCGGAGTTGGTCATCAGCGTGGTGGCGTGGGGTGGAATCACCGGTTCGCCCAACATGCACCAGCAGGTGTCGGTCACCAGCACCGCGCCAAAGGCCTCGATGGCGGCCAGATACCCGGCTTTACGGGCCTGCTCAAGTACCGTCCGGCCACAGGTGATCGCCAGCACCACATAGGGATGCTTGACCCGACCCGCGCACAAGGTCGCGAGGGCGGCGAATTCGCTGAGGGAGAAATGCGGGTTACCCAGGGACACCACGTCCACCCAGTTGTCCCGGGCGCTGTTGAGCTCGCGCCAACTGGCAAGCAGGCCGGCGGTATCGACGCTTTCCTTCGGCAAGGTGACGTCGCTCTCCAGGACATCGGCCGGGTCGAGGGCTTCTGGCGTTACCTCGGCGATGTGGAACAACGGCGCGGCGCTGGTGGTGGCGAACGCGGCGCCGAAGGCCTTGAGGTCGTCCAGGGTCGGCGCGGCGTGTTCCAGCCCGCGTATCAGCGGGATGCGCCGGCCCGCCAGGCTGCCGATGTGATAGCCCAGCAGCGGATAGAAACTGTCATCCACGTGACCCAGCGCCGGTACGTCGACGATCAGTTGGGCCTTGCGCGGGTCGTCGAGGTGGCAGCCGGTCAACGGCGCCCGCCCGCACAGGGCAATGCAGATATCGAGGAAGTCCGGGTACTTTTGCGTGCGCGCCCCCAGCACGCTGTTGGCGTAGACCACCGCGTTGGATTCGGCCCAGACGATTTGTTCGCCGGCCTTTGGCGCGGTGTCCAGCAGGTAGGGGGCGCAGGTGAAACTCAGTTGCGCGCCCATCGCCATGTAGGCATCGCCCAGGGCACTGGCCGGCACGCCCAGGGCTGGATCGACGCCCAGCTCGCGCCAGCGACGCTGGTCCACGGAAATGGAATTGAGGGTAGTGGGCACGCGAACCTTCGCCCCCCACTGCACCAGTTGTTCGGCAAAGCGCAGGCTGGCCGGGCCGGTGTAGATGCAGCCGTCGATGTGGGCCTGGGTCACGTCCAGCAGTTGCGTGGCGCCCTGGATCTCGGCCATGCGCAGCACGATTTGCATCGCCACTTGGGCAGCCTTGCCGTGGGCGCCGTCGAGCAACGCCCGGTCCTGTTCGCTGAGTGCCAGGGTTGGGAACGTGGACGGCTGTGGCGTTGCGTCAGAACCTTGCCAACCGTCGTTTGGCGGCCGGCCAGACAGGGTCAGGACGTCGCCTTCCAGGCGCACGAAACCCTGGCCGCGCAGCCCATCGAAGGCCTCGTGCCCCACGCACACCACCGGCAGCGAGCGTTGGAAAATCACCTGCGCCACCAGCACGCCCAGGGTCAGGATTTCATCGGCTTCGGCCAGCACCAGGGCCGCCGGTGCATGGCCGTTGCTGATCAGCTCCATCAAGACGCTGCTGCCGGTGCAGGAGCCGCGTCCGCTGGGGATCGCCAGCACGCGCCCGGCCAGGCGCTGGCCACTCAAGGGATGGTGGCGGTCGATGACCTCGCCGCTGGCTGGATCGACCCCGCCCCAGAAGCTCAAGCCAACATCGGCGAACAGCAGGGCGCCCTGGGCGGCACCCTCCACCAGGCTGCGGCCTTTCACACGGACAGGCGTGCTTGGCATGCGCCGATCCTCAGTAGTAGACCTGGGGAACGGTCAGGTTGGCCGGCGGGATGTCGGTGCCGACCCATTTGACGAACAGCTCCTTGTAGCGACCCGTGCGCACCTGCTGGTTGACGAACAGGTTGAGGTAGTTGAGCAGGCCGTATTCGCTGCGCTTGGCGCCGAGGGACACGTAGTCGATGACGTAGGGCGCGTCACCGGCAATCTTCAGGCCCTTGTACTTGCCCGACTTGAGGGTCGCGGCGGCCACGGTGTTGGTCACCACGGTGGCATCGATGTGCCCCTGGGCGACGGCTAGCAGGGTGTCGTTCTGCGACTGGTAGGCGCGGAAGGTGCCGCTGCCCCAACTCTTCTGGTCTTTCTCCAGGGCGATGGCTTCGTAGGTGCTGCTGGTGTTGCCCAGGGCCTTGCCCTTGAGGTCGGCGTAGCTGTTGATGCCGGTGTTGTCGCGGGTCAGCACGACCATCTGGAAGGCGAAGTAGGGCACAGTCAGGCCCACGGTCTTGGCCCGCTCCAAGGTGTCGGAGGTGGAGGCGACGATGACATCGGCGCGGCCGGACAGCAGCGCGGGGATGCGGTCGGAGAACGGGGTTTCCACCACTTCGGCATCGACACCGAGGACCTTCGCCAGATCCTGGCAATAGTCCACGTCGAATCCCGCCGGCTTGTTGCTTTCATCGCGAAAGCCCATGGGTGGGAAGTCCAGGGTCACGGCGCAACGCAGCTTGCCGGAGCCGATGATGTCATCGAGCTTGTCGGCATGGGCAGGGGCGATGAAAAGCGGGGTGAGGACAACGCTGAGGGCTACGGCCAATGCTGGGTTTTTCATAAATGCCTCGCTGTCGAATAAATGCGGTGAGATATCGTATTGAGGATTTCGTATACGATATTAGATAAGCAATCGGCGTGCCTGTTTCTGCTTGCGGCGCAGTAATGGCGCTGGAGGGTCGATCTAGAGGCATTCCCGGTGGGCGGTACACATAAGCGCGGGGTGCTACGTTGGGCTAGAGGTGTTACAGATGGGAGCAGACATAGGAACCGATGCCCCATCAGGGAACAAGGATCAGCGTTGATTCTCGCGATACTGGCTCGGCGACAGGCTGGTCAGGGCGCGGAACTGGCGGCTGAAGGCACTGTGGTCGGTGTAACCGCAGCGCAGGGCGATCTCGGTGATTGGCAGGTCGTTGTCGAGTAACAGCCGTGAGGCTTCTTCCAGTCGTGCCTTGTGGATCATCTGCCGCGGTGTGAGTTGGAAGATGCGTTTGCAGTGTCGCTCCAGTTGCGCCACCGACAATTCGGCAATGGCGGTCAGCTCGGCCAGGCTGATGGAGCGGGCGAAGTGCTGCTTGATATGGGCGTCCACCGCCGCCAGTTTGTGAAACGCCGGATGGCTCGATTGCGGCAGTTGCAGGTCGCGGGAAATCCCGGCCAGGCCGACGACCTGACCGTTTGGATCGTGCAGGGCGAGCTTGTGGGTCAGGCACCAGACGGGCTGGTTGCCATAATACAAATGCAGTTCGAGCTGGTCGGCCAACTCCCGCCCGCTGGCCAGCACCCGGCGATCCTGTTCGGTGTACAGCGGGCCGAAGCGCTCGGGGAACACCTGGTCGGCGGTGAGGCCGAGCAGGTCGCCGCTGTGTTTGAAACCGCAGCGCCGGGCCAGGGTCTGGTTGACGAAGGCGTAGCGGGCCTGCTGGTCCTTGATGAAAAACACCACGTCCGCGAGGGTGTCCAGCAGCGGGGCGATGGGCTGCAGGCTGCGCAGCAGGGTGTCGAGGTCGCAGGGGGCTAGGGAAGTGAGCGAGGGGTACATGGCCGGCGTCGTCTTTTTTGTGGGAGCGATGGCGCAGTGTCAGTTGAAAATGTAGTGCCTGTCACGCCGCCATCGCGAGCAGGCTCGCTCCCACAGGGATTTGCGGTGAACTTCGACTTTGCAGGCACCGCAGGAACCCATGTGGGAGCGAGCTTGCTCGCGATGACGGCGGCACAGCCAACATCACCGCAAGCTGACCCACCGCTATCGCGAGCAAGCTCAGCTCCCACAGGGAATTGCGGTGAGTGCAGGTTGTATGACTATGCAGGTTAGAGTGGGATGTGTGTTGGGTTCAGGTGGGTGGGGTTTCTTCCAGGTTCAGCAAGGTTTCGATCCGCGCCGGGCTGAAGGGCGGGCGGGGTGTCGGTGGTGTCCAGCCGAACAGGTGTTCCAGGGCGGCGCCGCACACGCGACCCTGGCAGGCGCCCATGCCGCAGCGGCTGGCCAGTTTTGCTTCGCGCCAGTTTTCGTGGCCGACCAGTTCGCCGTACGGTACGTCTTCGCAGCGGCAGACCAGGGTGTCGCTGCGGGCCAGGGTCTTGAGCCGTGGATCGAGGGCGAAGGCCTTGTTCAATGCCCCGGCGAAACCCTGCCAACGTGCGCGGCGCGGCCACAGCTGCTGGGCGGCTGCGCTATTGCCAACGGCGGCATGGCCGGCGATGGCGCCTTCCACCAACGCCAGTTCGCTGCCGCCGAAACCGGTGCATTCCCCTGCGGCGTAATGTCCATGGCGAGTGGTCGCTTGCCAGGCGTCAACCGCCAATGCCTGGTCTTCAACCGCGCAGCCCAGGGCCTGGCCTAATTGGGTATTGGGAATGAGCCCGAAGCCACAGGCGAGCCGGTCGCAGGCCAATTCAATCGTCTTGCCTTGCTGATGCAGGCGCACGCCCTCCAGCCGCTCCCGACCGAGCGCTTCCACCACGTGGGTGTCGGTACGGTAGTGCCGGTCGAACAGACTGAACGATTGGAAAAACTTCCCCGGCCAGCGCGGCAGTTGCGCGGCGAAACCGGCGACAGCGGTGCGACTGGCCTGCTCGGCGATGCGCAACACCTGTGCACCTTGATGCTTTGCCGTGGCGGCGCTGGCCAACAGCAAGGGGCCGCTGCCGGCGATGACCAGCCGTTCGCCACGCACCGGCAAGCCACTCTTGATCAGCGCCTGCAACCCACCGGCGCCAGTCACGCCGGGCAGTGTCCAGCCAGGAAACGGCAGCAGCAACTCACGGGCACCGGTGCAGAGGATCAAGCGCTCGTAGCTGATCTGCCAGCCGCGCTCGGCATCTTCCACCAGCAAGGTTTTATCCGCCGCGCAGGCGATTACCCGGGTGCCGGCATGGCGGCGCACGTTGGCGCAGGTGTGCAGTTGCTCGCGCAGGCGTCGCGCCGTGCTGGGCAGGTTGGCCTGGGGGCCGTCGCGCCAGATCTGCCCGCCCGGCAGCGGGTTGTCGTCCAGCAGCACGATGCGCGCACCGCTGCTGGCCGCGGCGAGGGCGGCGGCCATACCGGCGGGGCCGGCGCCGATGATCAGCAGGTCGGTGGTTTCGTTCATGGTCGGGTCTGCACCTGCATGCCGTCGTCGCACAGGGTCTGGCAGGCCAGGCGGCGACGGCCATCGATCAGCACCCGGCACTCCTGGCAGATGCCCATGCCGCACAACGGCGCACGCCGCTGGCCGCTGACCGAGGTGCGACTGCAACCGTCCGCGCCTAATGCCAACGCCGCCGCGACGCTGGTGCCGTTGGCAACCGAGAGCGGGCGGCCGTCCAGGAATAATTCAGGCATGGGACCAATCCTCCTTGGATACGCGGATATCTTGAGTCCACTCAAACCCTGTGGCGAGGGAGCTTGCTCCCGCTGGGCTGCGCAGCAGACCCAAAACAGGGCCGCTTCGCGCC
>NZ_CAKKMI010000068.1:0-34038 GCF_918698105.1 Pseudomonas brassicacearum | reverse complement strand
TTCCATTACCAATTGAGTCCGGAGCGAAAGATCAAAGATCGCAGCCTCGCTCCGCTCGTCAGCTCCTACAGCCTCAGCCCAAGTGCTCCTGATCCAGCAGAATCGCACTGTCCAGCGTTTCCAGCAGCGCCTTGCGAACTTTCAGCTTGGTGTTCTTGTGGGCAGTCATGTTGATTTTTTTCAACTGACGCGCCGCTTCCAAGGCCGCGCCCTGCAGTTCTTCGGCCGACACTACCTTGTCGAGGAAACCGGCATCCACAGCGCTCTGCGGATTGAACATCTCGGCATTGATTACCGAGCGATGAAACGCCGACTTGCGCAGGCGATCACGGGCCAGCTCGATACCGGCGTGGTGCATGGTCATGCCGATCTGTACTTCGTTCAGGCCGATGCTGAACGGTCCTTCCACACCAATGCGATAGTCCGCCGAGAGCAGCAGGAACGCACCCTTGGCCACCGCATGCCCTGGGCAAGCGACAACGACAGGGAAGGGGTGCGACAACAGGCGACGAGCCAGGGTCGAGCCCGCCGTGACCAGGCTCACCGCTTCCTTGGGACCGGCCGTCATCACCTTCAGATCGTAACCACCCGACAGGATCCCCGGTTGCCCGGTAATGATCACCACCGCCCGATCCGCCGTCGCCTGGTCCAGCGCAGCGTTGAACGCGGCAATCACATCCGGTGAGATGGCATTGACCTTGCCGTTGTTCAAGGTCAGGGTCGCGATACCGTCTTCGAGATGGTAGGCAATCAAGTCGCTCATGACGCTATTCCTTGTAAGAGAAGTGTCGCAGACGTTACCCACCGCCGCAGGTCAGGTAAAGCGCCGTGACTGACTCACTGGTCAGCCCCAGGCCCTGCAAACAGCCTGGCCCGCCCATCCTGCTTCGCCTTCATCTATAGAGCAGCGCCTGCATAGCCCCGAAGATTGGCCGGTTTGCCATGCCCAGGCGCGTTTGAAATGCCCGACCAAGCTTAACCGCATGAAAATTCTGAAAAAAACCTTTGCCATCGGAAAAGCTTTCGACTACATTAGCGCGCCTCGACAGACTGAACAGTTTGCCGAGATACGGTGAAGTGTCCGAGTGGCTTAAGGAGCACGCCTGGAAAGTGTGTATACAGGAAACTGTATCGAGAGTTCGAATCTCTCCTTCACCGCCACATTCGATACACACAAGACCCCTGGTTTTCCAAGAAAACCAGGGGTCTTGTGGTTTCTGCCGTCTAAAAAATGACGATAGGGGCAATGGCCCCCAGGTGATACGCCGTCAGCGCAAAAGGTACGAATTTCCTAACCCTGACTCCACCATCACAGTGTCTATCCCCGCCTGTAGCCGTGCTACAAAACGGCCTGTTCAACGCGTGGGAAAACTCCGATGCCAGCGCTCTCCAACGGCAGGCCCTCGAATCGATTCGGCCTGTTTTGCGTAGCCAGTTTCCTTCTGTCCATTTCTTATGGCGCCACTTTCCTGGTCTCGCTGCTGGTGTCTTCCCTGGGGGGAACTGAGCGCGATGCAGGGCAAGTCTTTGCCGTTGCCATGACGAGCACCCTGGTCGCAGTGGTCGCCTCGGGGCATTTGATGCAACGCGTAGGTGCTGCATCGTGCATGGCCCTTGGCGCTGTATTTCTGGTCATTGCGTCCATAGGGTTTGCGCTGCTATCAGGCCTTGGCATCGGTTTGTTGGCCTGCGGTTTAATGTTGGGGATCGGATGGGGGCTCTTCTACACGGTTGGGCCCATCATGGTGGCGGCGATGGTCGAGCCAGCCAGGCGGACTCATTGTTTCGCGCTTTTGTCGGGCAGCATGTTGACCGGGATCGGTAGTGGTCCTCTCACTGGCAAATTGGCCAGCTCCGTTGGGTTGCCGATACAGACGGCTTTTTTCTGTGCTGCCGTCGCGGCATTGCTGGGTGGTGTGTATTTTTGGCGGTTGAGAACGGGTTTCGCCGAATTGGAGCGCCGGTCTGGCGATAAGGCTCGGATGGGGCTGAGATCGGCGACGGATGTGCTGCGCTCGCGTTCAGCGTTGTCCATTTTGATGGTGGGGCTGGGGGGCGCAATCTTCGGTGGTTTGGGCAGTTTCCAGACCAGTTATGCAGCCAGTCATGGGCTTGACTACTCTTTGTTTTTCGTCGGTTTCATGGGGGCGGCCATCGCTTGTCGGTTGTTGATTGCCGGGTGGGTCGTCAGCCGTGACCCCTTTGCGACTTCTTGCCTGTTGACCACCCTGATGTTGGTCGCCGTGACGGGGTTCGGTGTGTGGGTCCATGACAGTCTGAGTTATGGGTTGACCGCTGCCTTGCTTGGGGTCGGTTATGGTCTCAATTATTCGGTCATTAATGGCTTGGCTGCCAACGAGGCACCACCTGGACTGACCGCCCAGGCACTTTTGCTTTTCAGCCTGTCCTACTTCATTGGCGTATTCGGTTTTCCCTTTATCGCCGGCAAGCTCATCAGCAGCATGGGCGTGAATGGGATGCTGCTCAGTGTCGGATTGATCGCTCTGTTGGCCTGGGCCTTGAGTGTCAGTCGCTGGTTGGCCGGGCGATTCTGGAAGCCAGGTCTTACGCGTCGTGTAGATCCCGTGCAGCGATAAGCCAACGCTACTTTTCCGATATGCCAGGCACGTCCATATTTATTTTTCGCCAAGCCGCTTCGGCAAAGCTGTAGACCGAAAAAGCGATCAGGCCCACTGCCATGACCATTAACACCACACCGCCAGCCGGCAGGTTTTGAAGTGCATCGAGGGCGTCTTTCATACCGGGTGGATCCATGGCTTTATAAGTCGAGCCACTGATGATCAGCAGCAGGGCCATTTCAATGAAGACGATGCCTCTGGCGATCAGACCGATCCGCGATACCGGGCGCACATACCGCATGACGTCTTCGTCAGCTTCAAAGTATTTCTCGAACGAGGCTTTCCAACCCTTGATGATGTGAGCGATGCCCACGCCAAGCGGTATCAGTGCGATGACGTAGACCAACATATTCGAATGATCCCAGGATAATAGGCGCGCAAGTAAATCCTGAGTCTGCCCCCCTCCGGAATCGCCTGAGCTTTTAAGGCCGCTGAGTAACAAGCCCAACGCAAAAAACGCCAGTGCGCCGTTGACCAAGCCGCCTGCCAGCAAACCTGCCCGAATGACCAAGCCTTTAAGCTCTTTACCGTGATGGTCTACATCGCGCGTTGCCTGCAGCACGCGCCATCCGGCGAAGGCGAGCAGTCCCATCACCACCAGACCGACCAAAGCATGCCCGAATGGCTGGCTTAACAACGCCTCCAGGCTGCTGTGGCTATCCTTCGATTTACTCGAGTCTCGAGCCGCCAGCAAAGCGAAGATACCAATGACCAGATAAATAACGCCCCGAGCGGCGTAGCCGCCGCGTGCCAGTAAAACGAGGCTTTGGTGTGGGGACATAGGAGCAGATTCCGAGGAGGTCATACAGGAGCAGACCCACGGTATTGCGAGGGGTTCGATTGGTGTTCGGGTGCCGACAACTGGGATTTTTGTGAAGCCGTTCGTTTTTTTGTAGAACGCTATCAAAAGGCTAAGCTTGAACGCGAACAAAAAACGCCTATAAGCAGTCTTTTGAAGAGCCCAAATTCCACTCACCCTGAGGTTGCACAATGAGTCTGATCGATTGCCCTGAATGCGCTTCGCGAATTTCCGATAAGGCCTACGCCTGTCCACATTGTGGCAACCCTTTCCGCGAGCCGAGCTTCCGTCTGACGGAGAAGAACGTGGGGCAGATTGCCGGGGCGGCTGGCGTCTGGCTCACCGCGCCCTGGATCGCACGAATGGTCTTCGGCGTGGTGGCCGTGATTGCGGTGGCGGCGGTGTTGATCTTGCGTTGATTTGGATTGATTGACCAGCTAGCGAGTCGGGCCAGCCGCAACGCTCTGTGCAATTGATCAAGGACCTGATGGAGACGCTCGGGCTCACCGGTTCAGACCTCCCTGAAATCGGAAATAAAACGGCGGTGTCCAAGGTACTCAATGGCGATCGGCCTATCAGTTACAAGATGGCGTACGCGCTGGCAGAGCAGTTTGCGATGGAGCCGAGTGCTTTCTTGATCGCGGGCCCGGCAAAGGCGGCTCATTTCGAATGAATACAAAACGGTGACTTCGAAGGGCCGCAGAAAGATAGTCAAAGAGCCGGATAAGGGGTAGGGCAATCATCTGCTGATCAAGGGGTAGGATTGGTTGTCGATTCACGCAAGTTAAGAATGACACGCGCCCCGATACATCGACCATTGCAGCCAATCCCCGAACCCTCTATAAAATCCCGCGCTGGCATCACGTTCTTCTCGACCGTCGTTGGCCCTGGATATCTGACCTGCATGGAGCATCATCGTGAGCCAATTGCCACGCCCCCTCAACGGCCAAACTGACATTTGCCCGCGCACGACGTCCCGTGTCCTGCGACATGCCTGGAACTTCACCTTACTGACCCTGCTCACCGGATGTGGAGCGCTGTCGGATGTCCGCTCTTTCTCCACCCCTTACTCAACGCCTGACGGTGGCGAGACCGCGCGCTTGCGGGTGATCAGCGATGGCATGGTCAGAGCCGTACCCAAGTCCGACTGTGTGGACTTCCGCCTGCCGGGCGCGGGCGTCATGGTGGCGTTCCGCGATGGCTACGCCAATCGCAACGGCGAGAGCCTGGGCATGCCAGATGACGACAAACACTCATCTTCCACGGTTATGACTGAGCTGCTGGTGCCTGCCGGGCAGCCCATTGCGTTTCATTACATCGGGGCTCAATGCTACAACATGTTCCGCTTTGTCCCTAAAGCAGGGGCGGACTACCAACTGGACGCCGCGGGGCGATACAAGTGCACGGTGACCCTCAAGCAACTGTCCGTGAAAACGACCGAGCTTCCCCCTTTATCCTTGGAGGACAGCAAACTGTGCAGGGTGACGGATAACTTCTAGCGTGGAGTATTTTCCAAGGACGCCATAATGTGAAAAAGGAGTTTCATCATGAGCCCCAGCCCCACGTTCCAAACCCGCCGCCTCATCCTCACCCCCCTTGAGCTGACGGATGCACCGGCAATTCAACAGCTATTTCCCCATTGGGAAGTGGTCCGTTACCTGGACAGTCGCGTGCCCTGGCCTTACCCGGATGACGGCGCGCTGACCTACGTGCGCGACCATGCGCTCCCCGCTATTGCAGCCGGACGCGAGTGGCACTGGATGATCCGTATTGCCGAAGAGCCGACACAGAGCATCGGCAGCATCAGCCTGTACGACCAGCCCGGCAATAACCGTGGTTTCTGGCTGGCGCCGCAATGGCAGGGCAAAGGCTACATGCGCGAGGCCTGCGAAGTGATCAACGCCTATTGGTTTGAAGCGCTGGGGCGCCCTGTCATGCAAGTGCCCAAGGCAGTGGGCAACGAGGCTTCGCGCAAAGTTTCGGAGCATGAAGGCATGCGCCTGATTGCGACGCAGCAGGGGGACTTTGTTTGTGGGTCGTTGCTTAAGGAGGTTTGGGAGATGACGCGTGGGAATTGGCTTGAGAAAAAGGCCGCGTTGGGATCGAATTGAGCAGAGTCACATGGGTCAAGTCGCCTGTGAACGACAATTCACCACGGTCGTCGCCAGGGTCTATCTTTCAGGTTAACGGTTAAGGAGTGTGAAATGGATGTTCCACAGGATTTCAAGCCGTTATTTCGTAGCAGTCCTTTCCTTGACTTACTAGGTCCCTTTTATTATCGGGAAAACTGCGAAGGTTTTACCGTTGGGATTCGGGTGGAGGAGAAACACACCAATGCGCGTGGACTCGCTCACGGAGGATTGTTCATGGCGCTGGCTGATATCGCGCTGGGCTACAGCGCTGCTTTCTCGAAAGATCCGCCTCTTAAACTCGTGACGACCACGATGACTACTGATTTCGCTGGCTCCGCTAAGATCGGTGATTGGTTGGAGGCTGCCGTAGATATTCAAAAAACCGGTAGTCGATTGGTGTTTGCCAATACCTATATCAGCGCTGGAGAGGAGCGCGTGGTTCGAGCCAGTGCATCTTTTCTGGTGCTCAGCTAGGTGGATGCTGAACTGGCCCAGATGCGCCAGGGAGATGCGAAAGCGGTGCTCGTTGATTGGCCTTGAGCTGTAATCATCCTCTGTGGTGCGTTGCTTAAAGAGGTGGGTAATCATGAATACCTGTCATTGGCGATTGGCGTCCAAATCCGTTAACGACGATGTACAACAGTGGACCGATTGATACGAAGATCGCCGTGATCAGAAGGTAAGGCAGCAACGATGTGATCGACCTGCCTTTCGAACGTGTGTCCCGGTACATCCAGATGCATGCCATGCAAGCGAGCAGATAAAGGTCGATGACTACCTGCGCGGTGTCCGGGCTAGACATGAGCTTGACGCCGAATTCCAGGAGCGATTGCTCGGCGAGAAACAACGTACTCGCCGTGTACACGGAAAAAAGCAGGAGCGCGACAAGTGCAACGTAGGGTCTTTTCACTTTACCTCCTTGGACTCTTTCATTGGTCAGTAGAGGTAGGCTAGTGATTTGACCATCATGGTTTCAATGACCTCTGAGGTCATGGACGCCGCTCACCCGCAATGCCAGAGTCAACGGATGACCAGTCGACCTTTTTTTCGAACAACGCCGCCAACCTCAGCTGGTGCGCAACTGCGTCACTTGCGCCAACAGGCCGGACTGAGTCAGTTGGACTGCGCACTGATCACAGGGATCTCTCAGCGTCACCTTAGTTGCATCGAGACGGGGCGCGCCAAGCCAAGCCCCGGCACTCTGCATAACTTATTGACTGCCCTGGATGTACCTTTGGAGCGATGCAACGACATCTTCATCGCCAGTGGCTATGCCCCTCGCTACGAAACGACGCCGCTCACGTCTTCGTCAATGGAAGTGGTACGTGATGCCATTAATCATGTACTTCACGCCAATAACCCCGCTCCGGCGATTGTTCTGGGTGCCCAATGGGACATCCTTGCAGCCAACACCAGCGCAGGTGTTCTGTTCAATCTGGTGGGTCTTGCCAGGGATGCAGCCGATGGGCTCAACCTCTTGGCGACACTGTTGCAACCCGGTGGCTTGGGCGATCACTTGAATAATGCCGAGGAAATAAAATTAGTGGCCTGGCAACGGGCATCTCGGGAAGCCTTGAGTAATCCCGCATTGGCTGAGATTCTGAAGAGCCTGCCGGCCCCACACAGTTCTGCGGCGCTGGCGAACGAGTTGCCTCCGCTGTTGCTGACGCGAGTCGACTCTCCCCATGGCGAGCTGAAGTTCATGTCAACGTTCACAACTTTCGGCATGCCGCTCGACATCACGATGAGTTCATTGCGTATCGAGCATCTCATCCCTGCCGACGCGAAGACCTGGGACGTGATGACTAAGGCATATGAGCAGGCGCAACACCGATAATGATCAAGGAAGAACACATGCAACCGTCACTCAATCGAATCATGCTGTATGTCCGGGACGTTCGAGCGACCTGCGATTTTTATGAGCGTCATTTCAGTTTTACCAGTGAAAGAAAAACCGATGACCGCGTCACCGAATTGAGCCCTGCAAACGGTGGCGCGATCCTGATGGTTCATCCGGCAGGGAGGGCTGTTAAAACAGGGCAAGTCACCGTAAAGCTTGTCTTTGATCTCCAGGATGTCGAGGGTTTCAAGGTAAAGTGCCTGGCCCAAGGCCTGAAGTTTGGCGCTACGCACAGGGCGGACGGTTATTCTTTTGCCAACGCCAAAGACCCCGACGGTAATTCCATTTCCATCTCCAGCAGGGCGTTTGCATGCCGCTGAACTTTCAAAAGATGCATGCCAATGGCGATGACTTCGTTATTGTCGATTCGCGAAATTCGGCCAACCCGGTGACGAGTGCCATGGCCCAGCGAATGGGGGATCGGAACTTGGGCGTGGGCTTCAACCAACTCGCGGTGCTGCTCGATTGTGACGATGCCGATGCGCGCGTGATGTTCTGGAACGCGGATGGTTCCGCGCTGGACGTTTGCGGCAGTGCGACGCGGGGGGCGGCGGATATGCTGATGCGCGAAGCAAATGTTGCTTCAGTAGCGCTACGCACCAACCGTGGCCTGCTCACGTGCGAACGTACCCCAACTGGCGACATTTCCGTCGACATGGGTGTGCCGCTTTTCGGCTGGTCGGATATCCCCTTGGCGCAAGTACTGGACACCGCGGTGTTGCCACTTGCCGGCAGTCCAGCCGCGTGCAGCATGGGTAATCCGCACTGCACTTATTTTGTGGAAGATTTGGCAACCGTTGATATCGCGACCATCGGCCCGGCCATCGAAACCCACGCGCTATTCCCACTCAAGACCAACGTTCATTTTGTCCAGATCATTGATCGCACGCATATTCGGTTGCGCATCTGGGAGCGCGGTGCAGGGATTGCGCTGGGTTCGGGATCTTGTTCGTGTGGCGCGGTTGTTAATGGAATTCGTCGTGGTTTGTTGGACAGCACCGTCGAGGTTGAATGTGATGGCGGGTGTGTGACGGTTCGCTGGGATGGCGTGGGCGCGGTCTTTCTTATCGGGCCGGTGGAGGCGAGTTTTTCGGGGACGATGAGTCAAGCGTGAGTTGGTAGGCGTTTCTATCCTGGAGCAGGGATTTACAGGACATTCAGTGCGCCAAAAAAATCTTCATTTGAGTCAGTTAGCGGATTTGCTCTTTGCTCGCAGCACGCCCTTAACTCGTTCAGGTTGATTTCCACAGAACGGGTACCCACCGCCAATCTCCTGTGGGAGCGAGCTTGCTCGCGAAGGCGGCAGCAAGTTACATACATGGTTTGAATAGATACACACTCCGTGGCGAGGGAGCTTGCTCCCGCTCGGCGGCGCAGCCGTCGTAGACCGATTGATGCAGTTTGTCTGGAAGAACGTTTTGGGGCGGCTTCGCCACCCAGCGGGAGCAAGCTCCCTCGCCACAGGATTATGGCGATTTGCATCATTTCTCGATGATCGTGAGCCACGGCCAGCGAGCCTGATAACTTTTTGCCTTCTCATCGAACAAATCGGGCTGGGGGTCTTTGGATTGATACGAAGAACACCTTGCTCGATGTCGATTAGGCCGTAGGACGCCCAATGATATTGCAAAGCAGGCCAGTGATGGCTGATGACATCAAGACCCTCTGTAGCTTTGCGCAGGACGCTCGGGAACTGTTCTATATGTTCCCGAAAGCCCAATACCCTCTGACTGAGGCTCAGCTGTCTGACGCCATCGCTCAACGATTCGATTCGACGGTCGTCGAGGCTGGGAACCGTGTCGTTGGTTTTGCTAACTTCTATCGGGCTGAAACAGGTGGGGTTTGCTGTATCGGCAATGTCATTGTTGCCCAAGAGGCACGAGGTAAAGGCGTTGCAACCTTTCTTGTGGAAACGATGACGGCCCTGGCGTTCGACCGTTATGACGCCACTGAGGTGCAGGTATCGTGTTTCAATGAAAACACGGCAGGCTTGCTGCTTTATCCAAAGCTGGGCTTTTTGCCCTTCGCTGTTGAAGAGCGAGTTTCTCCAGACAGTCGTAGAACCGCACTCATCCATATGCGTCGCGGTAGAACGGACCGCCCCTAGATCCTTTTGAGCGGCCACCGCCAGAAAATGCCTGAAAACCCAAGCCCATCCCAACGCGACTGATTTACAATACCGTATCTTCGACAGAGGCCGGCATTCCGTGGATGCGTTTTCCCTTGTCTATCAACACCTGAGCGCATGGGTCATCGCCCCCATCACCCAGCAGTTCCTCGACATCTTCAACTTGAACGGTCGGTTCGGAGTCCTGTTTCTCTGCGCTTCCTACGGTGTCGCCTATGGCCTGTTCCGTTTCAGAAAACACCGCGGCCTGACAGACGCTCGTTCGTTCTGGCAATTCATCGGTGGTCGTGGGGTGTACCTGCATCGTTCGGCGTTGCTGGACTATCGCTACTACTTCGTCCGGGCGATTCTCAAGATTGCCTTGGTGTTGCCCATTGTTCATCTGGTCGATCCGTACATCCTGCGCTCCGGGGACTACCTGGCTTTTTTCAGCAACCTTTGGGGGGCGCGTCCGCGCCTCGGTGAGAATTTTTCGCTCGCGTTGCTCTATGGGCTGGGGGTGTTCCTGGTGAAGGACTTCGTCCACTACTGGGCGCACCGGGCGTTTCATTCGCGCTGGCTCTGGGCTTTTCACAAGGTGCATCATTCGGCCCCCGTGCTGGTGCCAGCCACCGCGAGTCGGGTGCATTTTGTGGAGAAGATCGTTGAGAAGCTTGGCGTCACTGCCTGCGTGGGCCTCTTCGCGGGTGGTTTCTGGTACGCCTGTGGTGGTGAGATCAGCCGCTACACGTTGTTCGGCGTGACGTACCTGGTCTTCATCTTCAATAGCCTGGCGGCCAACTTGCGTCACACCCATGTCTGGCTGTCCTTTGGCCCGCTGCTGGAACATGTGCTGAACAGTCCGGCCCAGCACCAGATTCACCACAGCGATGCACCGCGTCATTTCAACCGCAACTTCGGCGTCAACCTGTCGTTGTGGGACTGGATGTTCGGCACGCTCTATGTCACCAGCACGCAGCCTGAGCACTTGCGTTTCGGCACCGGAGAACAGGACCACCAGCGTTACTTGACGGTGTATAGCCTGATTGTCACGCCTTTCGTTGAAACTGCCCGCAAGTGCCTGCCCGCGTTTTCATATCAACGCCAACACGCCACAATGCACCCAACGCCTGCGATCGGATCAGCGAGTGCTGACGCGGGCGAGGTTGAGCGAAAATCCAGCAAGGAACGCCCATGAATTTCTTCAAGAAGCTCTTCGGTTCATCGAAAGCCCCTGAAACCCAAGACGACCAGCCCGCGCCGCAATCCCACGAGCTTGGCGACCTGACCGAGGCTGAAGCCGCCAATCTGGCCGTCCGGGAAGCCGGCGCAGCGTGCCTGGATCGTCATTGGAGCGCTGTCGGCACCGTCGAGCGGGATGTCCTTGCCTACCTGATCAGCCCGACTTTTTCCGGCGGCCCATACTGGCCTTCGACCCGCCAGGCCTACCGCGTGGTTCGCCGTGGCGACACGATCATTCTCGCCACTGAAGGCCTGTCCGATCCATTCGATGATACGGAAGGCATGGGCAACGGCTTCGAGATGGAATTGTTCGTCGAAACCGCGGATATCCCCGAGCACGCCTATGGTCCTGTGGGGGAGGTCGATCCTTTCAAAGGCAGCTGGGCTTTCGAGCTGCTGGAGCACGTCGCCAAAACGGTGGCCGACGCTGGCGGCATCACCCACCAACTCGACCAATACGGGACGCTATCCCTTGAACTGCCAGGGCTCAGCCAATCGCACCACATGAGCGATCAACTGCCCAAGCTCTTCGTGACCGATGACGACTCCACCGGCGTTCTACTCGGCGCCCCGGAACCGGATTTTCCTACCCAACTGGATGACATGCCCTTGTCCCCGGTCAGATTGGTGCCGGTGGTATTGATCACCGCGGCGGAGCTGGAGTACGTGCGTTCGGGAGGGCGAGCGGCGCGGGAGGATCTGGTGAGTCGTTTGAAGGCGGCGGGTGTTGGGCATATGAGCAGCCTGCAGCGGGCGAGTGTGGTGTGATGCCGGAGGCGGATCGGCCAAAAACCAACCCCCTGTGAACAGTCTTTTTTTGTAAGATCGATTTGACACCGCGTCCCACCCAATGCCCTTTCGAGACAACAATGACTGACTACCGCGGACTCATCCTCGAAGATACCCGTGAAGGCGCCACCGACCGCGCCATCGCGCAACTGGAAGCCAGCCTGGGTGCCCGCCTGCCGGACGACTATCGCCAATTCCTCAAGACCTGCAACGGCGCCTACGTGGAATACGATGTGCTGGCGACCCTGGCCAATGGCGATGAGGAACTGCTCAGTTTTTCACTGTACGGGCTGGACCCGGACAAAGAGTATGAGTCCAACCCTTTCGAACTGGAGCAACTGCGGGCCCAGCCCGGTTTCCCCGCAACGGGATTGCTGCCGATCGGTCGCGACGGCGGTGCGAGTATCTTGCTGCTGGACCTGCGGGAAGGGCGCCAGGACGTGGCGGCGATGGTCGCGGGCCTACCTGCCTGGACCGGGCGCCGTCAGCAGGGCGATGAGTACGTGGTGCTGGCGGATTCTTTCAATGGCTATCTGGATGCGCTGCATTTATCGCAAGAGCGGATCGAGGAGCATATCAATCACTTCATCATTAGCCCTGAGAGTATTGAGGCGACGTTGGAGTGGTTGGATAAGGGCAGTCCGGGGTGGCGGGAAAGCTACCGGGAGCAGTGGAATGCGAGGGTGGTGGATCGGTTGATTTGAAGGCTGATTGGGTGGGTGAATTGCGCAATAAAGACGATCGCCAGCCACGCCTGGGCATCAAAGCTTTTTACTTTGAAGCCAGTTATCAATGGCAACAACGAGCTCTGACTTGCACTCCACCGGCAGCCAATGCGCGCCTGGCAGGCTCGTTAGGGTGAGGTCTGCACAAGCCGCCCGCATCGGGTCGCCCAACCGGTTGCCGTTGATGCTGTTCATCTGGTCGTAGTCGCCGTTCACAAACAGTACTGGCAATGACAACCTGCCGCCATTAGGCGCGCGACGAGCGTAGGCGATGTTGGCGTCATCGTTTAGATACCATGCGCAGGGAGCGCGGAAGCCTCGCTCCTCGAATGCCTGCACCAGTATGGAAAAATCCTTCACCGGCCAGAGCGCCGGATCAGGCTGGGTAGGCGGGGCACGATGACTGGCGCCAAACCGCCCCCCTTTGCGTGTCACTTCGGCATTCGACGCGACCTTGCCAATACTCTCCGGGTCTGCTCGTCGATAAATCGAAGCCAGCGATGCCGCTTTGTCCGCGTCCAGATCAGCGACGGCTGATGCGAAGTGCGTATTGTAGTAGCGGTAATAGTCCCATTGACCATCAGGAAACTGGCTGGCCGGATAGATCGCCCGGTCGACCAATGGAACCAGCGTGGCTAACGCATTCGTGTTGGGGAAATACGGCACGGAGATCAGCACCACGCCGCGACTGCGCTGTGGTTCGTGGGCCACCAATTCACCGGCCACAACACTGCCCCAGTCGTGGCCAACCCAGATGGCGGGCTTGCCGCCGAGATGGTCATGAAGTTCGGCCATGTCCGCCACGATTTTTTCCATCGTGTATTCACGGGTGGATTCTGGAGCGGCAGAAAGGCCGTAGCCGCGCATATCCGGCGCAACGCAGTGCCAGCCTTTTGCAGCGAACGCTTCCATCTGCGCGCGCCAGATCAAGCTAAGCTCCGGCCAACCATGCAGAAACATCATCAGTGGCCCGTCGGCTGGCCCGGACGCCAAATAATGCGTTGTATGGCGAGGGCTGCTGAACATGCGCGAGGTCAGTGTGGATGTGGACAAGAGAGCTCCCCATGCTTTGCCGACGGACATCAGCACAGCGGCTGCGCCCATATTGATAAGTAGAGACCGCCGACTGAGCGATAGCGCTGTCGGCTTGGGTTCTAGCGAGATGGCGATAAGGTCATTGTCCATTTTTTAATGCCTTGGTTCGTGGTGGTAAGGCATCTTATAGTGAGCGAATCATCACCATTAGCCCCATAATCGAGCATGAGGCTTGAAGTAAAACTTAAAGGTCCCAAATGCGACAGAAGGACAGTACCGACGGTGTGGCCATGTTCGTGGCCGTTGCAGAAGCCGGCAGCTTTTCCGAGGCTGCGAGGCAGCTGGGCGTTTCGCCGTCCGCCGTTAGCCAAGCGATCAGCGCTCTTGAAGAGCGGCTAGGTACGTCGCTTTTCCGCCGCTCCACCCGAAGCCTCAGCCTGACCGACGTTGGGAACGACTATTTGCTTGCGACGGGCCCAGCTCTGTCGCAGTTGCGGCAAGCCGCGGAGGAGGTATCGGGTCGGGCAGGACACCCAACCGGCCCTTTGCGGCTCACGATGCCACGCGCGCCGTTTGAGTTGTTCATCGCGCCAGCGTTGAAGGCGTTTCAGGATATCTACCCCGATATTGAACTCGAAATTGCCGTTGAGGCGCGACTCATCGACATCGTTAAACAAGGCTATGACGCGGGTTTACGCTACGGCAATTGCATTGATAAGGATATGGTGGCGGTACCCATTGCGCCTAAATCGGAGGCCGTGCTCGTCTCATCCCCGGCTTATCTTCGTAACCAAGTGATACCGAAGCATCCCAACGATCTGCTCAATCATCGCGCGATCATGTGTCGCAGTCAGATCGATGGCTTGATCATCCCCTGGACGTTGGAATCTGCCAGCGAGGTGGTACAAATCGTCCCGCCGACATCCATGATCGTCCACGACCTGGCATCGCAAATCGAGCTGACGCTGCGGGGATTGGGGATTGTTAACGCGCCTGCCGCGTATGTGTCCGGCCTTCTCGAATCAGGAAGGTTGTCGCGGGTCCTGCCCTCATGGTCTTGTTCCCTGGAGGCTGTTTACCTCTACTTCCCAAGTCGTCGCCACCAATCGGCAGCATTACGGGCGTTCGTAGCTTTTTTAAAGACTGCGGATTTTAGCGATGCTTCCAGTCACTTCGATCTTCCGTCAGCAAGGAAATCTCATTGAACGACTCTGAGCATGTGAAAGAACTGTGCGCCCGTTTCAACTCTGGAGAACATCTGGAATTTACGTTTTTCTGGGGGCACCAGCGCAGCAAAGTTGCCGTTACGGCTTCGTGCTTCAGCCAATGGTTCGAGGCTGGGTTCATTGTCGAGGGGCAACATTACCCGACAGCCGAACACTTCATGATGGCCGAGAAAGCGGCCTTGTTCGACGATCAGGAAATTCGTGCGCAGGTGCTCCAGGCCCCTACACCTAATGCCGCCAAAGCACTTGGCCGCAACGTGCGCGGATTCAATGATGAGGTTTGGTTGCAACACCGATACGACATCGTCGTTCGAGCGAACCAGGCCAAGTTCTCTCAGAATCCCCAGTTGAACGAATATCTTCTACAAACCGGTTCGAGCGTTATTGTCGAAGCCAGCCCGGTTGATAACATCTGGGGTATAGGGCTCGCACAGGACAACGCGGATGCGAACAATCCGAATCTGTGGAAAGGCTTGAATCTGCTGGGGTTTGCGCTGATGCAGGTGCGGGATGGGACAAGTATGCCAGCCCCAAGGTAGTGTCTTGATCTTACTCACGAAAAACGCCAAGGCTTATTGCATGCGGCCTTATTAAGACAGCGCGTCAATCGACAAAAGCTGAGTCGCCCGAGTTTTCATCGATACCTTCGAGCGGCTGCTTTGGCCGCCTGTCGCAAAGGGCAGCAACCGACCAGTAGCGGACGTTTGCATCGAGAAACTAAACCTGTTTCTTTTTGCGCCAGACGCTTACTTCAGCCCTTTGAGAAATTGAGGCCTTATAAAAGTGGCTCACCCGCTGAAATTTTTAGAGCCATAATCGAGTATCTAGGCGAAGTGAGTGTCCGCACAATGCGTGGTGCAACTCAGGCGCCGAGTAGAGCGAGATACTGAATCCTGTGCTCGATGATCAACCGAAGTTTGCAGAACCATGGAATGCCCGAATGCACCCGTCGCTAAAACAAGCGCTCGATATCATCGCGATTGAGCGCAATGCCGCCGAATACGACATGGCTTTTGATTCTGTGCGTGAGGTGGGCAGCGTATTTGGCGAGCTCAACCTGGCCAATCGCCTGTTCGAGGAAATACCCCAAACAGTCGCCGAAGGGCTGGTTGCTGACCTTTTCAATCTGTTGGCTTGGCAAACAAACGATAATGGTTCAGCCATAACGCGTGAGGTCGAGACGTGGCTTAGGGACGGGCAGGACGCGCGTAAAATTACGATTGCCCTGAGCCTAGATGTCTATCCATTTCCAGACGCCCATCAGATGTACCAGGTGCTGTCGAAGATAGCTGCTGCTACCCCAGAACTCGCAGAGAGATGCCAAGCTCTCATCACGTTACGTAAGGCGAGTCCACACGGTTAATCATCATGAACGAAGACGAAGGCGCTACGCTTACAGATATGCCTAGCTGGGCTCTGGAGTTTCCCTCAAGAGGCACGTACATCCGTTTCTGCAAAAACCAGCCGCTCCTCGACGTGCTTCGCAGTATCAAGCACGGTGGCTCTGAATGGGCGTACCGTTACGTCACGCTGTGCTACTCCGGCTCCGCCAATAGCGGGATATTGCTTTACCCGCTTCAGGACTCGGAAGCGCCATATTTCGACTTTAGGTATGGTGCTAACGTGGATCCGCGGCAAGTTCTGAGGCCGCTGCTCGAAAGATATCCTCAGTGCCGCATTCTCGATTGGTCGAGAGGCCGGTTGTCTTGCCTTGAAGCGGTTGGTGTGGATGTCGAGTCGCTAGCCGAAATCATGCAAGAGGTAGCAAGCCTATTCTGGGGCGAGCAGAGCCATCTTGTAGATGGTTGGTACAAGGAAGTGGGCAGGGCTTAAGAGGCCCGCTATCGGCCAAAAGTAGTCATCCGATCTCGTTTCCAGCTTTCTCCTGGCCATGCAAAATGACCAACCCTTCGGTTTCTTTCAGAGGTCGGCTCATGAGTTCGAATCTTACAATCTCAAATTTTTTGGGGCCGTGGTGTGGGGATTCACCTACAGGTCTGATGCAGCGTTGCAGGGAGGTCTGGGACACCCCTTTAGCAAATTTGAACGATCTGATGGTTGCCACTTTTTTGAATCAGGACATCGCTATCACGCAGATGCTAATCGAAGCAAAGCGCCGCATAAAAGAGCAGGAGCGAGATGGGAGCGAGTACTTTGAGGGCCAGCTTCTCGAAGCCATGAAGCGAGTGCAGTCAGGGCAGTAAGTGATCCCTCCGCCGCTTGAATCCAGCCATCAGTCGAGACGCTCGATAGCACGTGCAAGATTTGCCCGCGCCTGCTGCTCGAATGCCTCGAAGTACGCTGCGGTCGTATAGATCCGCCCGCGCTCGAGGAATCCTTCAATGACCTGGCGCCGCTTTTGGCGGTACACAGGCAGAGGCACAAACTGATACTCGCGGCGAATTTGCTGGTCGTATTCCTCGAACCGCTCGAACGATGCCCCAAGGATCGCCAGGTCCGTGTCCACCAACACTGCTTCGTCTGCCGACTTCGGGGCGCCGTCGTGTCGGGTCACCATCACCAGATCGTAGAGCCTACGTCGTGTTTCATCGCCCAGGCCACTGTCACGTGCCACGTCGTCCAACCATTGCGCACTGCGCAGCTCGTTGTCGCTGCGAAGGGGGTCGTAGATCGCGTCATGGAACCACAGCGCGAGGTCGATTTCGGCGGGGGCCTGGCAGGCCGCGTTGACGACTCGGCGTACCTGAAGGCATTCCTTCAGATGCTGGAGGTTGTGGTAGGCGCGGTGCGGCTCGCCGTAGTGTCGAAGGAGTTTTTCGTACGTCTCTCGTGATGCGCATACGACGCCAAGCTCGGCCCAGACGCGAGCCCAGGCGGCGAAACCCGTGACGTCAGCTGCGTCTAGGTCGCCCTGTGGGCTGGCCGGGAATAGACCGTTCTCTTCTGGCGAACCCGTCATCGTTTCTCCTGCGCTTCAAAAATGAAAAAGATAATTATTGGGCATCACCCGCCGGCGCGTCGTCGGCCTCGTCCGCTGGCGCCCCGTAAGGTGCGCCAATCTCGACCCGATCAGCCTTTACCCAACCGGTATAGTCGTCGCCGCTCTTGGCGATGAAGTTCACTTCCAGCCATGATTCGTCTTCAAGGCTGGAGTAAACGGTGAGAGAGTCGCCGGGGATTACGAAAATCTTCTTATTGGCACAGGCCTCATCCGGCGCTTCGTGGAAATGCAGGCGTCCGGTGCCAATGACCTTGCCTTGCACCGAAGGATGAAACTCAGGCACCGTTCCGGAGATCTTTTCCGCCAGGGCAGAACAGTTAACAGCGGCCTGGCTCAGGCTGCTGAAAAGGGACAGGCACAACACGCTTGAGCGCAGATACATCGTGGCGAATTCCGTTTGGGTGGGAGGCGTAGGATAGTTAAGTCGGGAACTATTTGGGAAAGAAACACGAAAAAACAGGACTGGAAAAAGTGCAGAAAGGGGTGCCCATCTGCCAATACCCTGCTATCCAAACCATCCACTCAGCAACGCTGCGCCCAACGCGACTAACGCGGTATTGAGACAGACCAGCGTGAAGCCAAACCTTACCAGTTCGCCTTCCTCCTTGGCCTGGGTCTTGGCAAGTCCCAGGATCAGCATGACAACCGACAGCGAGCCCAGCGCTGCATGCCCTGCCGAGCTGTTCTGGACGGCAGCCAACAACAGGCGAGAGGATTCGGGCAACATCGCGATGGCCGGCATGAAGATCGCGTTGCCGCCAACATTCGACCCGGTCATGTAGCCTGACAGCGCGCCAAACAGGGCCACCAGCGACGTCGCGGCGGCGGGTGACAGGCCCGCCAGCAGTTGCATCAAACCCGCGAGGAAGCCGGCCTTCACCATCATCTGCGACATCGCGAGGAAGAAGAAAATGGTCAACAGTGGTCGCTTCGCCCGCGCCACCAACGCAGCAGGCATGCTGACGTCGAGTGCTGTCTGGCGTTGTGTGTGGCGCGTGTAAAACCCAACCCCGATCAGCACCAGAACCAGTGCCAGGCCAGGTGAGGCGAGTGGCTTCCAAGTGACTTGGGCGCCCTGTACAACCCAGTGATCCTGCCAAGAGGTGATCGCCCACACTGTCTTCAACGCGACAATGCAGACAATCAGCATCAGATACGGCCATGCCTGACGCGGCCATTGCACTGCACCGCGCTCGCTATCGTTGCGGCGCAAGCGCCACAGCCCAGCAGAGAGTACCGCTGCGGCCGTCACCAGGCCCGCGGCCACGCCGGCCACTTCCGGCCCCAGCCACCGACTGGCACTGTAAAGCACGCCTACAAACAGCAGCCAGAACGCGCCCAACGTCCTCCATTCCCGCGAGTCTCGAACGCCTGCAAGCGAGAGCGCGATTGCACTGAGGACCAAAAAAACCGGTGCGCTGGTCAGTGCCGAGGTCGATGCCAGCGCGGTTGCGTCCAGGTGAACCAACGAAGCACCAATGACCGATGCCAGGCCCAGTGTTCCCCAGGGCATGATTGCCATGCCGGTCAGTGCTATTCGTAGCGCGATCCGACGCTCGAAGAGACTGAGCAGCAGGGGCACCGTGGCGATCAACGACACGCCGAAGCCGGTCATCGCTTCGAGCAACGGTGCCAGTCCAAGAACGATAAACACGACTTGATCGCCGCGTCCAAGTCCCAGTGACTGCACCCATTGGCTAAGCGCCAGGTTGACGCCCATGCGCTCGATAAAAATCACGAAGACCAGGCCTGGAACGATCACAAAAGCCGTACTTGCAAACAGCACGGCCGTATCTTGAGCGGCGGCCACCATACTGCCTAGGCGCCACGCATCTGCAGCGCCGGCGAGCCAGAGCACCAGGACCAATGCAGTGCCTGCAATGGCGGCGTGCATGGGGGGCCGGCGCAGCACGACAAGCATGGCTGTAACCAACAGGACAGGGGAAAGATGGAACAGTGCGAGCATGCCAATAATATCCTGTGTGTGTTGCGACTAAGGCTGCTTACGCAGACTGCTGGCAAAATAATATTTCTCTTGGCTGGATAAAGGGGCGCGGTTTTCTGCTAGTTTTCGAGAAAATTTCTCACGAGTCTCCCATGGCAAAAAACGACGCTGCACTTGAACCGTTGGACAAATTCGACCGTGCCATCCTGGACCTCGTCCAGCGCGACAACACGATGCCGCTGCGCCTCATGGCCGAGCAGGTCAATCTTTCCACGGCCGCCGTTCAGCGCCGTATCAAGCGGATGGAAGCGGGGGGCGTCATCACGGGCAACGTAGCCATCGTGGATCCCACCGCCGTAGGACGGCCGATCACGATCATTGTCGAAGTGATGGCAGAGCGAACGAGCATCGAGGCACTGGAGGCGATGAAGGCACACTTCGCGGTGCCCGAAGTTCAGCAGTGCTACTACGTCACCGGCGAAGTGGATTTCGTCCTGGTGTTAACCGTTGCCAGCATGAACGAATACCAGGCGTTGGCGCGGCGATTGTTTGCCGAAAATTCCAACGTGACCTGGTTCAAGACAATCGTGGCGCTGGACCGCGTGAAAGTCGGGCTTGATGTGCCGAGCATGCCTGTGGGAAAAGAGAGGGAATAGGGGGATTTACTTTTACTTCCATAAAACAAATCCGGCCGGGTCGGGGGGCGGGTATGTGACTTCGACAGACGCTCACGTAGGGCGAAGCGCTTACCCATGTTCCGCAGCCAACATCGACCTGAACTGAGCAATGATCTCTGAAGATAACCCGGCACCTTCGAACACTGCGCAGGTGAAGCTCACGGGGGCAGGGCCTGGAGCAGTGATGATGCGGTCCGCAACCACAGCTACTGGGCTGCTTCGATAAAACTCATTGCCTTCATAACCCACGGCATTCTTTTGCAAGAAGTCGGCGCTGTTCGAAGTATGAGGAACCGTGTCGAGAAGCCCGGCCCTGGCCAGTGCCAGCGTTCCTCCGCAGATACCGGCAATTGTCGCTCCACGTGATCGACTCGCCTGAAGGAAATCGCGAATATCGGGCGCTTCTGCACGTTCCCAGGCCATTCCTCCAATGACGACGACAACGTCCGGTTTCCAGTCCAGGCATTCTTGCAAACTGCTATCAACCGTTACGGCCAATCCACCCTGGGAGCGGAACGGCCCCGTAGCAGGAGCGAAAAACCTGACGTCGATCCCGTAAAAAGGGGACGCAGTTCCAGCGATGAAAGCATATTCCCAGTCCGCAAAACCGGGTGTCAGTATCAAACCCACGCGTGCCATCGATCAGAATCCTCCATGAATGCCACGGCATTTTCATTAAGCCGCAGCAAGTCAGTACCACCCGTTACAAACTGTCTTTTTTGTCTGCAGGTGATTGCGCCAGAAACTCCGCGATCAGCGATACAACCTGCTGCTGAATCACCCCCCGAGCACGACTGCCATCCCCATCCCGACAAATGATCCCATCCCCCGGCACTTCCTCTTCCAGCATTTCCTCCGCACCCGGCTTACACATCGACATAAAGCTGAAATGGCTCGCGTCTTTGATCTCAACGTAACGGCTTGACGCCTGGGGCAGGCGCTTGGCCAGGTTGGCAGATTCCAACTCAGCGGGAAGCTCTCGCGACGGTACGCCGGCCGCGATCACCAAGGCGGGAACAGGCAGCGCGGCCAGGCTTTCATCGGTCATGCCCCGTGAAAGACCCAGGTCCAATGTCACCACGGCAGTGACGCGTTTGTCGCGCCAATCAGCGGCCAGCTCGGCCTTTGCTTCTGAGGTGCTAGCGGGGTTCATCTGTTGATAAACGGTGCAACTGGCTAGCTGCGAATGAGCTTTGCAGTCTTGGGCGAAGCGCTCTGGATCGAAGCGCGTGCCGGCGATTTCCAGGACAGTCCAGCCGCCGAGTGAATGGCCCACGGCTGCAATTCGGCCATTGGCGACCCGGCCAAATTTTTCCGGTTGAGCCATGACCGCATCAATGGCTCGGCGCAGGTCAACGGGCCGCTGCCATAACTGCGCCGCTGCTTGCGGGCTGCGGTCATGGGTGGTGCTGCCGGGGTGGTTGATGGCGGCGACGATGTAACCCTTTTGGGCCAAGGCGCTGGCCAGCCAAATCTGGTTGCTCCAGTTGCCTCTGTAGCCGTGGGAGAGCACCACCAGTGGATGTTCGCCGGCCGTGGGCGGCGCGTTACGCACGGCAGCGGCGCCGACAAATACCGCGTTATCGGCGATCAGTTGCGGGGTTTCGGTGGTTGCGCTGGGGTACCAAACGACCATCTCCAGTGCGCGGCCATTGTGTGGATCCGGCAGGGAGGAAGATTGGAAGCCGACGGGATTTTCGTCAGCAAATGCGGTGGTCGTCAGGCAAGCCAACAACAGGGCGCCGAAAGCTGTTTTCAATGTCGTTTCTTCCTTGATTAGACGAATGGAGCTGTCGATAAGCACGGGCATTAAAGCTCAGATTCGAACCGCTGCGCATAACTTTTATCGCCTAAAAACCTAACCTCCGAAAGCAAAATCCGAGGGAGCGAATCGATCGCTGGTGTCCATACGAATATTGCGCAGCGCCACGGTTTCCAGGTGTGACGCGTAGAGCGACGCCGAGAAATAGCTGATCAGAATGGAACGACGGCGTGCGCCGATCACGTTCAGGCTACCCGCGTGCACCAGGTCGACATCGAACACCAGGATGTCACCGGCAGAGCCTGAAAGCTGTACGGCGCGTGACTCGTCATTGAAGTCGAAGGGTGGGGCGTCCGGCTCGGGGCGGTGGCTGCCGGGGACGATCCGTGTCGCGCCGTTCTCGGGGCCGTAGTCGTCGAAAAAAGCCAGGGCGATGGCGATGTCGCCTGGCCGCTGGGCTGACAAGTCGCGGTGCAGTTGTTGCTGGCCGCCACCGGCAAGAGGCTCGCGGCCTTCCACTTGGGAGAGGAAGAACCGTTCGCCGATCAACTCACCTGCCACCGCCAGTAGTTGGGGTAGACGGCACACGGCTTGAATCTTTGAATCATCGTCCAGCATCGAATAGCGCCAGCCCGTGCCGCGTGGCACTGGCCATTGATCCGACGACCGCACACCTGCATCGAACACGGCACGAAGGTCGGCCAGCCACTCGCTCGGGATCGCTTGACGGAGCAGGGCGTAGCCGTCTTGGTGGAGTTGTTTGTGGTCAGCCATGGGTTTCTCCACGTCCTTGTGCGGGCCTTTGGTAGCCTAGTATGCAAACCAAAAGCGGGACTGCCGTAATGCTACTTCAGTGAGAAAAACGATGGACCCGTGGCGAGGGAGCTTGCTCCCGCTTGAGTGCGCAGCGCTCACAAAAGGGGCCGCTGCGCAGCCCAGCGGGAGCAAGCTCCCTCGCCACAGGATGTCGACTGGCAGTTATTCGGCGGGAAGGCTTATAGCGTGGAACCGGCCGGTGCCGCATCCAATCGTCGTGCAATCACATCCATCACGTCACACCCATCACGCAGTGGGATGCAGCAAAGTTGCGCCAGATCTTGCAAGGTCGCGGGGTCGATGGTCAGTTCATCGCGCATCGCCAAATTTTCCAGGAACTGGGTAGCGGCACGGATTCGGTAGGCGGCTGAGTCGAGCAGGATGTGTAGCGGGGCGGTGGTATCGATATAGAGAGGTTGATCGTCGGCGTTGCTGGTAAGGCCCATGTATTGATTCATAAGTAAGCTCCACTGGATAGTTTTGCCCACTGCGGGTCGCCAAACCCGGCCGCTATTTGGGCGACGCCAGACTATAGTCGTCACCGCAAAAAATACGCAAGGGATTGATAGCGAAGGGGATTCCCAATCATATGTAGGACCTAGCCATCGTTGTAAGTATCCTAGCGGTATGTCTTACAACTTTGCAGGCCTCTCGCCTACATCAGGCCCATTCCCAACAATATGTAGGATGTTTCTGTAGCCTCATCGCCCAAATCTGCCCGTTACCCCCCATTTGCCCCCCGACGCGTCCCACAATCCAATCGCGCATTCCCTCCCGGCGCGGGATAATACGGTCCGGCTTGGGGTCACACGCTTTCCCCCTCGTTGGTATTGGCGGCTCAGAAGGATCGAACGCAATGACAGATTGGCTCCAGAGCTATGGAGAAATGGCTGAGCGGGTTCGCCGCCATCCTTGGGAGGACACGTCGCTCGGGCCGCCTGCCCAGTGGCCTGATGTATTGAAGACCACCGTGGCGTTGAGCCTCGCTTCGCATTTTCCCCAGGCCATCGTATGGGGGCCGGACTTGATTACGCTGTACAACGATGGGTTCCTGCCGATCCTCGGCAGCAAGCCCGAGGCGCTGGGTCGGCCGTTCGATGAGGTGTGGCAAGAGGTCTGGAGCGATATTGGGCCGATCGTGCAGGCTGCCTTCGAGGGGCAGGCCACTTATATAGAGAACTTCCCGCTGGTCATCGAGCGCGGCGGCGGTCCTGAGCAGGCTTATTTCACGTTCTGCTACAGCCCCATCCGTGACCAGTTCGGCAAGGTCGTGGGCATGTTGGATACGGTCACCGAGACCACGTCCACGGTGTTCATGACCCAGCGCCTGGCCGTGCTCGATGCCATCGGCAATGCCGTGGCGAATGCCACCGACCCGCAGAGCATCATGGCAACCACCACGCGGATCGTGGCGGCGCACCTGAACTTGTCCAACTGTGCCTACGCGGACATGGATGAGGATGAGGACGGCTTCACCATTCGTGGCGATTGGGCCAGGGCGGGATCGCCCCATATCCTTGGTCATTACCGGCTGGCTGATTTCGGTCGACTGGCCGTCGCCAACCTGCGAACCGGCCAGCCGCTGGTGATCAACGACAACCTCAAGGAACTGGCGCCGGAGGAAGCGGCGGCGTTCCAGGCCCTTGGCATTGCGGCCACCATCTGCGTGCCGTTGATCAAGGGTGGGCGATTGACCGCGCTGATGGCGATCCACGATAAAACGCCGCGGGTCTGGTCATCCAACGATCTGGCATTGCTGATGGAAGTCACCGAGCGATCCTGGGCCCACATCGAGCGCGCCCGTGCCGACGCTGCCGTGCGCGAAGGCCTGGCGGCCCTGGCCGAATTGAACGCGACGCTGGAAGAACGGGTCGAGGAGCGCACCACGCGCTTGAAACAGACCGAGGCGGCGCTGCGCCAATCGCAAAAGCTCGAAGCCATCGGCCAGCTCACCGGCGGCGTGGCCCATGACTTCAACAACCTGCTGACCATCATTCGTTCTTCGGTCGACTTCCTGCGCATGCCCAGCCTGTCCGAGGAGCGTCGGCAGCGCTACATGACGGCGGTGTCCGAAACCGTGGAGCGCGCCTCCAAGTTGACCAGCCAGTTACTCGCGTTTGCCCGACGCCAGCCGTTGAAGCCGCAAGTCATCGATGTGGGCAAGCAAGTGCAGAGCCTGGGGGACATGCTGCAAACCGTCACCGGGGCACGGATCCAGGTCCACGTCGAGTTGTGCGATCGGCCCTGTTACATCCGCGCGGATCTGAGCCAATTCGAGACGGCGCTGATCAACATGGCCCTCAATGCCCGGGATGCCATGAATGGCCAGGGCACGTTGTGGCTTCGGCTCAGTTGCGGCGGTGGCATGCCGCCGATCCGTGGTCATGCCGGGGCCGGGCAATCCTTTGCCGCCATTGCCCTGGCGGACACCGGTACCGGTATCGACTCGCCCGTGCTTGAGCACATCTTCGAACCCTTCTTCACCACCAAGGAAGTGGGCAAGGGCACGGGGCTGGGCTTGTCCCAGGTGTTTGGCTTTGCCAAGCAGTCCGGTGGCAACGTCGATGTTTCGACCGTGGTGGGCGAGGGCACGGTGTTCACCTTGTACCTGCCGGAGGTGGCGCCCGAGAAAACACACGAGCCGGTCAAGGAAGAACTCACCCACCTGCTGCCGGAAAAGGGCAAGCGTCGGGTGTTGATTGTCGAAGACAACCTGGAGGTGGGGCGTTTTGCCAACCAGATCCTCCAGGACCTGGGCTACGAAACCGCCTGGGCGACCAACGCCGAAGAAGCGCTGGAAATGGTCGGCCCGGATGCGATGGCATTCGACGCGGTATTTTCTGACGTGGTGATGCCGGGGATCAGCGGCATTGCCCTGGCCAGGGAACTGCGCCAGCGGCGCCCGGATCTGCCGGTGGTGCTGACGTCGGGTTACAGCGAAGAGCTGGCCCATAGCGGCCATGAGGGCTTTGAGTTCTTGTCCAAACCCTATTCGGCGGATCAGGTTTCCCGGGTTTTAAACCGCACGATACTGGGGGCTGAATGAGTGTTTCCTTTTTGAAACAGTGGGTTCCATTCGTCGGCCAAGGGCTTTGTTGAATCAACAGTCTGTTGATGACCGACTAGTCTCACTTTCGTGAAGGTCGATATTGTCAGGCAACCGGTTGTTGCCGGTATGGGCCTCGATGAAAGGGGAAAGGCAATGGGAGCAGCACCGTACAGCGAAGAGAACACAGCCGCGTATCCGATCAACGAAGGGTTGCAGTGTGGCCAGTCGGCCTATCATGCAGACTTCGGTGATGAGCCGATCAAGTCGATCAGGACGAAGGTGGCCAAAGTGCAGCGAGGGGAGAAGGCCAAGTTCTTGCCCAGGGTCCCGGTCAGAAAGTGACGGCGGATCGTGGTAGGGGAGCTTGCTCCCGCCGGGCTGCATAGCAGCCCTTTTTTTTGATCAAAAGATCGCAGCCTTCGGCAGCTCCTACAGGGCGATTTCGGCTTTTTACGTAAATATTTTTCATCTTTTCTCAACTGGCATTTACTTTCACGTTTCTTTCACAAGCAGGTACGTACTCTCAGCTCATCCGTTAGAAAGCAGTACCTGCCCGTTTCCCCAGCGGGCTTTTTTTTGCCTGTCATAAAATAAACCGCCGTTTCGTTGTCCAACCGTCATGGCTGACGTTGTCTGGCGTAGACTCGCGCCCGCGCGCACCGGCCATTTCTCCCCGATGCGGCATTCTTGAGGTTTCTATCATGCGTTTGACTTTGTCCACCTTGGTACTGGGATTGGTGGTTGCCCAGGGCGCGATGGCTGCCGGCGACGGTACCGCCGCGGTCGGCGGTGGTCTGGGCGGTGTATTGGGCAACGTGGTCGGCCAGCAGATGGGCGGCAGCACCGGCGCCGCGATTGGCGCGGGCGTTGGCGGCGCAGCCGGCAGTGCGGTGGGCGCGCGCAAGGGCAGCCGCACCGAAGCGGCCATTGGCGGTGGCTTGGGTTCGGCCGGCGGTTCGGTTGTCGGTAACCGCCTGGGCGGCTCCACCGGCTCCACCATCGGCGCAGGCATCGGCGGCGCGGCGGGCGGCGCATTGGGCAGCAACCTGTCCAATGACAACGACCGTCACTCCAGTGGCAAGAAGCACAAGCACAAGAGAAAGCATCGTTAAGCGGATGCTTGGGTGAATAGACCCGGCCTTGTGCTGTGAGGCTGTTCATCTGGAAAAAACGGCGCTTCTTTCAGAAATGGGAAGCGCCGTTTTTTTGGGCTTCTTTTGGTAGAAAGGCTGAGTACCGAAGGCAAGAGCAGTAGGCAGGTCCAGCCTCTATGCAACTGCACCACCGCTATCGCGAGCAGGCTCGCTCCCACATTGGATCTTCAGCAGACACAAAATCCACTTACACCACAAAACCTGTGGGAGCGAGCTTGCTCGCGATGACATCGGCACATCCAACATCTATGTAACTGAAATACCGCTATCGCGAGCAAGCTCGCTCCCACAGGAGAAACGCGGTCTCCACCAAGAACCAGGTCGGCTGTTAGGCCGCCTCGGGGCGGACGTTGATCGCGGCGGGCCCACGGAGCAATGCCTTCGTTCAGGCACACCGAGCCTAAGCGAGGTGCCGAGTGGTGGGGCATAAAGCGTTTTGCTTACTTTTGACTGGGCCGGCTTCCGGGCTTCTCAAAAGTGAGCCGCCGTAAGGGCGGAACCCTAAGCCGCCGTTACCACAAAAACGGATATACACTCCAACCTGCCCCCCCCAAAAAAACGGCAAATCAAAATCTCCGGAACGATTGCCATCCCCCCCGCTTCGAACTCATACATCCATCATCAATTGCGAGGTGTACCATGACGCCGCAAACGCAAGGCCTGGAAGAAAAAGACTCCTCGGGCGCACCTGTCGTCAATGACCCGGGCAACGAAGATCCCGGTTCCCTGATGGATGACGCCCAGGTTCCCTTGATCGAGGAGGATGAAACCCCGGAATATCCGCTGCCTTCGCCCACCAACTCCCTGAGCCGCGACCAGCGTCCACCCGATGACGATGCGGGCGTCGAGCAGGTACCCAGCGACGATGAGGAAGTCGAAGCGACCCCGGAAGATCCGGACATCGCCGGTGACGACGCCTCCGGCAAGCCGAGCTGATCGCAGGCCCGTCTGTCGATTCGGCGGCACCATCGTCCCGCCACGCGTGCCACACATCAGGTAAGGATCTTGAAAAGGAGACTCACCATGATGAAGTCCAACATGACAGCGCTGACACTCGCCGGGCTTCTTTCGCTCGGTTCACTGGCTGCCTTGGCAGAATCCTCGGGTGGCACGCCCCCCGTGGACAAGGGCGGGATGCCACCTTCCACAGAAATGGAGGCCGGCTCCAATTCCGGTGCCAACGGCAATGCCTTGCCCCCGGGCTCTGTGAGCGGCGGGAACGGCGGCGATGCCAGCGGCAGCAGCACCAGCCCCGGTACGGGCAGCGGTTCGATGAGTGGCGGCAGCACGATGGGCGGTGCCGACGCCGGCGGTGGGACCAACGGAGGAAGCGGTACCAGCGACAGCGGTGGCAGCTCGGGCGGCAGTGGCTCGGGATCGGGCGGTTCCGGTCAGTAAACCTCCCATCATCATCCGACACCGATCCGCTTTTGTGGCGAGGGAGCTTGCTCCCGCTGGGTTGCGAAGCGACCCCACGATCCAACGGTCACTGCGCAACCGAGCAGGAGCAAGCTCCCTCGCCACGAAACCCCGTCCATAGATTTCCCATTGCCGGTGCCAAGCCCCCTTCGTTATCCTGCTGAATCCTTTAAGGCGAACACGCTGCCCTGGCCGTACCTGAGCCATCCCTGGAATGTTGTGTTGATAACGGATCAGATGCGATGAATGCACCGCTGAAAGAGTTTGGCCCGATCAAGGCTGTGATTTTCGACATGGATGGGCTGTTGCTGGACACCGAGGGGATCTACACCGAGGTCACGTCCATCATCGCCGAGCGCTACGGGCGCACGTTCGATTGGAGCGTCAAGCAGAACATCATCGGGCGCGGGGCCACGGACCTGGCCAATTACGTCGTCCAGGCGCTGGAATTGCCGATCACCCCCGAAGAGTTCCTGGTTATTCGCGAGCCCTTGATGCGCGAGCGTTTTCCTCATGCCCTGGGGATGCCCGGCGCCGAGGAGCTGGTGCGGCATTTGAAGGCCCATAACGTTCCGATTGCGGTGGGCACCAGTTCGTCGAGCCCTACGTTCGCACTGAAAACCACCTTGCACCGGGACTGGTTCGCGCTGTTCGACTTCATCGTGACGGCGGATGACCCTGAGGTCGGTGCGGCGAAACCGGCGCCGGATATCTTCCTCACCGCCGCCCGGCGCCTGGGTGTCGATCCGCGTGATTGCCTGGTGTTCGAGGATTCGCCGTTCGGCGTGACAGCCGCGAAAGCCGCCGGCATGACCGCTATTGCTATTCCGGACTCGGCCATGGCGGATGAAAAATACGCCCACGCCGACGGGATCATCCGTTCCTTGAAAATGTTCCAACCGAGCCTTTGCGGTCTGCCGGAGTTGGAGTGGGCCTGACCCCATCGCGCAATACAGCAAAACGCCGGTCATGGTTGAAGCCATGACCGGCGTTTTTTCATGCCGGGATCAGGCGCCGAAACCACCGTCGATGGTCAGGCTGGCACCGGTGATGTAACCGGCTTCCGGCCCTGCCAGGTAAGCGACGAAGCTGGCAATTTCATCGACATGGCCGTAGCGCCCGACAGCCATCAGCGACAGCAGGCTGGAGGCGAAGTCGCTGTCGGCTGGGTTCATGTCAGTGTCCACCGGGCCGGGCTGCACGTTGTTGACGGTGATGCCGCGTGGCCCGAGGTCACGGGCCAGGCCTTTGGTCAGGCCCACCAGCGCGGATTTGCTCATGGCGTACGTGGCGCCGCCCGCGAAGGGCATGCGGTCGGCGTTGGTGCTGCCGATGTTGATGATCCGGCCCCCTTCGCCCATGTGCCGCGCAGCGGCCTGGGTAGCGATGAACACGCTGCGCACGTTGATGGCCAGGGTCTGGTCGAAATCTTCGAGTTTGAATTCATCCAGCGGCCCCATCGCCAGCACGCCAGCATTGTTGACCAGGATGTCCAACCGGCCAAAAGCCTCGATGGTGGCCGCGACGGCGTTACGGATGGCCTCGGCGTCGGCGCTGTCCGCCTTGATCGCCAGGGCTTTGCCGCCTGCTGCGGTGATGCTGTTCTGCAGTTCTTCAGATTTTGCGCCAGAGCTGACGTAGGTGAAGGCCACGGCGGCGCCTTCTGCTGCCAGGCGTTTGACGATGGCGGCGCCGATGCCGCGAGAACCGCCCTGGATCAAGGCGACTTTACCGCTCAGTGCTTGGTTACTCATGATGATCTCCAAAAAGTGCCGGGGCGAGATGCCGCGGTGATGGGGCGAGTATCAAGAAGGTGCCGTGGGCTGTGTAGACCGTCATTGCTATAGTCTGTCTAAACCAAAAGTTTAGAGTGATGCCCATGGAGACCTTCAACAGTATCGAATGCTTTGTGCGCAGCGCCGAAGTCGGCAGCTTTGCCGAGGCGGCACGACGTCTGAGCGTGACCCCGGCGGCGGTGGGTAAAAGCGTCGCCAAGTTGGAGGCGCGAATGGGCGTACGCCTGTTCCAGCGTAGCACTCGCAGCCTGAGGCTGACCGAAGCCGGCCAGTTGTTCTTGAGGGAAGTCGGCAGCAGCTTCAACACCATCCAGAACGCCGTTGCCAACCTGGCCAGCGCCGGAGGGCAACCGGCGGGAGTGCTGAAGGTGAGCATGGGCACGGCGTTCGGTCGACTGTTTGTCGTGCCGTTGCTGGGGGAGTTTCTGCGACGCTACCCGGCGATCAACCCGGACTGGCATTTTGATAATCGCCAAGTGGACCTGATTGGCCAGGGCTTCGATGCCGCCATCGGCGGCGGCTTCGAGTTGCCCCAGGGGGTGGTGGCGCGCAAATTGACGGTGGCTCATCGGGTGCTGGTTGCCTCAACCGACTACCTGCAAACCCATGCCGCGGTGACAGAGCCGGAAGATCTGGCACAGCACCAGGGCATCCTGATTCGTTCACCACAAACCGGGCGCGTGCGTTCCTGGCAACTGACCAGCCGCAATCGGGAACACAGCCCGCTAATGCTCAAGACGCGCATGACCATGAGCGATTCGGAAGCCGACTGCGCGGCCGCCGCCCAAGGGTTGGGCATCGGCCTGGTGAGCATGCCGATCGCCGTTCCCTTCCTGGAATCCGGAGCACTGCAGCGGGTGCTGCCGGACTGGTATGTCGACGATGGCAACATCTCCATCTACTACGCCGAACACAAACTGTTGCCGGGCAAGACCCGGGCGTTTGTGGATTTCATCATCGAGCAGTTTGCCGAGCAGGGGTTGGCGCGGCGGTTCAGTGCGGTTTGAGCTGGGCTCCAGACCGAGTTGGGCCAATCGCGAGCAAGCTCGCTCCCACATGGGTTTACGGGTGTTCACAACATGTGCACTCGACACAAAAACCTGTGGGAGCGAGCTTGCTCGCGATTCGGGGCACCTCGGTCTAAGCGTGTGAACTCACCGCCCAAACCGCCCCGGCCAGCCAATGATGGTCTTGGGCCGCGGCGTCGCGTAGGTGCGTACTTTCGACGTCGACAACCCCAGCCGCACCAGCGCTTCGGCAATGGTCACCGCCGCCGTCACCCCATCGACCACCGGCACACCAGTGCGCTGGCGGATCTGCTCGTCGAGCCCGGCCATGCCGCCGCAGCCCAGGCAGATCACTTCGGCCTTGTCCTGGCTGACCGCCAGTTCGGCCTGCTGCACGATGGCTTCAAGCGCCCTTTGCGGGTCTTGCTCCAGCTCCAGCACCGCCAGGCCGCTGGCCCGTACCGAGGCGCAGCGCTCGAACAGGCCGGACAGCTTGAGTCGGTCTTCGATCAGCGGCACGGTGCGGTCCAGGGTCGTGACCACCGAGTAAGCGTGGCCGAGGAACATGGCGGTGCTGGCGCCGGCGTCGGTGATGTCCACCACCGGCACGTTGAGCAGTTCCTGCAGGCCTTCACGACCGTGTTCGCCATAGCCGGCCTGGATCACCGCGTCGAACGGCTGGTCGTATGACATCACCCGGTCCATCACCGCGATGGCTGCCAGGTAGCTTTCAAAATTGCCCTCGATGGAGTCGGCACCGAAATGCGGCGTGAGCCCGACGATCTCGGTGCCTGGCGCAGCGACGGCCTGGGCCTGTCGGGCGATGGCCTGGGTGATGGATTCGGTGGTGTTGACGTTGACCACGAGAATTCGCATGAACTGTCCTCCTTAACACTAAAAGTAAGCGGCCCGAACCTGGCGGGCCGTTCAAGCAATCAATGACTGACGTTATCCACCGCGATGGATTCGCCGCTGACGTCGTCGTATTGGGCTGGCGCTTGGCGATGATCAGCAGCCCTGCAATCGAAGCGCCAATCAGCCAGGAGAATGGTGAAACGCTGCAAAACCAGGTACCAGCGCCAAGCCAAGTCAAGTGCTTGGGGCGCCTGGTTGCTTTTTTGGCGCATTGCTAAAGGGAATGCACACAAAAAATGCCACCGGTGGTGGCATTTTTGTGTGCACAAAAGCGCGAGGGCCTACAGGGCCTTGGTTTTGGCGATGATGTTCCCGGCGTGCAGCCCGCATTCTTTCTGCGTGGCTTCTTCCCACCACCAACGGCCTTCGCGCTCGTGCTGGTTTGGCAGCACCGGGCGGGTGCAGGGCTCGCAGCCGATGCTGATGAAACCGCGTTCATGCAGGCTGTTATAAGGCAGTTCCAGCATGCGGATGTAACCCCAGACTTCTTCACTGGTCATCTGCGACAGCGGGTTGAACTTGTACAGGGTGCGCTCCGGGGTGGAAAACGCCGTGTCGATTTCCAACACCGCCACCTGGCTGCGGGTGCCGGGGCTCTGGTCGCGGCGCTGGCCGGTGGCCCAGGCGCGGACATCGGTCAGTTTGCGCCGCAATGGCTCGATCTTGCGGATGCCGCAGCACTCGCCGTGACCGTCCTTGTAGAAGCTGAACAGGCCTTTTTCCTTCACGAAGGGTTCAAGTTTCGTGTAGTCCGGCGAAACCAGCTCGATGTCGATCTTGTAGTGCTCGCGCACCTGGTCGATGAAGCGATAGGTTTCCGGGTGCAGGCGACCGGTGTCGAGGCTGAACACCTTGACGTTCTTGTTCAGTTTCCAGGCCATGTCCACCAGCACCACGTCTTCGGCGCCGCTGAAAGATATCCACAGCTCGTCGCCGAATTCGGCGAAGGCCAGTTTGAGGATGTCCTGCGGGGACTTGTTGGCATAGGTCGTGGCGAGTTCCACGACGTCAAACGATGGGCTCATCAGGGCGGTTTCCTACAGGTCGGTGGCGCTGGGCGCTCTATATGGGGCTGATGGTAACAAAAGCTGTCGGGGCTGGCGCGTTCCTGTGCGTTGCGCAGGCCTCGACGAATGGCTAGAGTCGGCAAGCCTTTTGTTCGCTCAACCGATAAACATCAGAAAAAATGGGAGTGTCTTGTGGAAATTGCCTGTCTCGACCTGGAAGGTGTACTGGTCCCGGAGATCTGGATCGCCTTCGCTGAAAAAACCGGGATTGACGCCCTCAGGGCAACCACTCGGGACATTCCCGACTACGACGTGCTGATGAAGCAACGGTTGCGCATCCTCGATGAGCACGGCCTCAAGCTTTCGGACATCCAGGAAGTCATCGCCACCCTCAAGCCGCTGGACGGCGCCATCGAATTTGTCGACTGGCTGCGCGAGCGCTTCCAGGTGGTGATTCTGTCCGACACGTTCTACGAATTTTCCCAGCCGTTGATGCGCCAATTGGGCTTCCCGACATTACTCTGCCATCGCTTGATTACCGATGACAGCGGGCGGGTGACCGGTTACCAGTTGCGTCAGAAAGATCCCAAGCGCCAGTCGGTCCTGTCCTTCAAGAGCCTGTACTACCGGGTGATTGCCGCGGGAGATTCCTACAACGACACCACGATGCTGGGTGAAGCCGACGCCGGGATTCTGTTCCATGCGCCTGAAAATGTGATCCGTGAGTTTCCGCAGTTCCCGGCGGTGCACAGCTTTGCCGAGTTGAAGCAGGAGTTTCTCAAGGCTTCGAACCGCAGCCTGAGCCTGTAACCCAACCCCTGTGGGAGCGAGCTTGCTCGCGATAGCGGTGGTTCAGCCGGCATTGATGTCGACTGACACACTGTCATCGCGGGCAAGCCTTGCTCCCACAGGCTGGTGTCATGCCACCTGTGGGA
>NZ_CAKKMI010000067.1:0-34108 GCF_918698105.1 Pseudomonas brassicacearum | reverse complement strand
CGATAGCGGTGTGTCAGTCGAATCTATGTTGCCTGACCCACCGCTATCGCGAGCAAGCTCGCTCCCACAGGAAAGAGGCGTGCAGTCAGATTAGTGCTCAGATCCGAGGCCGACAAATTCGAAATACTCAAGGCTGCATTCGATTAAATAGATGGCTTGCGCCCGCCATGGGGTTGTTCCCGGGCGACGGCCAGGAACGGGTCGACCGACGCCGGTCGCGCCGTGCCCCGGCGCCAGGCCAGGCCGACGTCGAGGGTCTGGTTGAGGTCGGCAATCGGTCGCGCTTCGATGATGTCGCCTTCCAGCGACCAAGGGCGGTAGGTCATGTCCGGCTGGATCGACACCCCCAAACCTGCCGCCACCAGGCTGCGCACCGCTTCGGTCGAGGCGGTGCGCAGGGTGACCCTGGGTTGCAGGCCGGCGCCGCGCCACAGGCGTTGGGCGTTGCGGTCCATTTCATCGACGTTCAGCTGGATCAGCGGCTCGCGGGCCACGTCGGCCAGGTTGATGCTGTCGTGCTCCAGCAGCGGGTGCTGCGCCGGCAGCCACAAGCGGTGTGGCGAATGCGTCAGGACTTCGGTCTGCAAGGCGTGGCGGTCTTCCAGGTTTGACAGGATCAACACCCCGACGTCGATTTCGCCGCTGACCAGCAAATGTTCGATGTAGGGTCGCTCGTCCTCCATCACCCGGATTTCCACGTTGGGATAGGCGCGCTGGAAACGGGTCAGCAGGTCCGCCAGGTAATAGCCGGCGACCAGGCTGGTAACGCCAATGGTGACTTGGCCGGCGACCTGGTCGGTGCTCTGTTGCAGGCTGCGCTTGGCGTTGTCGACGGTGGCCAGGATCAAATGGGCCTGGCGCAGGAATTGATGGCCCTGGTGGGTCAGGGTCATGCCCTTGGCGTGGCGGTTGAACAGGCTGACGCCGATTTCCTGCTCCAGTTGCTGGATGGCCAGGGTCAAGGTCGACTGGGAAATGAACGCCGTTTGTGCGGCGGCAGAGATGGAGCCGGTTTCGGCCACGGCGATGAAATGGCGGATCTGACGCAGGGTCATCATGGTCGAATACCCGATGGGCGGTTTTATCGATGTTCTGGAGTGTATATCGTTTTTTTAGAAGGGAAGGGGAGTGTGTCTTGGAATGAGCCAGGCAACATCTGGAAGCAATCTCGCCCGAGGCGCCGGGGCACTTTCGATCTAGGCTGGTTGCCTCAAGTTGACCCAATAGGTGGAGGCAACAAATGAACACCCGTGGATTGCTCGATCAGCTTCTCAAGTCCGGTCAGGAAATGTTGCAGAACAAGGCTGGCGGCGCCCAGGGCAAATCGTCCGGCGGCCTGGGCGGTTTGCTCGGCGGCTCCGGCAACCTGGGCGGGATGCTTTCCGGCGCGGGCGGCGGGGCACTGGCCGCCGGGGCCATGGGCCTGTTGCTGGGCAACAAGAAAGCCCGCAGCTTCGGCGGCAAGGCCTTGGCCTATGGTGGTCTCGCGGCCTTGGGCGTGATCGCCTACAAGGCCTACGGCAACTGGCAGGCCCAGCAAGGCACCGCGCCGAAAACCGAACCGCAGACCCTCGACCGTGTACCCCCGGCGCAGGTCGAGCAGCACAGCCAGGCGATCCTCAAGGCGTTGGTGGCGGCGGCCAAGGCCGACGGCCACGTGGACGAGCGCGAGCGGCAGTTGATCGAAGGCGAATTCACCAAGCTCGACAACGACCAGGAACTGCAACACTGGCTGCACGCCGAACTCAACAAGCCCCTGGACCCCGCCGACGTCGCCCGCGCCGCCAGCACACCGGAAATGGCGGCGGAAATGTATATCGCCAGCGTGATGCTGGTGGACGAGGAAAACTTCATGGAGAAGTCCTACCTCGATGAGCTGGCGCGTCAACTCAAGCTGGAGCCGGGGCTGAAGGTCGAGTTGGAGAAACAGGTGCGCCAGGCGACTGTATAGAACAGTCCCAACCTAACTCCCACAGTGGTTTTGTGGTGTTTGGCGGTCTTGTGTCCAACCCATTTCCCTGTGGGGGCGAGCCTGCTCGCGATGGGGCCCGGGCAGTCACAGTGTTTTTGACTGATGCACCGCTATCGCGAGCAGGCTCGCTCCCACAGGTCAAATCCCCTCAAACCGCCATACAGGCCCGGTGCCGCCCTCGGCTATACTCCCCAGCATTTCAAATGCCCGAGGTTTTACCGTGAAGAATTGGACATTGCGCCAACGCATCCTGGCGAGTTTTGCAGTGATCATCGCCATCATGCTGTTAATGGTGGTTGTCTCGTACTCACGGTTGTTGAAGATCCAGGACAGTGAAGAAAACGTCCGGGTCGATGCGGTGCCAGGGGTGTATTACAGCTCCATGATTCGCGGTGGCTGGATCGACGGCTACGTCTTGACCCAACAAATCGTCGGCCTTTCGGGCAACCGGGAAATCACCGCCGAGGACAAGGCCCGCTACCAGGGCTTCGAGAAGCACCTGCGCGAAGAGATGCAGAACTACCAAAAGCTGATCCAGAACCCGGCCGACCAAGCCTCTTTCGACGAGTTCGAGGTCAATCACCAGGCGTTCAACCTAGCCATGGCCAAGGTCCTGGATTTGTACCAGCGCAAGGACTACGAAGGGGCGCGGCAGGCCTTGGACAAAGAGCTGACGCCCGCATGGATCGGCGGCCGCGGGCATTTGAATCACATCATCGAGCGCAATCGTGAGCTGGCGGAAAACGCCACCCAGACCATCGGCGATGCGGTAACGGCGGCCAAGGTCGCCATGGGCCTGTCGTTCCTGGTCGCGCTGATCGTCGCCGTACTCTGTGGCCTGCTCTTGATGCGGGCCATCATGGGGCCGATGAACCGCATCGTCGAGATCCTTGAGATCATGCGCAGCGGCGACCTGAGCGGGCGCCTGAACCTGGCGCGCAAGGACGAGTTCGGTGCCGTGGAAACCGGCTTCAACGACATGATGGCCGAGCTGACCTCACTGGTGTCCCAGGCCCAACGCTCCTCCGTGCAGGTCACCACCTCGGTGACCGAGATCGCCGCCACCTCGCGCCAGCAACAGGCCACGGCCACCGAAACCGCCGCCACCACCACCGAGATCGGCGCGACGTCCCGGGAAATCGCCGCCACCTCCCGAGACCTGGTGCGCACCATGACCGAAGTGTCCAGCGCCGCCGACCAGGCTTCGGTGGCCGCCGGCTCCGGCCAGCAAGGCCTGGCGCGCATGGAGGAAACCATGCATTCGGTGATGGGCGCCGCCGACCTGGTGAACGCCAAGCTGGCGATCCTCAACGAGAAGGCCGGCAATATCAACCAAGTGGTGGTGACCATCGTCAAAGTGGCCGACCAGACCAACCTGTTGTCCCTCAACGCGGCTATCGAGGCCGAAAAGGCCGGCGAGTACGGTCGCGGTTTTGCCGTGGTTGCCACTGAAGTACGACGCCTGGCTGACCAGACCGCCGTGGCGACCTATGACATCGAGCAGATGGTGCGCGAGATCCAGTCCGCGGTGTCGGCCGGGGTGATGGGCATGGACAAGTTTTCCGAAGAAGTGCGCCGGGGCATGGCCGAAGTGCAGCAGGTGGGTGAGCAACTGTCGCAGATCATCCATCAGGTCCAGGCCCTGGCGCCGCGGGTGTTGATGGTCAACGAAGGCATGCAGGCCCAGGCCACCGGTGCCGAGCAGATCAACCACGCCCTGGTGCAACTGGGCGATGCCAGCAGCCAGACCGTCGAGTCCCTGCGCCAGGCCAGTTCCGCCATCGACGAGCTGAGCCAGGTAGCCGTAGGGCTGCGCAGCGGCGTCTCGCGTTTCAAAGTCTGATGGGCGAACTCGAGACCCGGCGTAGTGCCGCCCCGACGGGCCGCCAGGCGTTGTTCCTGGTGTTCTGCATCGGCCACGAACGTTACGCCTTGCAGGCCATCGATGTGGTGGAAGTGCTGCCGCGCCTGCCTCTCAAGCCGATCGCCCGGGCGCCGTCCTGGGTGGCGGGGGTGTTTGCCTGGCGTGGCACGGTGGTGCCAGTGATCGACCTGTGCGCCCTGACCTTTGGCCAGAACGCCAAGGCCCGGACCAGTACGCGACTGGTGCTGGTGCGCTATCAGGACGACGCGCAACAAGCGGGACAGGTGCTGGGCTTGATCCTGGAACAGGCGACCGACACCGTGCGCTGCGACCCGGCCGATTTCAAACCCTATGGCCTGGACAACCGGCAGGCGCCGTACCTCGGCCCGGTTCGCGAAGATGCCCAAGGGTTGCTGCAATGGGTACGGGTCAATGACCTGCTCGATGAATCCGTTCGGGCGCTGCTGTTCCCTGCGCCGCCGCTGAACCTCGACGACCTCGAGGCAACGCCATGAGCAACGACCAGCGTTTTTTCGATTTCCTCAAGCAGCGCATCGGCCTGGATGTGACCTCCGTCGGCAGCGCGATCATTGAGCGGGCCGTGCGCCAGCGCATCGGTGCCGTGCCCGGGCGAACCGCCGATGAATATTGGCAGGACCTGCAGCATTCGGCCCAGGAGCAGCAGGCGCTGATTGAAGCGGTGATCGTCCCGGAGACCTGGTTCTTCCGCTACCCCGAATCCTTCGCGACCCTCGCCAGGCTGGCCGTCAAGCGCCTGGCCGAGATCAAGCACCTGCGCGCGCTGCGCATCCTCAGCTTGCCGTGTTCCACCGGCGAAGAGCCTTATTCGATTGCCATGGCCTTGCTCGACACAGGCCTGGGACCGCATCAGTTCAAGGTGGACGGCCTGGACGTCAGCCCGCTGTCGGTGGCAAGGGCCAAGGAAGCGCGTTACGGCAGGAATTCCTTCCGTGGCGCGGAGCTGGGTTTTCGTGAGCGGCACTTCGATGCTGAAGACGAGGGCTACCGTCTTAGCGAGCGGGTGCGCGAACAGGTGCGTCTGCAAGTGGGCAACCTGCTGGATCCGGCCTTGCTGGTGAACGAGGCGCCTTACGACTTTGTGTTCTGTCGCAACCTGCTGATCTATTTCGACCAGCCGACCCAGCAGCAGGTGTTCGAGGTGCTCAAGCGCCTGACCCATCAGGACGGTGTGCTGTTTATCGGCCCCGCCGAGGGCAGCTTGCTGGGCCGACTGGGCATGCGCTCGATCGGGATTGCCCAATCGTTCGCCTTCAGCCGCCAGGGGGCACCCGAGCCGCAACCGTTGCCGGCCTTGATGCCGACCCCGCTGCCGGTTCGTCAGCCACCGCCCCGCGTTGTCCCGCCGGTGATTCGGCCGCGGCCGTTTGCGGCGAGCGTGACGCCGATTGTCGAGCCCAAAAGCAGCGATGCCGCGACCTTGCTGGCCAATATCGCCGCGCTGGCCAACGCTGGCAAAAGCGCCGAGGCCCGCGTGACTTGCGAAGCCTATTTGCGCAGCCACGCGCCAAACGCCCAGGTGTTCTATTGGTTGGGCCTGCTCAGCGACATGGCTGGCGGCGCCCTTGAAGCCCAGGGTTTTTATCGCAAGGCGCTTTATCTTGAACCGCAACACGCCGAGGCCCTGGTGCATCTGGCGGCGCTGCTGGCTTCCCAGGGAGACGCGGCCGGAGCCCGTCGATTGCAGGAACGCGCCGCCCGTAGCGGGCGCGCGGCAGACAGTGAGCACAAACGATGAGCGGTTCGGCTTCTTACACCGTCACCCATGACGATGCCCAGGCTATCGACGACTGCTGGAATCGCATCGGGGTGCATGGCGACAAATCCTGTCCGTTGTTGGTCGAGCATATCCACTGCCGCAATTGCTCGGTGTATTCGGCGGCCGCCACCCGGCTGCTCGACCGTTATGCCTTGCCGCAGGACCAGCGGGATCTGTCCCTGGCCCCCGCGGACACCGATGTGGTCACGCGCTCGCTGCTGATGTTCCGCCTCGGCGAGGAATGGCTGGGCCTGACGACGCGCAGCCTGGTGGAAGTGGCGCCGTTGCAGCCGATCCATTCCTTGCCCCACCAGCGCTCACGGGCCTTGTTGGGCGTGGCGAATGTGCGCGGGGCGCTGGTGGCCTGCCTGTCGCTGGTGGAACTGTTGGACCTGGAGCCCGGCGCGGCGGTGGTTTCCGGCGCACGGGTGATGCCGCGCATGTTGATTGTCGCGGCCAAGGGCGGGCCGGTGGTGGTGCCGGTGGATGAGGTGGACGGCATCCATGCCATCGATGAACGCATCCTGGCGAGCGCTTCGCAATCGACGGGCAAATACACCCGTGGCGTGCTGCCCTTCAAGGGCCGCAGCCTGCGCTGGCTGGATGAAGAACAGCTGCTGTCCGCCGTGGCTCGGAGCCTGTCATGACCCCAGATCAGATGCGCGACGCCTCGTTGCTGGAGCTGTTCAGCCTGGAAGCCGAAGCCCAGGTCCAAGTGCTGAGCGCTGGTCTGCTGGCCCTGGAGCATGATCCGACCCAGGCCGATTACCTGGAGTCGTGCATGCGCGCGGCGCATTCGCTCAAGGGCGCGGCGCGCATTGTCGGGGTGGACGCCGGGGTCAGCGTGGCCCATGTGATGGAAGATTGCCTGGCCAGCGCCCAGGAGCGGCGCCTGGTGTTGGGCGCTGAACACATCGATGCCTTGCTGCAAGGCACCGACCTGCTGACGCGCATCGCCACCCCAGGCAACAGCGTCGGCGCCCCGGACATCGACGCCTATGTGGCGATGATGAGGCGGTTGCTTGATCCCAACGCGCCACAGGCCCCGGCAGCGGCCTTACCGAACATCGAAAAGCCGGTCGAACCGCTACGCGTCGAGCTGCCGGACGTGCAACCGCCCCCGGCAGCGGAGCCGGCCGCCAAGCGCAAACGGGTCACCGAAGGCGGCGAGCGGGTCTTGCGGGTCACGGCCGAACGCCTCAACAGCTTGCTCGATCTGTCGAGCAAATCCCTGGTGGAGACCCAGCGCCTAAAGCCTTGGCTGGCGACGTTGCAACGCCTCAAGCGCCAGCAAAGCACCGGCCTGCGCGCCCTTGAAGAACTGAACGTGCACCTCAAGGACCATGCCCTGAGCCTGCAAGCCCAGGAAGCCCTTGGCGATGCTCGCCGTTTGCTTGCCGAAACCCAGCAATTGCTGGCGCAGAAAACCGCCGAGTTGGATGAATTCGCCTGGCAGGCCAGCCAGCGGGCGCAGGTGCTGTACGACACGGCGCTGGCCTGTCGCATGCGACCATTCGCCGATGTGCTTTCGGGCCAGGCACGCATGGTCCGTGACCTGGGTCGCAGCCTGGGCAAACAGGTGCGCCTGGAGATTGAAGGCGAGAAAACCCAGGTCGACCGCGATGTGCTGGAACAGCTTGAAGCGCCGCTGACCCACCTGTTGCGCAACGCCGTGGACCATGGCATCGAATCCCCGGAGCAACGCATACTGGCCGGCAAGCCCGCCGAAGGCCTGATCCGCCTGCGGGCTTCCCATCAGGCTGGCCTGCTGGTGTTGGAGCTGGCAGACGATGGCGCCGGGGTGGACCTGGAGCGGGTGCGCCGCAGCATCGTCGAACGCGGCCTTTCCCCTGAGCAAACCGCCGCCAGCCTGAGCGAAGAAGAGCTGCTGACCTTCCTGTTCCTGCCCGGCTTCAGCCTGCGCGACAAGGTCACTGAAGTGTCCGGGCGCGGTGTCGGCCTGGACGCCGTCCAGCACATGGTCCGGCAGTTGCGCGGGGCGGTGGTGCTGGAGCAGACGGCGGGCGCGGGCAGTCGTTTCCATCTTGAGGTGCCGCTGACGCTGTCGGTGGTGCGCAGCCTGGTGGTGGAAGTCGGCGATGAAGCCTACGCCTTTCCCCTGGCCCACATCGAACGCATGTGCGACCTGGCGCCGGAAGACATCGTCCAGGTCGAAGGCCGCCAGCATTTCTGGCACGAAGGCCGGCATATCGGGCTGGTGGCTGCCAGCCAATTGCTCAATCGCCCGGCGCCGCAAGGCAGCAGCCAGACCCTCAAGGTCGTGGTGATCCGCGAGCGCGAGACGATCTACGGCGTGGCGGTGGAGCGCTTCATCGGCGAGCGGACCCTGGTGGTCCTGCCCTTGGACGAACGCCTGGGCAAGGTCCAGGACATTTCCGCCGGGGCCTTGCTCGACGATGGCTCGGTGGTGTTGATTGTCGATGTCGAAGACCTGCTGCGTTCGGTGGACAAGTTGCTCGATACCGGGCGCCTGGAGCGCATCGCCCGGCAGAACCAGGCCCAGGCCCCGCGCAAGCGGATCCTGGTGGTGGACGATTCCCTGACCGTGCGCGAGCTGCAACGCAAGTTGTTGCTCAATCGCGGCTACGACGTGGCGGTAGCCGTGGACGGGATGGACGGCTGGAACGCCCTGCGCTCGGAGAATTTCGACCTGCTGATCACCGACATCGACATGCCGCGCATGGACGGCATTGAGCTGGTATCGCTGTTGCGGCGTGACAACCGCTTGCAATCGCTGCCGGTCATGGTGGTGTCCTACAAGGACCGCGAGGAGGATCGCCGCCGTGGCCTCGACGCTGGCGCCGACTATTATTTGGCCAAGGCGAGTTTCCACGACGACGCCTTGCTCGACGCCGTGGTCGAATTGATCGGAGGGGCGCGCGCTTGAAGATCGCCATCGTCAATGACATGCCCCTTGCGGTCGAGGCGCTGCGCCGTGCCCTGGCGTTCGAGCCGGCGCATCAACTGGTCTGGGTGGCCGCCAACGGTGCCGAGGCGGTGCAGCGTTGCGCCGAATACACCCCGGACCTGATCCTCATGGACCTGCTCATGCCCGTCATGGACGGCGTGGAGGCCACACGGCGGATCATGGCTGATAGCCCCTGCGCGATCGTGATCGTCACCGGGGACAGCCAGCAGAACGTCCATCGGGTGTTCGAGGCCATGGGCCATGGCGCGCTGGACGTGGTCGATACCCCGGCCTTGGGCGTCGGTAACCCGGCAGATGCGGCGGCGCCGTTGCTGCGCAAGATCACCAACATCGGCTGGCTGATCGGTGAGCGCAACAAGCGTGAACGACCGGTGCCGACGGCGCAGCGTGCGGCAGTGTCGCGCAAGAGCCTGGTGGCCATCGGGTCGTCGGCGGGCGGACCGGCGGCGCTGGAGGTGCTGCTCAAGGCGCTGCCGCGTAACTTTGCCCCGGCCATCGTGCTGGTCCAGCATGTGGACGAGGTGTTCGCCGCGGGCATGGCCGAGTGGCTGGCCAGTGTCTCGGGCCACACGGTGCGCCTGGCCCGGCACGGCGAGACGCCGCAGAGCGGCACGGTGTTGCTGGCCGGGACCAACCATCATCTGCGTTTGTTGAAGGACGGCACCCTGGCCTACACCGCCGAGCCGGTGAACGAGATCTACCGGCCCTCCATCGACGTGTTTTTTGAAAGTGTCGCCCAGTACTGGAGCGGCGACGCGGTGGGCGTATTGCTCACCGGCATGGGCCGCGACGGTGCACAAGGGCTTAAACTCATGCGCCAGCAGGGCTATGTGACCATCGCCCAAGACCAGCGCAGCAGTGCGGTGTACGGGATGCCCAAAGCGGCGGCCGCCATCGACGCCGCCGCCCATATTCTCGCCCTGGACGCTATCGCGCCACGGCTGTTGGAGCTTTTTACCCCATGAACAACCCTGCCAGCGTTGCCCCAGGCCGTACTCAGGTAAGCCACCATGAATGATCTGCAGCTCGACGATTTCAAGCGCGATGAAAACGCCGCCATGGTCTTGCTCATCGACGACCAGGCGATGATCGGCGAGGCGGTGCGGCGCGGGCTGTCGAATGAAGACAACATCGACTTCCACTTCTGCTCCGATCCCCACCAGGCTATCGCCCAGGCGGTGCGCATCAAGCCGACGGTGATTCTCCAAGACCTGGTGATGCCCGGCCTGGATGGCCTGAGCCTGGTGCGCGAGTACCGTAACCATCCGGCCACCCGCGATATCCCGATCATCGTCCTGTCCACCAAGGAGGACCCGCTGGTCAAGAGCGCGGCGTTCGCCGCCGGGGCCAACGACTACCTGGTCAAGTTGCCGGACAACATCGAACTGGTGGCGCGCATTCGCTATCACTCGCGTTCCTACATGATGCTGTTGCAGCGCGACGCGGCTTATCGGGCACTGCGGGTCAGCCAGCAGCAACTGCTCGACACCAACCTGGTGCTGCAACGCTTGATGAACTCCGACGGCCTGACCGGCCTGTCCAATCGCCGGCACTTCGACGAATACCTGGAGCTGGAATGGCGCAGGGCGATGCGCGACCAGAGCCAACTGTCGCTGCTGATGATCGATGTGGACTACTTCAAGGCCTACAACGACAACTTCGGCCACTTGGAAGGCGACGAAGCGCTGCGCAAGGTCGCCACGGCGATCCGCGAGGCGTGCAGCCGTCCATCCGACTTGCCGGCCCGCTACGGCGGCGAGGAGTTCGCCCTGGTCCTGCCCGGCACCTCGCCGGGCGGCGCCCGGCTGATGGCCGAGAAACTGCGCCAGGGCGTCGTCGCCCTGAAAATCCCCCATACCACGCCCGACGGCGGCGAAAACCTGACCGTCAGCATCGGCGTCTCGACCTTCACTCCCCAGCAGGGTAGCGACAGCCGGCAACTGATCTCGGCAGCGGACAAGGGGTTGTACATGGCCAAGCACAATGGGCGTAATCGGGTGGGGGTTGAATAGGCCTCTTGCTGTCGACCTTGCTTTTGTGGCGAGGGAGCTTGCTCCCGCTGGGCTGCGCCTGTAGGAGCTGTGTAGGAGCCGTGTAGGAGCTGTCGAGTGCAACGAGGCTGCGATCTTTCCACTGCCGATTGAGCCCTGAGCGAAAGATCAAGATCAAAAGATCGCAGGCTTCGCCAGCTCCTACAGGGCCAGCGCGAGCTGGCATACAGGGAATTGGTGTTCCTAAAGCCGCCAGGCGGGCTGCCGCTGGCGCTTGATTACGTTATACTCGCCGGCTTTCAAAAGTTCGCCAACGAGTGCTGCCCGCCATGGAAATCAACCCGATCCTGAACACCATCAAGGACCTGTCCGAGCGCTCCGAAACTATTCGGGGGTATCTTTGACTACGATCAAAAGCATGAGCGTCTGACCGAAGTCAATCGCGAGCTTGAAGATCCGAACGTCTGGAACAACCCTTCGTACGCCCAGGAGCTGGGCCGCGAGCGTTCTGCGCTGGCACAGATCGTCGAGACCCTGGATGAGTTGTCCAGCGGCCTGGCCGATTGCCGCGACCTGCTGGACATGGCTGTCGAAGAGAACGATGAAGGCGCGGTCGGCGATGTCGTCGCCGAGCTGACACGCCTGGACGAGAACCTTGCCAAGCTGGAATTCCGTCGCATGTTCAGCGGCGAGATGGACATGAACAACGCCTACCTGGACATCCAGGCCGGTTCCGGCGGCACCGAGGCCCAGGACTGGGCCAACATCCTGCTGCGCATGTACCTGCGCTGGGCCGACAAACGCGGTTTCGACGCCACCATCATGGAACTGTCGGCCGGTGAAGTCGCCGGGATCAAGGGCGCCACCGTGCACATCAAGGGCGAATACGCCTTTGGCTGGCTGCGGACCGAGATCGGCGTGCACCGCCTGGTGCGCAAGAGCCCGTTCGACTCCGGCAACCGCCGCCACACCTCGTTCTCGGCCGTATTCGTTTCGCCGGAAATCGATGACAACATCGAGATCGAGATCAACCCGGCGGACCTGCGCATCGACACCTACCGTTCCTCCGGGGCCGGTGGCCAGCACGTCAACACCACCGACTCGGCGGTACGGATTACCCACGTACCGACCAACACCGTGGTCAGCTGTCAGAACGAGCGCTCCCAGCACGCCAACAAAGACACCGCGATGAAGATGCTCCGGGCTCGCCTGTACGAGCAGGAAGTGCAGAAGCGCAACGCGGCGTCCCAGGCGCTGGAAGACACCAAGTCGGACATCGGCTGGGGTCACCAGATCCGTTCGTACGTGCTCGATGCCTCGCGGATCAAGGATCTGCGCACCAGCATCGAACGCAGCGATTGCGACAAGGTGCTCGATGGCGATATCGATGAATACCTGATCGCCAGCCTCAAACAAGGGCTGTAACGCGACACCCATGCGGCGGGCGGGCACGCTTCCACCAGGGAGCGCGGCCCGTTCGCAAACTCCGGCCCGGGCCGGGGGCAACGAACCTGTGATGGAATCCTTAAAGACATGAGCGACCTAGAACTCGACCCGCAAGCCCTGCAACAGGAAGAAAACTCCCTGATCGCCCTGCGCAAGGAAAAGCTTGCTGCCGAGCGCGCCAAGGGCCAGGCCTTCCCCAACGACTTCCGCCGCGATGCCTACTGCGACGTCTTGCAGAAGCAGTATGCGGACAAGACCAAGGAAGAGCTGGCCGAGGCGGCGATTCCAGTCAAGGTGGCCGGTCGTATCATGCTCGATCGTGGTTCGTTCATGGTGATCCAGGACATGACCGGGCGTATCCAGGTTTATGTCAACCGCAAGACCCTGCCGGAAGAAACCCTGGCCGCCGTCAAGACCTGGGACCTGGGCGACATCATTGCCGCCGAAGGCACGCTGGCCCGTTCCGGCAAGGGCGACCTGTACGTCGAGATGACCAGCGTGCGCCTGCTGACCAAGTCCCTGCGCCCGCTGCCGGACAAGCACCACGGCCTGACCGACACCGAGCAGCGCTATCGCCAGCGCTACGTCGACCTGATCGTCAACGAAGACGTGCGCCAGACGTTCCGCGTGCGCTCGCAAGTCATCGCCCACATCCGCAGCTTCCTGATGAAGCGTGACTTCCTGGAAGTCGAGACGCCGATGCTGCAGACCATCCCTGGCGGCGCCGCGGCCAAGCCGTTCGAAACCCACCACAACGCCCTGGACATGGAAATGTTCTTGCGCATTGCGCCGGAGCTGTACCTCAAGCGCCTGGTTGTGGGTGGCTTCGAAAAAGTCTTCGAGATCAACCGCAACTTCCGTAACGAAGGCGTTTCGACCCGGCACAACCCCGAGTTCACCATGCTCGAGTTCTACCAGGCCTACGCCGACTACGAAGACAACATGGACCTGACCGAGGAACTGTTCCGCGAGCTGGCCCAGCTTGTTCTCGGGACAACCGATGTGCCGTACGGCGACAAGGTGTTCCACTTCGGCGAGCCGTTCGTGCGCCTGTCGGTGTTCGACTCGATCCTCAAGTACAACCCTGAACTGACGGCCGATGACCTGAACGACATCGAGAAGGCCCGCGCCATCGCCAAGAAGGCCGGCGCCAAGGTGCTCGGCTTCGAAGGCCTGGGCAAGCTGCAAGTGATGATTTTCGAAGAGCTGGTCGAGCACAAGCTGGAACAGCCGCACTTCATCACCCAGTACCCGTTCGAAGTGTCGCCGCTGGCCCGTCGCAACGACGAGAACCCAAGCGTGACCGACCGTTTCGAGCTGTTCATCGGTGGCCGTGAAATCGCCAACGCCTATTCCGAGCTCAACGATGCGGAAGACCAGGCCGAGCGTTTCATGGCCCAGGTGGCTGACAAGGACGCCGGCGACGACGAAGCCATGCACTACGATGCCGACTTCGTGCGTGCCTTGGAGTACGGCATGCCGCCGACCGCTGGCGAAGGCATCGGCATCGATCGCCTGGTGATGTTGTTGACCAACTCACCGTCGATCCGGGACGTGATTCTCTTCCCGCACATGCGGCCTCAAGCGTAAGTGTTTCAACTAAAAAGCCGCCTGGAAGGGCGGCTTTTTATTGCCTGTCTGGTACAAACGTATCAATTGGTTACTTTTGAACAAGCGAGGAAAGACCTGTCGTGAATCGTGCAATGGCTTCAGAAGGTGCAGCGGGCGTCGCCACGGCTGTCGCTGAAAGTGTTCAGTACCAGGGCCGCAAGGCCAGCCGACAGGGCAGTGAGCAGCGTCGCCAGGAGATTCTCGACGCGGCCATGCGCATTGTGGTGCGCGATGGCGTGCGCGCCGTGCGTCACCGCGCCGTGGCCGCCGAAGCCGGCGTGCCGCTGTCGGCCACCACGTATTATTTCAAGGACATCGATGACTTGCTCACCGATACCTTCGCCCAGTATGTGGAACGCAGCGCGGCGTTCATGGCCAAGCTGTGGACCAACAACGAAGGCCTGTTGCGGGAAATGGTCGCTTATGGTGATGGCAGCGCCCAATCGCGCTCGCAACTGGCGGACGACATTGCCCGGATGACCGCCGACTACGTGCAACACCAATTGGACAGTCGCCGCGAGTACCTGATGGCCGAACAGGCCTTTCGCCAGGAAGCGTTGCTCAACCCGCGCCTGGCGGTGTTGGTGCGTTCCCACCAGCAGATTTTGCTGCACGGCACTTGTCAGTTTTTCCAGGTATTGGGCTCCCGCGAGCCGCAACAGGATGCCAAAGTGTTGACGGCGATTATCGGACGGATGGAATATCAGGGCTTGCTCAATGGCGCCGAGCCGGTAGCCGATGAAGATATGCTCGGCATCCTGACCCGCTACATGCACCTGGTACTGGCGTCGGTGTAACCCCGATGGGTTCACCACAGCCCTTGTGGCGAGGGAGCAAGCTCCCTCGCCACAAAGGCAAGGCGACCTGTGCCATAGGGAGTTCAAATGAAAGCCTGGCGTGCCGTTGTACTGGCCGTGTCGTTGCTGCTGCTCAGTGGCTGCCTGGTGTCGTTCAAGACGCCGTTGCCTGACAGCGAAGCCGCACCCAAGGGCCTGCTCGGTCACTGGACCAGCACCAATGCCTGGGGCGAACCGTTGAACCTGGAGCTGACGAAGGTCGGCAAGCACCGCTACCAGGCCATCAGCTACTTCAGGGCCAAGCCCCATGAGCGCGAAGCCATCCCGCTGACTGTTTCCCGCCATGGCAGCCGCTGGTATGTGTCGGCCAAGGTGCCGGCGCGGTTTGGCGGCCATTATTTGATCGCCGGTTTCGAGTTGACCGACAAGCAAGAGCTGGTGGTCTACAACCTGGACCTGGAGCAGATCAACCAGGCCATCGCCCAGAACCGCCTCAGCGGCCAGCCGAACCAGAGCGAGGAAGGCGATGGCGTGCTGGTGGACAGCGACATGAACAAGGTTTTCAGTTACCTCGACGACCCGGCCAATTCCGATGTGTTTTCGGAGGCCGTGCGTTACCAGCGGCCGGTCAAATCCCAATAACAGCAACAAGCGGACGTTTTTTCACAGGAGTTCCGGGTGGACGATTACCAGCAGACGATACGCACCTTGTCCGATCGCATTGTGCTGGCGCAAACGCCGATTCGCATCCTCGACGCGGTGAAGTGGGACGAGAGCATCCGCAAGGGGTTTCTCAAGGCCAAGGGCAAGGAAATGCCCGCGGTGGATCGCGACTATTACCTCAACCGGCCGCTGTCTTTCGATTCGAGCAAGGTGAAGCTGGAGTTCCAGAACATCGAGCGTGACATCACCCGTCAGCTTGGGCAGTTCAACCCGGTTGGCCAGATCATGCGCCGCATGTGCAAGGAATACCGCATGGTGGTGCGCATGCTCGAGGCGCGTGGCACCGAGGATTTCGGGCTGATCTCCCAGGAACTCTATGGCGCCGCCTCCGATGCCTTCCACGCCGGCGACCCGACCCTGGCCGACTTGGGCCTGATGCTCTCCGATTACCTGAACAACATCGATGGCCGTGGCGACCTCAAGGACGAGCCCAAGACGCTGGTCGCCAAGGAAGCCGTCAGCCTGCTGCAACACCGCCTCAACCGGGTGTTTGGCGAAGCCGAGGAAACCATCCGGGTATTCGAGTCCGATGGCATCGTGGCCGATGCGGCGGCGGGCGCGGACTACATCAAGATCCGCACCGATGCGATGTTCAACGAGCGTGACGTACGTGCGCTGGAAGTCCACGAAGGCCTGGTGCACGTCGGCACCACCCTCAACGGCCTCAACCAGCCGATCTGTACCTTCCTGTCCAAGGGCCCGCCCTCGTCCACGGTGACCCAGGAAGGCCTGGCGATCCTGATGGAAATCATCACCTTCGCCTCCTACCCGAGCCGCCTGCGCAAACTGACCAACCGCACCCGGGCCATTCATATGGTGGAAGAGGGCGCGGACTTCCTGCAGATCTTCGAGTTCTTCCGAGAGCAGGGTTTTGAAATGGCCGAAAGCTACGGCAACGCCAGTCGCGTTTTCCGTGGGTCGGTGCCGACGGGTCTGCCATTCACCAAAGACTTGTCCTACCTCAAGGGCTTCATCATGGTTTACAACTACATTCAGTTGGCCGTGCGCAAGGGCAAGCTGGAACAGGTGCCGCTGCTGTTCTGCGGCAAGACCACCCTCGAGGACATGCGCACGTTGCGGCAACTGGTGGACGAAGGCCTGGTCGTACCACCCAAGTACCTGCCCGAGCAGTTCCGCGACATGAACGCCCTGTCGGCCTGGATGTGTTTCTCCAACTTCCTGAACCACTTGAGCCTGGACCGGATCGAAGCGGATTATTCCAATATTCTCTAACCACACCACCAATCCCTGTGGGAGCGAGCTTGCTCGCGATAGCGTCAGCACAGTCAGTACGGCTGTGACTGACCCGTCGCTATCGCGAGCAAGCTCGCTCCCACAGGGGGACTGCGTTTACTTCTGACTTGCGAGGCTTCACCGGATGCGAACCCTCGGCATCGTTTGCCTGTTGCTGGCCCTGAGCGGTTGCAGTTCCCTGCTGTTCTACCCCGAGCACGGCCTGCCATTCACCCCGGAGCGGGCCAGGCTCGAGTACCGCGACGTTACCCTGACCACCGCCGACGGTCTCAAGCTCCACGGCTGGTGGCTGCCCGTCAAACCGGGTGTGCAGGTCAAGGGCACGGTCCTGCATTTGCACGGCAACGGCGGCAACCTGGCGTGGCACCTGGGGGGGAGCTGGTGGTTGCCGGAGCAGGGTTACCAGGTGTTGATGGTCGACTATCGGGGTTATGGCCTGTCCGAAGGCGAGCCGAGCCTGCCGGCGATTTACCAGGACATTGACGCTGCGTTCCAATGGCTCGACCAGGCGCCCGAGGTGCAGGGCAGGCCGCTGGTGCTGCTCGGCCAGAGCCTGGGCGGCGCGCTGGCGGTGCATTACCTGGTCGAGCACCCGCAGCGCCAACGGCAGCTCAAGGCCCTGGTGCTCGATGGTGTGCCTGCCAGTTACCGCGACGTCGGCCGGTTTGCCTTGAGTACGTCCTGGCTGACCTGGCCGTTCCAGGTGCCATTGTCCTGGCTGGTGCCGGACGGTGACAGCGCGATCAGTTCCGTCGCGCAATTGAATGGCGTGCCGAAATTGATCTACCACAGCCTGGACGACCCCATCGTGCCCCTTTCCAACGGCATCCGCCTGTATCAAGCTGCGCCGCCACCGCGGGTCTTGCAGTTGACCCGTGGCGGCCATGTACAGACATTCGCCGACCCAACCTGGCGCACCGTGATGTTGCGCTACCTCGACGACCCCCAGCACTTCGACGGCCTGCGCCGCCTGGGCGAGGTCCCGAATTACCCGAAATCACCCGTTGAATCACCTGAGAGCCCGCAATGAGCGAAGAACGTAACGCCATCCCCCTGATCATTACCGGTATCTGCAGCATCCTCGGCACCGTTGCGACGCTGTGGTACTACGGCTACCTGCACTTCGCCAAGCCCGAGGACGCGTTGCTGCTCAACCAGTTCACCATGCTCAAGACCGTGCCCGGCGAGGACTACAAGGTGTCCCTGGAACCGGCCCCCCAGGTCGCCCAATGCGTCGATGGTGTGCTGGTGTTGTTCGACACCGAGCAGAAAGGCCTGACCGGCGTGCTGATCAACGAGAAGAAACGCGCGGTGCGCTGCATGGGCCAGGAGACGCCGCAGAAACTGCAGCCATAAGCGAGACTCCTGTGGGAGCGAGCTTGCTCGCGATAGCGGTGGTTCAGCAGCATAAATAGTGCCTGACACTCCGCCATCGCGAGCAAGCTCGCTCCCACAGGGAATGTGTACAGCCAAACATAATTGGCCATGAAAAAGCCCCGCCTGATTGAAGTCAGGCGGGGCTTTTTCATTGCTCTCAGCCGATCAGTTGGCGCTCATGGTCGAGCGCGGAGCCACTGGCTGGTTGTCGTTGGAGATAGTCACTTCCACGCGACGGTTCATGGCACGGCCCGAGACGCTGGTGTTGTCAGCCACCGGGAATTCCTTGCCGTAGCCTTGGATCACGATGCGCGCCGGGTCCACGCCCATTTTCACCAGGGCGGTGCGCACCGAGCTGGCGCGGCGTTCGGAGAGCGACTGGTTGTAGGAATCCGAACCGGTGCTGTCGGTGTAGCCTTCGATGATCACCTTGCGGTCCGGGTTTTCCTGGAGGAACTGCGCCAGTTTGCTCACATTCGTCATGCCGCTGGCGCGCAGGTCGGACTTGTTGGTGGCGAACAGCACGTCGCCGAAGGTCACCAGCGTACCGCGTTCGGTCTGCTTGGCGTTCAGGCTGTCCTGCAGTTGCTTGATCTGCGCGTTGCGCGCATCGAGCAGGGCACGCGCACGTTCGTCACCGGCGTTTTTCAGCTCGGCTTCGGCGTTGCGCAGGGCGATGGTCTGCTTGGCCACTTCGACGCGCTGGTTGGTCAGGTAGGCCAACTGGTCGACCTTGGCTTCGTCTTCCTTGTCCATGTAGGCCTTGTCGGCCTTGGCCAGGAAGTCGGCGGCGTCCTTGGTTTCCAGGGCGGCCACTTTAGTCGCCGCCGGGTCGGCCTGCAGGCCGTTGTAGTTGGTTCGTGCCTGTTCCAGGTTCGCGTTCGGGTCGTGGGAGCAAGCGGCCAGGGCTACGCAGGCAGCGAGCAGGGCGGGCATCATCAAGTGTTTGTGCATCATAGTCTGTCGTCCTTTTATCAATGAGAAGTACGTCGTGGCGTGAACGGTTTACTGAACCTTGTTCATGCCTTCCTGACGCAGTTCCTGAACCCCTTTCTGAGAATCCTTGAGCGCTTGTTCGGCCTTGGCGGCCTGAGCCTTGCGCTCGGCGACGCGGGCGTCCCACTCGGCCTGTTCGGCCAGACGCTTGGCTTCGTCGTATTTCTTGTCATGCATGGCGATTTCCGCCTGCTTGAGCTTGTCCTGGGCCGATTTCATTTCCACAGCCGCGAATTCGGTGCCGCCGGCGCTGACGGCACTGTTGACCGCCGATTGGGTCACCGCGTACTGCTCCGAAGGTGGGTTACCGGCGCAACCGGCGAGAATGAAGCTGCTACCGATCGCCAGGGCAGCCAACTTCAAGCCGCGCAGGCCGGTGGATGAGGGTTTGGCAGTGCAGGTATTCATAGGCTTCAACTCCATTGGAAAACTCCTGAAAAAACGACAAATCCATGCTGGGACCGAAACCGTGACGTCTGGTTTGGCGCTGGCGCCAAGGCGCGTTTATTTAAACAACTGTTCCAGTATGGTTACTCGGTGTGACCCGAGGCGTTTTTCAAAAGTTCAGCGAAGATGGCCATTCGCCAAAAGAATAACTGACTGATCGGTCAGTCGCGCAAAAGCTGAACTTTCAGGGCGCGCAGCGGTATTCCGACGCGGGCAGAAAAGGCGCCGCGCCGGAAAGTCGCAACCAGGAATGAAAGAAATCAGTGTTTGGATTTGTCGTTCTGCGAGGAAAGTTCGTGCAGATGCCGCCGGGACAAGGCGAGGAATCGCGGGGTCGGGCCCACGTCTTCGTACAGTGGGTCGCCTTCTTCATCGGTGGCGACGACTTGCGAACCCTTGATGTAGGGGAAGCTTGCTTCCAGCTCTTCCAGCGCCGCCCCGATCAGCTCGCCGAGCAGCTCCTCGGGTTGGCGCTTGGGGTACATGTCGCAGATCGCTGCCAGCCGGGCGGCGGCTTCCACGTCCAGATGAATCGTGTAGCCGGTCTGGGTCAGACGGCCCTTGGCGTTTTCTTCCCAATGCTGGGCAAGCTCGCGAATTTTCATGGTGACCTCAATAAGCCTGCTCGTGGCAGGCGCGGTGAGTGACAAGCCGTGGTGTGGCTTACTCATGAGACTAGCTTTGTTGCGCAAGGTTTAAAGTCCCTTCGTCGCTTGTCAGAAACGGTGGGCATCGGCACTCTCTCATCCAAGAGCTGTCCGGACTTTTTTGCTGGAGAAATGCTGATGACCGATATCGATGCACGCTTGCGCGAGGACGTTCACCTGCTCGGTGAGCTATTGGGCAACACCATCCGCGAACAATACGGGGACACGTTTCTCGACAAGATCGAGCAGATTCGCAAGGGCGCCAAGGCTGATCGACGCGGCTCCGTGGACGCCGAACTCAGCGCCAGCCTCAATCAATTGAGCGAGGACGAACTGCTGCCGGTGGCGCGGGCGTTCAACCAGTTTCTCAACCTGGCCAACATCGCCGAGCAATACCAACTTATCCACCGCCGCGAAGAATCGCAGCCGGAACCCTTCGAGGCGCGGGTGTTGCCCGAGCTGCTCGCCCGGCTGCGGGCCGAGGGCCATGGCGCCGAGTCCCTGGCTCGGCAATTGGGGCGGTTGGAGATCGAATTGGTCCTCACCGCCCACCCCACGGAAGTGGCTCGCCGGACGCTGATCCAGAAATACGACGCCATCGCCGCGCAACTGGCGGCCCAGGATCACCGCGACCTGACCAGCGCCGAGCGCGCGCAGATTCACGAACGCCTGCAACGCTTGATCGCCGAAGCCTGGCACACCGAAGAAATCCGCCGCACCCGGCCGACCCCGGTGGACGAGGCCAAGTGGGGGTTCGCGGTCATCGAGCACTCGTTGTGGCAGGCCATTCCCAATTACCTGCGCAAGGCCGACCAGGCCCTGCATGCCGCCACCGGCTTGCGCCTGCCGCTGGAGGCCGCGCCGATCCGTTTTGCCTCGTGGATGGGCGGCGATCGTGACGGCAACCCGAATGTCACCGCCGCTGTGACCCGCGAGGTGCTGTTGCTGGCACGGTGGATGGCGGCGGACCTGTACCTGCGTGACATCGATCAACTGGCCGCCGAGCTGTCGATGCAACACGCCAACGAGGCTTTGCGGGCCCAGGCCGGCGACAGCGCCGAACCTTATCGCGCCGTGCTCAAGCAACTGCGTGAACGCCTGCGTGCCACCCGCAACTGGGCTCACGCCTCCCTGAGCGCCGCCACGCCGCCAAGCGCCGAGGTGTTGCAGCACAACCGCGAGCTGCTGGATCCCCTGGAGCTGTGCTACCACTCGTTGCACGAATGCGGCATGGGTGTGATTGCCGACGGGCCGCTGCTCGATTGCCTGCGCCGGGCGGTGACCTTCGGCCTGTTCCTGGTGCGACTCGACGTGCGCCAGGACTCGACGCGCCATACCGCCGCCATGACGGAAATAACTGACTATCTGGGCCTGGGGCGCTATGAGGATTGGAACGAGGAGCAACGCATCAGCTTCTTGTTGGCGGAGCTGAGCAACCGGCGTCCGCTGCTGCCGGCCCATTTCAAGCCATCGGCCGACACGGCGGAAGTGTTGGCGACGTGCCGGGAAGTGGCCGCGGCGCCAGCGGCGTCCCTGGGCTCCTACGTCATCTCCATGGCGGGGGCAGCGTCCGATGTCCTCGCCGTGCAGCTTTTATTGAAGGACGCCGGTGTGTTGCGGCCGATGCGCGTGGTGCCGCTGTTCGAGACCCTGGCCGACCTGGACAACGCCGGGCCGGTGATCGAGCGGCTGTTGCTGTTGCCCGGTTATCGCTCGCGGCTGCAAGGTCCCCAGGAAGTGATGATCGGCTATTCCGATTCGGCCAAGGACGCCGGGACCACGGCGGCGGCCTGGGCACAGTATCGGGCCCAGGAGCGGCTGGTGGACATCTGCCGCGAGCAGCAAGTCGAACTGCTGTTGTTCCACGGTCGCGGCGGCACCGTGGGCCGTGGTGGCGGTCCGGCGCACGCGGCGATCTTGTCCCAGCCACCGGGTTCGGTGGCTGGGCGTTTCCGCACCACCGAGCAAGGCGAAATGATTCGTTTCAAATTCGGCCTGCCGGACATCGCCGAACAGAACCTCAACCTTTATCTCGCCGCCGTACTTGAAGCGACGCTGCTGCCACCGCCGCCGCCCACGCCGCAGTGGCGACACTTGATGGACGAACTGGCGGCCGATGGCGTCAAGGCCTACCGCGCCGTGGTGCGGGAGAATCCGCAGTTCGTCGAGTACTTCCGCCAGTCCACCCCCGAGCAGGAACTGGGGCGCCTGCCCCTGGGCAGCCGTCCGGCCAAGCGTCGGGCGGGCGGCATCGAAAGCCTGCGGGCGATCCCATGGATCTTCGGCTGGACCCAGACCCGCCTGATGCTGCCGGCCTGGCTCGGCTGGGAAACCGCACTGAGCAAGGCCCTGGAGCGTGGCGAAGGTGAGTTGCTGGGGCAGATGCGCGAGCAATGGCCGTTCTTCCGGACCCGCATCGACATGCTGGAGATGGTGCTGGCCAAGGCCGACGCCGATATTGCCCGCTCCTACGACGAGCGCTTGGTGGAACCTGGGCTGCTGCCTTTGGGTGCGCATTTACGCGACCTATTGTCGCAGGCGTGCTCGGTGGTCCTTGGGTTGACCGGTCAGTCGCAGCTACTGGCACATAGCCCAGCCACGCTGGAATTCATTCGCTTGCGCAACACTTACCTCGACCCGCTGCACCTGTTGCAGGCCGAACTGTTGGCGCGCTCGCGGCAGCAGGATGTGGCCCAGGGCAGCCCCGTGGAACAGGCGTTGCTGGTGTCTGTGGCGGGGATTGCCGCCGGCTTGCGCAATACCGGCTAAGGTTAGGCAGCGCACCGAAACGGCTCGCCCGGCGTTCCCGGGCGTTGTCCGTCGGCGGAGCAAACAGGTCGACCAGGCGACAGTTCGTTGCCCGGTTGCGACGCTCGCCACCCCCTCCGAAGGTCGTATCAGGCGCGGGTTCCTCCGACTTTCGGCGGCTTGTGTGGGTCGGGCCTGCTGTGTATCTTGAGCAGCCTTTGGCCGTTTGGGCGGTCACGATCCTGTTTTTCGAAGATTGGCCCCACGAGGCGAATCCGAGCGTTTTACATAAAAAAATTGAGGAGCACATCGATGCGCGTCATTCTGCTGGGAGCTCCCGGGGCCGGTAAAGGTACTCAGGCAAAGTTCATCACCGAAAAATTCGGTATCCCGCAAATTTCCACTGGCGACATGCTGCGTGCCGCGGTCAAGGCGGGCACTCCCCTGGGCGTTCAAGCCAAGAGCATCATGGATGCCGGCGGCCTGGTGTCGGATGACCTGATCATCGCCCTGGTCAAGGATCGTATCGCTCAAGCCGACTGCGCCAATGGCTTCCTGTTCGACGGCTTCCCACGCACCATTCCCCAGGCCGAAGCCCTGGTGACTGCCGGTGTCGAGCTCGATCATGTGGTCGAAATCGCGGTCGACGACGAAGAGATCGTCCAGCGCATTGCCGGTCGTCGTGTCCACGAGCCTTCCGGTCGTGTCTACCACACCGTCTACAACCCGCCGAAAGTCACGGGCAAGGACGACGTCACCGGTGAAGAGCTGGTGCAGCGCAAGGACGACACCGAAGAAACCGTGCGTCATCGCCTGTCGGTCTACCATTCCCAGACCAAGCCGCTGGTGGAGTTCTACCAGACGTTGTCCGCCAAGACCCAGGGCAAGCCCAAGTACAGCCACATTGCGGGCGTTGGTTCGGTTGAAGCGATCACCGGCAAGGTGCTCGAAGCGCTGAGCTGAAAAGTCTGATCAGTTGCATCAACTACGGCCCGCTTGCGGGCCGTAGTTGTTTATACTGGCGCACTTTTTTTCCACCTGATTTACGGACACATCGATGAGCACCTTGCTGGCCCTGGACACCGCGACTGAAGCTTGCTCCGTTGCCTTGCTGCACGACGGCAAGGTCACGAGCCATTACGAGGTGATCCCGCGCCTGCATGCGCAGAAGCTGTTGCCGATGATCCAGAAACTGCTGAGCGATGCCGGGACGACCTTGCAGGCAGTGGACGCGATTGCTTTCGGGCGCGGGCCGGGGGCTTTTACCGGCGTGCGCATCGCCATCGGCGTGGTGCAAGGGCTGGCGTTTGCCCTGGAGCGGCCGGTGTTGCCAGTGTCGAACCTGGCGGTGCTGGCCCAGCGCGCCTTGCGCGAACAGGGCGCCCGCCAGGTCGCAGCGGCCATCGATGCGCGCATGGACGAGGTGTACTGGGGCTGCTATCGCGAAACCGACGGCGAGATGCGCCTGGTCGGTGCCGAAGCGGTATTGCCGCCCGAAGCGGCGGCATTGCCGGGTGAAGCCAGTGGCGACTGGTTCGGCGCTGGTACGGGTTGGGGCTACGGCGAGCGCATCGCCGTCAACCTGACCGGCCAGGACGCCACCTTGCTGCCCCACGCCGAAGACCTGCTGGCCCTGGCGCGCTTCGCCTGGGCCCGTGGTGAAGCCATCCCGGCCGATGATGCGCAACCCGTTTACCTGCGGGACAAAGTCGCCACGCCAAAATCCGAGCGCTGAAAAGCATCACTCCGCTCTCAAGTGGGCAGCGTTGTGGCGAGGGAGCTTGCTCCCGCTGGGGCGCGAAGCGGCCCTAAAATCTCATTCGCACCTTTCTGGTCAGGTAGGTCAAGTTTTTTGGGGGCCGCTTCGCAGCCCAGCGGGAGCAAGCTCCCTTGCCACAAAGGCATTGCTCGCCGCCAAAGTGGTGTTCTCGCAAAAGTCAGTCTCGCCCCCAAAAGTCACACCCAACCTTGCCAGTCGTCACTTTTTCAGCCGGTTTTTAAACCTTTTAGGCTTTATGTGTTCTAGTTATCACTTGCGCATTTGCGCGGCTGTGAAAGTGCCGCTAAATTGCCATCATTGATACCGAGCATTCAGTTATGCGTATAGACGGCGTTTCATCCCAGTCCTATCCCATCAAGCGTCGGCCTCGTGCGGGTAAAACCACTGAGCCGGAAAACTTCGATGACATCGACGGCGAGCTGGAATTTCCGTCCGAGGAGCAACTGGCCGCCCGTGCCGCCAAAGCTTCAGCGCAACGCCTGAGCAATCTTCCGGCCCGTCAGCAAGACATGCTTTATCACCGTGCGATGAGCCGCAGTGTCGCCTCGGCCCTGGCGAGCTACCTGAGCACCGCCGGTTTCGTCGATTGGGATATGGAAGTGCTGGGACTCGATCTCTACATCTGATGGTCTTGCCTTACTACCTGGGCTGCCCCTCCTGGAGCGAAAACGCCTGGCGTGATTATCTTTATCCCCAGGACGCCAAAAGCACCGACTTCCTGAATCTCTATTCCCAAGTGTTCAATGCCGTGGAAGGCAATACGACCTTCTACGCCAGCCCGTCTGCGGCCACGGTCCAGCGCTGGGCCGAAATCATGCCCGAGCACTTTCGCTTCACCGCCAAGTTTCCCGGTGACATCAGCCACAATGGCGACTTGCGCGAGCGCCTGACGGCCACCGAAACCTTCCTGCAACTGCTCAGCCCCTTGGGCGGGCGTGTCTCGCCGTACTGGCTGCAACTGTCCAAGGCCTTCACCCCGAATCGGTTGCCGGAACTGGCGGGGTTCATCGACGCGTTGCAGCGTCCGTTGGCCGTGGAGGTCCGTCACGATGAGTTCTTCGCCAAGGGCGATGCCGAACGGCGCCTCAATCGCCTGTTGCTCGATCGTGGTGTCGAACGCATCTGTCTCGATCCCCGGGCGTTGTTCAGTTGCACCTCGCTTGATCCTGCCGTGCTCCACGCGCAATCGAAAAAGCCCCGCGTGCCGCCCCGGCCTGCGGCGTTCACCCAATGTCCGCAAGTGCGCTTCATCGGCCACCCGGTACTGGAAGCCAACGAGCCGTTCCTGACGCCTTGGGTGGAGAAAATCGCCGGCTGGATCGAAGAGGGGCGCACGCCCTATATCTTCCTGCACACCGCCGATAACCTGCTGGCGGCCAAACTCGCGCAACGCTTTCACTCTCGCCTGATGAGTCGTTTGCCTGGCTTGCCGGCCCTGCCTGAGCTATATAGAGAACCCGCCGCCGAGCAACTGGGTTTGCTCTGAGGCCCACCCTCTCTGCTCAGGAGCGAACTACATGGATGCGCAAACTCGTCGAGCCCAGGCGTTCAAGGCCTTGCACGAACGTGAAGGGGCTTTTGTCATTCCCAACCCGTGGGATGCCGGTTCGGCCAAAATGCTCGCCAGCCTCGGCTTTGAAGCCCTGGCGACCACCAGCGCCGGCCACGCCTTTTCCTTGGGCCGGCCCGATGGCGCGCTGGGCCTGGAGGACACGTTGGCCAATGTGCGGGCGATTGTGGCGGCCACCGACCTGCCGGTAGCCGTGGACCTGGAAAACGGTTTTGCCGACGCCCCCGACGAGTGCGCGCGTAACCTGCTCCGTGCGGCGCAGGCCGGTGCGGTGGGTGGTTCGATCGAAGATGCCACGGGGCGCGAAGACAGCCCGATCTATTGCTTCGACCACGCCGTGGCGCGGGTCAAGGCCGCTGCCGACGCCGTGCGCAGCCTGCCGTATCCCTTCCTGCTGACGGCCCGGGCGGAGAACTTTCTGCACGGCAATCCGGACCTGGACGACACCATCCGCCGCTTGAAGGCCTTCTCAGACGCAGGTGCCGACGTACTCTACGCCCCAGGGCTGAGCAGCGCCGAGCAAGTGCTTGCAGTGGTGCGGGCCGTGGCGCCGAAACCGGTGAACGTGCTGATGTCCGGGGCGCTGGACCTGACTGTCGCGCAGTTGAGCGAGTTGGGCGTCAAGCGCATCAGCGTCGGATCGGCGTTGGCCCTGGCCGCGCTTGGCGAGTTCTTCCGCGCCGCCGAGGAAATCCAGCAGCAGGGCACCTTCACCTTCACGCGCCGCTCGATGCCGTTCAAGCAGGCCAACCAATTATTCAAGGGTTGATGCCCGAGGCAACATCGTGCGGTTTTTGAAAGTTCTTGCGGTCGTGGCACTGCTCGTTGGCGTCGCAGTGCTGGGGGTATGGCGCGGCTGGGTGGCGGTGCCGCCCCAATGGAATCCCTGGGCGCCCCTGGACGTCAACCTTGCGCCGAACCTGCTGACCCGTTTCAAGCTCATGGCCCTGCGCAATGACCCGCAGCTGTGCGACCAGGCCCTCGCCACCTCGGGGCTGCGCACCGCCCGCCAGGCCGACAGCGGCGCCAATACTGATTGCCCGCTGACCAATGTGCTGAGGGTGCAGGGTGGTGAGGTGGCGCTGAGCAGCAGTTTCCTCGCCAGTTGCCCGCTGGCCGTGGCCTTCGCGCTGTTCGAGCGCCATGGGTTGCAGCCGGCGGCAGCGGCGGTCTATGGGCAGAAAGTGACGCGGGTCGATCACCTCGGCAGTTTCGCCTGTCGCAACATGTACGGTCGTGAAAGCGGGTCGCGCAGCCAGCACGCCACCGCCAGTGCGCTGGACATCGCCGGGTTTCGCCTGGCCGATGGGCGCACGATCAGCGTCCTGAGGGACTGGCCCAAGGACAATGCCGATGCGCGTTTTCTACGTCAGGCCCGGGATGGGGCCTGCGATATGTTCAGTGTGGTCTTGAGTCCGGATTACAACGCGGCGCACCGCAACCATTTTCACCTGGATGTCGGGCCGTGGTGGATCTGTCGCTAAGGTCCTGAGAGAGTCAGGCGGCGATACGCAGGTTCTGCAACACGATCGGGCGTGCCCAGCGGGTGTCGAAGTCCAGTTGTTTTTGCTGCGCCACCAATTCCTCTTCCGGGAAGGGCGGGAACGGTTTGTCCAGCAGGTCGAGTTCGAACTCGGCAATCGGCAGGTGCAGGGGGCGCGGTTGTGGTGCCGGGCCGGGTTCCGGCAGCGGCTGGCCGGCGGTGAGGACGAGTGGGCGAACCCAGTTGCTTTCGAAGGTCTGCTGTTTTTGCTGGGCGGCGATTTCTTCCGCTGGGAAAGGCGGGAACGGCTTGTCCAGCAGGTCGAGTTCAAATTCGGCGATGGGCAGGAACAGCGGCTCAGGCGGCTTGACCGGTGTTTCGGTCACTTCGCAGGTGCGCTGGCTGACGATGTGTTCCAGCAGTTCGGCGCCGAGGGTCGGTTCAACCGCTTCATCGAGGGGCACTGGCTGGTAGCTGCCAGGTGCCGGTGCGTTATCACCCAGTTGATCGGCCAGGGCCCGGGCGAAAAAATCCTGCCACAGGTGACTGACGCCGCTCAGCGCTTGGGTGTTACGCAGGCTGTAATCGCCGTAAGGGGAGATAACGCCTATCGATGTGGATTGAATGTCTGACATTGTTCTCGGTCGACGCTCAGCTCTGGCAAAATGCCGTTCACCGTTGTTATCGGCCGTTTTTGCCGATCCTTAATTTTTTGAGCATGTTTCCATGAGTGAGCAACCCGCGGCCTGCCGCATCCACGTCGAGGCCCTGGCCCCGGCCTTCCAACCGCAGGCCGAGCACTGGGCCGAGCGGCTTGGCCTGCCTTTGCAAGTGGACGATGGCGAGTTTGCCTTGCAGATCGGCGAGCAGGGATTGCAGTTGCAGCAACTGGGCCCGGACGCGCCTGGACCGGTGCGTGTGGACTTTGTCGAGGGCGGTGCGGCCCATCGGCGCTTGTACGGTGGCGGCAGCGGCCAGATGATCGCCAAGGCGGTCGGCATTGCCCAAGGTGTGCGTCCGCGGGTGCTGGATGCCACGGCCGGGTTGGGCAAGGATGCGTTTGTGCTGGCCAGCCTGGGCTGCGAAATGAGCCTGATCGAGCGTCAACCGCTGATTGGCGCCCTGCTGGAGGATGGCCTGGCTCGCGCCGCGGAGGACTTCGACGTGGCGCCGATCGTGGCGCGCATGCGTTTGCTCAAGGGCAACTCCATCGAGGTGATGCGCGACTGGGAAGGCGAACCGCCCCAGGTGATCTACCTGGACCCAATGTTTCCCCATCGGGAGAAAACCGCCCTGGTGAAGAAGGAAATGCGCCTGTTCCGCCCCCTGGTGGGCGATGACCCGGACGCCCCGGCGCTGCTCGCCGCCGCCCTGGCCCTGGCGACCCACCGGGTGGTGGTCAAGCGCCCGCGCAAGGCCCCGTGCATCGAAGGGCCGAAGCCGAGCCATGGGCTCGATGGCAAATCCAGTCGCTACGATATCTACCCCAAGAAAGCGCTCAAGCCCTGAAACCGTGTCGCCTGCATCGCGAGCAAGCTCGCTCCCACAGGGGGCGGTGGTGAACACAGAGTCTTTGAACACCCTCGATCAAACTGTGGGAGCGAGCTTGCTCGCGATGAGGCCCTTCCAACCAGCGAAAGGCTACCGGTCGTGCTACGGCCGATAAGCCCGCATAAACAACCCCACCACTTCCTGCACATGGGCCTCGCCCGCTTCAGGTTCCAGTGGCGCGCCGCAGCCATACAACAGGCGGAAGTTCGCCGCGCCCTTGATCAGGCAGAAGAAATGCTCGGCGGCGTTGCGCGGCTTGTCGATGCTCAGGGCGCCGCTCTGGTTGACCTTGGTCAGCAGGCGTTCCATGCCTGAGAGCATCCGCTGCGGGCCGGCTTCGAAGAAAATCGACGAGAGTTTCGGATCCTGGCTGCCCAGGGCCATGATCAGCCGATGCAGGTTCACCGATTCCTCGCTGTTGATGAGTTGGTGAAAGCCACGGGCGATGTTCAGCAGCACATGTTCGATCGCAACGCCGTCCGGCCATTCGAAAAACAGCGGCGGCACCTGCTCTTCACATTTCGCCATCACGGCAGCGGAAAACAGCGTCTCCTTGTCGTTGAAGTGGCTGTAGACCGTCAGCTTCGAGACCCCCGCCTCGGTAGCGACGGCGTCCATGCTGGTACTGGCGTAACCCATGCTCACGAACAGACGCTTCGCCGCGTCGAGAATAGCCTGGCGCTTGGCCAGATCCTTGGGACGGCCCGGGCCGGAGGGGATTGGAGGATTGTTCGACATTTCTTCGCTTTAATACTGGACTGGTGAGTTTGCTATTAATAACATACTCGCCAGTATAATTATTCCAAGCACCATTAGCGAAAGGTCACTCGCCATGTTCCGCTATGCCTTGCCCCTCGCCGTGCCAGTCACCCTGGCTTTTTTATTGTCTGCGTGCGGTCATGACGAGCCGGTCTCGGTCGCCGTGCGCCCGGCCCTGGTGGTGAAACCACAGCCTTCAGCGCAGGCGATGGACAGTTATCCCGGTGAAGTGCGAGCGCGGTTCGAGCCCGACCTGGCCTTTCGCATTGGCGGCAAGGTGAGCCGACGACTGGTCGAAGAGGGCCAGCGGGTCAAGGCCAATCAGCCACTGGCCGAACTCGATCCCGAAGATGTGCGCCTGCAACTGGAAGCGACCCGTGCCCAGGTTGCCGCCGCCGAGGCCAACCTGAACCTGGTACGTGCCGAGCGTGACCGCTACAAGACCTTGATGGAACGGCAGATGGTCAGCCGCTCCCAGTACGACAACGCCGAAAACCTTTACCGCTCCGGCACCGCGCGGCTCAAGCAGATCAAGGCCGAGTTCGATGTCGCCAACAACCAGGCCAGCTATTCGGTGCTGCGTGCGCCCCAGGATGGCGTGGTTGCGCGGCGTTCGGTGGAGGTCGGGCAGGTGGTGTCGGCCGGGCAAACCGTCTTTACCTTGGCCACCGACGGCGAGCGTGAAGTGCTGATCAGCCTGCCGGAGCAGGGTTTTGGCCGGTTCAAGATCGGCCAGCCGGTTTCGGTCGAACTGTGGAGCCAGCCCGACCAGCGTTTCAGCGGACGTATTCGCGAACTCTCGCCGGCCGCCGACCCCAAGTCGCGCACCTTCGCCGCCCGTGTGGCCTTCACCGCCGGCAGCGTGCCGGCCGAGCTGGGCCAGAGCGCCCGGGTGTTTATCCAGACCGCCGACAAGGTGCCGCTGTCGGTGCCCTTGTCGGCCCTGACGGCTGAAAACGGCGCGACGTACGTCTGGGTGGTCAACGCCAACAACACCCTGAAAAAAGTCCCGGTGCGGGTCGGCGCCTTTGGCGAAAAGACCGTGCCGGTGCTTGAAGGCCTCAGCCCCGATGACTGGGTAGTGGCGGCCGGCGTGCATGTGCTCCTCGACGGCCAGCAGGTGCGGCCGGTGGATCGCTCCAACCGCGTGGTCAACCTGACGGCCAAGGAGTAATCCCCGATGGGTTTCAATCTTTCCGAATGGGCGCTGCGCAACCGCCAGATAGTACTGTTCCTGATGTTGTTGCTGGCGATCGTTGGTGCACTTTCCTACACCAAGCTCGGCCAGAGCGAGGACCCGCCGTTCACCTTCAAGGCCATGGTCATCCGCACCAGCTGGCCGGGCGCCACGGCCGAGGAAGTCTCGCGTCAGGTTACTGAGCGCATCGAAAAGAAGCTGATGGAAACCGGCGACTACGAACGGATCGTCTCGTTCTCCCGTCCGGGCGAGTCCCAGGTGACCTTCGTGGCCCGCGACTCCCTGCATTCGGTGCAGATCCCCGAGCTGTGGTACCAGATCCGCAAGAAGATCAGTGACATCCGCCACACCTTGCCGCCGGGCATCCAGGGGCCGTTTTTCAACGATGAATTCGGCACCACCTTCGGCAACATCTATGCGCTGACCGGTGACGGCTTCGACTACGCCGTGCTCAAGGACTACGCCGATCGCATCCAGATCCAGCTGCAACGGGTCAAGGACGTGGGCAAGGTCGAACTAATCGGTTTGCAGGACGAGAAGATCTGGATCGAGCTGTCGAACGTCAAGCTGGCGACCCTCGGCCTGCCCTTGGCGGCGGTCCAGCAGGCCCTGGAAGAGCAGAACGCGGTATCGACCGCCGGCTTCTTCGAAACCGGCAGCGAGCGACTGCAGCTACGGGTGTCCGGGAATTTCCAGAGCGTGGATGAGATCCGCAACTTCCCGATCCGGGTCGCCGATCGTACGTTCCGCATCAGCGATCTGGCCGATGTGCGCCGGGGGTTCAACGACCCGCCGGCGCCACGCATGCGTTTCATGGGCGAAGACGCCATCGGCCTGGCCGTGGCCATGAAAGACGGTGGTGACATCCTGGTGCTGGGCAAGGCCCTCGAGGTCGATTTTGCCCGGATCCAGAACACGCTCCCGGCCGGCATGCAACTGCGCAAGGTGTCGGACCAGCCAGCGGCGGTGAAGACCGGGGTGGGTGAGTTCGTCCAAGTGCTGGTGGAAGCGCTGACAATTGTGTTGCTGGTGAGCTTTTTCTCCTTGGGGCTGCGCACCGGGATGGTGGTGGCCCTGGCGATCCCGCTGGTGCTGGCGATGACGTTTGCCGCGATGTACTACCTGGGAATCGGCCTGCACAAGATTTCCCTCGGCGCGCTGGTCTTGGCACTGGGGCTGCTGGTGGACGATGCGATCATTGCGGTGGAGATGATGGCGATCAAGATGGAGCAGGGCTTCGACCGGATCAAGGCCGCCAGTTTTGCGTGGACCAGCACGGCATTCCCCATGCTCACCGGTACGTTGATCACCGCCGCCGGCTTCCTGCCAATTGCTACCGCGCAATCGGGCACCGGCGAATACACCCGTTCGATTTTCCAGGTCGTGACCCTCGCACTGCTGGCGTCCTGGGTGGCTGCCGTGGTGTTCGTGCCTTACCTGGGGGAAAAGCTCCTGCCGGACCTGGCGAAAATTCACGCGGCCAAACATGGCACGGCTGACGGCCAGACCGACCCGTACGGCACGCCGTTCTACCAGCGTGTCCGGCGGATGGTGGAGTGGTGCGTGCGTCGCCGCAAAACCGTCATCACCCTGACCGTGCTGTTGTTCGTCGGCTCAGTGGTGTTGTTCCGTTTCGTGCCGCAGCAGTTCTTCCCGGCATCGGGGCGGCTGGAGCTGATGGTCGACCTGAAACTGCAGGAGGGCGCCTCCCTGAGCAACACTGCCGAGCAGGTCAAGCGCCTTGAAGCGCTGCTCAAGGGCCACGCGGGCATCGACAATTACGTGGCCTACGTCGGCACCGGTTCGCCGCGTTTCTACTTGCCGCTGGATCAACAACTGCCGGCGTCCAGCTTTGCCCAGTTCGTGGTGCTGGCCAAGACCATCGAAGACCGCGAGCCTTTGCGCAGTTGGTTGATCGCGACCCTGAACGAACAATTTCCAACCCTGCGCTCGCGGGTCACCCGCCTGGAAAACGGCCCGCCGGTCGGCTACCCGGTGCAGTTCCGCGTCACGGGCGAGCACATCGAAGAGGTCCGCGCCCTGGCGCGCAAAGTGGCGGTGAAAGTTCGCGAAAACCCCTACGTGACCAATGTGCACCTGGACTGGGAAGAGCCGAGCAAGGTGGTGTACCTGAACGTCGACCAGGACCGTGCCCGCGCCCTGGGCGTGAGCACCGCCAACCTGGCGAGTTTCCTGCGCAGCTCCCTCACGGGCTCCAGCGTCAGCCAGTATCGGGAAGACAACGAACTGATCGAAATACTGCTGCGTGGCACGGTGCATGAGCGCACCGAACTGTCGTTGCTGCCGAGCCTGGCGGTGCCGACCGACAACGGCAAGAGCGTTGCCCTGTCGCAGGTCGCGACCCTGGAATACGGTTTCGAAGAAGGCGTGATCTGGCACCGCAACCGCTTGCCGAGCGTGACCGTACGGGCCGATATCTATGGCAAGGAACAACCGGCGACCCTGGTGCAGCAGATCTTCCCGACCCTGGAGCCGATTCGTGCGCAACTGCCGGACGGTTACCTGCTGGAGGTGGGCGGTACGGTGGAGGATTCGGCTCGCGGCCAGAAATCGGTGAATGCCGGTGTGCCGTTGTTCATCGTCGTGGTGTTGACGTTGCTGATGTTGCAACTGCGCAGTTTCTCGCGCACCGCCATGGTGTTTCTCACCGCGCCGCTGGGGTTGATCGGCGTCACCCTGTTCTTGCTGGTGTTCCGTCAGCCGTTTGGTTTCGTCGCCATGCTAGGCACGATCGCGTTGTCGGGAATGATCATGCGCAACTCGGTGATCCTGGTGGACCAGATCGAACAGGACATCAAGGCGGGGCTGTCGCCCTGGCAGGCGATCATCGAAGCGACGGTACGCCGCTTCCGTCCGATTGTGCTCACTGCGCTGGCGGCGGTGCTGGCGATGATCCCGCTGTCACGCAGCCTGTTCTTCGGACCGATGGCCGTGGCGATCATGGGGGGCTTGATCGTGGCGACGGCGTTGACGCTGTTGTTCCTGCCGGCGTTGTATGCGGCGTGGTTCAGGGTCAAGAAAACCTGAGGTGATTCTGATAGCACTGATGATCAAGTGTGGGAGCGAGCCTGCTCGCGATAGCGGTGCAACAGCCAACAGAGATGTTATGGCTGATACCGCTATCG
>NZ_CAKKMI010000066.1:0-34195 GCF_918698105.1 Pseudomonas brassicacearum | reverse complement strand
CTTAGGGTTCCGCCCTGACGGCGGCTCACTTTTGAGAAGCGCAAAAGTAAGCAAAACGCTTTTGCCCCACCACTTGGCACCTCGCCTAGGCTCGGTGTGCCCTCACTCCGGCATTGCTCCGTGGGCCGCCGCGAAGGGCCATCCATGGCCCAGCGCGGCTAACCCGGCATCCATGCCGGGTTGCCCACTGCGCAATACCTTCGTTCAGCCAGCGTGGTTAATGGGGCGCCGAGATCAACGTCCACGCCGAGGCGGCCTAACAGCCGACCTGGCTCTCCTGGTCGTACACCCATCAGATCTGTTTGAGCAGGACCTGTGGGAGCAAAGCTTGCTCGCGAGGCGGCCTGATAGCCGACCTGGTTCTGGCATCTGGACTCCGATCAAATTGTGGGAGCGAGCTTGCTCGCGATGACGGCAGCCAATACAACTTAGTTGTAACTGAACTACCGCTATCGCGAGCAAGCTCGCTCCCACAGTGGTTACTCGGGCTTCTCTTAGGTCTCGGCTTGCATCATGGAGGCCTACCTCACCTCGACCACATCCAACGCCCGATTCGCCAGCAACTGGCTCAGCTCGATCATCTGCTGGACCCCTAGCGCTATATTCCGTCGCGAGCCCTTCAGGTCGAATGCCAGGTCGCTGACCATGGCGTTGGCCGAGGCCAGGGTTTCGCTGAGATTGGCGAGCAGGCATTCGGCGTCGACGTTAGGGGCGATGACGAAAAGGGTGTCGGGTGTGTCGCAGGTTTCTTTGTCGGCTTTCGGCTTGAGGTAATAGTCCAGGGCGCGAGTGGCCGCGTCGTCGAGTTTCTTGGCGTTGGCCGATTGGCTGCGGGAGACGTGATCGTCTGGGGTTGGGGGATTTGGAGTGTGCTTGCTCATGATTCTTGGATCCTCGAAGTGGGAGCCATCACCGATTCGCTACTAAACGAAATGGGTGGCAGCTGTACGCAGGTTAGTAGACCGGGGATCCAAGAAACCGGCGCACCCGAAGGCGCCCTGCGCACAGCTACCATCGAATGCAGGAGTAGGAACACCTGACTGGATGGGGCGATGTACATCTTGGAGATACCGAGCTACTAAACCCGATCACTGATGGGCAGTGACAGGATCAAAAGTACCGATGGGCCCCAAGGCGCACAAGCCGGCGGATTCTGGCGTAGTTGTAGGCAGAGGCGCAAGGAAACGTAGCCTTGCGTCACACATTTGAAGGACGGGTTTGGAGTCTTTTCTTAGAGGCCTGTAGGGCAAATCCAGGGGTTGGAGAGTTTGGCTTTTGTAGGAGCTGGCGAAGCCTGAGATCTTTTGATCTTTCGCTTGAGATTCAAGTGTCTGAGGAAAGATCGCAGCCTCGTTGCACTCGACAGCTCCTACATATTGCATATTTATGCAAAACAGCATTTGTCTTCTGCGAAAAGAACAAGCACTATGCGCGTTATGCAAAAACGCAACGTTTCTACCGTATTAAGAGCATTGCTCGATCAGCACGGGATCTCCCCCACGGAGCTTCACCGGCGTACCGGCGTGCCTCAGTCCACCCTCTCGCGGATCCTCAGCGGCAAGATTGTCGACCCTTCGGATAAACACATCTCGAAGATCGCCGAATACTTCGCCGTGAGCACCGACCAGTTGCGCGGGCGCGCGGACGTTGTGCCCGTCGGCAATGCCCGCCGCGATGAGCCGCATTCCGAACTCAAGGACATAAGCCTGTGGGACGACGAAACACCCGTCGAAGAAGACGAAGTGTCGGTCCCTTTTCTGCGCGAGGTTGAATTGGCTGCTGGATCAGGAAGATTCGTCATCGAGGAAAGCGAGCGCTCAAGCCTGCGCTTCGGCAAGCGCAGCCTGCGCCATAATGGCGTGCAGTTCGACCAGGCCAAGTGCGTGACGGTGCGCGGCAACAGCATGTTGCCGGTGCTGCGCGACGGGGCCACGGTCGGGGTGAACGCAGGCAAATGCGGGATCGGCGACATCGTCGACGGTGACCTCTACGCCATCAATCACAACGGCCAATTGCGGGTGAAGCAGCTTTATCGCCTGCCCACCGGCATCCGCCTGCGCAGCTTCAACCGTGATGAGCATCCGGATGAGGACTACACCTTCCAGGAAATGCAGGATGAGCAAATCGTCATCCTCGGTCACGTCTTCTGGTGGGGCATGTACGCCCGCTAACCCCTCCGCTGTCAGATAAAACCCGCCGCCGTGCGGGTTTTTTTTCGCCTCCTGAAAACCCGCAACCCCCATGTTCTCGAGGGATTCATGCGTTTGCGCATTTATCATGCATAAATAAATGCATTTACGCATTGACTGTATATGCATCCATGCATATTCTGTGTCCAAGCCGCTCGACAAAGCGGCTGGCAACGAAGCTCTTTAGTTCCACCAACAGGCAGCGATGAACCGGCCTTAACGGTTCAGAGGGTTGGCAACTGACCCGGGTGTGCAGCGTAAAGCACCAGAAGCAGTTATCCGGCGGGCAGGGACCGCGGTCGGAGGAACAATTTGAATGGATCCGTACCGCGCCAGTCGCGCCGAAAGATCAAGCGCATTACTGAAAAGCCTGGGCAACCGGGCTTTTTGGAATGCCTGTGCCGCGAGGTACTTCAAACCGCCGCCAATGGGAGGGCTTTTGATGCTGAAGGATTTCAGATGCGGTAGTTGCAAAAGACTTCTGGCCCGCATGGGCGAGAACACCGAACTCCAGATCAAGTGTTCCCGATGCGGGACGTTGAATCATGTGAAGGCCGTTGAGCCTCGAGTGATCGCCAGAGAGCGGGATGAGCGCTGTTGATCAACCGCGCGATCAATCAATAACTCAAGAGGTGAATCATGAATCGTTTCAAGAAATACGTCGCTCCGCTGTTGCTGTCCATTGCGCTGCTCGGCGTTGGGAGCAAGGCTAGCGCCGCCAACCTTCTGCTCAACGGTAGCTTCGAACAGCCAGGTTGCAGCGGCAGTTGCATCCTTGATACTCCGGCGAAAACCAACTTCATCACCGGTTGGACGACGTTTTTGTCCGGTGCCGAGTACTTCAATATGCCCGCCTCGATCGGGGGGGCCGTGGCCGCAGATGGCGTTGTGATTGTCGACCTGGCCAATTATGTCTATGGCAACGGCGGTGGTATCCAGCAGAACTTCGCCACCGCGGTCGGCGCCAAGTACCGTTTGACCTTCAGCGCGGGTAATTCGCGCTACGCCAGCCGCTCCGGCGACGGCACCATCCAGGTCAAGGTGGCGGGGCAGAGTGTCACCTTCAACACGCCATCGGCGAAAGGTACAGCGGTGGAGTGGAGCACCATCACGTATGACTTCACGGCCACTTCGGCTCAAACGACTTTGGCGTTCTCCAATGAGCAGAACCCTTACGCCAACTTCGCCTTCATCGACAACGTCATCGTTGAGCCACTGTAAAACATCGTTTGCCCTGCGAAGACCCGCCGCCCCCAAGCACTCATCCATCACCATCAACGTGCTCGGTAAAAACCTATTGATCTAAAGGAAATAAACCAATGAAAAAATTCTTCAGCGTGCTTATCGCAGCCGTCCTGGCTACCCAGACCCTCTATGCGTTTGCTGAAACCTCACCTGTCGGTTCCTGGCAATTCGCTTACTACCATGTTCCGGGTGGTGGTTTTTATGCCAACCAAACGATCTGCTTCAAAGCGGACAATACCTGGTACTCAAGTTCGCAGGCTGGCTGGAAGGGCGCATGGTTCCAGAACGGGGACGATCTCCAATGGAATGGGAGTGTGCCAATGCCGGGTGCAGGGAGCGCCAACAATCTCGCGACCATTGCCATGGGTAAGTTAGCTGTCGCTGGTTCGATGTCGGGTAACTACGCGGAATGGGCCGCACCCAGTGCGCTACCGCTGTCTTGGGACAGGCACTACACCTACACCATGACTTACAAAGGCGCGACCTGCGCTGCGCCAAAGTGATGTCAGCCCCCAATTGCCTGACAAACGTTTGAACGCCGTTTCTAGCGACTTAATGGGTTTCACCGACCCACATCTCATTCAACTTCAAACAACTTACCCGCCCAATCTTAATCACCCCCAGGAAACGAGACATGACAAACGAGCAACAAGCGTTGCTGGACATGCCGATCTGGCTGGTCATCGTGCTCGCCCTGGTGGGCGGGGTGTCCGGCGAGATGTGGCGTGCTGACAAGGAGGGCGCCCGTGGCTGGTCGTTATTGCGGCGCCTGGCCTTGCGCTCCGGTGCCTGCGTGGTCTGCGGCGTATCGGCAACCATGCTTTTGTACGCCCTCGGCATGTCGATCTGGAGCGCCTGCGCCTTGGGTTGCCTGACCGCCATGGCTGGCGCCGATGTGGCGATCGGTCTTTACGAGCGCTGGGTCGCCAAGCGGCTCGGCGTCTGCGACGTGCCACCGCGGGACCTTCCTCCCGACCAGCAGTGAAGCGACAGCGCTGACCCATACAAAAGGAGGCGATCAATGCCTGCCCTCATCGAAAAACCGTCGCAGTTGTGCTCGGCCATTGCCCAGACGCTGCGCGCCATTTATCCCGCCTTGAAAGTCGGCAGCCCCCAGGATTTCGACGGCACCGACGACCAACCCTGGGTGCTGATTGCCCTTGAGCGTGATGCGCCCGGTCACCGTGCCAACGACGGGCGCATCGCCCATCTCCTGACGGTTTCCCTGCAAGTGGTCATGGCCGTGCCGGGATGGGAGGCCTGCGACTTGGCTGCTGAGCTGAAACACCTGGTCATGGATAACCGCTGGGGGCTGTCGGGCGATCAATGCGACCTGCCCACGGAGCTCGATGGCCTGCCGTCCACGTTCATCAATCCGGCACGGCAATACACCGCCTGGACCCTTTCCTTCAACCAAACCCTGTACCTCGGCCCGACGCTGCTGGAGGACCCGCTGGGCATTCCGAAATTTGCCCGTACCTGGGAAGTGTCGAACATCGACGACCCAGACCAATACACCGCACTCGAGGGCTAAGCCATGTTTGATGCGCTGTTACGGATGCATCTGGGGCCGATTATCGAGCGTCTGGCGCAGATGGAAACCGAGCTGGAAGACCTGCATCGGCGGGCGGAGAGTTTCTGCCGCATCGGCGTTTGCCAGGAAGTCGACGCGGCCAGCAACACCTGCAAGGTCAGCCATGGCGGTCTTCTGACCCCCGCGATCCGCTTTTTCAACCCGAGCGCCGGCGCCCAGAGCGAGTCGCGGATTCCGTCCGTGGGCGAGCAGTGCCTGTTGCTCAACCATGGCGGCGGCGAGGGCGGTGGGCAGGCGGTGGCGTTGTTCGGCCTCAATGGCGGTCAGTTCCCGCCCGTCTCGACACAGGCATCGCTGACGCGTCGCCTCTATCAGGACGGTACGGAAAACGGCTACGACCATGCCAGCCATGTCCTGCACTGGCAGAACGGCCCGGCGACGTTCAGCGGTTCCCGTGAAGCCCTGCAATTGAACATCGGCCCATCGACTCTGGTGATGACGCCGCAAACCATCGAACTAAAACTGGGCGCCGTCGGCATTCGGCTCGACGCCGCCGGTGTGCACCTGAGCGGCCCGGTGGTGGATCACCAGGGACGCGTCATCAGTACCGCATAAGAGATTTCCTCATGATTGGAATCGATCGAAATACCGGCGCCACGGTCGACGACTGGCTGCAGTTCGTGCAGCGCGCCACCCGTGCACTGACCACGCCGTTGGGCACTCGCCAGAAGCGCCCGTTGTATGGCTGCGCACTCACCCAGTTGCTGGGGCAGAACCTCGGCGACGACCTGCTGATCCTCGCCCAGAGCCACGCGGCCCAAGCGTTCTACAACCCGGCCAACGGCATCGATGATTTCGAGCCACAGGTCATTGTCGCCAGCCGGCACGGGGCCGGATTGCTGCTGCGTTTCGCCGGCACCTGGAAAAACCGCAAACAGACTTTCGAGGTGGTGACATGAGCATGCTGATACCCGGCCAGAACCAACTGGCCGAACCGGCCATCGTCACCGTCGAAGCGTTCGAGGACCTGCTCGCCGAGTTCAAGACCTTCGTAGTCGAGTACGTCGCCGCACGTTCTCCCGCCAGCGCGGCGAAGCTGGTGGACAGCCTCGAAAACGAAAGCGAACTGCTGACCTTGGCCCTTGAGGCGTTCTGTGTCCGGTTGCAAATCCACGAGCGCAAATACAACGCCCGCATCAAGCAGATGTTGGCGTGGTGGGCCACCGGCACCAACCTCGATGCTCGCCTCGCGGACATGGGCCTTGAACGCCAGTTGCTCGATCCGGGCGACCCGGCGGCCTTCCCGCCCATTCCTCCGGTCTACGAGAGCGATGACGATGCGCGGTTGCGTTACTACCTGGCGCCCCACGCCCCGGCGGCCGGATCGCGCATGCAGTATCGGCGGGAGATTTTCACCCTGGGCGAACGGCCAGTTGTGAAGGTGGAAAACGCCTCGGCGGGTGTGGTGACGGTTACCTACACCTTCGACCCAGATGGCCATGCGGCGCAGGTCAAGGATGGCAACGGGCGTCGCACCGCGCCGGGCGAAGTCACGGTCACGGTGCTGTCCCGTGACGGCGATGGCACGCCGACCGAGGCGCTGCTTGACGGTGTTCGCCAGCATTTCGCCCGGCCCGATGTTCGACCGGAAACGGACCTGGTCATCGTGCAGGCCGCGCAGATCAAACCCTACAAAATCCGCGTCGTGGCGAAGATCAATGCCGGCCCGGATTCGGGCTTGACCCAGGTTGCCGCCGAACAGCAGTTGCAGGCGTATGCCGAGGCGTGTCATCGCCTGGAAGGACGGGTGGACCCCAGCTGGATCGACTACACGCTGCACAGCGCCGGCGCGGTTCAGCTGCAGATTCTCGAACCGCTCGCACCGATTGTGACGACGGCTTTTCAAGCCCCCTACTGCACGGGCATCGAGGTCGAGGTGGATACGTTATGAGTGACGACACACCTCGACCGAGCCTGCTGCCGGTCAACAGTTCACCGCTGGAACGGGCGCTGGATCTCGGCTTCGCCCGATTGCTCGAACGCATCGATCCGCCGTTTCCCGAGCTGATGAACCCGGCCACCACGCCCTTGGCGTTCTTGCCGTATCTCGCGGCGGATCGTGGGGTCAACGAGTGGAGCTCCGCGGCCTCCGAGGCGGAAAAGCGCCTGACCGTTGAGCTTGCCTGGCCCACCGCCCGGCAAGCCGGGACGCGAAAGGCGCTGGAAAATGCGGCCAAGGGTTTGCAACTGATGCCTGAGGTGCGCGCCTGGTATGAGCAAACACCCCCTGGCCCGCCCTACAGTTTTTCCGTCAGGGCATTTACCGAGCAGCCCTACAGCGAAGAAATCGATGCCCGTCTAGACCGTCGCCTGGCGGAGGCCAAAAGCGAGCGCGACACCTTGAAGGTGTCGGTCGGCTTGAGTGCATTCGGCCGTCACGTCATCGGCGCCGCCACGCTGTGCGGCGAACTGACCACGGTTTATCCGATCGTCATCCAAGGGCTGGAAGCCTCGGCTAAGGCCTTCATGGCCGCCGGACTCTACACCGTCGAAACCTCCACTATTTATCCACAGGGGTCCTAAATGGCCGACTACTACACCCTGCTCACCGATGCGGGGATCGCCTACGAAACCGCCTGCAAGGCGGCGGGCACACCGATCAAGCTGTCGCAGATTTCCGTCGGTGACGGCGGCGGCACGGAATACAACCCGGCCGCAACCGCGACAGCACTCAAGCGTGAAGTCTGGCGCGGGCCGCTCAATGCGCTGTTCCAGGATGAAAACAACCCGAGCTGGCTGCTGGCCGAGGTCACCATCCCGCCTGAAGTGGGCGGTTGGTATGTGCGTGAGGCCGGGATCTGGACCGATACCGGGATCCTGTACGCGATTGTCAAATATCCGGAGTCGTTCAAGCCGGTGTTGGCCACGTCTGGTTCGGGCAAAGAGTTCTACATCCGGTCGATTTTCGAGACCAGCAATGCCGAGCTGGTGACGCTGCTGATTGACGACACGGTGGTCAAGGCGACGCGGGCTTGGGTTGCAAGTTACGTTGCTGATGAGCTTGCCAAGCTCGACAGGAAGCAGTCGGTCCGAGTGGCGACGACGGCCAACATTGCCTTGAGTGGTGCGCAGGCGATCGATGGTGTTGCGGTGATCGCCGGGAATCGGGTCTTGGTCAAGTCACAGGCCTTGGCGAAAGACAACGGTATTTACGTTGCCGCGAACGACGCTTGGGTCCGGGCAAAGGATGCCGATGCGAGTGTCGAAGTGACTTCGGGGTTGATTGTCTCGGTGGAGGAGGGCGCGACGCTTGCCAACACGATCTGGCAGTTGATTACCGATGGTGCGATTGTGCTGGGCACTACGGCGTTGGCGTTTCAGAACATCACGCAAGGATTTGCGCCGCTTAATTCGCCGGTGCTGGTTAATCCGACGGCAAATACGCCGGCGCAATTCGACAGCAGCAAGTTACTGGCTACGACTGAGTTTGTTAGGACGAACTCAGGTAACCATGCGGCCATTGGCAGCTTGAGCGCGAACGTAACCTTGTTCGCCGCCAACACGTTTGGCATGTCTTACATGCTGAACTCTGTAACCCCATTCACCGTTACGCTTCCCTTGGCACACACCGCAGGTAACGGAGGAGTCGTAACGTTCACCAATGTGTCGACTGCCGCGGTAACTCTGACTTTGCAGGGTACGGACTACATGGCGGGCATTCCCGGGGTTGGCGCAGGGGGGAGTGTTGTATTAGGGCCGCGGGATACCCTTACCTTGTCAACTGCGGGCGGGACTGCCTGGTACGCAGAGGATGGATCGACGCGTGACGCACAGTCGACGGCGTTGAGAGCTTTGATGGGGAACCTTGGCTCCGTTGTATTCATTACCGATTCGATAAGTCTTACCGCTGCACATTGTGGCGTTCAGTTGGTAGGGAATGGACTGCTAGGCAATAAAACTATCACGCTACCGCCGAAGTCGGATGTGCCTCTGGGAGCGATGATCCATTTTTCTGCTGGTGCCTCAAACGTCACAATAGCGTGCGCGGGTGTCGATATCCTTGCGCCTGGCCTTGGTGGAGGAAACACTGTTTCGTCATTTACTATTGAGGCACTTGATTCTGTGGTTCTTGTAAATGTCGGAACAGGCTGGCGAATGGTTGGCGGATCCCACCTCAACAAACACAGCAGTCAGTTTGTCGCCAGTCTCGCTGCCAATGGCTATCAGAAACTACCAAGTGGCCTGATTATCCAGTGGGGCGTTGCCGGGACTACAAATGGGTTTGGCACATGGACTTATCCAACAGCATTCCCTAACTCAGTGTTTCGTGTGTTCGCAAGTAATGACGCGTCGGCCTCTGGCACAAGCATGTATGCATGTGGTGCCCATCCCACTTCTGGAAGTCCTAATGTGTCAGCCACCTTGGCGAGTCAATTGGCGACGGGTGGTGATGCCATATTTCTATTTGCCATCGGTTATTGAGGGACGGAAGAGAATGCCTAATCTATTAACGACCGACTCATCTGTCCCGGACATCGGTGCTGTTGAGTACGGAGTGACAAAATGACTCTTTATTCAAGCAAGACAACGGGTGGTTTTTACGATGACGCCATCCACTCCGCTGAGCAGATCCCTCTAGACGCGGTTGAAATTACCCAGAAGCTGCATGCAGAGCTTCATGAGGGGCAGTCAATGGGGAAGCGGATCTCAAGTGACGAAGATGGCTATCCGATACTGGTCGATCCACCTGCGCAATCGCCTGAGTTTTTGGCAGCAATTGAGCGTGTATGGCGTGACGGCCAGCTTGTTGTGACTGATGGCATGGTTGCTCGGCACCGTGACGAGTTGGAAGAAACCCTAAAAACCACGCTTTCTGTCGAGCAGTATTCGGAGCTTCAGGCCTATCGTCGGGCGCTGCGCAACTGGCCGGAGACAAGCGAATTTCCACTGGTCGAACACCGTCCGATAGCCCCGTCCTGGTTGCCCAAGCAATCCCAATAAACGCCCCGATCAACGGGGCGTTTTCTTTTCCGCAACACCCCTTAAAGCACCTGGCAACGGCCCCGCACACTCGGGGCTTTTTCATATCTGGAGAAACACAAATGGCACCACGCCAAACCTACACCGTGCTCCTCCCATTCCCCACCGGGGGTGGTCACTGGTCGAGCGTCGGCCAGGAACTCGATCTGCTTGACGTCGAGGCCAACGCCTTGCGCAGCGCCGGTCGCCTGGCGCTGAAAAAAACCGAAGTCGTCGAACCGGCTTCTGCATCCACCAAGGCCGTGAAGGCCACCACCAAAAAGGCTGAATAACCATGGCTGAGGTTTTGAACTTCGAGCACAACGGCATTACCGTCAATGCCACTGAATCTCCCGAGGCCATGGGTGGCCTGGGTGACAACGTCATCGGGCTGGTCGGCACTGCGCCGAATGCCAACGCGCTGATTCCGAAAAACACCCCGTTCCGCATCAACAGCTTCACCACCCAGGCCCAGCTGGACCCAACCGGTGCCGAAGCGGGCACATTGTTCCAGGCGGTCTACCAGATCCTCAAAGTGGTCAAGGTGCCGGTCTACGTGGTCATCGTCGAAGAGGGCGCCACGCTGGCCGATACGCAGAACAACGTGATCGGCGGTATCGAAGCGCAGACCGGTCGCAAGCTCGGCCTGGCGGCGTTGAGTGGGGTTGCCGAGGACCTGACCATTATCGGCGCACCGGGCTTCACCGGCACCAAGGCCGTGGCCAGCGAGTTCGCTTCGTTCGGCAAGCGCATCAAGGCCCGTGTGGTGCTCGACGGCAAGGACGCCGCGGTTGCTGATCAAGTGACCTATAGCCAGGAACTGGGCGGCGCCGACCTCGGTTTCGACCGTTGCCTGGTGGTGCACAACATGCCGGCGGTGTACTCCAAGGCCGCGAAGAAAAACGTCTTCCTGGCCCCGTCGAGCCTGGCCATCGCCGCGCTCGCCAAGGTCAAGCAATGGGAGAGCCCGGGCAACCAGGTCACCTACGCCGAAGACGTTTCGCGCACCGTCGAATACAACATCCTCGACACCTCCACCGAAGGCGATCTGCTCAACCGCTACGGCGTCAGCTACTACGCCCGGACCATCCTCGGCGGCTTCTCGCTGCTGGGCAACCGCTCCATCACCGGCAAGTTCATCAGCTACGTCGGCCTGGAAGATGCCATCAGCCGCAAGCTGGTGAAGGCCGGCCAGAAAGCCATGGCCAAGAACCTGACCAAGTCGTTCATGGACCAGGAGGTCAAACGCATCAACGACTGGCTGCAAACCCTGGTCGCCGACGAAACCATCCCTGGCGGCAGCGTGTACCTGCACCCGGAATTGAACAGCGTCGAGAAGTACAAGAACGGCACCTGGTACGTGGTCATCGACTACGGCCGCTACGCGCCGAACGAACACATGATTTATCAACTCAATGCCCGCGATGAAATCATCGAGCAGTTCCTGGAGGACGTTCTCTAATGTTTACCAACCGCGTAAGACAGGCCATCGCGGCCACCCTGCAAGGCCTGCCGTTGTCCGCGACGGTGGAAGAGTTCACGCCGCCGAAGATCGAGTTCGCCATGGAGTCGATGACGGGCGGGCGCTTTATCGCCGAGGAAATGGCCAAGAGCGGCAACGTGCTCGGGGCTTCATTGATCCTGCAAGGCATGGGGCCGGAAGTCATGTTGGCCCTGGGCGTGCAACTGGGCGACGACATTTTGCTGAACGTGCGTGAAGCCGGCCAGGATCAGGATGGCAACACCTGGTTCACCTACCACACCGTCGGCGGCAAGCTCAAATCGCTGTCCGAGGCCAAGGTGAAAATGGGCGAAAAACCTACCACCACCCTTGATCTGAGCTGCCGTACCTACAACCGCCTGGAAAACGGCGTTCCGGTGATCGACATCGACGTGCGCACCCAGAAGTTCGTGCTCAACGGCGTCGACATCCTCGGCGATGCCCGCCGCGCGGTGTTGCTGCCCTAAGCCACTGCCAGCCCCTGTGGGAGCGAGCTTGCTCGCGATGGCGGAGTATCAGTCGACATCAATGGTGAATGTCCGACCGCTATCGCGAGCAAGCTCGCTCCCACAGGTTGTCCTCTGATTCACCAAGGAATTGATTTCATGTCCTGGATGCCTCCAACACATGAGCTGTTGTCGCCGATCACCGCTGACGATGGCTCGCAGATCGAACAGCTCCCCCTCAAACCCCTCTTCTACGCCGCGCAGAAAGAAGCCCTGGCCCGCGCTGGTGATGATGAAGACGACCAGTTCTTCGAGCTGGCCAAACTGGCCACCGGCCTGTCGGTCAAGGAACTCGATCAGCTCAAGCGCCCGGACTACGTGAGCATTGCGCAATACGTGCACGAAATGTCCACGCGTCCGGCGTCGTACTTTCTGGAGGAGCCACAGGCCGATCCCGACCAGGTGCAACTGCTGCAACCGCTCGACGTCGCGGGTCGCAGCATGACTGCGCTGACCCTGGAAATGCCGGTGCTGCGTGCGACCAAGGCGATGAAAAAACTGAAGACGGCCAAGGAACGCGCCGAATTCATCACCGCCCATTGCACCGGCCTGATGATTCCCGATCTGGACCTGCTGACCGTGCCCGACTGGACACAGCTTCAGGTACGCATCGACGATTTTTTAAACAAACCGGCGGACTTCTTTCGGAGCGCGACATCGAAGTGATCCTCGATGTGGTGCCGCTCATTTACTCGGTAAGTGAGGCGGAAATCCTGGAGTGGGACGCCGGCAAGGCCTTGCGCCGATACGACATCGCGATCACTCGCCTTGGCGTGAAACAGGAGTAGAGCGGGATGGCGGACGATAGATATTCGCTCAAATACGCAACCGTCAATGAGCCTGGGTTGGCGTTCGGTAATACCAGCCTCACCAGTGGCGTGTCGGCACAAGGCGCGTTCGCCAGGGATCAGCTGTCGAGCCTTGATCTGGCGCTGGAAACGCTCGGGCTCAAGCTCGGCCTTCTGACGACGGCGATCGAGTCGCTGACGGTGAAGCTTTCGGCGCAACGATTGTTCGCTCAAACGATGGGCGCCGACGCCAAGGGTGAGTCGGCCGGTGGGCCAAAGGGCAAGTCGAGCGGCGGTATCGAGCCACCGGCGCTGCTCAAACCTGCGATAGCGATGGATTCGGCCATGGCCGATCTGAAGCAGGTCACCGGATTTACCCCTCGCCAGATCGAACAGACGACTGAGTCAACCCGGCACGTCGCCACCGCTAAGCTGGTGGCGGCCGGGGGCACCACGGCGGTTGAAGTGGTGGGGATGCAAAGCCTGGCGGCCAGGAAAGGCATCGGTAACGATTTGCCCGATGCCTCGGACCGACCGCAGGAACTGTCGCGTTTCGCCTCGGATGCTGCCGTCATCGCGACGGCGTCCAGGAGGCCGGCCATGGAGGTTGCCGAGATGCTCGCCGACTGGCGCATCTCCATGAAGCTCAGCGCAGAGAAAGCGTTTGACCTGGCGGATGCAACCAACCACCTGAGCAAGATTCCCGGTGGTGCGAAAGCGAGTGAGATCGGCACAGTGCTGCAGCGTGACGGTGCGGCTGCGACCTCGGTGGGCCTGCAGCCTGCCCAAGCTGCGGCATTGACGGCAGCGCTTCTCAATACCGGCGCGCAACAAGCTGAAGCGGGTGTGGCGCTCGATCACTTCACGACCGCTTTAGGCAAGGGCGATCAGGCCTCCACGACCGAGCAAGCGGCCTGGAAGCAATTGGGGCTTGATCCCAAAGAGGTGGCAAGCGGCTTGCGTGATAAGGACGCCGCGCCGGGGACAGTGATGTCGGTGCTGGCGGCCTTGAACGCGCAGCCGGCCGAAAAACGCTCGAGCCTGGCCTCTTCGCTGTTTGGCACCGGGGATGCGGCAGTACTGCGCATGTCGCAGAAACTCGACGATGTGAACGCGGCGTTCTGGCAGGTGAAAGACCCAGGCCAATACGCTACATCGCAATTGGGCAACAACGGTTCGGTGCGGCAGGACGCGTTGGCGCTGTCGAACACCCGGCAGGGCCAACTGAACGTCCTCAACGCCCGCAGCGAGCGTTTGTCGCTGGCCACGGGCAATGCCCTGATGCCCTCGGCGGATACCTCGTTCCAGTGGCTGGGTTCGCTGGCCGATGGCCTGAGTGAATTGGCTGAGTCCTCACCTAAAGCCGCTGCGGCCATTGTGTTGATTGGCGCAGCGATCAAACCGCTGGTGGGCGCGCTGCTCAAGGCTGTAGGGGATGAGATGTCCAATCAGGTGGCCAAGCGGGTGTTGGGGAGGGTCGCTCCGCACCTTCCCGGCCGATTGGGTGAGGTGATCTCCGACGATTTCAGAAATCCTCGTGTGGGCAAGCTCGATACAAGCAATGCCAACCAGCGTCCCGAACCTACGAGAGGGCCGAAAATACGCGTCAGTACACGAGGCTCACTCGGGCCAACGGCTTCATTACGCTCAATGACTCGCAGGGCGCCCGGCCCATTGAAAGTCGTCGGCGCCGTCGCTGATGTGGCCGAGGGTGTGCTGACCGGCGACAAACGAATGATGGGCGCAGGCCTGGGCGCCGCAGGTGGCGGCTGGGCAGGCGCTGCTGCGGGGTCTGCGGCCGGTGCCGCTTTGGGGAGTGTGGTTCCGGTGCTCGGCACTGCCATTGGTGGCCTGGTTGGCGGACTGCTGGGCGGCTGGCTGGGGAGCGATGCTGGCGCGTCCCTGGGTGAGAAACTCGCCGCCCCTGCCGACAGACTCGCCGCTCCAGAGCAGGTCAGCAAAGACTTGACCAGCGTCCAGACCGCCACTCCACAGAACACCATGACCGCCAACATCTACATCAACGGCCAGGACCAGGCCAGTGCGAGTCAGTTGGCCAACCTGGTCGTGCAGCAGCTCTCGGGCCAATTCGGCTTGACGACCATGCCCAACTCACTCGCCATGCGCAGTGACGCGGCCCTGACCGACGGAGGTACGTGATGCGTCAGCAAATGGTACTCGGCAGTTTCATTTTTGGTCTGTCGAGAAACTTTGCGTACCACAGCCTGGTACGCACCTCGGACGGTGGCTGGCAGAGAATCGACATCCTCACCAGCAAACCCAAGTCCAGCCAGATCGGCCAAGGCCTGCAAGGGCTGACGATCACCGGCAAGTCGATGTACGCGACCGCCATGGATCGCCTCGATGAGTTGCGCGCCTTGCAGGCGCAGCGCGTCCCCGTGCCGTTGGTTGACGGCATCGGTCGCAACTGGGGCTTGTGGCAGATCAACAAGGTCACGGAAACCCAGACCGAGATCATCGATGACGGCACGGCCATGGTGGTCGGCTGGGTGGTTGAATTGACGGAGTTCGCCAATGCGTAGGGTTCGAAGTATCGCCGGTGATTCGGTGAATCTGTTGCTGTACCGCGAGCTGGAGCGTAGTGACGATGCCGCCGAGGAAGCGCTCTGGCGGCTCAATCCGCTGCTGGCCGAATGGGGCCCGGTGTTGCCCGCAGGTGTTTGGGTGGTCCTGCCGGAAGTGGATCTCAAACCTGTTGCACCCACACCGGTTTCGGCCTGGGATTAAGGAGGCAACATGTCATTGGGTTTCACGCCTGCGGTGGAAATTTATGGTGCGAACGCCGCGCTGCTCAACCAACGCTTGCTCAAGTGGGAGCATGTCGATGCGGCGGGTATCGAGTCCGATCAACTGACGCTCACCATTAGCCTGGAAGGCCTTGAAGGGTTGCCCAGCCTCGGCGGCAAGATTGGCCTGCGGGTCGGTTATCTGGAGTCGGGGCTGGTGGATAAAGGCGAGTTCGTCATCACCCGGCGTACGCCGTTCTTGTTTCCCCTGCAACTTGTGCTGGTGGCCATGGCGGCGCCGTTCAGTGCGGCGGATCAAACCGGGTTCAAGCAGCGCCGATCCGTCAGCCATGGCCCGACGACCCTGGGGGCGCTGTTTCGTCAGTTGACCTCCAGGCACGGGTTTTCCCCGCGGGTGGCGCCGGACCTGTCGCTGATCAAAATCGAGCACGTCGACCAGACCAACGAAACCGACATGGGTTTCCTCACGCGCCTGGCCCACCGTTATGACGCTGTCGCCAAGCCGATCAACGAGCTGTATGTGCTGGCTCGACGCGGTCAGGCGAAGTCGTTGTCGGGCAAGGTCCTGCCCGAGATGAAACTCTCGGTGACCACCAACAACCGCCCGGGCGACCACGCTTTCATCTCGGCCAAGCTGGATGAAACCGCCCGGGCAAAATACCAGGGTTGCAAGACCCGTTGGTGGGATGCGGCGGCCGGCAAACTGCAGGTCGAGGAGAGCGGCCTTGCGCCGTTCAAGACCCTGCGCCAATGTTTCCAGAGCGCAGACGATGCCCGCGCCGCCGGTGAAGGCGAGGTGCGCCGGATGATGCGCGAAGCCCTCAAGGTGAGCATCGAATGCCCCGGCAACCCGGGGCTGTCCGCCGAGGGCATCGTACTGCTGGACCCGTCCTGGCCGGACTTCATGCGCGGTCGCTGGTCAATCGACAAGGTCACCGCCAGTGGCAATCGGGAAAAAAGCTATCGCTGCTTGATTCATGCAACCTGCCTGGATGCCAAGGCCTGACCTCATCGCCCCTGTGGGAGCGAGCCTGCTCGCGATAGCGGTATGACATTCGACAGCTCCATTGCCTGACACGCCGCCATCGCGAGCAAGCTCGCTCCCACAGTTTTGTTCAGCGTTGCACATATCCCTGCGCCCAACCGAGTTCTTCTGTGGGAGCGAGCCTGCTCGCTCCCACAGGTCTCCCTGATTGCATCTTCTCTACCGGAATTCTTCCATGAAGATCACACCGATCCTCACGCAATTGCGTGAGCAATGCCCCGCGCTCGCCCAGCGGGTGGCCGCAGGCTTTGACCTCGCCACGCTGCAAGCCGAGACCCCGCTGCAGACCCCCTGCGCCTATGTCCTGCCCACCGCCGACATTGCCAGCAAGAACGCGGCTCAGAACATCACGCTGCAAGCGGTGCGTGATCGTTTTGATGCCGTGCTGGTGCTCGACGCCACGGACGCGACAAAAGCGCTGGATCTGTTGCACGACCTGCGAGCCGAACTGTGGCGCGCGCTGGTGGGGTTCAAGCCGGGCGCCGAGTACACCGGCATCGAGTACGACGGCAGCGAACTGGTTCCCATCAATAGCAGCCGTGTGTTGTACCGGCTGCGCTTTTTCGCCGAGTTCCAGCTGGGCCGCAATCTGGCGAGCCAGCCTGCCGAAAGCTGGCACGAGCGTGAACTGGACGGCTTGTCGTCCTTTACCGGGGCCACCGTGCGGGTCGATGCCATCGACCCGGCGGACCCCAACCTGAAACGTCCCGGCCCCGACGGGCGCGTGGAACTGACTTTCTCTGGAGACGTAACCCCATGAGCAAACGCATCACCGTGCTGCCGGCCCCGGGCCGTGCCGTACCGGACCCGGAAGCGGGCGATCTGTTGCCCCTCGAAGGCCGTGAAGTGCCAGACAACGCCTGGTGGCGTCGACGTCTGGCCGATGGCGATATCACTACCAAAGCCGTGAAAGCGGCAAAACCACAGGGAGCCAAATAATGGCGATCGGATTCAGCAATATTCCCGCGGACATTCGTGTGCCGCTGTTCTACGCCGAAATGGACAACTCGGCCGCCAATAGCGCGTCTTCGGCCATGCGCCGGTTGATCGTCGCCCAGGTCAACGACAACGTCGCCCCGGCCGAGGTCGGCAAACTGGTGCTGGTGTCCAGCGTCGCGCTGGCCAAGAACATCGGCGGGCAGGGCTCGATGCTCGCCTCGATGTACGAGACCTGGCGCAAGACCGACCCCCTCGGTGAAATCTGGTGCCTGCCGCTGCACAACGCCGAAGGCGCCATCGCCCAGGGCGTGCTGACCTTCACCGGCGCCGCGACGCAAAGCGGTGTGATCAACCTGTACGTTGGCGGTGTGCGCGTCCAGGCCGCCATCGTCAACGGCGCCACGGCAGCTCAGGCCGCCACCGCGCTGGCCTTGAAAATCAACGCGTCCGCCGACCTGCCGGTGACCGCTGCGGCCGCCGAAGGAGTCGTGACCCTGCGCGCCAAATGGACCGGTGACAGCGGCAACGACATCAGCCTGCAATTCAATCGCCTGGGCAAGAGCAATGGCGAAAACACCCCGGCGGGGCTGACCACCGCCATCACCACGATGACTGGTGGCGCCGGTGTGCCCGACCAGACTGCCGCCGTCGCGGCCCTGGGCGACGAGCCGTTCGAGTTCATCGCCATGCCCTGGTCCGATGTGGCGAGCCTCAACACCTGGCAAGCGGTCATGGACGACAACACCGGTCGCTGGTCCTGGGCCAAGCAGTTGTTCGGCCATGTCTACAGCGCCAAGCGCGGCACTATTGGCACCCTGGTTGCCGCCGGTCAGGCACGCAACGACCAGCACATGACCATCCAGGCCCTGGAGCTGGGCGTACCGCAACCGTTCTGGGTCCAGGCCGCTGCGTTGGCCGCGCGCACGGCGGTGTTCATCTCCGCCGACGCCAGCCGTCCGACCCAGAGCGGCAGCCTGCCAGGCTTGGACCCGGCACCGGCCAGCGAACGTTTCACCCTGACCGAGCGCCAGTCGCTGCTCAATTACGGTATCGCGACCGCGTATTACGAAGGTGGCTACGTGCGCATCCAGCGTTCCATCACCACGTATCAGAAGAATGCCTTCGGCCAGGCGGACAACTCCTACCTGGACAGCGAAACCATGCACCAGTCGGCGTTCATCGTCCGCCGTCTGCAAAGCGTGATCACCAGCAAGTACGGTCGCCACAAACTGGCCGCCGACGGCACCCGTTTCGGCGCCGGCCAGCCCATCGTGACCCCGAGCACCATTCGCGGCGAGCTGATTGCTCAATACGCCAAGCTCGAACTGGAAGGCCATGTGGAAAACGCCGAGCTGTTCGCCGAGCACCTGGTGGTCGAGCGTGACAGCCAGGACCCGAGCCGGGTCAATGTGCTGTTCCCGCCGGACTACATCAACGGCCTGCGGGTGTTCGCGCTGCTCAACCAGTTCCGCCTGCAATACGACGTCGCCGCCTGATCGTGGCGAGGGAGCTTGCTCCCGCTGGGCTGCGAAGCGGCCCCCTGTTTCGCCAGTCATCACACCGTAGGGGATGCTGGCGCATCCAGCGGGAGCAAGCTCCCTCGCCACAATGATGCAAACAAACCTTAAGCGAACAGCACTGGCCCACCCCGAGTGGGCTTTTTATTGAAGGGAGAAACACCATGGGTCAACTGATTGCGGGCACCTGCTACGTCAAAGTGGACGGCGCTCAACTGACCATCAACGGTGGCTGCGAAGCGCCACTGATGTTCACCAAACGCGAAACCGTCGTACCGGGTTTCTACAAGGAAACCGACATTGCCCCGTCCTTCAAGGTGACGGCGCTGCACACTGCGGACTTCCCGCTCAAGCAACTGGTGGCGGGCACCGACATGACCGTCACCTGCGAATTCAACAACGGCAAGGTCTACGTGCTGGCCGGCGCCTACCTGGTGGAAGAGCCGGTTTCCAAAGGCGACGACGCCACCATCGAACTGAAATTCGAAGGCATCAAGGGGACCTGGCAATGAGCGATGTCGTGACGCTGCGCGTGGCCATCGAGGCCCACGGCGAGCCTGTGAGCGAACTGACCCTGCGCCGTCCGACGGTGCAGGAAGTCCGGGCGATCAAGGCGCTGCCGTACAAGATCGACAAGAGCGAGGAGGTGAGCCTGGACATGGACGTCGCGGCCAAATACATCGCGGTGTGCGCCGGCATCCCACCGTCGTCGGTCAACCAGTTGGACCTGGCTGACCTCAATGCCCTGAGCTGGGCCGTCGCGAGTTTTTTCATGAGTGCGGCGTCGCAGCCATCGGCGACCTGATCGCCGCCGCCTATGACCTGGCCTGGTTCTGGAAGGTTGACCCCGAACAGATGATGGCCAGGCCACTGGATGTGCTCCGCGAATCCCTGGAGCACGCGCAACGGATCAATGCGATGCAGCAGGTGCAGTGATGGCAGACACACAGAAGGTAGAGAAAAAAGCGGTGCTGCTCACGGGCATCGATGAGCTGTCACCCAAGCTCGCCGGCCTGCGTGCGAAGGTCGCGAGTTTCAAGCAGAACCTCGACGCCACGGGCCTGGGCAGCCTGGATATTTCCGGTCTGCTGCCCAGTGACGGCTTGGCTCAACCGTTTATGGACGGGCTCAAGTCGGCGCTGGCCTTCAAGGACGAAGCGGGCGCAGCGAGCGCGGCGGCCAGCGCCGTCCAGGCGCCTGACGCGCCCCGTGTAGCGGCACAGAACCTGGATGGATTGAAGACTTCCATCAGCAACGTGTCGGTGCAGTTCGGCTCGGCCCTGGGGCCTGCGGTCAACGCGGTGGCGGTCAGTTTGCAGCCCATGGTCAGCGGCGTGGCCCAGGTGCTACAGGACAACCCGCAACTGGTACAGGGCCTGGCAAATGGCGTCGTAGCGTTCAACGCGATCCAGATGGCGGTCAGCGGCGCAAGCCAGGCGTTCGAGGTGGTGAACCTGGCCTTGAAGATGAATCCCATCGGCTTGATTGCCATGGGCATCGCCTTGGCGGCAGGCATGATCATCGCCCACTGGACGCCGATTTCGGCGTTCTTCGCCGGGCTCTGGCAGCGGCTTGCGCCGATCGTGCTGCCGATGGTCGAGTTCTTCAAGACGATGTTCGCCTTCACCCCGATGGGGCTGGTGATCAGTAATTGGGGCCCGATCAGCAGCTTTTTTGGCGCACTCTGGAATGTGATCGTGGCGGCGGCAACGCCCATCATCGGTTTCATGCAGACGCTGTTCGCCTGGTCGCCCTTGGGTTTGATCGTTGCCAATTGGACGCCCTTGACCGGGTTGTTCGCGGCGATCTGGGATCTGCTCAAGGCCTTGACCGTGCCGGTGATGGATGCCCTGAAAGGCTTGTTCGACTGGACGCCGTTAGGACTGATCATGGCCAACTGGGGCACGATCGGTGAAGTCTTCGCCGGGATCTGGGAGGGCGTGCGCAACCAGGTGTCGATCATGCTGGCGGTGTTCGGCGGCTTGTTCGACTGGTCACCCATTGAGGGCCTCACCCAGCAGTGGGGGCCGGTGGGCGAGTGGTTCAGCCAGTGGTGGAGCGAGTTGCAGGTGGTGATTGCGCCGATCAAGGCGTTTTTCAACGGCGGCTTCGGCGAGATGATCACCTCGTTCACCGGCAAGGTCGAGGGACTGACCGAGGCGCAGCGGCAGACCAACGCCGAAGGCAAGGGAGAGCTGGCGCCGGCATTTTTTGGCGGGGCCAGCGAGCAGCCTCCGGGCCTGTCGCCCAGCCTGGCGCCAGCGTCCGCCAACGGGCCAGCGAAAACCTCGCTGGCGCCGGGTGCGTTGCCGCAAACCTCCAGTGCCCTGGTGCAACAAAGTGCCGCCAACAACCGCACGCAACTCGAAGGCGGCCTGACCGTGCGTTTCGAAAACGCCCCGGCCGGGTTGCGCGCCGATCCGCCCCAGACCAATCAACCGGCCCTGGCGGTGAGTTCGCGCATCGGCTATCGCTCACTTTCCACAGGAGGCTCCAATGAGCTGGCGTGATCGTTTGTTGCCGGCGTCGTTTCGTGGCGTCGGGTTCTGGGTCGATCAGGCGAAAACCCCGGTCGGCCACAAAGGCCAGCTGCATGAATATCCGCAGCGTGACCAGCCGTTTTTCGAAGGGCTCGGCCAGCAGGCGAAGATTCATGAGTTGACCGCGTTCATCGTCGGCCCCGATTGCCTGGAGCAGCGCGACAAGCTGCTCAAGGCGTTGGAGCAGGGCAGCGGCGAATTGGTGCACCCGTGGTTGGGGCGCCTGCAGGTCAAGGTCGGCGAATGCGACATGACCCAGACCCGCCAGGACGGCGGGCTGGTGACGTTCGCCCTGAAGTTCTACCCCGACCAGCCGCTGCAATTTCCTTCGGCCACGATCAACAGCCAGAAATTGCTGCTGGTCTCGGCCGACAGCTTCCTCGGTTCGGCGGTGCGGCGCTTTGAAGGTGCCATGACCTTGATCAAGGCCGCGCGGATCGGTATCGCGGATCTGCGCAACAGCCTCAAGGACATCTACGGTGTGATCGAGCAGGAGCTCAAACCGTTGATCGAGACCTATCGGCAACTCAGCGACCTGGTCAAGGCGGTGAAAGCGTTGCCCAAGGAGGTGGTGGCCGAGTTCAAGGGGTTGCTGGGGGACATCCGCGAGCTGAAGGACTTTGCCCGTGAAGGCTATCGCGGCGTGATTGCCAGCGTGTCGCAACAGGTGGAGGCCATTCGCAAGGCCGACGCGCCCAAACTCACCACCGGCAAGGACACCACGGCGGCGGCCCAGGCCGTGGCCGACCTGGTGCAGGACACGCTGCTGGTGCAGGCCGCGCAATGGATTGCGGCGATGCCAGTGGCGGCGCCTGTGGTCAAGTTGGGCGCTACGCCTTCGGTGGCGCAACAGGCGGTGCAACCGGTCCAGCGCCGGGACGTGCCGGTGGCCGATGATGTGCTGGCCCTGCGCGACGCCCTTAACGAGGCGATCTGGCAGGCCTCCCTCAAGGCTGATCCGGAGCACTACCAGGCAATGAACAACCTGCGCCAGCAAATGGCCGCGCACTTGACGGCGGTGGCGACGTCGGGTGTCAGGCTGATCAACCTGTCGTTCAAGCAAAGCCTGCCGGCGCTGGTGGTGGCGTATCAGCAATTTGCCGATGCCACCCGGGTGACTGAAGTGACCCAGCGTAACGGCGTAGCCCATCCTGGTTTCCTGCCGCCCAATGACCTGAAAGTCTCCGGGGAGTAAGCCATGAACGAACTCGACAACGCTGTCTCGCTTACCGTCGGCGGGTTGGATTACGGCGGCTGGAAAAGTGTGGAAATCAGTGCGGACCTGGAGCGCCAGTTTCGCACCTTCAAACTCGACATCACCTGGCAATGGCCGGGGCAGACCCAAGCGGTGCCGATCCGTCCGGGCGATGAATGCCAGGTACGCATTGGTGCCGACCTGGTCCTCACCGGCTATGTGTTCAAGGCGCCGGTCAGCTATGACGGTCGGCAGATCAGCCTGAGCATTGAAGGCGGTTCCAAGACCCAGGATTTGGTGGACTGCGCGGCGATCAACCGTCCGACGCAATGGCGCGGGCAAACGGTGTTGAGCATCGTCCAGGCCCTGGCCTCGCAATATGGCGTGGGGGTCGTCAGTGAAATCCCTGAAACCGCGCGGTTGAGCGAACACAGTATCGTGCCGGGGGAAACGGTCTTTCAATCCATCGACCGTTTGCTGACGTTGTTTCGGGTGTTCTCCACCGATGACGCGCTAGGCCGCGTGTTGCTGGCCAAACCCGGCAGCGGCGGACGGGCCAGTGATGTGCTGGAGCTGGGCAAGAACATTCTCTCCGGCAACGCACCGATGGACTACAGCCAGGTGTTCTCTGAATACCGGGTCATCGGTCAGCACAAGGGCAGTGACCAGCAGAGCGGGGCGGCGGTGAGTGAAGTCTCCGGCACCGCCACCGACTTGAGCTTCAAGCGCAAGCGGGTGACGGTGATCAGCGAGAGCGCGCAGTTGACCTTCGAACTGGCTCAGCAACGGGCCGATTGGGAAAGCGCCATCCGCACCGGCAAGGCCCTGACCACCACCTACCGCGTGCAGGGCTGGCGCCAGGCCAATGGCGACTTGTGGCGGCACAACACCTTGGTGCGAGTGATCGACCCGGTGCTGGGGTTCGAAGGTGACATGCTGATTTCCAAAGTGACGTATTCCCTATCGGCACAAGGCTCCGTCACCACCCTGCAAGTCGCGCCGCCGCATACCTTCGACGCCAACCCGGTGCCACCAAAACCTTGAGTCGAGCACCGATGCCTGCCCACCACAGATCCCCTAATGTGGGAGCGAGCTTGCTCGCGAAAGCGGTGGGTCAGCTTGCATCGATGTTGGATGTGCTACCGCCATCGCGAGCAGGCTCGCTCCCACAGTATTTCGAGACCGCCTCCGAGTTTCTGCCCGCCGCAAATCCCTTGTGGGAGCGAGCTTGCTCGCGAAAGCGGTGGGCCAGCTTGCATCGATGTTGGATGTGCTGGCGCCATCGCGAGCAGGCTCGCTCCCACAGTATCTCGAGAGCGCCTCCAAAGTTTCTGCCCACCGCAAATCCCCTGTGGGAGCGAGCCTGCTCGCGAAAGCGGTGGGTCATCTTGCATCGATGTTGGATGTGCTACCGCCATCGCGAGCAAGCTCGCTCCCACAGTATTTCGAGACCGCCTCCAAGTTTCTGCCCACCGCAAATCCCCTGTGGGAGCGAGCCTGCTCGCGAAAGCGGTGGGCCAGCTTGCATCGATGTTGGATGTGCTGGCGCCATCGCGAGCAGGCTCGCTCCCACAGTATTTCGAGACCGCCTCCGAGTTTCTGCCCACCGCAAATCCTTTGTGGGAGCGAGCCTGCTCGCGAAAGCGGTGGGCCAGCTTGCATCGATGTTGGATGTGCTGGCGCCATCGCGAGCAAGCTCGCCCCCACAGTATTTCGAGACCGCCTCCGAGTTTCTGCCCACCGCAAACCCCTTGTGGGAGCGAGCTTGCTCGCGAAAGCGGTGGGCCAGCTTGCATCGATGTTGGATGTGCTACCGCCATCGCGAGCAAGCTCGCTCCCACAGTATCTCGAGAGCGCCTCCGAGTTTCTGCCCACCGCAAACCCCTTGTGGGAGCGAGCCTGCTCGCGAAAGCGGTGGGTCATCTTGCATCGATGTTGGATGTGCTACCGCCATCGCGAGCAAGCTCGCCCCCACAGTATTTCGAGACCGCCTCCGAGTTTCTGCCCACCGCAAATCCCTTGTGGGAGCGAGCTTGCTCGCGAAAGCGGCAGCGCAGCCAATAGAGGTGTTGATCCGAACACCGCGTTCAAGTCCCCGATTCTCAAGGAAACCTCAATGAGTCTACTGACCCGCCTTTTGGCGCGCGGCACTGTCGTGCTCGCCAATTCGGCCACCAAGTTGCAGTCGCTGCAAATGCGCCTCACCGCCGGCGAAGTGAACGACGACATGGAGCACTTTGAACCCTACGGCTTTACCAGCAACCCGTTGGCCGGTGCCGAGGGCATTGCCACGTTCCTGGGGGGCGATCGTTCCCATGCGGTGGTGCTGGTGGTCGCCGATCGCCGCTTTCGCCTCCAGGCCCTGGCCCCCGGCGAAGTGGCGCTCTACACCGACGAGGGCGACAAGCTCCACTTCAAGCGTGGTCGTGTCATCGACATCCAGACCGCGACCCTGAACATCCGCGCCAGCAGCGCGGTGAACATCGACAGCCCCGTCATCAACCACACCGGCAAGATCGTGTCCCAGGGCGACCAGATCGCCGGCGGCATCAGCCAGATCAAACACGTGCATGTCGGCGTACAGGCCGGCAACGGTCAGACCGGTGCGCCGGCGGGAGGCCAATGATGTTCATCAGCCAGAACCTGCACGCCGCGCTGACCCGCTCGGTGCTGATCAGCCTGTTCACCTGGCGCCGCGCCGCTGACGACGATGCCGTCGACGATGAAGAACGTTTCGGCTGGTGGGGAGACACCTTTCCGACCGTGGCCGACGACCGCATCGGCTCGCGGCTGTGGCTGTTGCGCCGGGTCAAGCTGACTCGCCAGACCCAACTCGACGCCGAATTCTATGCCCGCGAAGCCCTGCAATGGCTGATCGACGACGGCCATTGCAAGGCCATCGACATCATCAGCGAACGCCTCGACGCCCAGCGCCTGAACCTGCGCACGGTCCTGACCCTGGCCGACGGCGAGCGCCTGGACATCAACCCCGATAACAGTTGGCAGGTGACCTATGCCGTTTGAAACCCCTTCGCTGCCGGTGCTGATCAAACGCGCCCAAAGCGACCTGGCCAGCGATTCGCTGCGCCAGTCCGATGCCCAAGTGCTGGCCCGCACCCTCGGCGGCGCCGCCTATGGCCTGTATGGCTACCTGGACTGGATCGCCGAGCAGATCCTGCCGGACAAGGCCGACGAATCCACCCTGGAACGCATCGCCGCCCTGCGCCTGAACCAGGCGCGCAAAGCGGCCCAGGTGGCCAGCGGCAGTGTCAGTTTCACCGCCACCGCTGGCGCGGTACTGGATGTCGACACGCTGTTGCAATCCACCGATGGCCGCACATTCAAAGTGACCACCGCCCGCACTACCAGCAATGGCCTGAACATCACCACCATCGCCGCGCTGGACGCTGGCAGCCTGGGCAACGCCGACGCCGGCCTGGTGCTGACGCCAGTTCAACCGATTCTCGGCATTGGCAGCAGCTTCACCGTGCTGGCGCCGGGGCTGACCGGCGGTGTTGCCCGGGAAAGCCTTGAATCCCTGCGGGCGCGGGTGATCCGCTCCTACCGCATCATCCCCCACGGTGGCTCGGCCCAGGACTATGAAACCTGGGCCCTGGAGTGCCCTGGCATTACCCGCGCCTGGTGTCGTGGCAGCTACCTGGGACCGGGCACTGTCGGCCTTTTCGTGATGCGGGACGATGATCCGCAACCGATCCCCAACGCCGAGCAATTGGAAGAGGTGCGGACCTACATCGAGCCCTTGCGTCCGGTGACCGCCGAGCTGCACGTACTGGCGCCGACGCAGCTGCCGGTGAACTACCGGCTGCGCATCACCCCGGACACCAGCGCCGTGCGCGCTGCCATCGAGGCCCAGCTGCGCGACTTGCATAACCGCGAAGCGGGCCTCGGCGAAACGCTGTTGCTGAGCCATATCGCTGAGGCCATCAGCAGCGCCACCGGCGAAACCGATCACAAACTCTCCGCACCCATCGCCGATGTCGTCGCCGCCAGCAACCAGTTGCTGACATTCGGAGGCTGCACATGGCTGGAATAAGAACCGCCGAACAGTACCAGGCCCAACTGCGCAGCCTGCTGCCCAGCGGTCCGGCGTGGGACCCCGAGCGCGTGCCGGAACTTGAGCAAGTGCTTGAAGGCATCGCCCAGGAGCTGGCCCGCCTCGACGCCCGTGCCGCCGACCTGCTCAACGAGATGGACCCGGCGGGCGTGAGTGAACTGGTGCCGGATTGGGAGCGGGTGATGAACCTGCCTGATCCGTGTTTGGGCGCCACGCCGTTGTATGACGATCGTCGTTTGGCGGTGCGGCGGCGGTTGTTGGCGGTGGGCAGCCAGGCCATTGCGTATTACGTGGAAATCGCCAAGAGCCAGGGCTACCCCAACGCCACCATCACCGAACTCAAGGCCCCGCGCATGGGCCGTGCACGGTTCGGCGAGGCTCACTTCGGCACCTGGCAGGCGCAATTCATGTGGACCCTCAACACCGGTGGCCACCTGCTGTTGGGTCGACGTTTCGGCGCCAGCTATTGGGGCGAACGCTTTGGCGTCAACCCGGGCTCGGCCCTGGAGTGCCTGATCCACCGCAGCGCACCGGCGCATACCAAGGTTCACATCAATTATGACTAGGGAGTAGACGATGGATTATCCGAAAAGTGTGCCCAGCGCCGGGCTGGTGAATGGGAAGTTCGTGGATGAAAACCCATTGACCGGGACGCCGGGGTCGTTGATTCCGGCCGCTTGGGGAAATGGTGTAACGCAAGAGATTGTGAATGTCATCAAGGCGGGGGACCTGACGCCAGATGAAACTCAAAACGATCAACTGCTCGAGGCGATCCAGTCAGTCACCGCCAAGGGCTGGAACCAGGATCTCGCGCTTCCGATCGCCGCTTTGCCGCTGCCAACGATTGCAACGGTGGACGCCCGTCTGGCAGTCACTTCAACGGCATTATCAACCAGCGGCGGTCGCGTCTCGATTCCGGCGGGTGTGTATATCAGCATCGGTCAGGAGGTCGTGAGCGGGCGGTTGGGCCGTTCACGTACTTATGTGACTGACGCGTGGAGCAGCGGCGACCTGCTGCCCAGTTCCGGTTACTTTCTAAGAGCGCAGGTAGTCGGTAATACGCTGACTTTTTACATGCAGCGTGGAAGTCTCTACGACGTTGCCCCCGAGTCGCTGAAGGGCACTATAAATGGAGCTTCCGGCGGTGGATTCCAATCCACGCCGCTGGATATGTGCCTGGCTTGGGTGGCAACCGGAGCGCCGGGGTCCTTGCCTACGGTTCGCTCGATTTACAACCGCGCGGGATTGATTTGGACGCAAACGATAAATGGCACCGGTGTCGCGTACCTGCCGCTTGATCCGCATGCGCGTGCGGCTCGGCTCGTTGCAGGTAATCCCACGCCGCCTTCGAACACATTGACCTCAATGGCTTTTGCCCAAGCCGGGTGGATAGGGGGTAACTACAGCTACCTGTCGCCCGCCTTACAAAGTATCGGCAACAGCCCGGCGGGTTGGACCAACCCTGCAAGCCCGTCAATGTGCGTGCTGTTCTCCAGCAACGTTATCGGTGACGTCACGATATCCACGGTCACCGCCAGCTTTGATCATTCCCAGTTGCGTTCGCTTTGGCAGTCGTATCAGGCCGAGCACACATTGGGTGCAACCAATGCCGATAGCGACGAATTGCTATTGAGCATGGGGATCAAGGGGCACCAGGCATTGACGGATTACAGCGTGGGTATCGCCGTCAATTTTTCCAATGCGATCAATGTTCATCTGTCCTGGGAGCTGATCCGATGAAAGTCATTCAAGAGTTGCATCAGTACGAAGATGAACTCCGCCCGGCCCCGCCATCCCCAGCCCATGCATGGGAGGACGGTACATGGGTACTTACTGAAGAAAATGCTGCTGAGTTGTTACGCCAGGAGGCCGAACGCTTGTGCGCCAAGGTCGATGCCGCTGCCGACAGCGTACGTCGCGCCTTGGCCGGTGATTCCTTGCGTGCCCTGGAGTACCAACAAGCCGCCCTTGAAGCGCAGGCCTTCAAGGATCAGGGCTACCCGAAAAAAGCCGTTCCACTGGCCGTTTCTGCGTGGGTCGTCAAAGGCCGCGCAGCCAGGCAGGCGGCGGATCAGATCCTCGCCAAGTCCGCCGAATTCGAAGCGAACCTGCTAGCGCTTCGCGAACTGCGCCTCAAGGCCAAGGCACAGATTCGCGCGCACATGGCCAAAGGCAAGGCAGATCTCGCGGCCCAAGTCACTGATGACGTGCTTGCGGCTATCCGAGCGCTACCTCTTCAGGCTTGAGCCTCCATTACATAGAGAGCAATAAACATGGATTATCCAAAGAGTGTTCCCAGCGTCGGGCTGGTGAACGGCGTGTTCGTGGATGAAAACCCGCTGGCGGGCACGCCCGGGTCTTTGATTCCAGCAAAATGGGGCAATAGCGTCACGCAGGAGCTTCTTACGACGATCATTGAGGCTGGACTGGTTCCAGCCGAAGATGAAAACAACCAGTTGTGCCAAGCAATTCGAACGCTGGCCAAACTTGACCCAAGGCAGAACTTTCCGGCCCAAGTGTATCGTAGAAATCTGCTAATTAACGGTAATTTTGATATCTGGCAGCGCGGGACAACTAACCTTAACCCCAATACAGGTGCATTTGTAGCAGACCGCTTTCGTTGCGATTGGAACGGTAATGCAGGCGTCAATATTTCCCGCCAGAGTTTCCTTATGGGGCAGTCAGAAGTGCCCCATGAGCCTCGTTTTTTTTACCGTTGGCAGCAAGTAGTTGCCGGGGCGGGATCAACCGTCCATAAAATTTCCCAGGCCGTTGAGTCGGTTCGGACTTTAGCGGGCAAGGTTGCAACTATCACCTTTTGGGCCAAGGCTGACACGTCGCGGCAAGTTTCGTTAACCATGACTCAGTTTTTCGGAAATGGTGGCTCAGTATCGGTTGTTACTCCTGTGGCGGCCTTTCAAGTCAAGAATACATGGGCAAAATATAGCGCGACTTTTCAGCTGCCTTCCATTGCAGGGAAGGTTGTCGGCGCTGCCGGTAATGACTATCTTTTGCTGTCTTTAGATTTGCCCCTTAATGTTTTGCAGACTTTTGATTTGGCGCAGATTCAACTCGAGGAAAGTCCCGTCGCTACACCCTTTGAAAATCGCAGTCCCGTCGAAGAGTTGCTGCTATGTCAGCGCTATTATGAAAAAACCTACAAGCTGGATGTGCCACCCGGAAGTGTGACAACTTTAGAGGGATGCCTGATTTCAATTGTCAACATGGGGCAGTCGGGACCGGCTTCACAACCCTTGGCTCAATGGTCGTTCAAAGTCGAAAAAAGAGCGATTCCCAGTATCAGTCTATTTCGGCCCGCTCAAAACGGAACGTTGGGGCAATGGCGCTCCGGCTCCGATGAGGTTTCTTCCGCCAATGCCGTTTCCTATGCCACTTCAACCCGGGGAACTTGGGTGCATAACTCAGATACCGGCTTGGTGTCGCAAACTTATTACATTCATGCTGCGGCAGATGCCGAACTTTAGGAGCTGTTATGAGTTTTCAACTAACTGTTGATCCAGATACGGTCATTCGTTTGTATGACAACACCACCATCCCTCGTCATCACCGTTATTGGGCTGAATATGAAGAGTGGGTCGAAAATGGCGGCATTCCAATCCCTATCAAGGAGCAGAATGACGATGTGAAAGAGCGGGTCTGGCGCGATTCGCAATTTTCAAGTGTCAAGTGGCTTCGCGAGCGTCATCGCGACGAAGCTGATCTTGGTTTGACTTCGACGCTGACTGACGAGCAATTCAAAGAATTATTGAACTATATGCAAGCGCTTCGAGAATGGCCTCAGGATGCAAATTTTCCTCAAACGCAGCGGCGCCCTCCCGTACCCCAATGGATCACTGAGTGAGTGCCTCAGAACTAGGGGGAATATTCTGCAGGATGAGTTTTTTCCTGGAACTCAGCATCGTCCGGTTGCGCCGTCTTGGCTGGCCGGACATCTTTGATCATGCACTTGCGATGACCTGAACATGGACCTTACGCAGCAGCAACTCAGCAACATCATGCCCAACGCCCGCGCCCAAGCGGGCGTTTTTATTTCCGCGCTGAACGCCGCCATGTCGCGCCATGGTATCGACACGCCCAAACGCATGGCCGCGTTCCTGGCCCAGGTCGGTCATGAGTCGGGACAATTGCGTTATGTACGCGAGCTGGGCAGCGAGCAATACCTGAGCAAATACGATACCGGAACCCTGGCCGTTCGCCTGGGCAACTCGCCCCAGGCCGACGGAGATGGTCAGAAGTATCGTGGTCGCGGACTGATTCAAATGACCGGCCACGACAACTATCTTCGTTGCAGCCTCGGCCTGTTTGGTGATGAACGCCTGTTGGCCTTGCCTGAACTGCTGGAGCAACCGCAATGGGCAGCGGAGTCTGCTGCATGGTTCTGGCAACAGGCTGGCTTGAACGAACTGGCCGACCGCGATCAGTTCAACACCATCACCCGTCGTATCAACGGCGGTTTGAACGGTTTGGAGGATCGCCTGCAACTCTGGGCACGGGCGAGGGCGGTGTTATGCCAACCCTCGATCTGATGCCGTTCTCGTTGCGCAGCCTCGGCGTCGTTGTGTTGCTGGCGCTGTTGGCCGGTGGCCCGGCGGTGCTGGCGTGGCGGATTCAGGATTGGCGTTATGGTCGGCAATTGGCGCAGATAGCCCAGTCTCAGGCTGAGACGCTTAATCAAATCACCCAGGCGGCTGCGATGCAACAAAAGGCCGAGCAGGACAAACGCCTGGCCTTGGAGCAGCAACTTTCCGCCAGCGAACAAACCCATTACCGAGCCTTGAACGATGCCCAACGTGACCAGGATCGCCTGCGCGATCGCCTTGCTACTGCCGATGTCCGGCTGTCAGTCCTCCTCGATGCCGACGATGTTGCCGCCGGTTGTGCAGTGCCTGCCACCCCCCGCGCCAGCGGCGTGGATCATGGAAGCGCGAGAGCCCGACTTGACCCGGCGCATGCTCAACGAATTATCGCCATCACCGACGCCGGTGATCGCGCACTGATTGCCTTGCAGGCCTGTCAGGCCTATATCAGAGCGCTGGGTCGGTAATCTCTCGAGCCTTGCAAGCTTCCATTGCTCGTGTACGGTAGGCCTCAATTGCGTGGAATCAGGAGAGCACCATGGACGACATTACCGAACTGGCCGCTGAACTGGGCCGGCGCCTGCAGTTGCTCAATGCCCACGTCACCACGGCCGAATCCTGCACGGGCGGCGGGATCGCCGAGGCGATTACCCGGATTCCCGGGAGTTCGGCCTGGTTCGAGGCCGGTTTTGTCACTTATTCCAATCGCCAGAAGACCCAGCAGTTGGATGTGCCGACCGAGTTGTTCGAGAAGGTGGGGGCGGTCAGCCGCGAGGTGGTCGAGGCCATGGTGCGAGGTGCCCAGCATAAAAGCCTGGCGCGTTTTGCCGTGGCGGTCAGCGGTGTAGCGGGGCCGGACGGTGGTTCGCCGAACAAGCCGGTGGGCACGGTGTGGCTGGCCTGGGGCGTTGGCGAGGCTGTGACCAGCGAGCAGCGATTCTTTGCAGGCAACCGCGACGAGGTCCGCCGACAAACGGTGAAGGCCGCGCTAGAGGGGCTGCTGCAACATGCCGCTGTAGAAATCTCAAATCAGGGGTAGGCGATCCTCAATCGCTGTGGAATAATACTGGCTACTTATACAGGTGTTGGCCGTCAGGCCTTATTGATTACGTGAGGACTTTAATGGACGACAACAAGAAGAAAGCCTTGGCTGCGGCCTTGGGTCAGATCGAACGTCAATTCGGCAAGGGTGCCGTAATGCGTATGGGCGATCAGGACCGTCAGGCTATTCCTTCCATCTCCACCGGCTCCCTGGGCCTGGACATTGCGCTTGGCATCGGCGGCCTGCCAAAAGGCCGAATCGTTGAAATCTACGGTCCTGAATCGTCCGGTAAAACCACACTGACCCTGTCCGTGATCGCCCAGGCCCAAAAAGCCGGTGCGACCTGCGCCTTCGTCGACGCCGAGCACGCCCTGGACCCGGAATACGCCGGCAAGCTGGGGGTCAACGTCGACGACCTGCTGGTTTCCCAGCCAGACACCGGCGAGCAAGCCCTGGAAATCACCGACATGCTGGTGCGTTCCAACGCGGTTGACGTGATCATCGTCGACTCCGTGGCGGCACTGGTGCCGAAGGCTGAAATCGAAGGTGAAATGGGCGACATGCACGTGGGCCTCCAGGCTCGCCTGATGTCCCAAGCCCTGCGCAAGATCACCGGTAACATCAAGAACGCCAACTGCCTGGTGATCTTCATCAACCAGATCCGTATGAAGATCGGTGTGATGTTCGGCAGCCCGGAAACCACTACTGGTGGTAACGCGCTGAAGTTCTACGCCTCGGTTCGCCTCGACATCCGCCGTACTGGCGCGGTGAAAGAAGGTGATGAGGTTGTTGGTAGCGAAACCCGCGTCAAGGTCGTGAAGAACAAGGTGGCTTCGCCGTTCCGTCAGGCCGAGTTCCAGATTCTTTACGGCAAGGGCATCTACCTCAATGGCGAGATGATCGACCTGGGTGTATTGCACGGTTTCGTCGAGAAGTCGGGTGCCTGGTATGCCTACAACGGCACCAAGATCGGTCAGGGCAAGGCCAACTCGGCCAAGTTCCTGGCGGATAACCCGGAAGTTGCCGCTGCTCTCGAGAAGCAACTGCGTGACAAACTGTTGAGCCCGGTTGCAGACGTCAAGTCCGTGGCCAACCGCGAGCCCGTTGACGACCTGGCTGACGCTGATATCTGATCGATCTGATGACCGCCGTACTCGATACCCTCGTCGCGGTGCGGCGAACCGCGATGGACCTGCTCGCCAGGCGCGAGCACGGTCGAGTCGAGCTGACGCGTAAGCTGCGTCAGCGCGGCGCTCCCGATGAGTTGATCGACACGGCCCTCGACCGTTTGACCGAAGAGGGCTTGCTGTCGGAGTCCCGTTACCTGGAAAGCTTTGTCTCGTATCGCGCCCGTTCCGGTTATGGTCCCTTGCGAATTCGTGAGGAACTGGGCCAGCGTGGTTTGCAACGCCCGGATATCGAACTTGCCTTGCGCGAAAGCGGTATCGATTGGCAGGAGCAACTGACGGACACCTGGCGCCGAAAGTTCTCGGGACATTTACCCATCGATGCACGGGAACGAGCCAAGCAAGGGCGCTTCCTGGCGTATCGAGGCTACTCCATGGAAATGATCACCCGCTTGTTCAGCGGTCGCGGTATGGATGACTAGACAAAAACGGCCTGCTATTTCGATAGCAGGCCGTTTTTTATGGGCTCAGGTTACCTTGATCGGCTCCCAGGTGAGGGGGTGGGGT
>NZ_CAKKMI010000065.1:0-34438 GCF_918698105.1 Pseudomonas brassicacearum | reverse complement strand
ACATCAATGTTGCCTGTTCCTTCGCCATCGCGAGCAAGCTCGCTCCCACAGTGTTTCGCGTCGGGTGTTTAGATATCCGCCAACGCCGACACCAAAATCGCCTTGATGGTGTGCATGCGGTTTTCCGCTTGCTCGAAGGCGATGTTGGCCGGCGATTCGAAGACCTCTTCGGTCACTTCCACGCCATTGGCCAGGTTCGGATAACGGGCGGCGATGTCCTTGCCGACCTTGGTCTCGCTGTTATGGAACGCCGGCAGGCAGTGCATGAACTTCACCCGGGGGTTGCCCGAGGCTTTCATCATTTGCGCATTGACCTGGTAGGGCAGCAATTGCTCGATGCGCTCATCCCAGGCTTCCACCGGTTCGCCCATGGACACCCAGATATCGGTGTGGATGAAGTCCACGCCTTTGACCGCTTCCTTCGGGTCTTCGGTGATGGTGATACGCGCGCCACTTTCGGCAGCGAAGGCCTGGCACTGGTCGATGAAATCCTGATGCGGCCACAGGGCTTTCGGCGCGCCGATGCGCACGTCCATGCCCAGCTTGGCGCCGATCATCAGCAGCGAATTGCCCATGTTGTAGCGGGCATCACCCAGGTAGGCGTAGCTGATGTCATGCAGCGGCTTGTCGCTGTGTTCGCGCATGGTCAGGGTGTCGGCGATCATTTGGGTGGGGTGGAATTCGGCGGTCAGGCCGTTGAACACCGGTACCCCGGCGAACTTGGCCAGTTCCTCGACGATCTCCTGTTCGAAGCCTCGGTATTCGATGGCATCGAACATCCGCCCCAGGACCCGGGCGGTGTCTTTCATGCTTTCCTTGTGACCGATCTGCGACGACACCGGGTCGATGTAGGTGACGTGGGCACCCTGGTCATGGGCCGCGACTTCGAAGGCGCAGCGGGTGCGGGTCGAGGTTTTTTCGAAGATCAGCGCGATGTTCTTGCCTTTCAGGTGTGGACGCTCGGTGCCGGTGTATTTGGCACGCTTGAGGTCGCGGGACAGGTCCAGCAAGTAGTGCAGCTCGCGAGGGGTGTGGTGCATCAGACTCAGCAGGCTGCGGTTGCGCATGTTGAACGCCATGATGTGGATCTCCTTAGGTTTCGGTTATCCCCGGGGCCGATCTTGGATAAAAACCGGCCCTGGCTCAAAAGTTAGTATTCGATCGGGTCGCGGATGATCGGGCAGGTCATGCAGTGACCACCGCCCCGGCCCCGGCCCAGTTCGCTGGCGCTGATGGTGATGACTTCCACACCGGCCTTGCGCAGCAGGGTGTTGGTGTAGGTGTTGCGGTCGTAGCCGATCACCACGCCCGGTTCCAAGGCCACCACGTTGTTGCCGTCGTCCCATTGCTCGCGCTCGGCGGCGAAGCTGTTGCCGCCGGTTTCCACCACCCGTAGCGCCGGCAGCTTGAGGGCTGCGGCCACGGTGTCGAGGAAGCTGCCGTCCTCGCGGCGCACGTCGATGCCGCCGGGCTTGCTCTCGTCAGGGCGCAGGGAGAAGGCGACGATCTGGCTCACCACTTCCGGGAAAACCGTGACCAGGTCGCGGTCGCAGAAGCTGAACACGGTGTCCAGGTGCATGGCGGCGCGGGATTTCGGCAAGCCGGCGACGATCACCCGCTCCACGGCCTTGTGCTTGAACAGGTTCAGTGCCAGTTGGCCGATGGCCTGGCGGGACGAACGTTCGCCCATGCCGATCAGCACCACGCCGTTGCCGATGGGCATCACGTCGCCGCCTTCGAGGGTGGCGTTGCCGTGATCCTGGTCCGGGTCGCCGTACCAGATCTGGAAGTCAGCCTGGGTGAACTCGGGGTGGAATTTGTAGATGGCGCTGGCCAGCAGGGTTTCCTGGCGGCGCGCCGGCCAATACATCGGGTTCAGGGTCACGCCGCCGTAGATCCAGCAGGTGGTGTCGCGGGTGAACTGGGTGTTGGGCAGCGGCGGCAGGATGAAGCTGGAGTGCCCGAGGAAGTCGCGGAACATCTGGATGGTCTTGCCACCGAAGCTGTCCGGCAGGTCATCGGCCGAGACGCCGCCGATCAGGAATTCGGCGATATGGCGCGGCTCCAGGCTGCGCAGCCACGAGCCGACTTCATTCACCAGGCCCAGGCCCACCGAGTTGGCGGTGATCTTGCGCTGCAGGATCCAGTCCAGGGCTTCGGGGATGGCGACGATGTCGGTCAGCAGGTTGTGCATTTCCAGCACATCGATGTCCCGCTCGCGCATCTTGGTGACGAAATCGAAATGGTCGCGCTTGGCCTGGTTGACCCAGATCACATCGTCGAACAGCAGCTCGTCGCAGTTGTTCGGGGTCAGCCGCTGGTGGGCCAGGCCTGGGGAACACACCATGACTTTACGTAATTTTCCGGCTTCGGAATGCACGCCGTACTTCATTTTTTCCGTGGTCATTACAAATCCTCCAGTTAGAACAATCAGCCAACTACAAGGTCAGGAAGCCGTCGTAGAGCCCGTAGGCCGCCACCAGGGCGCCTGCGATCACTGCGGCGAAAATCAGCTTCTCGACAGAGGTGAAAATCGGTTTGCCCAGCTCGCGCTTGGCCTTGGCGAACAGGATCGCGCCGGGGGCATAGAGCAGGGCGGAGAGCAGCAGGTACTTGATCCCGCCGGCATACAGCAGCCACACCGCGTAGATCAGGGCGATGGCACCGATGGCCAGGTCCTTGCGCCGCTCGGCCGCGAAGCCTTCGTAGGTCTCGCCGCGTACCGCCAACAACACGGCATAGGCCGCCGACCACAGGTACGGCACCAGGATCATCGAGGTGGCGAGGTAGATCAGTGACAGGTAGGTGCTGGCCGAGAACAGGGTGATGACCAGAAACAGCTGGACCATCGCGTTGGTCAGCCACAAGGCGTTGGCCGGTACGTGGTTGGCGTTTTCCCGGCGCAGGAACTCGGGCATGGTGTGGTCTTTGGCGGCGGCGAACATGATCTCGGCGCACAGCAACACCCAGGACAGCAGGGCGCCCAGCAGCGAGATGATCAGGCCGACGCTGATCAGCACCGCGCCCCAGTGCCCCACGACATGCTCCAGCACGGCGGCCATGGACGGGTTCTGCAACTTCGCCAGTTCAGGCTGGGTCATGATGCCCAGGGACAGCACGTTCACCAGCACCAGGAACAGCAGCACGGTGATGAAGCCGATGACGGTGGCCTTGCCCACGTCGGTGCGTTTCTCGGCGCGGGCGGAAAAAATACTCGCGCCCTCGATGCCGATGAACACCCATACGGTGACCAGCATCATGTTGCGCACCTGGTTCAGCACGCTGCCCAGGTCTGGGTTCTTCAGGCCCCAGATATCAGCGGTGAAAATATCGAGCTTGAACGCGAATACGGCGATCAGCACAAACAGCACCAGCGGCACGACCTTGGCGACGGTGGTGACCAGGTTGATGAACGCGGCTTCCTTGATGCCGCGCAGCACCAACCAATGCACCGCCCACAACAATACCGAGGCGCCAATCACCGCGGCTACGGTGTTACCCTCGCCAAAAATCGGGAAGAAGTAGCCCAAGGTGCTGAACAACAACACGAAGTAACCGACGTTGCCCAGCCAGGCGCTGATCCAGTAGCCCCAGGCAGATGAGAAACCCATGTAGTCGCCGAACCCGGCCTTGGCGTAGGCATACACTCCGCCATCCAGATCGGGTTTGCGGTTGGCCAGGGTCTGGAACACGAAGGCCAGGGTCAGCATGCCGACGGCCGTGATGGCCCAGCCGATCAGCACGGCACCCACATCGGCACTGGCCGCCATGTTTTGTGGCAAGGAGAAGATTCCCCCGCCAATCATTGAGCCGACCACCAGTGCCACCAGCGCACCCAATCGAAGTTTTACGGGCGTATCAGACATTTGCAGGCTCCATGCAGGAGAAGAGAGTCAACAGACTAAGTCGATTTGAAAGTTGAATGTCTGATCTGGATCAGTGCATGACAACATTCCATTGTTAATGAAGGAGTTAACAGCGACAGTGGGTGTCTTGAGATTGCTCGAAAGGCCCGTTTCAGAGCCTTTGGCAAAGACTTTTTGAAGGTTTCCCTACGGCTGGACTATTCACGCTAGTTTATTTTTATGAAGCCATCACTATTTTGTAGGCTGCTTTCATGACAACAATAATGGCGTGTTGTGTTCGTTTAATTGAGGACAGGAACGATGGCCGAGTCATAAGTCTTTGGACTTTGTGTGAATGACGTTATTCAAAAACGTTATGTCGCTTTATTTACTTAATTTAATAGTGAGAAAAAATGTCGCAGCCGATTGAAAAGTTGCCACTGGGCGCATTGATCGCACTGGTGGTGGGGTCGATGATCGGCGGCGGGATTTTTTCCCTGCCGCAAAACATGGCGGCGCGGGCCGATGTCGGTGCGGTGCTGATCGGCTGGGCGATCACCGCCGTCGGCATGCTGACCCTGGCCTTCGTGTTCCAGAGCCTGGCCAATCGCAAACCGGAATTGGACTCGGGCGTGTACGCCTATGCCAAGGCCGGCTTCGGCGACTACATGGGCTTCTCGTCTGCCTGGGGCTACTGGATCAGCGCCTGGATGGGCAATGTCGGTTACTTCGTGCTGCTGTTCAGCACCTTGGGCTATTTCTTCCCGGTGTTCGGCCAAGGCAACACGCCGGTGGCCATCGGGTGTGCGTCGTTGTTGCTGTGGGCGGTGCATTTCCTGGTGTTGCGCGGGATCAAGGAGGCGGCGCTCATCAACCTGGTGACCACCGTGGCCAAGGTCGTGCCGCTGTTGATGTTCGTCGTCATGGCCGCTGTGGCCTTCAAGGCCGAGATTTTCACCCGCGATATCTGGGGCGCGATGAGTCCGGACCTGGGCAGTGTGATGGACCAGGTGCGGCACATGATGCTGGTGACGGTGTTCGTGTTCATCGGCATCGAAGGTGCCAGCGTCTATTCGGCACGGGCAGAACGACGTGCGGACGTTGGGCGTGCGACGGTGATCGGGTTCCTCGGGGTACTGGCGCTGCTGGTGCTGGTGAATGTGTTGTCCCTGGGAGTCATGAGCCAGCCAGAACTGGCACGGTTGCAGAACCCGTCCCTGGCCGGCGTCCTGGAGCACATTGTCGGGCCTTGGGGCGCGTTGCTGATCAGCCTGGGGCTGGCGGTGTCACTGTTGGGAGCCTTGCTGTCCTGGGCGCTGTTGTGCGCTGAAATCCTCTACGCCACCGCCCGGGACAAGACCATGCCGGCGTTCCTGACCAAGGAAAACGCCAACCACGCGCCGGTCAACGCGCTGTGGCTGACCAATGGCATGATCCAGCTGTTTTTGCTGATCACCCTGTTTTCCGCAGGCACCTACACCAGCCTGATCTACCTCGCCTCGTCGATGATCCTGGTGCCGTACCTGTGGTCGGCGGCCTACGCAGTGTTGCTTTGCGCCCGAGGGGAAACCTACGAACAGGGCTCGGCGCGGCGCATGAAAGACCTGGGCATCGGTGGCGTCGCGCTGTGCTACGCGGTGTGGCTGCTGTATGCCGGTGGCGTGAAATACCTGCTGTTGTCGGCGCTGTTGTACGCACCCGGGGTGATCCTGTTTGCCCAGGCCAAGCGCGAGCAGCGCCAACCCTTGTTCACCCATGTGGAAAAGGGGATTTTTGCGTGCGTGATGTCAGGGGCGGGTATGGCGGCGTATGGGTTGTACAGTGGGTTTTTGGAACTGTGAGGCTTACCGCGATGTTGAGGCGATTCCTGTGGCGAGGGGATTTATGTGGGAGCAAAGCTTGCTCGCGAAACAGGCGCCTCGATTTCTGAGAGACCGCATCGCTTCCATCGCGGGCAAGCCTTGCTCCCACATCTATCCCTTACCACCGTGCCCGATGCGCGCCCAGCTCCGCAGCCGGCAAGGTCCATTGCAGCGGCGTGCCGGTGATTTTCAAGGGTACATGCAGGCGATGGGCCGGTCCCCAGGGCGTCTGTTCGACCACCAGGCCCTGATCATCCTCAGCCTCGGCTCGTAATGGGCTCGAGTCCCCGGCGCCACGTTCGATCAACAACTTCGCCGTGCGTGCCAGTGACAAGCGTGCCGAGCCGCCGTGACCGCTTGCCAGGCGCCGGGTCAACAACACAACCGCACTGGCCGCCAGCAGATAGCCGGTGCCGTGATCCAGCGCTTGCACCGGCAGCGGTGTCGGTTTGTCGGTGTGTTTCCAGCCCATGCCGGCTTCGGCGATGCCGCTGCTCATCTGCACCAGGCTGTCGAAGCCGCGGCGGTTCTGCCACGGGCCGCTCCAGCCGTAGGCATTGAGGCTGACGTCGATCAGCCCCGGGGCCATCTGCCGGCGCTGCTCGGCGCCGTAGCCCAGGTGTTCCAGGGCGTCGGCACGGTAGCCGTGCAAGAGGATGTCGGTGTCCTTGAGCAGCGCCTCGAACGCGACGCGATCTTCGGCCCGATGCAAGTCGAGGCGGGCGCAGCGTTTGCCCAGGGTGACTTCCGGCACCACGCCGGGTTCGTTCCAGGTCGGCGGGTCGATGCGCAGCACGTCGGCCCCCAGGCCGGCGAGGAAGCGGCTGGCGACGGGGCCGGCCAGCACGCGGGTCAGGTCCAGCACCTTGAGGCCCGCCAGTGGTTGGGTCACGGAGCCGAGCCAGGGTTTGCGCTGCTCTGCCGTCGTTTTACTCAGGTGCACCAGCGGCTCGGCATTCACCGCCAGGCCTTGGGGATGGGCCTGCCACGCTTGCCACGAACGCATCTCGGCGGCGCAACCGCCGGCGTCGACCACGGCCTGTTCCAGCTCGGCCTTGTTCCATCGGGCCACCCTGGCCGCCATGTCGGCGCGGTCGGTGCAGGCGCCGAGGACTTTTTCCGCCGCCAGGCGATGATGCGGTGCGTTGGTGTGCAGGCGAATCCAGCCGTCGGCGCAGGCGTAGTCGCCGGCCACTGGGTCCCACATCGGCGGCACGCTCCAGCCGATGGGGCGCAGGGAGGTGGAGAACCAGAACGATGCCAGGCGTCGGTCGACCTCGAGAGGCGGCAGGCGAGCGGTCTGGTGCTGGATGAGTTCGGCGGTCGCTTGGCCGGCCGCGGCGATGCTGGCGCTGGCCAGCTCCGTGACGGCGAAGGCCGAGGGCAGGGCACCGTCGCCAGTGAAGGTGATCGGGGTCGTGGGCAAGCCGAGCGCGGTTTGCATGGACGTGAGCAGATCTGCCATCGAAAGCCCTCCAGTACGAGAGGGCGATCATAGATCAAAAATCCGTTGGGGGCCGCTTTGCGGCCCAGCGGGAGCAAGCTCCCTCGCCACAAGAGCCCTTTGCCTGTTCCGGGCGCGACCAGATCCACAGATTGCCCAGGCCCATGCCGGCGAGCGCGAGGTAAACCGGCCAGCCGTGGTCGAGCAGCACCAGCATCAAGCCTGCGCAGAGCAGCATGCTGGTAGTGGCACCGATCTTGGCCCGGCGCGGGATGACCTTGCCGTTGCGCCAGTTGTGCAGCATCGGCCCGAACAGGCGATGGTTCTCCAGCCAGGCGCTCAGGCGCGGCGAACTGCGGGTCGCGGCCCAGGCGGCCAACAGGATGAACTCGGTCGTCGGCAAGCCAGGCACGACGATGGCGACCAGGCCGATGCCCAGGCTGGTGTAGGCGAGCAGGGCGAAGAGCAGTTGGGTGAGTTTTGAGGGGCGGTTCATCAGTGTTTTTCAGTATGCACAATCTCTGTGGGAGCGAGCTTGCTCGCGATGGCGGTGGGTCAGTTGGCATTGATGTCGGCTGTGCTGACGCTATCGCGAGCAAGCTCGCTCCCACACTGGTTTCTGGGTGACTGAAGATATGCATCCACCCATAAATCTTCTGTGGGGCGGTGTGAATCAGGCCAACTCGGCCGCGTAGGCCTGTTCCAGCAGCACCGTAAACCGGTTGAAGGCATCCAGCGCGCCTTGCTCCGCCTCGGCTTCCTGCTGTTCGCTGAAGGCCAGGCCGTCTAGGGTGCGGGTGAAGGATTTCCAGCCTTCGGCGCGCCCACCGGCGGGTTCCGCCAGGTGCCGGGCGCCGAAGGTCTCGCTCAACCCCAGGCCCACGGCACGCTTGATCAGGAACGCGGCGCCGAGCTTGGAGCCTTCGGAGACGAACAGCCAGCCCAGGGCTTCGGCCTGGGTCGGGTTTTTCACCGCACCGGCCACTGGCGCAGGGACTTCGGTGTCCAGGTCTGCCAGATCCGCCTTGGCCGCCTCTGCCCGGCACCGGGCCGGGAGGTCGGGGATCAGGGCGGACAGTTCGGCGTCGTTGTACAGCGCCACCAGTTCCGACTGGAACAGGTACTGGGCGACGACGAAACGGGCGAAGCTGGCCGGGGTTTCGAACGGGGCGTGGGCCTTGACCAACGCGTCGAGCCGGCGGTGGGGCTCGTGGGTGATCTGGTTCAGGCGTTGGGAACGTGAAGCGGGATGTTGTGTGGTCATGAAAAATTCCTTCGAGTTGGAACATTGTGGCGAGGGAGCTTGCTCCCGCTCGGTTGCGCAGCGACCGCAAGTTCTTGGGACTGCTGCGCAGTCCAGCGGGAGCAAGCTCCCTCGCCACAGGGCATTTGGCTTGTCGACAAAAATCTTGGTCAGATATCCCAGATCAGGTTCACCGCGAAGTTACGCCCCGGCGCCGTCAGGCGATCGAGGTTGGCGGGGTTCAGCACCGCCGCTTCGCCGACGCTGTCGTAGCCGCGCACGTCGTCCCACAGCCAGTACTTCTTGTCGGTGAGGTTGTAGAGGCCGCCACTGACGGTGACGTCATCGGTCACCTTGTAGAAACCGCTCAGGTCGAGGATGCCGAAGCCCGGCGTCTTGAACTGGCTGCTCACGCCATCGGGCGAGTTGAAGTTGCTGTCGTCGACGCGGTCCTTTTTCTTGACCAAGGTCCAACTGAGCAAAGTGCCGTAGCGGTCCTGGTCGTAGCCCAGGCCGAACACGCCGGTCAGCGGGTTGACGCTGTTGAGCGGCTCGCCCGTGTCGTTGTTGCGTCCATAGAGGTAGGCCATCGAACCCTGGGTGTAGAGTCCCTTTGGCGCGCCAAACACTTCCAGCTCCAGGCGTCCCCTGGCCTCGGCGCCCTTGATGGTGGCGTGCTTGATGTTGTTGCTCTGGAAGGTCAACTGATCGGCGCCAGGGGTGATGGCATCTTCGTTGATGAAGTCGCGGTACTGGTTGTAGAACACCGCCACGTCGAACGAACCGGAGTCGAAACGGCCACGCAGGCCAGTCTCGTAGCTCTTGCTTTTTTCCGGTTCCAGATCGGGATTGGGTTCTACGCTATAGCCGGCGCCAGGGTTATCGAAACGACCGTACAGGGCCTTGGCGGTCGGGGTGCGGAAGCCTTCGGCGTACTGGCCGTACCAGGTGTACTCATCGCTCAGGGCATAGGTCACGCCGAACTTCGGCGAGACGCGATGCCAGGTCTTGTTCTTGCCGCTGACGTCACCGCCGCCGGTAGGGTCCACGGTGTTGAGGAACTCCTCGGTCAGATGCGGTTTGAGCCGGGTGTAGTCGTAGCGCAGGCCGGGCGTGAAGGTCCACTTGTCCCAGCTGATCTGGTCCTGGGCGAACAGGCTGTAGGTGTTGATGGTCGGGTCCGGGAAATCACTGGCTTTTGCCAGGACGTCCCGGGTACTGATGGCGCCCACGGCGGAGCAACCGACGCCAACTGCCAGGCACACACCATTGCCGCTGCGCGAGCCGGTGACTTTTTGCTGTTTGAGGGTAGTGCCGTAAGTCAGCGCGTGATCGGTGTTGGCGACGCTGAAGGCCTTGTCCAGTTGCGCGTCGAAGACCCACTGTTTCTCTTCATAGAGGGTCTCCCGGGTGCGCAGGACCTGGCGGGTAATGGGGAAGTAGAATTCGGCGGTGCTCTGGTCGGTCTTGGCCACCTGGTGATTCAGGCTCCACTTCATGTGATCGGCCAGCAGGCTGTCGAGGGCGAAACTGTGCTCCAGGCCGAAACGCTCGCGGGTGATGGTGTCGTTGCCGGTGCGCCACTGGTACATGCCGCCGGGTAGCACAGAGTCGGGGATGGCCGGCTGGCCGTTGGCGTAGGGACCGCCGTAGGCGCTTTTCAGGTCGCTGTCGCGGTCGTCCTTGTATTTCTCGTAGACCAGGCCAAGGTGTGAGTCATCGCTGTAGTTCCAGCCGAGCTTGGCCAGCACGTTGTTGGCGCGTACGTCTTCGGGGTTGGCGGCGGTGCGGTCCAGGCCGGTGCCGTTGTGGCTGCCGTAGGATTGGGTTTCATGACCGTCGCGCTGGCTGTAGTGCAACAGGCCGTCGAACTGCCCGCTGCGACCGGCGATGGTGGCGGACTTGAGCCAGCTCTCGTCGGCGGAGCTGTAGCCGGTTTTCAGGCGGGCGCCAACGTCCTCGCCCGGCTTGATGATGTCATCCGGATCGAGGGTGAAGTAGCTGACGGCCCCGCCAATGGCATTGCTGCCGTACAGCACCGAGGCCGGGCCGCGCAGGATTTCCACGCGCTTGATGATTTCCGGGTCGACGTAGTTGCGCTGGGTCTTGGCGTAGGGGCCGTTGAAGAAGCCGCCGGGGATCTCTACACCGTCGACCTGGGTCAGGATCCGGTTGCCGTCGATGCCGCGAATGTTGTAGCCGCTGATACCGCCGCGCTGGCCCGCGCCACCCACCGATACGCCCGGCTCATAGCGCACCAGGTCCTTGAGGGTATTGATGTTGTTGCGGTCCAGTGCCTGGCGGTCGTGGACGGTGACCGTGCTTGGCACGCTGGTGATGTCCTGTTCCTGGCGGGTGGCGCTGATGGTCACCGGTTGCAGCTCCAGCGCGCTGCCGGCGCTGCGTTTTTCCAGGACGATGCTGTTGTCGCCCAACTTGCGGTAGCTCAGGCTGGTCCCCACCAACAGGCGCTCCAGGGCTTTTTCAGGTGACAGCGAGCCGTTCACCCCTGGCGAGGCGACGCCTGCGGCCAGTTCCGCCGGCATCCCGACTTGCCAGCCGGTGACCGCGGTGAATGCATTCAGGGCCGAGACCAGTGGCTGCCGGGCGATGGCAAAGCTGTAGTCGCCCATGTTGCGGGCAGCGGGTTGCACGGTGGCGGCGGCCAGGGCGAGCGGCGCGGTGCCGGCCATCAGCAGGGCGGCGGTGAGCAGTGACAGCGTGCAAGAGGGGGCAAGAAGCCGGCAAGTAAGGCGAGAGGACATCGATAGCGCTCCGTGTCGCATCTGTTATAGGTGCAGATTCACATTTATGGATGCGAATCAATTGCATTGGCTATAACGAGACGAATCAGCGGAGCCTATCGAGTAAAAATAATTCTCATTTAGTTCAGAATCACCAGCGCCGGAAACTCCTGGAGCCGCGCCGAGGTGATGTGGGCCAGCGAACGGACCACGTCCAGCGGCTGGTCGAGGCGGTAGTTGCCGGTCACCGCAACGTTGGCCAATTGTTCGTTACCGTTGATGATCCAGCCGGGGTAATAACGTCGCAGCTCGGCCAGTACCTGGCCCAGTGGCCGGTTTTCGAACACCAGCCGACCTTGGACCCAGGCCAGGTCCGTGTTGGCATCGAGCCGGGCCGGGCGATCGAAGCCGTTGGGGCCGATGCGGATGCTTTCGCCGGCTGACAGCCGCACATGGGTATCGTTGCGAGTGGCCCGCAGGTCCACGTCGCCGCGTTGAACCTGGACCTGGGCCACGCCGTCGAGGTAGCGCACGGCGAACGTGGTGTCGCTGACGCTGGCCATGACCGGGCCGGCATCGATTTCCAGCGGCAGGTTACGGTTGCCCGGGACTTCGAAAAAGGCCTCGCCCTTGTACAGGCGCGCCACATGCCGTTGTTCGCTGAACGTGCTGGAGAAGGCCGAATTGGTGTTGAGCAGGACCTTGGAGCCGTCCTCCAACTGCAAGCGCTGGCGCTCACCGACCACGGTCAGGTGGTCGGCCTGCAAGCGCAGGGGCAGGTCGCTGAAGTTGAACAGGCCGAGCAACAGCACGGCGGCGGTGGCCAGGGGTTTCCAATGGGCACGCAGGCGCGACAGCGCAGTGACCTTGGGCGTGGCTTCAAGTCGGCGGGCGCTTTCCATCACCTGCGGGCCATTCCAGATCGCCTGGGCCCGGGCGAACGCCTCGCCGTGGCGTGGATCGGCCGCCAGCCAGGCCTGGAACTGCCGCGTCTGTTCCTCGCTGGGGTTGTCCAGCAGGATCAGCCAGTCCAGCGCCTGCTCCATGGCATGGGCGGTTTCCGGCGTCGGCGCAGGAGAAGGGGAGATGTCCGTCACGGTGGGTTCTCGTTCCTCGGTTCAGCGGCAAGTTACAAGCTTCAAGCTTCAAGCCGCAAGCACAAGCCCGCACACAACTTGCAGCTTGCAGCTCGAATCTTATCGCTGCAGTTGTCCCACACAGATCGCCATGATCAGTTTCAGTTCCTTTTGCACGGTGCTCAGGGACACGCCCAGGCGTTCGGCGATTTGCTGGTAACTGTGGCCATGCAGGCGGCTGAGGATGAAGATCTGCTGCTGCCGCGAACTCAGGGCCTGGAGGCTGACGTTCAGGCGTTCGAGCAGTTGTCGGGCATGGGCGGCGTCCTCGGCACTGCTCTGCGGGGCGACGACGTTGTGGACGACCTCCGGCGGCACGTCATCCAGCAAAGTCCGCGACTGGATGCGCCGGGCACGCAGATGGTCCAGCGCCAGGTTGCGGGCGGTCTGGAAGACAAAGGGTTCGAGGTGCTCGACCGTGCGTTCGCCTAGTGCGCGGGTGACACGCAGGTAGGTTTCCTGGAGCAGGTCTTCGGCGGTGCTGGGGTTGCTGACCATGCGCTCGAGGGTGCGCAGCAGTGGTGTGCGCTGGGCGAGGAAGACGTGATGAAAGCGCGATTGACTCACGGTTAGGCCCGATCCGGTTCGAGTAGATGATAATGCTTATCATCTGCCGGGCGGGTCAAGCCTTCATTTCATCACGCCGAAACCCTGTGGGAGCGAGCTTGCTCGCGATGACGGAGTGTCAGTCGCCATTGATGCTGGCTGATACACCGCTATCGCGAGCAAGCTCGCTCCCACAGAAAAACTCAATACTGCCGTGTCAGTTACTCGGCGTTACACAACGCCAGGCAGTTATCCAGCATGCGGTTGGAGAAGCCCCATTCGTTGTCATACCAGGCCAGTACCTTGAGCAACTTGCCGCTGGCCTTGGTGTGGTTGGCGTCGAAGATCGACGACAGCGGGTTGTGGTTGAAATCACTGGAGACCAGCGGCAGGGTGTTGTAGCCGAGGATCTTCGAATGCTGGCTGGCGTGGCGCAGCAGCTCGTTGACTTCTTCGGCCGACGCTTCGCGCTTGAGTTGCACGGTCAGGTCCACCAGGGACACGTTGATCACCGGCACACGCACCGCCATGCCGGTCAGCTTGCCCGCCAGTTCCGGCAGCACCAGGCCCACGGCCTCGGCGGCGCCGGTCTTGCTCGGGATCATGTTCTGGGTGGCCGAACGGGCGCGGTACGGGTCGCTGTGGTAGACGTCGGTCAGGTTCTGGTCGTTGGTGTAGGCATGGATGGTGGTCATCAGGCCGCTTTCGATACCCAGCTCGCGGTGCAGCACCTGGGCCACTGGGGCCAGGCAGTTGGTGGTGCACGACGCGTTGGAGATGATCTGGTGGGACTGGCGCAGGATGTCGTGGTTCACGCCGTACACGACGGTGGCATCGGCGCCCTTGGCCGGGGCCGAGATGATCACCTTGCGGGCACCGGCGCTGATATGCGCGGCAGCCTTGGCACGGTCAGTAAACAGGCCGGTGCATTCGAACACAACGTCGATTTTTTCAGCCGCCCAAGGCAGTTCGGCCGGGTTGCGAATGGCGCTGACCGAGATGCGGTCGCCATTGACCGTCAGGCTTTCGTGGTCGTGCTGCACATCGGCATCGAACGTGCCGTGGACCGTGTCGAACTTGAGCAGATGAGCATTGATTGCACTGTCACCCAGGTCGTTGATGGCGACGATCTGCAGGTCGCGACGATAGCCTTGGGTATACAGTGCACGGAGGACGTTGCGGCCGATGCGGCCAAAACCATTGATTGCGATTCGAAGAGTCATTAACTGCGCCGCCGTCGATTTGTTGTTGGAATTACAAGATTATTCGCATAAAAATAGAAAACAAGCCTTTTTAGTGGCAATATTTTGTTTTATCTACAACGAGTGACCTGAATCAACTGGTCCGAATGGTCAAAAAACCGTCTGTCGCCTCGCCTTTTACACAGCGTGCAGCGGGTTTTGATCAGCATAGACAATCAGGTCGCCACACCCGTTAGCCTGGAGTTCTACACATGCATCCCCGCGTTCTTGAGGTCACCGAACGGCTTATCGCCCGCAGCCGCGCCACGCGTCAGGCTTACCTTGCATTGATCCACGGTGCAGCCAGCGACGGTCCGATGCGCGGCAAGCTGCAGTGCGCCAACTTCGCCCATGGCGTGGCTGGTTGCGGCACCGAAGACAAGCATCACCTGCGGATGATGAACGCCGCCAACATCGCCATCGTGTCGTCCTATAACGACATGCTCTCGGCCCACCAGCCCTACGAAACCTTCCCGGAACAGATCAAGAAAGCCCTGCGCGAGATCGGCTCGGTCGGCCAGTTCGCCGGTGGCACGCCTGCGATGTGCGACGGCGTGACCCAGGGCGAGGCAGGGATGGAACTGAGCCTGCCGAGCCGCGAAGTGATCGCGCTCTCCACGGCGGTGGCGTTGTCCCACAACATGTTCGACGGCGCACTGATGCTCGGCATCTGCGACAAGATCGTCCCGGGCCTGATGATGGGCGCGCTGCGCTTCGGTCACTTGCCGACGATCTTCGTGCCCGGCGGGCCGATGGTCTCGGGCATTTCCAACAAGGAAAAAGCCGACGTGCGCCAGCGCTACGCCGAAGGCAAGGCCTCCCGCGAAGAGCTGCTGGAATCGGAGATGAAGTCCTACCACAGCCCCGGCACCTGCACCTTCTACGGCACCGCCAACACCAACCAGTTGTTGATGGAGGTGATGGGCCTGCACCTGCCGGGCGCCTCGTTCGTCAACCCGAACACGCCATTGCGCGATGCGCTGACCCGTGAAGCGGCGTTCCAGGTCACGCGCATGACCAAGCAAAGCGGCAACTTCATGCCCATCGGCGAAATCGTCGACGAACGCTCGCTGGTCAATTCCATCGTCGCGCTGCACGCCACCGGCGGCTCCACCAACCACACCCTGCACATGCCGGCCATTGCCATGGCGGCGGGGATCCAGCTGACCTGGCAGGACATGGCCGACCTCTCCGAGGTGGTGCCGACCCTGAGTCACGTCTACCCGAACGGCAAGGCCGACATCAACCACTTCCAGGCGGCGGGCGGCATGTCGTTCCTGATCCGTGAATTGCTGGAAGCCGGCTTGCTCCACGAAAACGTCAACACCGTGCTCGGTCACGGCCTGAGCCGCTACACCCAGGAACCGTTCCTCGAGGACGGCGAGCTGGTGTGGCGCGACGGCCCGATCGAAAGCCTCGACGAAAACATCCTGCGCCCGGTGGCTCGCGCGTTCTCGTCTGAAGGCGGCCTGCGAGTGATGGAAGGTAACCTGGGCCGTGGGGTGATGAAGGTCTCCGCCGTGGCCTTGGAAAACCAGGTTGTCGAAGCACCTGCGATGGTCTTCCAGGATCAGCAGGACCTGGCCGATGCATTCAAGGCCGGCCTGCTGGAGAAAGACTTCGTCGCGGTGATGCGCTTCCAGGGCCCGCGTTCCAACGGCATGCCCGAGCTGCACAAGATGACGCCGTTCCTCGGTGTGCTGCAGGATCGTGGCTTCAAAGTGGCGCTGGTCACCGACGGGCGCATGTCCGGCGCGTCGGGGAAAATCCCGGCGGCCATTCATGTCAGCCCTGAAGCTTATGTCGGTGGTGCGTTGGCCCGGGTGCAGGAGGGCGATATCATCCGTGTCGATGGCGTCAAAGGCACCTTGGAATTGATGGTGGACGCCGAGGAATTCGCCGCGCGCACGCCGGCCAAGGGCCTGTTGGGCAACAACATCGGCACTGGTCGCGAGCTGTTCGGTTTCATGCGCATGGCCTTCAGCTCGGCGGAGCAGGGCGCCAGCGCCTTCACTTCTGCCCTGGAGACGCTTAATTGAAACTGGCTTTGGTCGGTGACATCGGTGGGACCAACGCACGCTTTGCGCTGTGGAAAAACCACACCCTGGAAAACATCCAGGTGCTGGCAACGGCGGATTATGCCTGCCCGGAAGAGGCCATCCAGGTGTACCTGGGTGGCCTGGGCCTGAAGCCGGGCGCCATCGGTTCGGTGTGCCTGTCGGTGGCCGGTCCGGTGAGCGGCGATGAGTTTCGCTTTACCAACAATCACTGGCGCCTGAGCAACCTGGCGTTCTGCCAGGCCTTGCAGGTGGAGAAGCTGTTGCTGGTCAACGACTTCTCGGCCATGGCCCTGGGCATGACGTGCTTGCGTCCCGATGAGTACCGAGTCGTGTGCGAAGGCACCCCGGAGCCGTTGCGCCCGGCCGTGGTGATCGGGCCGGGCACCGGGCTGGGCGTTGGTACGTTGCTGGACTTGGGCGAAGGTCGTTTCGCGGCGTTGCCGGGGGAAGGCGGCCATGTCGACCTGCCCATGAGCAGCCCGCGGGAAACCCAGCTGTGGCAGCACATCTACAACGAAATCGGCCACGTCAGCGCCGAAACCGCCCTGAGCGGCAGCGGTTTGCCTCGGGTGTACCGGGCCATTTGCGCGGTGGACGGCCATGTGCCAGTGCTCGACACCCCCGAATCCATCACCGCCGCTGGCCTGGCTGGCGACCCGATTGCCCTGGAAGTGCTCGAGCAATTCTGTCGCTGGCTGGGACGCGTGGCCGGCAACAATGTGTTGACGCTGGGCGGGCGCGGCGGTGTCTACATCGTCGGTGGCGTGGTCCCTCGGTTTGCCGATTTCTTCCTCGAAAGCGGTTTTGCCCGTTGCTTCGCCGACAAGGGCTGCATGAGCGATTACTTCAAGGGCATTCCGGTCTGGCTGGTGACCGCGCCGTACCCCGGCCTGATGGGCGCGGGTGTGGCGTTGGAGCAGTCCACTCCAGTTTGAAATGTGATCCCCTGTGGGAGCGAGCTTGCTCGCGATGACGGAGTGTCAGTCGCCGTTGATGCTGACTGATACACCGCTATCGCGAGCAAGCTCGCTCCCACAGGGGGTCGTTGTGTGTTTGTAGTCCTCATCCATCAGGCATAATCGCCCCCATCCAAACAACAAGGACGAGGCCCGTGAGTTCAGTGAACAAATCGATTTTGTTGGTCGACGACGACCAGGAGATTCGCGAACTGCTGGACACCTACCTCAGCCGTGCGGGGTTCCAGGTGCGGACCACACCCGACGGCGCCGGGTTTCGCCAGGCGCTGAACGATGCGCCGAGCGACCTGGTGATCCTCGATGTGATGCTGCCCGATGAGGACGGCTTCAGCCTGTGCCGCTGGGTTCGCCAGCACCCTCGCCAGGCCCATGTGCCGATCATCATGCTCACCGCCAGTTCCGACGAGGCCGACCGGGTCATTGGCCTTGAACTGGGTGCCGATGATTATTTGGGCAAGCCGTTCAGCCCGCGTGAATTGCAGGCGCGCATCAAGGCACTGCTGCGTCGGGCGCAATTCGGCCAGGAACGCTCCGGCGGTGAAGTGCTGGCCTTCGATGAATGGCGGCTGGACATGGTCAGCCATCGGCTGTTTCACACCGACGGTGAAGAAGTGATTCTCTCCGGTGCCGACTTCGCCTTGCTCAAGTTGTTTCTCGACCATCCCCAGGAAATCCTCGACCGCGACACCATCGGCAATGCGACCCGTGGTCGTGAGCTGATGCCCCTGGACCGGATCGTCGACATGGCGGTCAGTCGCCTGCGCCAGCGCCTGCGCGACACCGACAAGCCGCCACGGCTGATTCGCACAGTGCGCGGCAGCGGGTATCAACTGGCGGCCAGTGTGGTTGCCAGCAATGGTCATTGACTGGATCAAAAAAGTCGCCCGACGGGTGCCGGTACCGCGCTCGCTGCTAGGGCGGATGCTGTTGCTGACCTTGCTGGTGGTGCTGTTCGCCCAGACCCTGTCCAGCCTGATCTGGGTCTCGCAACTGCGCGCCACCCAGCTCGAAGGCCTGGTCACCAGTGCCCGCAGCCTGGCCCATTCGATGACCGCCAGCGTCAGTTATTTGCGTTCGCTGCCGGTGGCGTACCGGCCGCTGGTGCTTGATCAACTGCGCAGCATGGGCGGTACGCGGTTTGTCGTGACGCTCAACGATAAGCCCCTGGGCATGGACGTGCTGCCGATCACCCCGCGCAAACTGGCGGTGCTCAAGGCGGTGGACGATGTGCTGCGCCGTTCGTTGGGCAATAGCGCCGACATCTCGGTGAATTTTGTCAGCCCCGACGATCTGCGGATTTTCAACGCCGGGCTCAAACTCGATGAACTGCCCCGTTCATGGGCTCACTACGCCTTGACCCTGGAACCGGTGAACCCGCCGGTGCTGGTCACGCAGATCCAGATGGCGCCGGGTGAATGGCTGTACATCGCCTCGCTGCTGCCCGAGCCCTACACCAGCCTTGAAGAGCAGGACCTGCCCAAGCAACAGGTCGGTTTCATCGTGCTCACCAGCAGCTTGTTGTTGCTGTTCATCGGTTTGCTGGTGCACTGGCAGAGCCGACCGCTCAAGCGTTTGGCCCGGGCCGCACGGGACATGTCCCTGGGCGCCGAAGTGGAGCCGGTGGCCGAGGGCGGCGGCAGCGAGGTGGTGGAGGTGGGGCGTGCGTTCAATGCCATGCGCGAACGCATCAGCCGTTACCTGACGGAGCGCAGCCAATTGTTCAGCGCGATCTCCCACGACTTGCGCACACCGATCACCCGATTGCGGCTGCGGGTCGAGTTGCTGGAGGACGAGAACCTGCAGGCCAAGTTCGGTCGTGACCTGGATGAGCTGGAACTGCTGGTCAAAGGCGCGCTGCAATGCGTCAAGGACACCGACATCCACGAAAACATCGAGCCGGTGGACCTCAACCATGTGCTCGATTGCCTGGTCGAACCTTACCTGGCGCCCAACGGCAACGGCCGGGTGACCCAGGATGGCCGGGCGCTGGCGCCGTATCCCGGCAAGCCGCTGGCCCTCAAGCGCTGCATCGGCAACCTGATCGACAACGCCTTGAAATACGGACAGAACGCCCACCTGCATATCGATGACGATGAAACCGCGTTCATCCTGCACGTCGACGACGAAGGCCCCGGCGTGCCGGAACAGCGCCTGGAGCAAGTCTTCGAACCGCACTTCCGCCTCGCCGGGCAGCAGCAAGGCTATGGCCTGGGCCTGGGCATCGCCCGCAACATCGCCCACAGCCATGGCGGGGAAGTGAGCTTGCAGAACCTGCGTGAAGGGGGGTTGCGGGTGACGTTGCAGTTGCCTCGCAGTGTGGATTGATTCGACCGCGTTATCGTTCATCGCGAGCAAGCTCGCTCCCACACTGGATCTGCGGCGTTCACAAAACCCTGTGGGAGCGAGCTTGCTCGCGATGACGCCAGTCGCCTCACCCCATCTCCCAGGCAAATGTCACAACTCGGTGACATAACTCGCCCCTTTCGTTACCTGCCGCCCGCCCTCCCTTGTTTAGACTCCCTGCGTCAAAACAACAAAAAAGGTACTCCGATGGACACCTTCCAACCGGCCTTCAGCAGTTGGCTGAACGCCCCTGCCCACCAGCAATGGCTTGCCGATGAAGGCTTGCGGCTGCTGGCGTTCGCCAAGGCGTCGAAGCTGGCGGACGGCTTTGGCAACCTGGACGAGCGCGGCCAGCTGCCGGCCGATGCCCGGGCCGAGACCATGAACACTGCGCGCATGACCCACAGCTTCGCCATGGCCCACATCCAGGGCCTGCCGGGATTTGCCGAGCTGGTGGACCATGGCGTCCAGGCGCTGAGCGGCCCCTTGCGCGACGCCGAGCACGGAGGCTGGTTTGCCACGACGCGGCCTGATGAAGATGGCGCGGGCAAGGCGGCCTACCTGCATGCCTTCGTTGCCCTGGCGGCCAGTTCCGCGGTGGTGGCCCAGCGTCCCGGCGCCCAGGCGTTGCTGGACGAAGCAGTGCGGATCATCGATGAGCATTTCTGGAGCGAAGAAGAGGGGGCGTTGCGCGAATCCTTCAACCGCGACTGGAGCGAGGAAGAGGCCTATCGCGGTGCCAACAGCAACATGCACGCCACCGAAGCCTTCCTCGCCCTGGCCGATGCCACCGACGACCCACGCTGGCTGGCTCGCGCCCTGCACATCGTCGAACGGGTAATCCATCACCATGCCGCCGCCAACGACTATCTGGTGGTGGAGCATTTCGATCGCCACTGGCAGCCGCTGCGCGACTACAACCAGGACAACCCTGCCGATGGTTTCCGTCCCTACGGCACCACCCCTGGCCACGGTTTCGAATGGGCGCGACTGCTGTTGCACCTCGAAGCGGCACGGGTCCAGATCGGCATGCTGACCCCGGGTTGGCTGGCCCAGGACGCACAAAAACTCTTCGACCAGAACTGCCGTCACGGCTGGGACGTCGACGGTGCGCCGGGCATTGTCTACACCCTGGATTGGGACAACCGCGCTGTGGTTCGCCATCGCCTGCACTGGGTCCACGCCGAAGCGGCGGCCGCTGCCAGCGCCTTGCTCAAGCGCACCGACGAGGCGAAGTACGAAGCCTGGTACCGGCGCTTCTGGGAGTTCTGTGACAAACATTTCATCGACCGCTGCAACGGCAGCTGGCATCACGAACTCGATCCGCAAAATTGCCCCAGCGCCGACATCTGGCCGGGCAAGCCGGACCTGTATCACGCCTGGCAGGCGGTCTTGATTCCGCGCCTGCCCCTGGCACCGAGCATGGCGTCAGCCCTGGCACGGTTATCCAGTCCTTCGCCTGTGTAACCATGTCGTGACATTTGCACGTCCCTTCGTTACCTGCGAAGGGATTCCCTCTGATTAGAATCCATGCAGCGCAAGCACCAGACTTGCATGCATAACAACAAGAAAGGTACTTCTAGATGAATGCGATTTCTCGCCTCGCTACTGTCATTTCTCTTGCTTCCCTGCTTCCCGTCGCAGCATTCCCTGTCACTACCCTGGCCGCCGAATCCAAAGGTTCCGTGGAAGTCGTCCACTGGTGGACGTCGGGTGGCGAAAAAGCCGCGGTCGATGTGCTCAAGGCCCAGGTAGAAAAAGACGGCTTTACCTGGAAGGACGGCGCTGTTGCCGGTGGTGGCGGTTCCACTGCCATGACCGTGCTCAAGAGCCGTGCCGTGGCCGGCAACCCACCGGGCGTCGCCCAGATCAAGGGCCCGGACATCCAGGAATGGGCGTCCACCGGACTGCTCGACACCGACATCCTGAAAGATGTTGCCAAGGCCGAGAAGTGGGACAGCCTGCTCGACAAGAAAGTCTCCGATACCGTGAAGTACGACGGTGACTACGTCGCCGTGCCGGTGAACATCCACCGCGTCAACTGGCTGTGGATCAACCCGGAAGTCTTCAAGAAAGCCGGCATCACCAAGAACCCGACCACCCTCGAAGAATTCTACGCGGCCGGCGACAAGCTCAAGGCCGCGGGTTTTATCCCGCTCGCCCACGGTGGTCAGCCTTGGCAGGACAGCACCGTATTCGAAGCCGTGGTGCTCTCGGTCATGGGCGCTGATGGCTACAAGAAAGCCCTGGTCGACCTGGACAACAAGGCGCTGACTGGCCCTGAGATGGTCAAGGCACTGACTGAGCTTAAGAAAGTCGCGACCTACATGGACGCCGACGGCAAGGGCCAGGATTGGAACCTGGAAGCAGCCAAGGTCATCAACGGCAAGGCCGGCATGCAGATCATGGGTGACTGGGCCAAGAGCGAGTGGACTGCGGCGAAGAAAGTCGCCGGCAAGGACTACGAGTGCGTGGCCTTCCCGGGCACCGACAAGGCCTTCACCTACAACATCGACTCCCTGGCGGTGTTCAAGCAGAAGGACAAGGGCACTGCGGCTGGCCAACAGGACATCGCCAAGGTCGTGTTGGGCGAGAACTTCCAGAAAGTCTTCAGCATCAACAAAGGCTCGATCCCGGTTCGTAACGACATGCTCGGCGACATGGCCAAGTACGGTTTCGATTCCTGCGCCCAGACCGCTGCCAAGGACTTCCTGACAGACGCCAAGTCCGGCGGCCTGCAGCCAAGCATGGCGCACAACATGGCAACCACGCTGGCGGTACAGGGTGCGTTCTTCGATGTCGTGACCAACTACATCAACGACCCGAAAGCCGACCCTGCCGATGCTGCCAAGAAACTCGGCGCAGCGGTTCAGTCTGCGAAGTAACTGTTAGCTGCGCAGGCCCCTGTGGGTAAGCCTGTGGGAGCAAAGCTTGCTCGCGATGAACGATAACGCGGTCACTCGAAAGACCGAGGTGCCTTCATCGCGAGCAAGCTCAGCTCCCACACAAGCTCGCTCCCACATAGGGAATTTTTTGTAGTCTTTTTCTCTTGTACTGGATCTTCCCATGAGTTCTGTTGCTGTGTTCAGCAAGGCCTCGCCGTTCGATGCATTGCAGCGCTGGCTCCCGAAATTGGTGCTGGCGCCGAGCATGTTCATCGTCCTGGTGGGCTTCTATGGCTACATCTTGTGGACGTTCGTCCTGTCGTTCACCACCTCGACGTTCTTGCCGAACTACAAATGGGCAGGCCTGGCGCAATACGCCCGGCTGATGGACAACGACCGCTGGTGGGTGGCGAGCAAGAACCTGGCGCTGTTCGGCGGCCTGTTCATCGGCATCACCCTGGTGATCGGCGTGTTGCTGGCGGTGTTTCTTGACCAGCGCATTCGTCGCGAAGGTTTCATCCGCACCATTTACCTGTACCCGATGGCGCTCTCGATGATCGTCACCGGTACGGCCTGGAAATGGCTGCTCAACCCGGGCATGGGCCTGGACAAATTGTTGCGTGACTGGGGTTGGGAAGGCTTCCGCCTGGATTGGCTGATCGACCCGGATCGCGTGGTGTACTGCCTGGTGATCGCCGCGGTGTGGCAGGCCTCGGGCTTCATCATGGCGATGTTCCTGGCCGGCCTGCGGGGTGTCGATCAATCGATCATCCGTGCTGCGCAGATCGACGGCGCGAGCATGCCGCGCATCTATTGGAAAGTGGTGCTGCCGAGCCTGCGCCCGGTGTTCTTCAGCGCCGTGATGATCTTGGCACACATCGCGATCAAGAGCTTCGACCTGGTGGCGGCGATGACGGCCGGCGGCCCGGGTTATTCCTCCGACCTGCCTGCCATGTTCATGTATTCCTTCACGTTCAGTCGCGGCCAGATGGGCATGGGCTCGGCCAGTGCAATCCTGATGCTCGGTGCGATTCTCGCAATCATCGTGCCTTACCTGTACTCCGAGCTGAGGACCAAGCGTCATGACTAGTCTCGCTGCCAAACCTTCCATCAGCCTGAGTCGCATCGCTATCTACGCGGTGCTGATCCTCGCCGTATTGCTTTACCTGGTGCCGTTGGTGGTCATGCTGTTGACCAGCTTCAAGACGCCGGAAGACATCAGCACCGGCAACCTGCTGAGCTGGCCGACCGTGGTCAGTGGTATCGGCTGGGTCAAGGCCTGGGCCACCGTCGACGGCTACTTCTGGAACTCGATCAAGATCACTGTCCCGGCGGTGTTGATCTCTACCGCCATCGGCGCTTTGAACGGCTACGTGTTGTCGATGTGGCGTTTTCGCGGTTCGCAGTTGTTCTTCGGCCTGTTGCTGTTCGGGTGCTTCCTGCCGTTCCAGACCGTCCTGCTGCCGGCCTCGTTCACCCTCGGCAAGATGGGCCTGGCCAGTACCACCACGGGCCTGGTGTTCGTGCACGTGGTCTACGGCCTGGCATTCACCACGCTGTTCTTCCGCAATTACTACGTCAGCATTCCCGATGCACTGGTGAAGGCGGCGCGACTGGACGGTGCAGGGTTCTTCACCATTTTCCGGCGGATCATCCTGCCGATGTCCACCCCGATCATCATGGTCTGCCTGATCTGGCAGTTCACGCAGATCTGGAACGACTTCCTGTTCGGCGTGGTGTTCTCCAGCGGTGATTCGCAGCCCATCACGGTGGCGCTGAACAACTTGGTCAACACCAGTACCGGGGCCAAGGAATACAACGTGGACATGGCGGCGGCGATGATCGCCGGGCTGCCGACCCTGCTGGTCTATGTGGTCGCAGGCAAGTATTTCGTGCGCGGTCTGACGGCCGGCGCAGTCAAGGGGTAATCATGGCAACGCTTGAACTTCGCAACGTAAACAAGACCTATGGTGCCGGCCTGCCGGACACCCTGAAGAACATCGAGTTGTCGATCAAGGACGGTGAGTTCCTGATCCTGGTCGGGCCTTCGGGCTGCGGCAAGTCGACACTGATGAACTGCATCGCCGGCCTTGAGACCATCACTGGCGGCGCGATCATGATCGGCGACCAGGACGTCAGCGGCATGAGCCCGAAGGATCGCGACATCGCCATGGTGTTCCAGTCCTACGCGCTGTACCCGACCATGAGCGTGCGCGAGAACATCGAGTTCGGCCTGAAAATCCGCAAGATGAAACAGTCGGACATCGACGAAGAAGTCAACCGCGTGGCCAAGCTGCTGCAGATCGAGCACCTGCTCAATCGCAAGCCCGGCCAGCTTTCCGGCGGCCAGCAACAGCGCGTGGCCATGGGCCGGGCACTGGCGCGGCGGCCGAAGATCTACCTGTTCGACGAACCGTTGTCCAACCTCGACGCCAAGCTGCGGGTCGAGATGCGTACCGAAATGAAACTGATGCACCAGCGCCTGAAGACCACCACGGTCTACGTGACCCACGACCAGATCGAAGCCATGACGCTGGGCGACAAAGTGGCGGTGATGAAGGACGGGATCATCCAGCAGTTCGGCACGCCGAAAGACATCTACACCAACCCGGCCAACCTGTTCGTGGCGAGCTTCATCGGTTCGCCACCGATGAACTTCATCCCGCTGCGCCTGCAACGCAAGGACGGTCGCCTGCTGGCGCTGCTCGACAGCGGCCAGGCCCGTTGCGAACTGCCGATGGGCATGCAGGACGCCGGCCTGGAAGACCGCGAAGTGATTCTGGGCATGCGCCCGGAGCAGATCATGCTGGCGGGCAGCGAGCCCAATGGCTTGCCGACCATTCGTGCCGAAGTCCAGGTCACCGAGCCCACCGGGCCGGACACCCTGGTGTTCGTCAACCTCAACGACACCAAGGTCTGCTGCCGCCTGGCGCCGGACGTCGCGCCACAGCCGGGGGAAACCCTGACGCTGCAATTCGATCCGTCGAAAGTGCTGCTGTTCGACGCTCAGTCCGGCGAACGCCTGGGCGTGGCCGGCCAGCCGCAAGCCGATGCCCGGTCGGCGAACGTGGCGCAGTTCAAAGGTCGATGAAGAGCAAATGGGGGAGCAGACCTGCTCCCACAGCAAGGAGTATGCGGTGGATGGGGACATCCACCGCAATCGTTGTAAACCGCGTTAGATAAAAACAGTTAATAACAATAAAGACGAGGATGTAGGGATGAAGAAGAAAAACAACGCCCAGCTTATCTGCCAGTTGTCAGCCGTTGCGGCGATGATGCTGGCCGGTAGCGCACACGCTGCCGACGCGTTCAGCGCCGATTCGCAGTGGATGACGGGTGACTGGGGCGGCGAGCGGACCAAGCTGATCGAGCAAGGGATCGATATCAAGGCTGACTACGTCGGTGAGGTGGGCGCCAACCTGCACGGTGGCTACAACAACGACAAGACAGCGCGTTACTCCGACCAGTTCGGTCTGGGTGTGGCACTGGACCTGGAAAAACTGATGGGTTGGGATAACACCCAGGCCAAGGTCCAGCTCACCAACCGTAATGGTGAAAACATTTCCAATGACCGTGTCGGCGATCCGCGTGCCGGCACCTTGAGTTCTTCCCAGGAAGTCTACGGCCGTGGCCACATGGTCCGTCTGACCCAATTGTGGATCAAGCACCAGTTCCTCGATGGCAAGCTCGACGTCAAGGCCGGTTACTTCGGCGAAGGCGAAGACTTCAACACCTTCCCTTGCGAGTTCCAGAACCTGGCATTCTGCGGGTCCCAAGCGGGTAACTGGGCGACCGGCATCTGGTACAACTGGCCGGTCATGCAGGCCGCGCTTCGGGTGAAATACAACATCACCCCTGAGTTCTACGCGCAGATCGGTGCGTACAACCAGAACCCATCGCAACTGGAGCACGGTAACGGCTTCAAGCTCAGCGGCAGTGGCACCAAGGGTACCGTCATTCCGGTCGAGCTGGTCTGGTCGCCGAAGGTCAACAGCCTGCCGGGCGAATACCGTGTCGGTTACTACAAGAGCACGGCCGATGCCAATGACGTCCGTGAAGACGACAATGGCGATGACGCCGCGACCACCCGCAACGCCTATCGCAGTCACGACAGCAAGCACGGCTACTGGTTTGTCGCGCAACAACAACTCACCACTCACAACGGTGACGCTTCCCGTGGCCTGAACATCGCGGCGAATGCGACCTTCCACGACAAGGACACCAACTTCGTCGACAACTACCAGTCGCTGATGTTTGTGTACAAGGGGCCGTTCGATGCACGTCCGAAGGATGACATCGGGATCGGTTTCTCCCGTATCCACGTCAACGAAGACGTGAAGAAAAACGCCGAGCTGACCAACGCTGCCAATGGTGTTTCCGACTACAACGATCCGCTGTTCGCGCCACTGCGTAGCACTGAGTACAACTACGAACTCAACTACGGCGTCCACGTCACCAACTGGCTGACCGTGCGTCCCAACCTGCAATACATCACTCACCCAGGTGGTGTGGATGAAGTCGATAACGCGCTGGTGGCCGGCCTGAAAATTCAGTCGGTGTTCTAACGCTGTTGCGATAAGCTCCTCTCTATGTGCGCATATTTGCGGACGGCCAAGGCTGTCCGCTTTTTTTTGTGAGGTGGCAGACACTGAACCTGTGGGAGCAAGGCTTGCCCGCGATGAAGGTGACGCGGTCTTCCAGGGAACCGAGTCGCCTGCATCGCGAGTAAGCTTTGCTCCCACAGATAAATCGCCTTGCCACACAAGCGTTGCAAACAGATGAGCAATTCAATGATTTCCAGGACCGCGGCCCATGCATGAGCATCCGCTACAACGCTTTTTCAGATCCTTGCGCGAACGCCCGGTGTTCGCGTGGGAGCGCTATCGGCAGCGCGATGTGTTGGTGATCGACCACCCGTTGTGCCAGGCGGTGTTCAGTCGCCAGGGCGCACAGTTGCTGCACTTCCAACCGCGAGGCCAAAAGCCGTGGTTGTGGTGCGCGGCCAAGTGGCCACACGTCGGGGCGATCCGTGGCGGGGTGCCGGTGTGCTGGCCTTGGTATGGTCGTCATCCCAGCGAAAACGCCTGGCCATCCCACGGTTGGGCGCGGTTGATCGATTGGAAACTGCTCGACAGCCGCAGTGATGAGGACGGTGTGCATCTGCACTGGCAACTGAAGTTATGCGACTGGCAAGTGGACCTGCATGCAGACCTGGGTGAACGCATGGAACTGCGCCTGAGCACCGAGCACCAGGACAGCCTGCCATGCCAGCTGAGCCAGGCCTTGCATGCGTACTGGCGTATTGGTGATGTCGGTGAGGTAGCGCTGTCTGGGCTCGACGGCGCACAGGGTTACGACCAATTGAACCGCGCGGTTTGCCAGCAGGAAGGCGAGTTGCGGGTCGAGGGTGGCTGCCAGCGGGTGTTCCAGCATGAGGGGGAGTTGCAGCTCAAGGACCACGCCTGGCAGCGCGAATTGTGCATCGACACCGGCGACAGCGCCGACACCGTGGTCTGGCATCCCGGCGCACGGCCGTTGTTGGGGGTGAGTTGGGATGAAGTCAGCGAATTCGTCTGCGTCGAAGCGGCCAGTGGCGGCACCGACAGCCTGTGCCTGGCGCCGGGGGAGCGGGCGCACCTGAGTTTGCAGGCGTGGGTAGGGGCTTAGCTCAGGATCTCTGGTGTGGCGGCTGGCCCCTTCGCGAGCACTCGCTCCCACATGGATCGGCTTCGAACACAAGTATTGTGTCCAGTGAAGATCAACTGTGGGAGCGAGCCTGCTCGCGATGACGGCCTGTCAGGTTATAAAGCACTCAGGCTCGGTCAGTTGAACTCATCCCCCACCGGATACCGGCTGGCATTCAAGCTTTCCTTGATCTTGCGCAGATGCGGCTGGAAATCCACGCCCCGACGCAGGGTCATGCCGGTGGCGAGCACGTCCAGCACGGTGAGCTGGATGATCCGTGAGGTCATCGGCATGTAGATATCGGTGTCTTCGGGCAGTGGAATGTTCAGGCTCAGGGTACTGGCCTTGGCCAATGGCGAGTTTTCGGCGGTCAAACCCAGCACCGACGCGCCGTTTTCCCGGGCGATGCGCGCCACTTCCACCAGTTCACGGGTGCGGCCGGTGTAGGAAATGATCACGAACAGCTCACCGGTATGGGCCACCGACGCGATCATGCGCTGCATCAGCACGTCGGCGTGCGCGGTCACTGCCAGGTTGAAGCGGAAAAATTTGTGCTGGGCATCCAGCGCCACCGGGGCGGAGGCGCCGAGGCCGAAGAAGTGGATCTGCCGGGCCTGGATCAGCAGGTCCACGGCGCGACTGATCAAATTGGGATCAAGGGCCTGGCAGGCGCTGTCCAATGAGGCAATGGCACTGCCAAAGATCTTCCGGGTATAGGCTTCCGGGTTGTCGTCGGCTTCTACTGCACGGCTGACATAAGCAGCGCCACTGGCCAGGCTTTGGGCCAGTTGCAGCTTGAGTTCCGGGTAACCGCTGACGCCGAACGAGCGGCAGAAACGGTTGACGGTCGGTTCACTGACAGAAGCCGCCTGGGCGAGGGCGGCGATGCTGAAACGGGTCGCCTGCTGTGGGTTTTGCAGGATGATCTCGGCCACCTTGCGTTCTGCCTTGTTCAGGTCTTCAAGACGACTCTGGATCTGTTCCAGTAAATTTCGCACGCGGTCCATACAAGATTCCTAGAAAGACGGGTCTTTGATACGACCCTTTGCGGTGGCCTATCCTACTGATGGCTCCGGCGGACCACCACTCGGAATCGGTATTTTCGAAAAATGTTGTGGTTATTACTACATTTTTCCTTGAGTGATACCTTGAAAAAAGGTATTTGTAGTTTAACTTGATAAAAGAACAAACATCATGCCTTCGATTACGGTTGAACCGTGCACCTTTGCCTTGTTCGGCGCGTTGGGCGATCTGGCCTTGCGCAAGCTCTTTCCCGCCCTGTATCAGCTCGATGGCGCCCAATTGTTGCACGAGGACACGCGAATCATTGCGCTGGCCCGTGAGCCCGGCAGCGAGCAGCAGCACTTGGCATTCATCACCGCCGAACTGCGGCGCTACGTCGGTGAAAAAGACCTGGATGAAGGCGTACTCGAGCGTTTCCTGGCACGCTTGACCTACCTGCACGTGGATTTCCTCAAGGCCGACGATTACGTCGCCTTGGCCGAAGCAGCCGGTTCGACCCAGCAGGTCATTGCCTATTTCGCCACCCCCGCGGCGGTGTATGGGGCGATCTGCGAGAACCTGGCGAAGGTTGGCTTGAGCGAGAACACCCGTGTCGTACTGGAGAAGCCCATCGGTTCGGACCTGGAGTCTTCGCGCAAGGTCAACGACGCCGTGGCGCAGTTCTTCCCGGAAAACCGTACCTATCGCATCGACCATTACCTGGGCAAGGAAACGGTCCAGAACCTGATCGCGCTGCGGTTCGCCAACAGCCTGTTCGAAACCCAGTGGAACCAGAATTACATTTCCCATGTGGAAATCACCGTGGCCGAGAAGGTCGGTATCGAAGGCCGCTGGGGCTATTTCGACAAGGCCGGCCAACTGCGGGACATGATCCAGAACCACCTGTTGCAGCTGCTGTGCCTGATCGCCATGGACCCGCCGGCCGACTTGTCCGCCGACAGCATCCGCGACGAGAAGGTCAAGGTGCTCAAGGCCCTGGCGCCCATCAGCCCGGAAGGCCTGACCACCCAGGTGGTGCGCGGCCAGTACATCGCTGGCCACAGCGATGGCAAGTCAGTGCCTGGCTACCTCGAAGAACCCAACTCCAACACCCAGAGCGACACCGAGACGTTCGTCGCCTTGCGCGCCGACATCCGCAACTGGCGTTGGGCCGGGGTGCCGTTTTACCTGCGTACCGGCAAGCGCATGCCGCAAAAGCTGTCGCAGATCGTCATTCACTTCAAGGAACCGTCCCACTACATCTTCGCACCCGAGCAGCGCTTGCAGATCAGCAACAAGCTGATCATCCGCCTGCAACCGGACGAAGGGATTTCCTTGCGGGTGATGACCAAGGAGCAGGGCCTGGACAAGGGCATGCAATTGCGCAGCGGTCCGTTGCAACTCAACTTCTCCGACACCTATCGCAGCGCACGGATTCCCGATGCCTACGAACGGTTGTTGCTGGAAGTCATGAACGGCAATCAGAACCTGTTTGTCCGTAAAGATGAAATTGAAGCCGCGTGGACGTGGTGTGACCAGTTGATCGCCGGGTGGAAGAAATCCGGCGATGCGCCCAAGCCGTATGCGGCCGGGTCCTGGGGGCCGATGAGCTCCATTGCACTGATCACGCGGGATGGGAGGTCATGGTATGGCGATATCTGAATTGAAACTGCCGCAGGGCGTTAGCGCTCATGAATTCAAGAACCCGGTGGTGCTGGCCGAAGGCCTGGCGCTGAAGGTGGCCGAGCAGCTGCGCAGCGCGATTGATGCGCGCGGCGCAGCGACCCTGGTGGTCTCTGGTGGCCGCAGCCCGGTGGCGTTTTTCCAGCACCTGGCCAAGCAGGCGCTGGATTGGTCCAAAGTGGTGGTCAGCCTGGCCGATGAGCGCTGGGTACCGGTTGAACACGCCGACAGCAACGCCGGCCTGCTCAAGCGTTACCTGCTGCAAGGCGCGGCGGCCAAGGCCCAGTTCCTGAGCCTCTACAGCGCGAGCACCAACCTGGAAGCGGCTGCCGAGCAGGCCGATCGTCTCCTGGCCGAGCTGCCGCCGATCGATGTACTGGTATTGGGCATGGGCGATGACGGGCACACCGCCTCGCTGTTCCCTCACAGCCCGAACCTGGCCCAGGCCCTGGACGCCAGTGGCACACGTCGCTGCTGGCCGATGCTGGCGCCGACCGTACCGCACCAGCGCTTGACCATGAGTCGTGCCTTGCTGGCTTCGGCGCAACACAAAGTGCTGTCGATTTCCGGTCAGTCGAAATTGACCACCCTGAACGCTGCGGTGGCGGGTGACGATGTCGCCGAAATGCCGATCCGCGCGTTTTTGCAACCTACGTTAGAGATTTACTGGTGTCCATGAACCAAGGATCAGCCGCTATGAAAAACCCATCCCCGACCGTTTCCATGGCGGACAAAGTTGCCCTGATCGACAGCCTCTGCGCCAAGGCGCGGATCCTGCCGGTGATCACCATCGCCCGTGAACAGGACATCCTGCCGCTGGCCGATGCCCTGGCCGCCGGTGGCCTGACGGCGCTGGAAGTGACGCTGCGTTCCCAATACGGCCTCAAGGCCATCCAGGTGCTGCGCGAGCAGCGTCCGGAACTGGTGACCGGCGCCGGCACGGTGCTCGACCGCCACATGCTGGACGCCGCCGAGGCGGCCGGTTCGCAGTTCATCGTCACCCCGGGCATCACCCGTGATCTGCTCGAGGCCAGCGTCTACAGCCCTATCCCGTTACTGCCCGGCATCAGCAACGCCTCGGGCATCATGGAAGGCTACAGCCTGGGCTATCGCCGCTTCAAACTGTTCCCGGCCGAAGTCAGTGGCGGCGTCGCGGCCATCAAGGCCCTGGGTGGCCCGTTCGGCGAAGTGAAATTCTGCCCGACCGGCGGCGTGAGCCCGGCCAACATCAAGAGCTACATGGCGTTGAAAAACGTGATGTGCGTGGGCGGAAGCTGGATGCTCGATCCTGAGTGGATCAAGAACGGCGACTGGGCCCGCATTCAGGAATGCACCGCCGAGGCTTTGGCGCTGCTGGACTGATTGCTTTACCGAACCTCGTTGGGTGTCCTACGGTTTTACGGTGCGCTTGGTCGGCGCGCCGTTTTTTTTGCCTGGGTTTTGGCTTCTGTGGCGAGGGTATAAATCCCCTCGCCACAACTACATTCGGCTCAGGTTAATCAGTGCAGCAGTCAACCGCTCGATATCACTCGCCAAGGTAATCAGCCCCGGGGTAATGCGGATGCATGGCCCGACGCTGGTATGGCGCACCACGGTGAAGATTCCATGCTCAGTGAGCAATCGATCGGCCATTGCCTGCTGGTCTGTATGGGCGGTGAAGCGCATCGCGGTGATCCCGCAATAGAGGCGCCGGTCATCCGGGGTCATGACTTCGATGCCCGGCACATCGCGCACGGCATTCACCCACAGGTCGCGCAGGTAACACAGGCGCGCGCCTTTGGCCAATGCGCCACCCAGGGCCCAGTGTTCTTCGAAGACCAGCGGCAGGGTGAGCAAGGCAGGGATATTGGGCGTGCTGTGAGGCGTGCGCGAGCGGACGTCGGTGGCGGGGTAGCTGTCTTCGTCCATGTCCGGGTCGATGTCGGCCAAGCGCTGCGGGGCGATGTACAGGAAGCCTTGGGAGAGGGGGCCGCCGATCCACTTCTGCAGGTTGAACCCGGCGAATTCGATCCCGAGTTTCTTCAGGTCGAAATCGATCTGGCCCAGGGCGTGGGCACCGTCGAGGATGATGTCGACGGCAAACTCGCGGGCACTCTCGGCAATGGCCTGTACCGGCATCACCAGTCCGGTGAGGTGGTTGACGTAGGTCAGCGCCATCAACTTGAGGCGCGGGTAGCGAATGAACGCTTCGCGATAAGTGCCCACCAGGCTTTCGAAACTGGCCGGGTGCTGGTGGACGATTTCGATCACCTCCACGCCACGCTGGCGGGCCAGCCAGCGCATGGCGCTTTTGACCGAGGCATATTCCAGATCACAGATCAGTACTTGATCGCCTGGCTTGAGGCCGTTGTAGTTGCGAATCAGCGTCTGCAGGGCATCCACCGCGCTGCCGGCCAACCCCACGCTCTGGGGTGAAGCGTGGATCAGTTGGGCCACCTGGCGCCGAATGGCTTCGCCGTGTTCACGGTCGAAATGCTGGCGCACGTACACCGAGTTGCCCCGGTTGATGAATTCGATGTTGCGCTGGTACTCCTCCACCACGGTGCGGGACATGCGCCCGAAATAACCGTTTTCCAGGTTGAGCGGCCCGGCGGGATCGACATCGTAGCGGCCGACATACGTCTGCCAGAAAGCTTCATCGTGGGCGCGTAGCGTGTTTTCAGGCATGACGGGGGCTCAACTGGTCAGGGGCGAGGCTTGGGTTTGCCGTGTTTGGCGCGCAATGGATCGAGCAGGTCCGACAGCCCGTTGTGATCGATTTCCTGCATCAGTGCCAGCAAACCACCCAGTTCACCGTGAGGAAACCCCTCGCGGGCGAACCAGTTCAGGTATTGACCGGGCAGGTCAGCCAGGATTCGACCCTTGTATTTGCCGAACGGCATTTGACGTGTGATGAGCAACTCGAGCTTTTCCGGGTTCATGGCAATCGTCTGATTTCGAATCTGCCTCGAAAATACAGGCATTCTGCATGCAGGCCAAATGACAGATCATGCAAATAGCGCGGATACAGATTTTAGGGTTATTGTTAACTGATTGATTTTTAAGTGATTTTATTGATGCTGATGGCTGGCATGGCCGATGCAATATCCCTTGCAGGTTTTTTATTCACCAGCAAAGGAACTGAAAAATGACTGACATCAACAAAGAATCCATCTCCGTCTTGAACGACCTGATCGAGACCAGCAAGGATGGCCAGGAAGGCTTCAAGACCTGCGCTGAAGACATCAAGCATCCGCAGCTCAAGTCGCTGTTCGTTCAACGTGCCGCCGATTGCGCAACCGCCGCGGCCGAACTGCAAGCTGCGGTTCGCTCCCTGGGCGGTGATCCGGAAACCTCCACCAGCGTCGCCGGTGACCTGCACCGTCGTTGGGTGGACGTGAAATCCATGTTCACCGGCAAGGATGAAGAAGCGGTGCTCAACGAAGCCGAGCGTGGCGAAGACCATGCGCTCAAAGCCTACAAGGAAGCGCTCGAGAAAATCACCAAGCACAACCTGGTCGGCATTCGTGACCTGGTTGAGCGTCAGTACCACGGTGTGCAACGCAACCATGACCAGGTCAAGGCGCTGCGTAACCAGGCGCGTGCGAGTTAAACAACGCGTCCTGATCCAAAAAAACGCCAGCATGCTGGCGTTTTTTTTGTGTGGAACGACTCAGGATGAAGGTGAACACTCGTGTGGCGAGGGAGCTTGCTCCCGCTGGGCTGCGCAGCAGCCCCAAAAATCAGGGTCGCTGCGCAACCC
>NZ_CAKKMI010000064.1:0-34928 GCF_918698105.1 Pseudomonas brassicacearum | reverse complement strand
CCCGCTGGGCTGCGCAGCGGCCCCGGATTTTGGGAGCGCTGCGCACTCCAGCGGGAGCAAGCTCCCTCGCCACATTGGTCCGCCAGTTATCGACCTGACCGATGCAACAGCTCTATCTCAAGGCTTTGCTCTGAAACGCCCGTTCTAGAGCCTTCTGTAGGAAAGATTTCAATGGTGCAAATTGGCCATCAGCGGCTATGCTAGGGATGGATCCAACTCATAACAGGTAATGCCGGTTTTACGTCTACTCAGGGAATGGGGGGCTTCCTGACTCAACCGGACAGGCCGCGCTGGGGCTTAAATGCGCTATTTGCTGATGTTGTTGCTGTGCTTGTCCCCTCTGGCAAGTGCTCTCGAATTCGATGAATTCACCCAAAACCTGCCCTTGGGCCATGCCTTGCAGGTATTCGAAGATGCGGGCGGCACGGCCACCATTGACGATGTCCTGGCCCAGGCTGCCGCGGGTGCTTTCAAGCCCCACGACCAAGCCGCGCTGAACGCCGGTTACTCTCGATCAGCCTTCTGGTTGAAAATCGACCTGCAGTACCGCCCCGGCAATCCGGACGCCCAGCGCACCTGGTTGCTGGAGCTGGCGTACCCGCCGCTGGACCACCTCGATTTGTACCAGCCCGATGCGGCAGGGGCGTATCGCCTGGTTCGCCAGACCGGTGATGCGTTGCCGTTCGCCAGCCGCGAGATCCGCCAGAACAACTACCTGTTCAGCTTGGCTCTCAAGCCTGAACAACCGCAGACCCTCTACCTGCGCCTGCAAAGCCAGGGTTCGATCCAGGCGCCGCTGACGCTGTGGTCGAGCACTGCGTATCTTGAGCAACAGCCGGTGCGCTTGTATGTACTGGGGATTATCTATGGCGTGCTGCTGGGGATGCTGGTCTACAACCTGTTCATCTACCTGAGCGTGCGCGATACCAGCTACCTCTATTACATCTTCTATATTGCCTCGTTCGGCCTGTACCAGTTGTCGGTCAACGGTGCCGCCGTTGAGTACTTCTGGCCGGACAACCCCTGGTGGGCCAACGCCGCGACGCCGTTCTTCATCGGTTGCGCGGGCCTGTTTGGCAGCCAGTTCGCCCGCAGCTTCCTGCAAACCGCCCAGCACAGTCGTTGGCTCGACCGCTTGCTGCTGGCGCTGATCGCCTACAGCGCCGTGGTGGTCGGCCTGTCGCTGATGACCAGTTATGCCCTGGCGCTGCGCCTGGCGACGGCATTGGCGCTGCTGTTTACGGTGACGATCTTTGCCGCCGGGCTGTTTGTCTGGTGGCGTGGCCTGCGGGTGGCGCGTTATTTCATTATTGCCTGGTCGGCGTTTCTGCTGGGGGGCATCGTCAATACGTTGATGGTGCTCGGTTACCTGCCGAACGTCTTCCTGACCATGTACGCCAGCCAGATCGGCTCGGCTATCGAAGTGGCGCTGCTGTCCCTGGCCCTGGCCGACCGCATCAACGCCATGCGCGAACAGCAGGCCCAGACCCTGTTGGACGCCGGGCAGAAACTCGAAGTGCTCAACCAGCAACTGGCCCACGGCAACAAGCTCAAGGATGAATTCCTCGCCACCCTGACCCATGAACTGCGCACGCCGATGAATGGCGTGATCGGTTCCCTGGAGTTGATGGAAACCGTCGAGATGGACGCGGAACTGACCCAGTATCAACAGACCGCCGCCGGTTCGGCGCGGGACATGATGCGCATGGTCAACGGCATCCTCACCCTGACCGAGTTGCAGGCCGGCAAGCTCAAGGTCTATCCGGCACCGTTCAGCCTGCGTGGGGTGGTCGATGCACTGCAGGTGCAGTTCGGCGCCAATGCGGCGGCCAAGGGCCTGGATTTCAAGGTCGACGTGTCCCCCGGCCTGGCGGACCGCCTGCTCGGCGACAGCGGCAAGCTGGCCCAGAGCCTGGAATGCCTGCTGGACAACGCCATCAAGTTCACCCGGGTTGGCGGCCTGGCCCTGCGCGTCAGCGGCCGGCCGACGGCGCTTGATCGGTTGGTGCTGTCCTTTGCCGTCATCGACACCGGAATCGGTTTTACCGACCTGGGGGAAGCGACCTTGTACCAGCGCTTCTTCCAACTCGACGGTTCGATGACCCGCGAATATGGCGGCCTCGGCGTGGGGCTGGCTATCTGCCGGCAACTGGTGGAGCTGCTGGGCGGACGCCTGACCCACACCTCCGAGCCTGGTCGTGGCAGCCGTTTCCAGTTGGACGTGGAGTTTGACGTGGCCTTGCCAGCCGCGGTCCCGACGCCGTTTTCCTTCGGTGGCAGCCAGGGTTCGCGCCTGCCGCAGGATTGCACGGTGCTACTGGCCGATGACAGCAGCATCGATCAGTTGGTTATGCGCGGCATGTTGCTCAAGCTCGGGTATCGAGTGCGCACCGCCGACAGTGGCCGCGCCGCGCTGGATCTGCTGCACGGCGAGCGTTTTGATGCGGTGCTGCTCGATTGCCAGTTGCCGCCGCTGGACGGCGTGTCGCTCTGCTGCCAGATCCACAGCTTGTCCGGCTGCGAGGAACTGCCGGTGCTGGTCGTCAGCCCGAACGTGGGGCGCGAGTGCTGTCCGTCGGGCGCGCCGGTCGATTACCTGAACAAGCCAGTGAAGTTCGAGGCGCTGCAGGCGATGCTCCAGCGCCGGGTGCTTTGTCCGGGGTAGGGTGAAAGCGCCGACATTTAGGCGCATATGACACTTTGTTCGGCCTGGAGGCGGTGCTTAACTGAATCCCTGGCCGATCGAGGAGCCCTGTCATGAACCTGCACCAGTTCGCTGAAACCCACGATGTCACCAACCAGCCGCCGTCCCTGGATGGCGCCAACCTGTACCGCATCGACCTGCCGCTGCAGCAGTGGTCGCAACGCTTTGGGGCGGGCTGGGCACAGGCGCGGATCGATGCGTATGGGGCACTGGCCGGCGGGCCGTTGATGGAAGCGGGCTTCCTGGCCAACCAGAACAAACCGGTGTTCTCCAGCCATGACCGTTATGGCCATCGCATCGACCTGGTGGAATTCCATCCGGCCTATCACCAGTTGATGCGCACCGCCGTCGAGCACGGCCTGCCCAGTTTGCCCTGGGCCCATCCGCAGCCTGGCGCGCATGTCGCCCGGGCCGCGATGACCTATCTGCACAGCCAGGCCGAGGCCGGCACCGGCTGCCCCCTGACCATGACCTTCGCCAGCGTGCCGGCGCTGCGCTTGCAGCCGGACCTGGCCGAGCGCTGGGAGCCCAAGGTGCTGGCCACCGAGTACGACCCGCGCAACGTCGGCATGGCTCACAAGGCCGGCGTGACCCTGGGCATGGCGATGACTGAAAAACAGGGCGGCACCGATGTGCGGGCCAACACCACCAAAGCCTATCCGGTGGGCGCCAGCGGCCCGGGCCAGGCCTATGAGCTGGTCGGGCACAAATGGTTCTGTTCGGCGCCTATGTGCGATGCCTTCCTTACCTTGGCCCAGACCGACAAGGGCCTGACCTGTTTCCTGTTGCCGCGCCATCGCCCCGACGACACCCGCAATCAGTTTTACATCCAACGGTTGAAGAACAAGCTGGGCAACTGCTCCAACGCCTCCAGCGAAGTCGAGTTTCGTGGCGCACTGGCCTGGATGGTGGGTGAAGAAGGGCGGGGCGTACCGACGATCATCGAGATGGTCGCCATGACCCGTTTCGATTGCATGGTCGGCTCCAGCGCCCTGATGCGCCAGGCGCTGACCCAGGCCAGCCATCACTGCGCGCACCGCAAGGTCGGTGGCAAGGTGTTGAGTGAACAGCCGCTGATGCAAAACGTCCTGGCTGACCTGGCGCTGGAAAGCGAGTCCGCATTGGCCTTGAGCCTGCGCATGGGCCGGGCGCTGGACCACCTGAATGATGAACACGAGGCCAAGTTCGCCCGGCTGGTGACGGCGGTGGGCAAGTACTGGATCTGCAAGCGCGCCCCCGCGATGATCAACGAAGCCGCCGAATGCATGGGCGGCGCCGGCTACGTCGAAGACAGCATCCTGCCGCGCCTGTACCGCGAAGCGCCGGTCAACTCGACGTGGGAAGGCTCCGGCAACGTGCAATGCCTGGATGTGCTGCGGGCCTTGTCCAAGGAGCCCGGCGTGCTGGAGGTCTTGTTCAGCGAACTGGGCGACGGCCACGGCGACAAGCGCCTGGCCAGCCACATCCACCAATTGCACGCGGCGTTCAAGGACACCGACGACATCCAGTACCGCGCCCGGCAATTGACCGAAGACATCGCCGTGGGCCTGCAAGCCAAGCTGTTGCTTGAGGCGGGGAACAGCGATGTCAGCGATGCCTTCATCGCCAGTCGCCTGGGGTCGACCGGGCGGGTGTACGGTGCCTTGCCTCGGGGCTTGAATGTCGAGGCCATCGTGACGCGCTCCACCCCACACGTCTTTTAGACACAACACGTACCCTGTGGGAGCGAGCCTGCTCGCGAAGGCGTCGGCACATCCAACATTTGTAGTGACTGATACACCGCTATCGCGAGCAAGCTCGCTCCCACAGGGGACCTGCGGTGAATGAAAGTTCTGGGACCACTGAAGATCAATTGTGGGAGCGAGCCTGCTCGCGAAGGCGTCGGCCCATCCAGCCTCTACGGTGACGGACACACCGCGATCGCGAGCAGGCTCGCTCCCACAGGGGACCTGCGGTGAATGAAAGTTCTGGGACCACTGAAGATCATTTGTGGGAGCGAGCTTGCTCGCGATGGCGTCGGTACATCCAACATTTGTGGTGGCTGACACACTGCCATCGCGAGCAAGCTCACTCCCACAGCGGCTTTATGGAGGCTCGGTCACTACGCCACTGTTCCCGTCCGGCGGCGATGCAGGCAAGATGAAGGCCTGCAAGTCAGAACACAGGAAGCTGATCGTGACCGAAGCGTTTATTGTCGTTCAAACCGCCGAACAAGCCGTGGATCGTCTGGCGGCCCTGCACGAGCGTGCGACCACCGCGTTGAACCAGGCGCTGATGCGTTATCTCAAGGACCGCGTCGAGCCGGATGCCGAGCAGCGTGCGTTGTTTCGTTATCCGGCCTTGCGCCTGACCTATCACTGCCACGGCGAAGTCCCGCAAACCACGCGTGCCTATGCCAAGGTCCAGTTGCCTGGCACCTACAGCGTCACCGTCACCCACCCCGCCGCCTTCCGTAAATACCTGCTGGAACAGCTGGTCCCGCTGATGCACGACTTTACCGTCACCGTGGAAGTGGGCGTCAGCGAGCAGAACATTCCGTACCCGTACGTGGTGGAGCAGGGCGACGAACTGGCCGGCTCCGGCGTGACCGCCGCCGTGCTGGCGCGGGTTTTCCCCAGCACCGACCTGTCGGCCGCCACCGATGGCATTGCCGACGGCCTCTATGACTGGGAAAACACCGACCCGCTGCCCCTGGCGCTGTTCGACGCCGCGCGGGTGGATTTTTCCCTGCGCCGGCTGGTGCATTACACCGGCAGCGACTGGCGCCATGTGCAGCCGTGGATCCTGCTGACCAACTATCACCGCTATGTCGACCAGTTCATCGTCCACGGCCTGGAGCAACTGCGCAGCGACCCGCGCTTTATACGCATGGTCCTGCCGGGCAACGTGATCATCGACAAGAACATGGAGCACAGCGAAGCGTCGGCCATCGCCGCTGGCGTGGTCTGGCACCGCTACCAGATGCCGGCCTATCACCTGCAGACCAACGACGGCCATGGCGTGACCCTGGTGAACATCGGTGTCGGCCCTTCCAACGCCAAGAACATCACCGACCACCTGGCCGTGCTGCGCCCGCATTGCTGGCTGATGATCGGCCACTGCGGCGGGCTGCGGCAGTCCCAGACCATTGGCGACTACGTGTTGGCCCACGCCTACATGCGCCGCGATGGCATTCTCGACCGGGTGGTGCCACCGAATATTCCGATTCCAGCCCTGGCCGAAGTGCAGATGGCGCTTCAACAGGCCGCAGCGAACATCACCGGCGAAAAGGGCGACGAGCTGAAAAAGCGCCTGCGCACCGGCACCGTGCTGACTTACGACGACCGCAACTGGGAGCTGCGCTGGGCCCAGGAGCGTCCGCTGATCAACCTGTCCCGCGCGGTGGCGGTGGACATGGAAAGCGGCACCATCGCCGCCCAGGGTTATCGCCTGCGGGTGCCTTACGGCACCTTGCTTTGCGTTTCGGACAAACCGTTGCACAGCGAAATCAAGCTGCCGGGCTCGGCCAACGCGTTCTATGAGCGAGCGGTCAACCAGCACCTGAAGATCGGCATCGAGGCGTTGGATCTGTTGCGCACCGAACTCAACTCGTTGCATTCGCGCAAGCTGCGCAGCTTCGACGAGCCGCCGTTCCGCTGACACGGTGGTGGTTATTTAGCGGTCAGGCCACTAGCATTACCGGCCCTGACCGCTAGATGTTATGCCGCCATGCCCCGTCCTCCACGCCCTGCTTCCCGTCGCCCTGGCGCGAAGCTTCCAGCCTCCGCCCCGCGCCGTGTGGCCAAGGCCCCGCCGGCCGAGCCGAAGCTGATCCTGTTCAACAAACCCTTCGATGTGCTGACGCAATTCAGTGACGGTGAGGGGCGGGCGACGCTCAAGGATTTTATCGACGTACCGGGCATCTACCCGGCCGGACGGCTAGATCGTGACAGCGAAGGCTTGCTGTTGCTGACCAACGATGGGCAGTTGCAGGCGCGGATTGCCGACCCCAAGCACAAGCTGGCCAAGACCTATTGGGTGCAGGTGGAGGGCGAGCCGAGTGCCGAACAGTTGCAGCGATTGCGCGATGGGGTTGAGTTGAACGACGGCATGACCCTGCCGGCCGAGGCACGCTCATTGGACGAACCGCAACTCTGGCCGCGCAACCCGCCGGTGCGTTTTCGTAAAAGCGTGCCCACAAGCTGGCTGGAGCTGGTGATACGCGAGGGGCGCAACCGCCAGGTGCGCCGCATGACCGCTGCGGTAGGCTTGCCGACGCTACGCCTGGTGCGGGTCAGGATCGGCGACTGGACGATCGAAGGGCTCGATCAGGGCCAGTGGAAAGAAGTGCCGGCGCGCTTATAACGTCCCGGATTCGATCAGGCCGATCACCACGCTCTTGATGACGAACGCGGCCACGCCGAGGCCCAGCACGAAAAACAGGATGAACGAGCCGAAACGTCCGGCCTTGGACTTCTTCGCCAAGTCCCAGACGATGAAACCCATGAAAATGATCAGGATGCTGACCAGGCCGGTCATCATCCACTCTTCGAAAACAGCAGGATCCATCAGGACACTCCGGCGTGGGCGGGGTTGAAAAGGCGCGGCGAGTATAAGGCATGGGGCGCGGGCGCGGGATTGGCCTGCGGCGGTGTGTCGCAGCTATTCATCGGTTGGGCTGTAGATTTTGTGGCGAGGGGATAAATCCCCTCGCCACAAAAGCGGTCAGCTACGCAGATGAGTCAACGGCAGTTCGGTGCTGTTGAGTACCTGGTTCAGCACAAAACTCGAGCGCACGCTGGTGACGCCATCGATCCGGGTCAGGTGCCCCAGCAGCAGTTTCTGGTAGTGGTCCATGTCCGGCACCACGACCTTGAGCTGGTAGTCCGCGTCCATGCCGGTGACCAGGCTGCACTCCAGCACTTGCGGCAGGCTGCGGATGGCGGCTTCGAAGTTCTCGAAACGCTCGGGGGTGTGACGGTCCATGCCGATCAGCACATAAGCCGTCAGGCTCAGGCCCAGCAGCTTGCGGTCGAGCAGGGCGACCTGGCGGGTGATGTAGCCGTCATCCTCCAACTGCTTGACCCGTCGCGAGCAGGGGGAGGGCGACAGGCCGATGCGTTCGGCCAGTTCCTGGTTGGAGATGCGCGCGTCGCGCTGCAATTCCGCCAGAATGCTCAGGTCGTAACGGTCGAGTTTGCTCATCGGTCGGGCCTTTATCTTGATAATTGCGGCAGATTATCTATCCGAGGTTAAAAATTGCGCAAGTGATGTTTATTTACGCAATCTTCGCAATCATCCATCGACACCCAAGGCTTATGCTTACCACCAAGATCACTGCTCGGACAAACAGTCCAGTGCAGCCCGCCCAATCAGGCCGGCTGCGGTCGCAGTACCCACCGGTACTGGCAGACCCCCGAGCTGCACACCGTCCAGAAGACGGCGTGAGGTGAGCCGACGTCATAAGCGTCGAGCACGGACGAAATTCTCAAGGGGAGGCCGACGGGTCTCCCTTTTTTAATGCCTGCGAAATAAACCCCGTGGCTGATAACCTATCGCAGAACCGGCCTGGGCTTTTCCAGTCTTACCATCAGGCCCTGAACCGTTGTGAGGAATTTCATGAAGTCGCGCATCTGGCGTTTGGCAGGTGTTGGTCTGTTGTGGGCAAGTGTCAGTGCGCAGGGAATGGCCGACGATCAGCAAAACCGTGGCGGCCCCGACGGCGGTCCTGGTCAGGACGGACGCGGCGGCAATGGCCAGGGTTACTCGGGCCAGCCGCGGCCGCAGAGCAACGAAATCATCCGGGGCGACAACAGTCGTCAGTTCGAGGTCAAGCCACAGCCGCAATACCAGGGCGGCCAGCGCTATGACCGTGGGCCTCAAGACCCCAACGGCCATGGCCGGCCGCAGCCGCAGCCCGGCAACAACCTGCCGATCCAGGGCCGGCCCGACAGCGTGACCCAGACCCGCGAACCGCAACCGGGGTACTACCGCGATGTCCCGCGTCGCAACGACGGTTATCCAAACGGCGGGCCCCGTCCAGGCCATGACAACCGTCCCGAACAGCATTGGCCCGGTCGACCGGACGGCCATGGCAACGGCTGGGGCCCAGGGCCGCAGTATCGCCCGGGTTATGTGATCGACCGCTTCCCGGATCGCAACTACCGCGTGCCTTATCGCGGCCAGGATTATTTCTACTCGGGCGGCTACTGGTATCGCCCTCAAGGGCCGCGTTACATCGTGGTCGAGCCGCCGCGGGGCATCCGTACCCGTTACCTGCCCGATTACGCCAGGGAAGTGTGGATCGGCAGCTCGCTGTTCTTTCTCGCCGCGGGCGCCTATTACATCTACGAAGCCAGCACCCAGGACTACGTCGTGGTCGAGCCGCCCGTGGCCAACCCGCAGCCTCAACCCCAAGGCAACAGCTTTGACGTGGTGGCCTACCCGGCCAACGGCCAGTCGCCCGAGCAGGTCAACCGGGACGGGTACGACTGCTATCGCTGGGCGGTGCAACAAAGCGGTTTCGATCCGCGCAACTACAGCTACCCACCGGCACCGGAAGTGGTGCAGACCTATCGCCAGGCCCAGGGCAGTTGCTTGAGTAGTCGTGGGTATCAGGTGACGTACTGATCACCCAGCATAGAAAAACAGTCCCCTATGGCGAGGGAGCCTGCTCCCGCTCGACGTTGTAGGCGCTGTGTAGGAGCTGTCGAGTGCAACGAGGCTGCGATCTTTCCCCAGGCACTTGAGTCTCAAGCGAAAGATCACAAGATCGCAGCCTTCGGCAGCTCCTACAGTGCGCAGCCCAGCGGGGATAAATCCCCTCGCCACAGGTTATGCGCTGACGGCTTTTACCACTTCCGACGGATCGGCATGCACCAGCACTTCGGCCTTCGGATAAGCATGATGGATCGCATCGGCGGCCTGGTCGCTGATGCCGTGGGCCACTGACAGGGTCAGTTCCCCCGGCAGCTCCAGGTGCAGTTGCACGAACCAGTGGTTGCCGGAGATCCGCGTACGCAGGTCATGGGCGCCGAGCACGCCAGGCACCGCGCAGGCCAGTTCCAGCATGTGCTGGCTGACATTGGGTGGCAGTTCCTGATCCATCAGCACCGCGAAGCTTTCCCGGGCGATCTGGACCGCACTCCACAGAATGTAGATGGCGATCCCCAGGCCGAACCAAGCGTCGAGTTGATACCAGCCAAACCCGGCCAGCACCAGCGCCACCAGGATGCTGCCGTTGAGCAACAAGTCGGAGCGATAGTGCAGCGAGTCGGCACGCACGGCGTTGGAGCCGGTGGCGCGGATGACCCGGTACTGCAATGCCAACAAGGCCAGGGTCAGCGCGAGGGAAAACACGATCACGCCGACGCTCAGCCAGGGGGCATCCACCGGCACCGGGTTTTTCAGCCGCTCGAAAGCCTGCAGGGCAATCAATACCGCACTGCCGCCGATAAACAGCGCCTGGGCCATGCCGGCCAGGGATTCGGCCTTGCCATGACCGTAGCGATGGTCATCGTCGGCGGGGCGCAGCGCGTAATGCACCGCCAGCAGGTTGAGCAGCGAGGTGACGCCGTCCAGTGCCGAGTCGGTCAGGCCGGCAAGCATGCTCACCGAGCCGCTGAGCCACCAGGCCAGGGCCTTGGCGACGACGAGTGTAAGCGCCACGGCCACTGACGCCCGGGTGGCCAGGCGTAGCAGACGAGCATGTTCGGTGCTGGTGGTCATGTCGCGGTCATTCCTTGCGTGGTGTCCGTCAGGCGGCGGGTTTGAGACCGAGGGCGGCCAGTTGTTGCGCGCTGCCTTTGTGTTGGATCAACCGAGGATCGTCCAGCGGGAAGCTGCGGCCCAGTTCGCGTTCCAGGATCGCCTGCAATTTTTGGTTATTGACGGTGCCGTCGGGGTTGATGGCCGGCTTGAGTTTCTCTGGCTCGATCTGGACGCTTCGGCCCGGTTCGAAATAAATGGCGCCAGTGGCAAAGTCCACGGCGAACGCGATCAGGCCGGGGATGATGTAGAACAGCAGGCCGACGGCGTCGAGCGCGGCGATCGCCGGGTCGATCTTGCCATCGATCTGGCCGCGACGGTCCGGGTAGAAGATCGAGCCGCAGGCGCTGAGTTGGGTCAGCAGGGCGGCGACCAGGACGCCACCGATTACGCGAAAGGGAATACGCATAGCAATCTCCTGAGCAGGTAAAGGCGTTGCTGGTTGGAGTCCAGACCACGCTAAACAGTTCGCCGTTATACTCGGCCCTCTGTTTTGGAGCCAGCATGATTTCTTTGCCGATTGATGAAGTTTTACCCGCCCTGCGTCAAGCCTTGGCGTCGCGTCACGAAGCCGTGCTCGAAGCGCCGCCCGGTGCCGGTAAAACCACCCGTGTTCCCCTGGCCTTGCTGAACGAGCCCTGGTTGGCCGGGCAGACCATCCTGATGCTCGAGCCCCGGCGCCTTGCGGCAAGGGCGGCGGCCGAGCGACTGGCCAGTGAACTGGGGGAAAAGGTCGGTGAAACCGTCGGCTACCGGATTCGCCTCGACAGCAAGGTCGGCCCCAAGACCCGCATTGAAGTGGTCACCGAAGGCATCCTCACCCGGCGCTTGCAGGACGATCCAGCGCTGGAAGGCGTGGGGCTGCTGATTTTCGATGAATTCCATGAACGCAGTCTCGACGCCGACCTGGCCCTGGCCTTGAGCCTCAACGGTCGGGAGCTGTTTCGCGATGACCAGCCACTGAAGATCCTGCTGATGTCCGCGACCCTGGAAGGCGAGCGCCTGGCCGGGTTGCTGGACGACGCGCCAATCCTGCGCAGCGAAGGCCGCATGTTCCCGGTGACGGTGCGCTGGGGCCGACCGTTCCAGCCCGGCGAGTTTATCGAGCCGCGGCTGGTGCAGACCGTGCTCGAAGCACTGCAGGATGAAACCGGCAGCGTCTTGGTGTTCTTGCCCGGGCAGGCGGAGATCCGCCGGGTCCATCAGCAACTGGCCGAGGCCTTGGGCGAGGGCGGCAATGTGTTGCTCTGTCCGTTGCACGGCGAACTGGACCTCGCCGCCCAGCGCGCCGCCATCGATCCCGCGCCGCCCGGCCAGCGCAAAGTGGTGCTGGCCACCAACATCGCCGAAACCAGCCTGACCATCAACGGCGTGCGGGTGGTGATCGACGCCGGACTGGCGCGGGTGCCGCGTTTCGACCCGGGCAGCGGCATGACCCGGCTCGACACCCAGCGCATTTCCCGAGCCAGTGCCACCCAGCGGGCCGGTCGGGCCGGGCGCCTGGAACCGGGGGTTTGCTATCGATTGTGGTCCGAAGACCAGCATGAACAATTGGCCGCCTATGGCAGCGCGGAGATCCTGTCGGCGGACCTGGCCGGGTTGGCCCTGCAACTGGGACGCTGGGGCGTGACGCCGCAGCAACTGGTCTGGCTCGACATTCCGCCCTCTGCTGCATATGCCCAGGCCCAGGACCTGCTGCAACGCCTGGGCGCGCTGGAGGGCGAGCAACTGACCCGCCACGGCCAGGCCATGGCCGAGCTGCCGGCCCACCCGCGTATCGCGCATCTGCTGTTGCGCGGTCAGGCGCTGGGGTTGGCGGACATGGCCTGCAACGTCGCCGCGCTGTTGGGCGAGCGCGATATTCTGCGGGGCGCCGGCGCGGATCTGCACAGTCGCCTGGCCTTGCTGTCCGGCGAAGAACGCGCAGCGCGCGGCGCCCAGGGCGGGGTGCAGCGGGCACGACAACTGGCCCGGCAATATCGCGGTTACCTGCGGGGCAAGGCCGAAGAAGCCGTGGCCGATCCCGATCATCCGCGCTGGCTCGGCGCGTTGCTGGCGCTGGCCTACCCGGACCGCGTCGCCCAGCAACGCCGGCCCGGCGGCGCCGAATATCGTTTGGCCAACGGCCGTGCGGCGCTGTTTGCCGAGGCTGACAGCCTGATGAAACAAGCGTGGCTGGTGATCGCCGACCTGGGCAGTCGCCAGGGCCAGCGCGAAGAACGGATCTACCTGGCGACGGATTTCGACCCGGCACTGTTCGATTCAGTGCTGGCCGAACAAGTCCGTATTGTGGATCAGCTGGATTGGGACGAGCGCGAAGGCGTGCTGCGCGCCGAGCGCCAGCGCAAGGTCGGCGAACTGGTGCTCAGCCGCGAACCGCTGACCGGCCTGGATGAGTCGGCCCGTAGCCAGGCCCTGATGAACCTGGTGCGGCGCAAGGGCTTGGAGTTGTTGCCCTGGACCCCGGAGTTGCGGCAATGGCAGGCACGGGTGGCGCTGCTGCGGCGCCTGGACCTGGACGCCAAGGGCGAGAGCGAATGGCCGGACGTCAGCGACGCAGCGCTGCTGGACAGTCTCGAGCATTGGTTGATGCCGTATCTGGGCCGCGTCTCGCGCCTCAGCCATTTCGCCAACCTGGACGTGGCGAGCTTCGTTCACAACCTGTTGCCCTGGCCCCTGCCGCAACGCTTGGATGAACTGGCGCCGCATCATTTGAGCGTGCCTTCGGGGTCGTCGATACGGCTGGACTACAGCGAGCACCCGCCGATCCTGGCGGTGCGCTTGCAGGAACTCTTCGGCCTGGCCGACACCCCGCGCATTGCCGGCGGCCGCCAGGTGGTCAAGTTGCACCTGCTGTCACCGGCGCGCCGGCCGGTGCAGGTCACCCAGGACCTGGCGAACTTCTGGCGCAGCACCTATGCCGAGGTGAAGAAGGACCTCAAGGGACGTTATCCCAAGCATTACTGGCCGGACGACCCGTTGGTGGCGGAGGCGACGGCGCGGGTCAAGCCGCGTAAATGACCTGATTCCAGATTCAACACAGAGTCAGTCCTTCTCAAGGAACTTGCTGTAGCTGAAGAACATCTCGTCGCGTATCCAACCAGCAGACTCATAGAGTGCCTGGGCGGATTGATTGGTCTTGGCCGTGCGCAAGTCCATACGGACGGCCCCCTGTTGCCTGGCATATTCTTCGGCGGCCATGAGCAGCTTTTTGCCTACACCCTGTTGGCGCAGGCTTGAATCAACGAAAAGATCATACAAAGTGAAGATGCGCGCCGTGAACACCGAGCAAAAGGTTGGGTAGAGCTGGCAGAACCCCACAGTCGCCTTGGCGGCGTTCTCTGCGACGAACACCAGGGACTCACCCTGTTCAATTCGCGCCCTGATATAGGCGGTCGCCCGCTGTAGATCGGCATCCATCTGGTAGAACTGCCGATACGCATCAAACAGTACACCCACCGCTTCAACGTCTTTGTGTTCAGCCAGGCGAATCTGGATGTCGCTCATGGATCACTCCTTGAAATGGGTGTTCAGTCTGAGGGGGACTCGGGGCAATGCCACCAAGACAGTCAGAGCGTACCGCTCGTGTTGGCCGGGCGTTATCCCAAACCGGCACCAGAATTTCGACACAGATCCACTGTGGCGAGTCGTACTAAGGCGCTGCCGGCAACAAGAATCGCGCAATCACCGGTAAATGATCGGAGATGCGCAAGGTGTCGTCCTGCCTTACCTGGGCTTCGACCCGTTTGATCCGGGGGCTGTAGAACAGGTAGTCGACGGTGCGGTCGGGGCCGTTGAGGCCGGGGTCGTTCGGGTAGTGGGTCAGCCAGTGCGCGCGGTCGATGCCGCTGGCCTCGTTGTTGGTAGGGATCATCGGGTACTTGTCCCACAGCAGGTGCAGGGGGCTGTCGGCGGAGTAGGGCGTGCGTTGCTCGGCCGGCAGGCGCCGGTACTGGCCCAGGGGCAGCAGGTTGAAGTCGCCGCCGATCAGCCAGGGTGTGCCAGCGGATTCGAGTTTATCCAAGGCCTTGGCCACGGCGGTGATTTGTCTGGGCAGGGTATCGTCCGGCTCGGTGGCCCGTTCCAGGTGGGTGTTGAGCACCGCCAATTGGCCGCCGCCGCCCAGCGGCAGATAGCTCACCAACAAGGCGTTTTTCGGCTGGAACTGACGGCTGATGACGTTGGTGTCGGCCACCGGCAGTTGCACCCGTTCGGCACGGTCGATGCGGTAGCGGCTCAGGGTCGCCAGTTGCCGGCCGACGCTGCCGAAGATGTGCGGGGCGGGGATGAAGTCGGCCTTCCAGTCGAAGGCGCTGGTGCTGCACGGATAGAGGTCGGCCAGTCGCTCCTGCAACAGCTTGAGTTGGTCCTGGTAATCGCTGGCCTTGGCGCCCTTGTCCAGTTCCTGGAGCAACACGACGTCCGGTTGCTCGTCGCGGATGACCCGTGCCACTTCGTCGAGGCTGAAGGCCATGTCTTCCAGGGTCGGGCTTTCATCGTCGCCCTGGGCCAGGTCGTGCCAGAACACGTAGCGTTTGCCGGCGAGGAACTGGACGTTCCAGGTCATCACCTTCAAGGCCTGGCCGGCCACCAGCGGTGCGGCGTTGGCGGCGCAACTGACCGGCACGCTTTCCCGGGGCTGTGGCCGCCAGGTCAGGCCGTAGATCGACAGGGCGGCCAGGCTGAGGATCAACAGCAGGCCCAGCAAGGTGTAGCGCAGTAGACGGGTCATGGCTTGGGTTTTTCTGCAATCAACATGAACATTCGGAACACCACCACAGTGGTGAACAATTGCAGAAAACTGTGGAGGCTGTCGATCAGCAAGCTGACCAAAGGATTTTGCGGCGGCGGATACACCGAGACGCTGGCGCCCTTGAGCAGCCAAAGCGGGACCATTACGCACAGGATGCACAGCAGGATTCGCCAGAAATGACCGCGACTCATGCGCAGGCTTTCCTTCATTGCGGCCAGTGGCGCCAAGCCCTTCAATACCAACAGGTACTCACCGAAGGCCAGGACGACCATCAGCCATAGCCCTGGCAGGAAATACAACGATATGCCGACCAGGATCAGCAGGGTATTGAGCGCGGTCAGCAAGGCGAAGCGTGGCCACTGGAGGAGGGCGGCGGCGAGCAGGTCACGGGCGCGGGGGGCTTCGCCACGACTGCGGGCATCGAGAAACAGGATCAACGCCGCGGTGTACAGCGGGTAGACCAACAGCCCGACGATCACGCTGTAGCCGGAAAAACCGTCGGCCCCGACGGCGCTGTCCACGCCTTGCTGCAGCAAAGCCTCGAGTATCACCAGCGGCAGGCACAGCTGGGCGATCCGGCCCAGATGGCGCTTGAAGAAATACAAAGAGTCGCGCAGCACGTCAAACGGATTCATGAGTCGGTATCGCAGTTCAAAAAGCGGTCCGACACTTTAACCGATCAGGCGCTCGCACAAGCAAACGTAAACATCAGGTAAAGACCATTGAAACCTTTGCGGCGAGCCCCATTACTGGTGGGCGCCGGTCTTCAGGATCGGAACGGTTTCTACCCGGCAATCGAATGAGGTCGCCATGAACAGCGAAGAACAAACCCTGATCGACGGACTGTTTTCACGGCTGCAACAGGCCGAAAAGGATTCAGCCCCGCGTGACGCCCAGGCCGAGGCGCGGATCAAGGAACACCTGGCCAACCAGCCAGCAGCGGGCTATTTCATGGCCCAGGCGATCCTGGTGCAGGAGGCCGCGATCAAGCGCCTCGATGAACAGAACAAGCAACTCACCCAGCAAGTCGAGCAATTGCAGGCCGAGCTGCAACAGGCCCGCAAGCAAGCGCCGACACCCAGCGGTGGCGGTGGGTTTCTCTCGAGTATTTTCGGCGGCAGCCCGCGGGACTCACGGCCGGCGAGCGCGCCGCCCCACAGCGGTGGTGGTTGGCGCGAACCGGCGCAACCGTCCTTCAATGCCCAGCCCCAACAAGGTTTCGGCGCGCCACCCGGCAATTATGGCGCGCCGCAGCAGGCCCCGGCAGCGGGCAGCTTCCTTGGTGGCGCCCTGAAAACCGCGGCGGGCGTGGCTGGCGGCGTGATGCTGGCCCAAGGCATCAGCGGCCTGTTCCACGGTAACCAGCAGCCCCAGGAAATCGTCGAGGTCATCAAGGAAGAACCGGCGCAACCGGTCAACGACAGTGCAGACAACGGCTGGGGTGATGACCAACGGATGGCCGATAACAACGGCTATGGCAATGATCCGGGCGGTTTCAGCGACGCGGACTACAGCGACGATTCTTCTTTCTTCGGCGACGACGACTCCTTCGTCTGACCTGCCATTCGTCCGGGGCGCCCTGGCGCCTCGGGCCGATTATTCGCGGAACAATCCTTCGGGCTGGCATACTGGGCGACTTTTCGACCCAGGTGGTCTGCGTGCGTGTGCATCCAAGAGGAAACGCGGTGAAAAAAATTGCAGTGTTCGCCGATGTCCAGAACCTCTACTACACCGTGCGCCAAGCCTACGGTTGCCATTTCAACTACGCCGCGCTGTGGGCGGATGTGAGCAAGCAGGGGCAGATCGTCGAGGCCTATGCCTACGCGATCGATCGCGGTGACAGCAAGCAGCAGCAATTCCAGCAGATCCTGCGCAACCTGGGGTTTGTCGTGAAGCTCAAGCCCTACATCCAGCGCAGCGACGGCTCGGCCAAAGGCGACTGGGACGTGGGCATCACGCTGGACATCATGGACGCCGCCGACCACGTCGATGAAGTGGTGCTGGCCTCCGGCGATGGCGATTTCGACATGCTGCTCGAACGCATCATCCAGAAGCACGGTGTGCAGGCCGTGGCCTATGGCGTGCCGGGGTTGACCGCCAACTCGCTGATCCGCGCCGCCAGCCGCTACGTGCCCATCGAAGGCGCGTTGTTGCTCAAGAATTGATTTTCACGGAGTTCAAAAGGTTTGGAACGCATCGCAGTCATCGACTTTGAAACCACCGGGATCACCCCGAGCAGCAGTTGCCGCGCCACTGAAATCGCGGTGGTGATGCTCGAACAAGGCCGGATCGTCGACCGCTACCAGAGCCTGATGAACGCCGGTGTGCGCGTCCCTGCGTTTATCGAGCAACTGACCGGCATCAGCAACGCCATGCTGCGCAGCGCCCCGTCGGCGGAAAAGGTCATGAACGAGGTCAACGAGTTCGTCGGCATCACACCACTGTTGGCCCATAACGCCGCGTTCGACCAGAAGTTCTGGGACTTCGAACTGGGACGGATCAAGCGCACCCGCTTGCAGAATTTTGCCTGCTCACTGTTGCTGGCCCGGCGCCTGATGCCGGCGGCGCCGAACCACAAGCTCGGCACGCTCAACGCTTTCGCAGGCCTGCCCCACACCGGCCAGGCTCACCGGGCCATGGCCGACGCCGAAATGGCCGCCAACCTCACCGCGCACCTGGCTTCGCAATTGCGGCAAAAGCATGGGCTACGGGAGTTGTCCCATGATTTGCTGTGCAGTTTGCAAAAAGTGCCGGCGGCGAAGATCAACGAGCACCTCAAGCGCCATCGCGGGTTCTAAGCACACAACAAAACAAAAACTGTGGGAGCGAGCTTGCTCGCGATAGCGGTAAGTCAGTCAATAGAGAGGTTGACTGATCCGACGCTATCGCGAGCAAGCTCGCTCCCACAGGGTTGGTCTGTGTTGAGCGAATTATTTCCCGTTGCCTTCCAACTGCCCCAACGGCACGCGCTTTTCAATGGCGCTGGACAGCACGATCGAGGTCTTGCTGAAGCCGAACTTGGCGATGCGGTTGATCAGTTCCTCCAGCTCGGGCATCGAGCCAACCGCCGCTTGCATGATCACGCACGGGTCGCCGGTGACCCGATGGCACTCGGTCAGTTGTGGGATCTTGCACAGTTCGTCGTAGGTCTTCTGGTTGCCGTGTTGGTTCATTCGCAGTTCGATGACGCACTGCACCGGCAGGCCGATCTTCGCCATGTCGACTTTGGCTTGATAACCGGTGATGACGCCGCTGGTCTCCAGCTTGCTGACCCGCTCGGCCACGGCGGGGGCGGAGAGGTTCACTTTGCGGGCCAGTTCGGCGTAGGACGCACGACCGTTTTCCAACAGGGCGCTGAGCAGCATGCGGTCATATTTGTCCACGGTTTGGCTTCCTGTTGACGTGACTTTCGAAAACGCGATTTATAGCGCTGATCTCCGTGTTTTGAAAAGTGTATGGCTCGGATAAACAGGTTTTGTAACTTATTTTCCGTCTGTCGCCTTTCTAGAATAGCGTCTCTCCTTGTCCTGACTTCGAGCTGACCATGCCTGGCCCACGCCGTTTTCCCTTGCCATTGATCGCTGCCTTTTTTGCCTTGTACGTCATCTGGGGTTCGACGTACCTGGTGATTCGCATCGGTGTGGAGCATTGGCCGCCGTTGTTGCTGGCCGGGATTCGTTTTGTGCTGGCCGGTTCGCTGATGTATGGCTTCCTGCGCTGGCGCGGGGCGCCGGCGCCGACTTGGGCGCAATGGAAGGCTGGGGCCATCATCGGCGTGCTGTTGCTCAGTTTTGGTAACGGCGCGGTCAGTGTCGCCGAGCACACCGGCGTGGCGTCCGGGGTGGCGGCGTTGGCCGTGGCGACGGTGCCTTTGTTTACCTTGCTCTGCGGATATTTCTGGGGCGCGCGTAATACCCGTCTGGAATGGGCGGGGATTGTGCTGGGGTTGATTGGCATCGCAATGCTCAACCTGGGCTCCAACCTCCAATCGAGCCCCCTGGGTGCGACCTTGTTGGTGTTCGCGGCGGCGTCCTGGGCTTTTGGTTCGGTGCTGAGCAAGCACTTGCCTTTGCCGGCGGGGGCGATGGCCAGTGCCGTGGAAATGCTGGTGGGTGGCGTGGTGCTGTTGATCGGCAGCGTGGTCAGCGGCGAGCACCTGGACAGCATGCCGCCGCTGGAAGGTTGGTTTGCCTTGGCTTACCTGACCTGCTTCGGCTCGATCATCGCCTTCAACGCCTACATGTACCTGCTCAAGCATGTGCGCCCGGCGGCGGCCACCAGTTATGCCTACGTCAACCCGGCCGTGGCGGTGTTGCTGGGGATCGTGTTCGCGGGTGAAACCATTGGTGCTGAAGAAAGTATGGCGATGCTGGTGATCATCAGTGCCGTGGTGTTGATCGGTTTGCCGCAGTGGCGCAAACCCAAGCCTGCGCCGGCCGTATCCTGATTTAGGGTAAACTGCCGCGCATTGCACACCTTGCGCTGATTTTCCTACGGTACTTCCATGACTTTCGCCACCCTTGGCCTGATCGAACCCTTGCTGCGCGCCCTCGAGACGCTCGGCTACCAGACCCCGACCCCGGTGCAGGCCCAAGCCATGCCGGCGGTGCTGGCCGGTCGTGACCTGATGGCCGCGGCCCAGACCGGTACCGGCAAGACCGCCGGTTTCGCCGTGCCGCTGTTGCAGTTGCTGACCACCGAAGGGCCGAAGGTCGCGGCCAACTCGGTGCGCGCGCTGATCCTGGTGCCGACCCGTGAGCTGGCCGAGCAGGTCCATGAAAGCGTGCGTCAGTACGCGCAAAACCTGCCGCTGAGCACCTACGCCGTGTACGGCGGCGTCAGCATCAACCCGCAAATGATGAAGTTGCGCAAAGGCGTCGACCTGTTGGTCGCCACGCCAGGGCGTCTGCTCGATTTGTTCCGCCAGAACGCGTTGAAGTTCAACCAATTGCAGACCCTGGTGCTGGACGAAGCCGATCGCATGCTCGACCTGGGCTTTTCCGAGGAGCTGGCGAATATCTACAGGGCATTGCCGAAGAAGCGTCAGACGTTGCTGTTCTCGGCGACCTTCTCCGACGCGATCCGCCTGCTGGCCGGGCAGATGCTCGACGATCCGCTGAGCATTGAAGTGAGCCCGCGCAACGTGGCCGCCAACACCGTCAAGCAATGGGTGGTGACGGTGGACAAGAAGCGCAAGCCGGAATTGTTCGTGCACCTGATGCGCAAGAACAAGTGGAAGCAGGTGCTGGTCTTTGCCAAGACCCGCAATGGCGTCGATGCGCTGGTGGAAAAACTCCAGGGCCTGGGCGTCAACGCCGACGGCATCCACGGTGACAAACCCCAGGCCACTCGCCAGCGCGCGCTGGACCGCTTCAAGGCCAGCGAAGTGCAGATCCTGGTAGCCACCGACGTCGCCGCCCGTGGCTTGGATATCGAGGATTTGCCGTTGGTGGTGAACTTCGACCTGCCGATCGTCGCCGAGGACTACATCCACCGCATCGGCCGTACCGGTCGGGCGGGCTCGACCGGGGAAGCGATTTCCCTGGTTTGCGCCGACGAAGTGAACCTGCTGTCGGCCATCGAGATGCTGACGCGCCAGACGCTGGCTCGTCAGATGGAGCAGGACTTCGAGCCTGAGCATCGGGTACCGGACACCGATGCCAGCGGCCAGGTGATCAAGAAACCGAAAAAGCCGAAGAAACCGAAAACCTCCGGTGGCGGCAAGCGCAACCTGGGCAAGTGGGTGGACAGCGGCGACTCCTCGCCGGTGGAACCTTCGGTCAAGCCTGTGCGCAAAGTGCCGGTGTTCAATACCGGGCCGCGTAAGCGTAAGCCTTGATGATCTGCTGCGCCTGATACACCGCTATCGCGAGCAAGCTCGCTCCCACAGGAGATCTGTGGTGGACACCGGATCTGTGAACACCTGAAAACCACTGTGGGAGCGAGCTTGCTCGCGATGGGGGCGCCTAAGCTTGTAACCACTCCAGCATCCCCAACCCCGCTGCGCGGCCACTGGCAAAGCAGGCCGTGAGCAGGTAGCCGCCGGTCGGTGCTTCCCAATCGAGCATTTCCCCGGCGCAGAATACGCCGGGCACTTGCTTGAGCATCAGGCGTTCATCCAGGGCTTCGAAGGTCACGCCACCGGCGCTGCTGATGGCTTCGTCCAAGGGGCGGGTCTTCACCAGGGTGACGGGCAAGGCCTTGATCGCCTGGGCCAGCCGCGCCGGGTCAGTGAAACACTCGGCCGGCGTGAGCTCGCGCAACAGCGCCGCCTTGACGCCGTCGATCCCCAACTGGCTGTGCAAGTGCTTGGCCATCGAGCGTGAACCGCGAGGCTTGTTCAGGGCCTGGAGGATTTTATCCACAGGCCTGCCCGGCAGCAGGTCCAGATGGAGGGTCGCGCTGCCATGTTGATTGATGGCTTCGCGAATCGCTGCCGACAGGGCGTAGATCAGGCTGCCTTCGAGGCCGGTGGTGGTGATCACGCATTCGCCGAGGCGCGGTACATCGTCGTTCAGGCCGATGGCGATGTTCTTGAGCGGGGCGCCGGCGAATTTGCTGATCATCAGGTCGCTCCAGGCCTCTACCTCGAACCCACAGTTGCTCGGTTGCAATGGTGCCAGGGCCACGCCGCGCTGTTCCAGGGGCAGCATCCAGGCACCGTCGGAGCCCAGGCGTGACCAGCTGCCACCGCCCAGCGCCAGCAGCGTTGCGTCGGGGCGTAGCGTTTGCTCACCTTCCGGATTCGCTATTCGCAAGCTGCCGTCGGGGTTCCAGCCGACCCAGCGATGGCGCGTGTGGATCGCCACGCCGGCATCGCGCAGGCGCTTGAGCCAGGCGCGCAGCAGTGGCGCGGCTTTCATGTCGGTGGGAAATACCCGCCCGGAGCTGCCGACAAAGGTGTCGATGCCCAGCCCGTGAATCCATTCGCACAATTGCTCGGCGCCGAATGCCCGCAGCAGCGGGGCAATGTTCGGTGCGCGTTCGCCGTAGCGGGAGAGGAAGGCGGGGAAGGTTTCGGAGTGGGTGATGTTCATGCCGCCCACGCCGGCCAGCAGGAATTTGCGGCCCACCGAGGGCATGCCGTCGTACAGGTCGACTCGCAGGCCCGCCTGGCTCAACACCTCGGCCGCCATCAGGCCGGCGGGGCCGCCGCCGATGATGGCGATGTTAGAGGGGGAGGGCTTGGAAACTTGAGTCATGGCGAGCGATGTCTGGCGGATCAGGGAGGGCATTCTATCAGCTCGACTCACATGATCTGAGGTCGGAATCGGTGTAGGAGCTGTCGAGCGAAGCGAGGCTGCGATCTTGCCCCAGACAATTGAGTCGAGAGCGAAAGATCAAGATCAAGATCAAAAGATCGCAGCCTTCGGCAGCTCCTACGGGTTATCCACAGGCCGCTCTTTCAATGACAACCTGATGACGTCCAGACCCTTTGTGCGCTGTGGTGCAGGATCCCGTGGCGGCGGGCCAGGGCCTGGCGATCCTTGCTGTAGCCGCCACCGATCACGCCGACCACCGGGATGTCGCGTCCCAGGCAATGGCGCATGACGCTCTCGTCCCGGGCGGCGAGGCCTTCATCGGTCAGCTTCAGATAGCCGAGGGCGTCGTCCTTGTGGACGTCGACGCCAGCGTCATACAGCACCAGGTCCGGCTGATAGAGCGGCAGCAAGTAGTTGAGCGCATCGTCCACCACCTTCAAATAAGCCGCGTCTTCCATGCCCATCGGCAGGGGGATGTCCCAGTCGCTTTGCGCCTTGCGTGCAGGAAAATTCTTTTCGCAGTGCAAGGAAACTGTCACCGCGTCCGGGGTGTCATGGAGTATTCGGGCGGTGCCGTCGCCCTGGTGCACATCACAGTCGAAAATCAGCACCCGCGAGACCCGGCCGCTGGCCAGGAAATAGCGGCTGATCACCGCCAGGTCGTTGAAGATGCAGAACCCGGCCGGGTGGTCGTAGTGGGCGTGATGGGTGCCGCCGGCCAAGTGACAGGCCAGCCCGTGCTCAAGGGCTTGTTCGGCGGCCAGGAGCGAACCACCCACGGCGCGTACCGTTCGGCGGGCCAGGGCTTCGCTCCAAGGCAAGCCAAGTCGCCGTTGGTCTTCGCGGGACAACTCGCCGCCCATGTAGCGTTCGATATACGCACGGTCGTGGGCCAGGGCGAGAATGTCCGGTGGACACAGCGACGGACGCAGCAGGTCGGCGTCTCGGGTCAGGCCGCTGTCCACCAGGTGATCGCGCAGCAGGCGAAACTTGTCCATGGGGAAACGGTGTTCCGCCGGGAAGTCGGGGCTGTAGTCTTCGTGATAGATCAGTGGCAGCGACATGGTGTTTTCAGTGACGATTGAGTGACGGATCCTACCAGCGATGTAGACTCTGGGGCATGGAAAGGGAGTGAAGATGGAGCCGATAATGGAACTGGAAAGCGCACGGCTGCTGTTGCGGCAGTGGCGCGACGATGACTTGCCGGAATTTGCCGCCATGTGCGCAGACCCGCAGGTGATGCGTTATTTCCCGGCGCGCCTGAGCCGCCTGGAAAGCGCTGCCCTGATCGGTCGGGTGCGGGGGCATTTCGCCGAGCATGGTTTTGGTTTGTGGGCCCTGGAGCGCAAGGACACCGGCGCCTTCATTGGCTTTACCGGGCTGGGTGTGGTCGGTTTCGATGCGCCTTTCACGCCGGCCATCGAGATCGGCTGGCGCCTGGCCCGGGAACACTGGGGCCTGGGGTATGCCAGCGAAGCGGCGTGGACCGCCTTGCGTTGTGCTTTCGATCAGTTGACGCTGGACGAAGTGGTGGCGTTCACCGCCGTCGACAACCTGCCCTCGCAAAAGGTCATGCAGGCCATTGGCATGCAGCACGACCCGGCTGACGACTTCGAACACCCGACACTCGCCGTCGGTCATCCATTGCGTCACCATGTGCTCTATCGCATCAATCGTGAGCAGTGGCTGCAGACACTGCACGGTTAGCCGACACGGACGTTTACAATGCCCGCCAAAATGGCCCGGGCCACTATCGATCCGCCGCAGCATAGACTGCGCGGTTTTTGCGCTGTGTGAGGAAAGTCTGAATGAGCCACGTGTTGGAAGATCTGGTCGACCTGCTGACCCTGGAACCGATCGAAGAAAACCTGTTTCGCGGGCGTAGCCAGGACCTGGGGTTTCGCCAGTTGTTCGGCGGCCAGGTATTGGGCCAGTCGTTGTCGGCGGCCAGCCAGACCGTGGAAGAGGCGCGCCATGTGCATTCGATGCACGGTTATTTCCTGCGGCCGGGTGACGCCGCGCTGCCGGTGGTCTACCAGGTGGACCGGGTGCGCGACGGTGGCAGCTTCAGCACTCGCCGGGTGACGGCGATCCAGAAGGGCAACCCGATTTTCACCTGCAGTGCGTCGTTCCAGTACGACGAAGAGGGTTTTGAGCACCAGAGCAGCATGCCGCAAGTCGTCGGGCCGGAGAACCTGCCGTCCGAGCTGGAGCTGACCCAGCAGCGCGCGCACCTGCTGCCCGAGCACATGCGCGAAAAACTGCTGTGCCCCAAGCCGATCGAGGTGCGCCCGGTCACCGAAAAAGACCCTTACAACCCGCAACCGGCCGACCCGGTGAAATACGTGTGGTTCCGCGCCGATGGCGCCCTGGCGGATTCGCCGGCCTTGCACAAATACCTGCTGGCCTACGCGTCGGACTTCGGCCTGTTGACCACTTCACTGCTGCCCCATGGCAAATCGGTGTGGCAGAAAGACATGCAGGTCGCCAGCCTCGACCATGCCTTGTGGTTCCATGCCGACCTGCGCGCCGATGACTGGTTGCTCTATGCCATGGACAGTCCGTGGGCCGGCAACTCCCGCGGGTTTTCCCGTGGCAGCGTGTTCAATCGTGCCGGGCAACTGGTGGCCTCGGTGACGCAGGAAGGCCTGATTCGTCATCGCAAGGACTGGGCATGAGCCTGGCCGAGGTTCGTCACTGGGTATTCGACATGGATGGCACGCTGACGATCGCCGTGCATGACTTCGCGGCGATTCGCGTGGCCCTGGCGATTCCGGCCGAAGACGACATCCTCACTCACCTGGCCGCCTTGCCGGCGGAGGAGGCCGCGGCCAAGCATGCCTGGCTGCTGGAACACGAGCGGGACCTGGCGCTGGGCTCCAGGCCCGCGCCGGGAGCGGTTGAACTGGTGCGCGAACTGGCCGGGCGCGGTTACCGCCTGGGCATCCTCACCCGCAACGCCCGCGAGCTGGCCCACGTCACCCTCGAAGCCATCGGCCTGGCGGACTGTTTTGCCGTGGAGGATGTGCTGGGCCGCGACGAAGCACCGCCCAAGCCACATCCCGGTGGCCTGTTGAAGCTGGCCGAGGCCTGGAACGTGGCGCCCGAGGCGATGGTGATGGTGGGCGACTACCGCTTTGACCTGGACTGCGGACGTGCGGCGGGGGCGCGGACGGTGTTGGTGAACCTGCCGGACAATCCGTGGCCGGAGCTGACGGATTGGCATGCGCGCGATTGTGGGGAGTTGCGGCGGATGCTGTTTGCTTGAGTGCTGGGTTGACTGATCGACCGCTTTCGCGAGCAGGCTCGCTCCCACAAGGGGATTTCTGTTGATCGCGAAATTTGTGTCCACACCCGATCTACTGTGGGAGCGAGCCTGCTCGCGAAGAGGCCCTTTCGACCGCTACTAAACTCACTGCCCGAACAGAACCCTCAACCCCTCAGGCGAAGTCAACATCCCATCCCCGTTATGCCCCACCCCCGGCACTTCGATCAGCCGCTGGTTCAACCCCTCGGGATGACGCCGGGTCAGGTAGTCGAAAAAGAGATGCCCACGCATTAACCGGTACGGACCCTGGGTCTGTGCTTCGCAGCCTTTATCCAGTGCCGGATGTTCCGGGTCGGTGTCTTGTTGCCCGAGCAAATAGACGATGTCGCGCTTGGCGTAGTTATCTTCCAGTTGCGCCGGTGTTTGCCCCGCCGCGTAGGCTGGCAGGTTCTGCAGGCCGTACTTCCAATGATTGAAGCCGGGGCAACTGGCCGGGTCGAAAGCCATGGGCCGTTGTGCATCGAAGTAGGCATAGGACGACGGGTTGGCGATGACAAAACGCGGGCTGATCCGGTATTGGCCGTGGGCGAGCAGGGCATAGCGCTGCACGACCTGGGCGCCGCCGGAATGGCCGGCGATGACGATCTCCTTCACTTCGGGAAACTGCTGCCGGTCACTGACTCGCGCAACGATGTCGTCAAGTACCTGGTAGGAACTGACCGGGTTCGGCCCTGTGGATAAACCACCGGCCATCCAGTCGTTGCCTTGCCAGCGCAGGATGTCATTGGGCAATTGATGGCGCGCCACGTCCTGTTCGTTGAGAAACTGCGGGGCGATGATCAGGGTGGTGCCCAGTTGCCCGGCCTGTCCGGCAGCCTTTTCGGCGCTGTGCAGGTAGGTGTCGGCATTGCGCAGCCGACCGTGGAGGATGATCAGCACGCGCTGGATGGACGCCGGCGGTGGGCTGACGCCGACGGCCATGGCGCCGCCCTTGAACTGCAGCCGTCCTTGGGCGACCACGTTGACGCCGTGTTCCTCGGCCTGGGCAACGGCGCAGCACAGCACCAGCCCGATCAACGCGCCCCACTTCATCTACAGGTTTTTCGCCGCGAACGTGTCGCACTGGTTGACCTGGCCCTGGGCGAAGCCGGTCTTGAACCAGCGCACGCGCTGCGCCGACGTGCCGTGGGTGAAGGAGTCCGGCACCACGCGGCCCTGGCCTTGTTGCTGCAAGCGGTCATCGCCGATGGCATTGGCGGCGTTCAAGGCCTCCTCGATGTCTCCCGGCTCCAGCCAGTTCAGGCGTTTTTGCGCATGGTTGGCCCACACACCTGCCAGGCAATCGGCCTGCAATTCCTGGCGTACCAACAAGCCGCCATCGCCCTCCATCTGCCGGCCTTGCTGGCGCGCTTCCTGGATTTTCGCCGACACGCCGAGCAGCGTCTGCACATGGTGTCCGACTTCGTGGGCAATGACGTAGGCCTGGGCGAAGTCTCCGGCGGCGGCGAAGCGTTGGGACATTTCCTTGAAGAAACTCATGTCCAGGTAGACTTGCCGGTCTGCCGGGCAATAGAACGGACCGGTCGCCGACGAGGCAAGGCCGCAGGCCGAGTTGACCCGACCGCTGAACAACACCAGTTTGGGTTGCTGGTATTGGCGTCCGGCCTGCTGGAAGACCTGGCCCCAGGTGTCTTCGGTATCGCCGAGGATCGAGCGCACGAACTCGGCCTGTTCATCGTTGGCCGGTGGCGCCTGGCGGGTTTGTGAAGTGGCAGGCGCGGATTGATCCATCTGCCCGGCCAGTTGCCCGAGAATCTGCATCGGGTCCTGGCCGGTGATCCAGCCGATGCCGACGATCAGGAGGACGGCTGTCAGGCTCAAGCCCTTGCCACCGCCGAAACGCATCCCGCCACCGCCTCCACCGTCACCGCGAGCGTCCACCACGTTGTCACTGCGGCGACCTTTTTTCCATAACATGTGGACGTCCTCTGAATGACCCTGCGGAAAATGACTGCTGTGGCGGTAAGTCTAGCTTTCAGGCGCCCAAGGCGCGCGCCGCGCTTGAGTTGTCAGGCAACGGACACCGGTTTTGGTTCATCGGTGAGCCAATCCTGTCTGGCTGCGCAATTTTCATTACACTGCGGATTCAGAACTTATCGGTATTCTCGCTGGCCCAAAAACTGCACCGTGCGCCACGGCCCTTACATCAAGCAACGCAGGTTCCCTCATGACTGTCAGCACTCCGCTCTCCGGCGTCAATCAGCCTTTCAAGGGCATCGTGCTTATTCTGGCCGCAACGTTCCTGTTCTCCAGTCATGACGCCTTGTCGAAATACCTCTCGGGTTTCTACCCGATCATCATGGTGGTCTGGGCCCGATACGTGGTGCACACGTTGTTGATGGCGGGTATTTTCCTGCCGCGCTCGGGGCTGCGGGTCCTGCGGACCAAGCGGCCTTTGTGGCAACTGGCCCGGGCGCTGTGCCTGCTGGGCACCAGCCTGTTCTTCACCACGGCGCTGTTGTATATCCCGCTGGCCGAGGCGACGGCGGTCAACTTTCTCGCGCCCGTGCTGGTCACCGCGTTGTCGGTGCCATTGCTGGGCGAACACGTGACACGCGGGCAATGGATCGCGGTGATCTTCGGCTTTATCGGGGTGTTGATCATCGTCCATCCGGGCGGGGATCTGTTCACCCCGGCGGTGATATTGCCGTTCTGTTCGGCGCTGTTCTTCTGTTTCTACCAACTGCTCACGCGCAAGCTCAGCGAGATCGACAGCCCGACCACCAGCAACTTCTTCGCCGGCCTGTGCAACACCTTGGTGATGAGCGCGCTGGTGCCGTTCTTCTGGCAAGTGCCGAGCCTGTTGCATGGGGTGATGATGCTGGCGCTGGGTGCTTGCGGAATGACCGCGCACCTGATGCTGACCCAAGCCTTCCGCTTTGCCGCCCCGGCGCTGCTCGCGCCGTTCGGGTACTGCCAGATCGTGTTTGCCGGGCTGCTGGGCTGGCTGTTGTTCAACCATACGCCGACGCTGACCACCGTGGTGGGCATCACCTTGATCTGCTTGAGTGGGTTGGCGGCGGCGTGGCAACAGCGGCGGGCGTAATCACTGGCTATACACGGACCCTTGTGGCGAGGGAGCTTGCTCCCGCTGGGTTGCGAAGCAGCCCTCGCTTTTTTGCGATTGCTGCGCAATCGAGCGGGAGCAAGCTCCCTCGCCACAGGTGAATCGCTGTCCGTTAGCTTGTGGGACAGTTAGTTTTCCAGCGTAGGCACCTTGCGCGGCGCCATGAAGTACAGCCAGGTCAGGGCAATGAAGTACATCGCCGGGATCAGGGTGAACAGCACGGTGTAGTTGTTGTTGGTGACCGTGAGGATGTGACCCACCAGCTGAGTCATGAACATCCCGCCGATGGCCGCGCACATGCCGCCGAAGCCAAACACCGTGCTCATCATGTGCTTGGGCGTGTAGTCCATCACCAGGCTCCAGATGTTGGCGGTCCAGGCCTGGTGCGCGCCGATGGCCAGGGAAATGGCGAACACCGCCATCCACAGGCTGCTGGAGCCGGCGGCCATGATCACACCGATGATGCAGCAGGCGAACAGCAGCATGGACACCAGTCGCGCCTTGATCGGATTGAGGCCGCGGCCGATCAGGAACGAAGACAGGATGCCGCCGCCCACGCTGCCGAAGTCGGCGGTGAGGTAGATGATGATCAGCGGAATGCCCATCTGGGTCACGTTGATGCCCAGGTTGTATTGCTGGTTCAGGAACGGTGGCAGCCAATAGAGGTAGAACCAGAACACTGGGGCGGTGATCGAGTAGGCCAGGGCGAACGCCCAGGTGCCGCGCATGCGCAGGATGCGTGAGAACGGCACGCGGACCTGGTCTGGTTCGTCCTGGGCCTGGATGTAATCCAGTTCCGACTGTTTGACGCTGGGGTGGTCTTCGGGGTTGAAGTATTTCAGGCCCCAGAACAGCAGCCAGATCCCGCCCAGCGCGGCCATGCACAGGAACGCGGCCTGCCAGCCCCACACATGCAGGACCAGCGGCAGCAGCATCGGGGTGAACATCGCGCCGACGTTGGTCCCGGCGTTGAAAATGCCGGTGGCCACGGCCCGCTCGCCCGCCGGGAACCACAGCCGGGTGGTCTTCACGCAAGCGGGGTAGTTGGCGGCTTCGGTCAGGCCGAGGATGAAGCGACAGACCATGAAGCCTACCGCCGAGGTGGCCAGGCCATGGGCGCCGGTCGCCAGGCTCCAGAGCAGCACGGCGCAGAAGAACACGCGCTTGACGCCGATCCGGTCGATCAGCCGCCCCTGCAACACGAAACCGACGGCATAACCGACCTGGAACCAGAAGTTGATGTTGGCGTAGTCCATCGCCGTCCAGTTCATTTCCTTGGCCAGGATCGGCTGCATGACGCCTAGGGCGGCGCGGTCGATGTAGTTCAGGGTCGTGGCGAAAAACACCAGGGCGAGCATGCCCCAACGGGTCTTGCCCACGGCCATGGCGCCGCGGATCTTGTCACCGATGGTGCCGGTGGAGACACCCAGGCCGGGGGCCAGGCGGGAACTTTGGGAAGGGATCATAGCGTGTACCCGTTTTTGAAATTCTTATGGTTGGTCTGGGTCTGTCCATTGAGGTCGGCAGGGCCGGCGTCAATGAGGGAGCGATGGTGCGCAGTGAGCAAAAAAGCGTCAATTCGGCATTGGCCATTTTGTTCGATAATCGCCCAAAAAACTAACCGGATGGTACATATTAAATTGCTGAAAGAAACCGGCAGCTCAATAATCGGCTGACTTTTTAAAAAGCGGCGCACCTTTTGTAGCCGATGCCTGTCCCGGGAGCCGACGTCATGCAGCGTTCCATTGCCACCGTGTCCTTGAGCGGCACCTTGCCGGAAAAACTCGAAGCCATTGCCGCCGCCGGTTTCGACGGGGTGGAAATTTTCGAGAACGACCTTCTCTACTACGATGGCAGCCCTCGGGAAATCAGGCAGATGTGCGCCGACCTGGGCATCGCCATCACCTTGTTCCAACCGTTTCGCGACTTCGAAGGCTGCCGCCGCGATCGCCTGTCGCGCAACTTGGAGCGGGCCGAGCGCAAGTTCGACTTGATGCAGGAACTGGGCACCGACCTGGTGCTGGTGTGCAGCAACGCCTCGGCCGACAGCATCGGCGATGAACGGATTCTCATCGATGACCTGCGCCTGCTGGCCGAACGCGCCGGTGCGCGGGGCTTGCGTATCGGTTATGAAGCGCTGGCCTGGGGCCGCCACGTCAATACTTATCAACAGGTCTGGAACATCGTGCGCCAGGCCGATCACCCCAGCCTCGGCGTGTTGCTCGACAGTTTTCATACCTTGTCCCTCAAGGGTGATCCGAGCGCGATCGCCGAGATTCCCGGCGACAAGATCTTCTTCGTGCAAATGGCCGACGCGCCGATCCTGGCCATGGATGTCCTGGAATGGAGCCGGCATTTCCGTTGTTTCCCGGGGCAGGGCGAGTTCGATTTGCCGGGTTTCCTGGCGCCGATCATCAAGAGTGGCTACACCGGACCGCTGTCGCTGGAAATCTTCAACGACGGTTTCCGCGCCGCGCCGCCACGGGCCAACGCCGCCGACGGCCTGCGTTCGCTGCTGTACCTGGAAGAAAAAACCCGTCAGCGCCTGGCTGAAGAAGCGCCCTCCATGGGCAATGCCGACATCCTGTTCGCCACGCCGCCGGCCAGCGAATACAACGGCATCGAATTCCTCGAGTTCGCCGTGGACGATAACCTCGGTGCCAAGCTGTCCCATTGGCTGGAACGGCTGGGGTTCGTCAAGGCCGGCCAGCATCGTTCCAAGAATGTCAGCCTGCTGCGCCAGGGCGATATCAACCTGATCCTCAACAGCGAACCGTACTCGTTCGCCCACAGTTTTTTCGAAGCCCACGGACCTTCGTTGTGCGCCACCGCCGTGCGCGTGAAAAATAGCGCCAGCGCCCTGGAGCGAGCCGTTGCCTACAAAGGCCAGCCCTATCGTGGGTTAGTGGGCCCCAATGAACTGGAGCTGGCGGCGGTGCGCGCGCCGGACGGTAGCCTGATTTACCTGGTGGACCAAGAGGCTGATGTCTATGGCACCGACTTCAACCTGCAGCCGGGTGCGGTCATCGGGGCCGGGCTCAAGCGCATCGACCACATGGCGATGGCGCTGCCGGCCGACAGCCTCGACAGTTGGGTGCTGTTCTACAAGAGCCTGCTGGATTTCGAGGCCGACGACGAAGTGGTCTTGCCCGACCCTTATGGCCTGGTAAAAAGCCGTGCGTTGCGTAGCCGCTGCAGTTCGATCCGCTTGCCGCTGAACATTTCCGAGAACCGCAACACCGCGATCTCACACGCGCTGTCGAGTTATCGCGGCTCCGGCGTGCATCACATCGCCTTCGACTGCGACGACATCTTTGCCCAGGTCAGTCGTGCCAAAGAGGCCGGTGTGCCGTTGTTGGACATCCCGCTCAATTACTACGACGACCTGGCGGCGCGTTTCGATTTCGACGACGAGTTCCTCAGCGAACTGGCCTACTTCAACGTGTTGTACGACCGTGACGCCCAGGGTGGCGAGCTGTTCCACGTCTACACCGAGCCGTTCGAAGGGCGGTTTTTCTTCGAGATCATCCAGCGCAAGAACGGTTACGCCGGTTATGGCGCCGCCAACGTCGCGGTGCGCCTGGCGGCCATGGCCAAGTCCCGCAGCGGTGGTTTGCGGCACGCCAAGTTGTAGGAAAATCGTAAACGTAGCGGTAATGGGCCGTGCCCTGGCTTCCTTCAGTGCACGGTGCGGCCCATAATCGCCAACCTGTGCAGTGATGGCCGTGAGCCCGCAATGACTATGAATCCAGAGCTTTCCGCAGCGCTCGACGAACCCGTCGCCACGCCGCGCAAGAGTCGCAAGAACAACCCGGAGAAGACCCGGGAGAACATTCTTCAGGAAGCCATCGTCGAGTTCGTCCAGCAGGGCCTGGCCGGTGCCCGGGTCGACGCCATCGCCGAGCGCATCCACACCTCCAAGCGCATGATCTACTACTACTTCGGCAGCAAGGAGCAGTTGTACGTCGAGGTGCTGGAAAAACTCTACGGTGATATCCGCACCACCGAGAGCCGCCTGCACCTGGCGGAACTGGCCCCGGTCGACGCGATCCGGCGCCTGGTGGAGTTCACCTTCGACCACCACGATCGCAATGTGGATTTCGTGCGCATCGTCTGCATCGAGAACATCCACAACGCCGAGTACGTGAAGCAGTCAGGCGCGATCAAGGCGATGACCAATACCATCCTCGATTCCCTGGGCGTGATCCTGCGGCGCGGCGCTGAAGAGGGTGTGTTCCGTGCCGGCCTCGAGCCGCTGGATGTGCATCTGCTGATCAGCTCGTTCTGTTTTTACCGCGTGTCCAACCGCCAGACGTTCGGTGAGATCTTTCAGATCGACCTGTCGGATGAAGCGGTCAAGCAGCGGCATCGTGAGATGGTCTGTGAGTCGGTGTTGCGCTACTTGCAGGCCTGACCTCGACCCCTTGTGGGAGCGAGCTTGCTCGCGATAGCGGTCGATCAGCCAGCATCGATTGCGACTGACACACCGCCATCGCGAGCAAGCTCGCTCCCACAAGGGCTTATCACCAGGCTTTAGTGGTTCATGCTCTGGAAATGCGCCAGCATCCGCTGCGCATCGGGCGCCACGCCGCTGAACAGTTCGAAGGCCTTCACCGCCTGGAACACCGCCATGTTGCCGCCATCCAGTGTGCGGCAGCCGACCGCGCGGGCGTTGCGCAGCAGTTCGGTTTCCAGCGGGAAGTAGACGATTTCCGCGACCCACAATGCGCCGCGCAACAGCTCGGCCGGAACCGGCATGCCCGGTAGTTTTGCCATGCCCATGGGCGTGGTGTTCACCAGGCCATCGGCCTCGGTCATGGCGGCGGGCAGGTCGTGACCGGCGCGGGCGCGGCCAGCGCCGAAGTGTTGATTCAAGTTGTTGGCCAGCGCCTCGGCACGGCGGACCTCGACGTCAAAAATGCTCAGGGTTTGCACGCCTTCCATCAACAGCGCGTGGGCTACCGCCGCGCCGGCGCCACCGGCGCCCATCTGGACCACACGCTTGCGCGCCACGTCCCCCAGGCCGCGCCGAAAACCTTCGGCGAACCCCAGGCAGTCGGTGTTGTGGCCGATGCGCTTGCCGTCCTTGAGCACCACGGTGTTGACCGCACCGATACCGCGGGCCTCGGGTGACAACTCATCGAGCAGCGGGATGATCGCCTGCTTGCAGGGGAAGGTGATGTTCAGGCCGGTGAAGTCCATGCGTTCGGCGGCCACCAGTAGATCGGCCAGGGCGCCGCTGTCCAGTTTCAGCGCATCGAGATCGATCAGCCGATAGAGGTAACGCATGCCTTGGGCATCGCCCTCATGTTCATGCAGTGCAGGCGTGCGAGAGGCCTGGATGCCCGCGCCGATCAGGCCGGCCAGCACAGTGATATTCGACATGCTCATCAACCCTTCAACCGCTGACTGAAATGTTCCAGGGCCAGGCGATAGCCATGGCTGCCAAACCCGCACATCACGCCGATGGCGACGGATGAGACAAAGGAGTGATGGCGAAAGGTTTCACGGGCGTGGACGTTGGACAGGTGGACTTCGATGACCGGTACTTCGCTGGCCACCAGGGCATCGCGGATCGCCACGCTGGTGTGGGTCCAGGCCGCCGGGTTGATGACGATACCGGCGCACCGGCCACGGGCGCCGTGAATCCAGTCCAGCAGCTCACCTTCCTGGTTGGTCTGGCGAAATTCCACCGCCAGGCCGAATTCTTCAGCGGCGCGGCCGCACAGTGCCGAAATGTCAGCCAGGGTTTCATGGCCATAGGTCGCCGGCTCGCGGGTGCCGAGCAGGTTCAGGTTCGGGCCGTTGAGCACCAGAATGATCGGAGGCATCGCAATTTCTCCACATTTTTATTGTTGGTGTCGGCCAGGTTTCAGCCGCTGGAGATAAATTGTACTAGATGGTTAATTTGGTCAAATAAAGCCGCCGACATCGGCCAATAAGTGTTCGATGATCGAACATGACCTTGGTCGGGAGAGGAAGGAGGGCTCTTGTGGCGAGGGGATTTATTTGTGGGAGCAAGGCTTGCCCGCGATACAGGCGATGCGGTCTTTCGAAATTGAGTCGCC
>NZ_CAKKMI010000063.1:0-35089 GCF_918698105.1 Pseudomonas brassicacearum | reverse complement strand
ATAGCGGACAGTCAGTTGATGCAGATGCTGACTGACCCACCGCTATCGCGAGCAAGCTCGCTCCCACATTTAATCTCTGTCTAGTGATGTCTTTGGGTGAACGCCGACGCGGTAATGCCCCATTGGCCCAGCCAGTAACTGACGATGATCAGGTAAGACGCGGCATGGAAGGGCTGCACGAACCGGTTGATGCCGATCAGGCTGTCGGAAAACACAAAGGCCAGCGCCCCGGCGGCGGCCAGCCAGGCGGAGCGCTTGGGCACTGTGCTGCCCAGTCTTGCCAAGGCTCGCCAGAGCATGGCGCTGATGACCAGGCCATAGACGACCACCGGCACCAGCAACGGCCCGAGACCGCTCGACACCAGAATCCCCAACAGCACCGCGCCGATGCCCAAGGCGAGGGCCAATGGCAGTAGCGCAGGACGGCGGCAGTCGCTGAGGTAGGCTTTCAGGTAGGCCAGGTGCGCCAGCAGAAACGCGCCGAGGCCAAACACGAACAGATCCCCCGGCCAGGCCAGCAACACATCGCCCACCAGCGAAAAAATCAGCCCGAGGCTGATCCAGCGCCGATAATCACTGGGCGGCGCATCGTGCAGCCAGCCGAGCAGGGCCAGGACCGGCATGGGCTTGACCAGCAGGCACAAGAGTGTGGCATGCACGGTCAGGCCGTACAGGTAGGTGGCTGCGCCCATCAGGGCCAGGATCAGCCAGCCCATGGTCACTTCACCGAAATGGCGCAGTCAAAGGTTTCCACGGGCGGCACTTCGGGGGCCCAGGGCTGTTGATAAGTCAGGCGCAAGCGCCCGGTGCCGGCGCTGAACGCCTGGAAGCGCCAGGTCGAGACGCCGGCGGCGCCAACGATGCCGGCGTCTTCCGGGTTGCGATAAACCTCCGGTCCCAGGCCTTTCAACACGCCACCGGCCGAATCCTGGATCGCCCAGCGATAACCGGTGGTGGGGTTGCTGGGCAAGCTCAGGATCAGGTTCTGCCCGTTATTGAGCCGCACCGGGCACTGGCTCAGTTTTTCCACGGTCACGTTGTTGCTGGTTTGTGTGGCGCAGGCGCTCAGCAGGGCGAGGCTGAGGGGGACGAGCAGGCGGGTGAGGGACATAAGGGCAACGGCTCCGGCATTCACGACGAACGGCGAGCATAACCGAAGATGCTACTGGGTGTGTCAGGTGAGCATGTGTTGTCTGTCAGGGCCCCATCGCGAGCAAGCTCGCTCCCACAAAGGAATCTTGTGAACGCCGCAAGTCCCTGTGGGAGCGAGCTTGCTCGCGATGGGGCCGGTACAGCCGCTACAGGACTATCAGAACAACACCTTAGCCACATCCGCAAACCGCTTGGCAAAGTGCACCGTGACGCCCTCCTTGAGGTAGTCCGGCAGTTCTTCGAAGTTGCCCCGGTTGGCTTCCGGCAGGATCAGCTCGTTGATTTTCTGCCGCCGCGCCGCGATGACCTTCTCGCGCACCCCACCGATCGGCAATACGTGCCCGGTGAGGGTCAGTTCGCCGGTCATCGCCACGCCTTTTTTCGGCGGCTGGTTGCGGGCCAGGGACAGCAAAGCGCTGGCCATGGTCACCCCGGCGCTCGGGCCGTCCTTGGGCGTGGCGCCTTCGGGTACGTGCAGGTGAACGAAGGCCTCGTCAAAGAACTTCGGATCGCCGCCAAACTGCTTCAGGTGCGAACTGACGTAGCTGTGGGCGATTTCCGCCGATTCCTTCATCACGTCCCCCAGTTGCCCCGTCAGCTTGAAGCCGCGATTGAGGGTGTGGATGCGCGTCGCCTCGATCGGCAAGGTCGCGCCGCCCATGCTGGTCCAGGCCAGGCCGGTGATCACGCCGATGCCGGACAACACCTGCTCGTTGCGGAACACCGGTTTGCCCAGGGAGGCCTCGAGGTCCTTCGGCCCGAGCTTGATCACGGCCTTGGGGTCGTCGATCAGCTTCATCACCGCCTTGCGCACCAGTTTGCCCAGCTGTTTCTCCAGCTGTCGCACCCCGGCTTCACGGGCATAACCGTCGATCAGGGCCTTGAGGGCGCTATCGTTGATACTCAGGCTGCCCTTGGACACGCCAGCCTTGGCCAGTTGCTTGGGCCACAGGTGGCGCTTGGCGATGGCGACTTTTTCTTCGGTGATGTAGCCCGACAGGCGGATCACTTCCATCCGGTCCAGCAATGGCCCAGGGATCGAGTCCAGGGTGTTGGCGGTGCAGATGAAGAGCACTTTCGACAGGTCCAGGCGCAGGTCCAGGTAGTGGTCGAGGAATTCGACGTTCTGCTCCGGGTCGAGGGTCTCCAGCAAGGCCGAGGCCGGGTCGCCCTGGTAGCTCTGGCCCATCTTGTCGATCTCATCGAGCATGATCACCGGGTTCATCACTTCGACATCTTTCAGCGCTTGCACCAGCTTGCCCGGCTGGGCGCCGATGTAGGTGCGCCGATGGCCCTTGATCTCGGCTTCGTCGCGCATGCCGCCGAGGCTGAAGCGGTAGAACGGCCGCCCCAGGGACTCGGCGATGGATTTGCCGACGCTGGTCTTGCCCACGCCCGGCGGGCCGACCAGCAGCACGATGGAACCGCTGATCTCGCCTTTGTAGGCGCCGACGGCGAGGAATTCCAGGATGCGATCCTTGATGTCGTCCAGGCCGGCGTGGTGCTGGTCGAGCACCTTGCGTGCGTGCTTGAGGTCAAGCTTGTCCTGGCCATACACGCCCCACGGCACCGAGGTCGCCCAATCCAGGTAATTGCGGGTGACGGCGTATTCCGGCGAGCCGGTTTCCAGGATCGAGAGTTTGTTCATTTCCTCTTCGATGCGCTTCTGCGCCTGGGCCGGCAGCACCTTGCCTTCGAGCCGCTGCTCGAACTGTTCGATATCGGCGCTGCGGTCGTCCTTGGTCAGCCCCAGCTCCTGCTGGATGACCTTGAGCTGCTCCTTGAGAAAGAACTCGCGCTGATGTTCGCCGATCTTGTTGTTGACCTCGGCGGAAATCTCTTTCTGCAGCCGCGCCACTTCGACTTCCTTGCGCAGCATCGGCAGGACTTTTTCCATGCGCTTGAGCATGGGCACGCAGTCGAGCACTTCTTGCAGTTCATTACCGGTGGCGGAGGTGAGCGCGGCGGCAAAATCGGTCAGTGGCGAAGGATCGTTGGGACTGAAGCGGTTGAGGTAGTTCTTCAGCTCTTCGCTGTACAGCGGGTTGAGCGGCAGCAGTTCCTTGATCGCGTTGATCAGCGCCATGCCGTAGGCCTTGACCTCGTCGGTCGGCTCGCTCGGCTGGTGCGGGTATTCGACTTCCACCAGGTACGGTGGGCGATGGTGCTTGAGCCAGGTACGGATACGCACGCGGGTCAGGCCCTGGGCGACGAATTGCAGCTTGCCGCCTTCCCGGCTGGCGTGGTGCACCTTCACCAGCGTGCCGTACAGCGGCAGTTTCGAGGTGTCGAAATGACGCGGGTCTTCCTGGGGCGAGTCCATGAAGAACAGCGCCAGGGAGTGATGGTCGGACTTGGCCACCAGCTCCAGGGTCTCGGCCCAAGGCTCTTCATTGACGATGACCGGCAACACCTGGGCCGGGAAGAACGGACGATTGTGGATCGGGATGATGTAGACCTTGTCCGGCAAATTCTGGCCAGGCAGGGCCAGGCCGGTGCCGGAGGAGGTGTGTTCGATGTGTTCGGAGTCGGCGTAATCGTTGGTGGCTTCGGTAGAGTGCTGGTCGCTCATGGGGCACCTGCGCAATGGAGTATGGGTCTTAGATGGGGCAGGTGGGGGGTGGTTTCAATGGCGGGTGATTGTTAACGGCTATTTCATTGGCCGGTTTTGCCCCTGTAGGAGCTGCCGAGCGAAGCGAGGCTGCGATCTTTCCCCTGACGCTTGAGTCTCAAGCGAAAGATCAAAAGATCAAAGGATCGCAGCCTGCGGCAGCTCCTGCGGGAGGCGCGTCAGGCGACCCGGTTCAAGTCGTTATGACGCGTCTCTTTCAAGCACAACACGGCGATCACGCTGAGCAGCGCGGCCGCTGAAACGTAGCCCCCGACATAACTCAAACCACCCATCGCCACCAGTTTCTGGGCGAAGAATGGCGCGGCCGAGGCGCCGACGATGCCGCCCAGGTTGTAGGCCGCCGAGGCGCCGGTGTAGCGCACGTGGGTCGGAAACAGCTCCGGCAGCAAGGCGCCCATGGGGGCGAAGGTCACGCCCATCAGGAACAGCTCGATGCACAGGAACAGCGCCACGCCGCCGGTCGAGCCGTGGGTCAGCAAGGGTTCCATGAGGAAACCCGAGGCAATCGCCAACACGCCGCCGACGATCAGCACCGGTTTGCGGCCGTAGCGGTCGCTGGCCCAGGCCGACAGGGGCGTAGCGGCGGCCATGAACAGCACGGCAAAGCACAGCAGGCCCAGGAAGGTCTCGCGGCTGTAGCCAAGGGTGGACACGCCGTAGCTCAGGGAAAACACCGTCGAGATATAGAACAGTGCGTAACACACCACCATCGCCGCCGCACCCAGCAAGGTTGGCGCCCAGTACTGGCTGAACAGTTCGACCAACGGCACCTTCACCCGCTCCTGGCGGGCCATGGCATTGGCGAACACCGGGGTTTCATGGAGCTTGAGCCGTACGTAGAGGCCGACGATCACCAGCACGGCACTGAGCAGGAACGGAATCCGCCAGCCCCAGGCGCGGAATTGCTCATCGTCCAGGCTCATGGCCAGGGTCAGGAACAGCCCGTTGGCCGCCAGGAAGCCGATGGAGGGTCCCAGTTGGGGGAACATGCCGAACCAGGCGCGTTTGCCCTTGGGCGCGTTCTCGGTGGCAAGCAGCGCCGCGCCACCCCATTCGCCGCCCAACCCCAGGCCCTGGCCGAAACGCAGCACGCACAGCAAGATCGGCGCCCAGGCGCCAATGCTGGCGTAGCCGGGCAGCACGCCGATGAGGGTGGTGCACACGCCCATCAGCAGCAGGGACGCCACCAGCGTCGACTTGCGCCCGATCCGGTCGCCGAAATGGCCGAACAGCGCAGAGCCCAGCGGGCGGGCAAGGAAGGCGATGCCGAACGTCAGGAAGGACGACAACATCTGTGCCGTGCCTGAGGTTTGCGGGAAGAACACCGGCCCGATCACCAGGGCCGCAGCCGTGGCGTAGACGTAGAAATCGTAGAACTCGATGGCGGTGCCGATGAAACTCGCGGTGGCCACGCGGGTGGTCGAGTTTGTCGGTTGGGCAGGCACAGCCTCGTTGCAGGTAGCGGTCGTCATGCGGTTATCCCTGACAGTCATGTGCTCCATTGGAGCGAATTATTATGGTCGAACACCCAGGGATATGGGCGGGTATCCTTTCGCTGTTTCGGGTAGGAACAGTCGCAGGACCGAGGCTGATTTTGCCGATGAACCGGCTAGGTGCGGGTAAGCAGGGGGTTCGGCCGGGGCTGGGTAAGCGGATTGAGTATAGGAAGGGGGCTAACGATTCAACAAGTGAACCCGTGCACAATATTGAAGCGGGCGCTGAGCTTTTTGTGGCGAGGGAGCAAGCTCCCTCGCCACAGGGGCGACCCCGTATCCGGTCCAAGCGGGAAGTCAGGAAACGGCGGGCACCGAACTGTTATGCCACGCCAGCACCTGGCTGACACGGTTGTCCACGGTCTCGATGATTTCCAGCCGATAACGGCCGATCTTCAGGCACACCGGGCTTTCGGGGATGGTTTCCAGGGCTTCGGTCACCAGCCCGTTGAGGGTCTTGGGGCCGTCGCAAGGCAGATGCCAACCCAGGGTCCTGTTCAATTCGCGGATCGACGCCGCGCCATCGATCATCAGGCGTCCATCGGGCTGGGGATGGACGTGGGGGTTGTCGAGGCTGTGCTCGCTTTCGAATTCGCCGACGATTTCTTCGAGGATGTCTTCCAGGGTGACGATGCCCAGCACTTCGCCGTATTCGTCCACCACCATGCCCAGGCGCCGCTGCTGCTTGTGGAAATTCAGCAGTTGCAGTTGCAGTGGCGTGCTTTCGGGCACGAAGTAGGGCTCGTGGGAGGCGGCCAGCAGCGCTTCCTGGGTCAGGCTCGCATCCGCGAGCAAGTGACGGATCTGGCGCGTGTTGAGCACCGCTTCGACCTGGTTGATGTCGCTGTGGAACACCGGCAGGCGGGTGCGACGGTTCAGACGCAGTTGTTCGATGATGTCGCCGATGGGGTCGTCGAGGTTGATCCCGTCGACCTCGCTGCGGGGCACGAGGATATCGTTGACGGTGATGTTGTCCAGGGCGTGGATGCCGGAAACCGGGTGCAGTCGACCGCTGCTGTGCTCAGGTTCGTGCTCGCTGCGCGGTGGCGCGGGCATTTCATCGTCGCTCTGTTGCACCATGCTGGCCTTGCGCGCGAATGGACGCAGCAAGAACTGGCTCGTGCCATTCAACAGCCAGGCAAGCGGATAGAGGATCTTCAACGGTATGCCAAGCAAGGCGTTGCCCAGCGCCAGCACCGCTTCGGGCTGGCGGGTGGCCAAGGTGCGCGGCAGGTAGTCGGCGAACACCAGCAGGGCGGCGCTGGTGCCGAGCCAAGCTACCCAAGGGCCGTTTTCCAGCCAGGTAAAAATCGCCAGCAAGGTGCCGATCACCACGGCCAGGGTGCGACAGAGGGTATTGCACAGGATCAGGCTGGCCAGCGGGAATGTCAGCGTTGCCAGTGGTTTGTCACTGGCGCGCGAGGCCGTGCGCTGGGCCAGCAGGTGCTGCTGGGCGGCTTCGATGGCGGTGAACAGGGCCGACCAGAGGATCAGCACCACCAGCACGGCAAACAGCGGCGCCACGGGCAAGGTATCCATCAGGGCCGTCCGTCAGACATGCAGGATGTATTCGCGAACCAGCTTGCTGCCGAAGTACGCGAGCATCAGCAGGCAGAAACCGGCCAGGGTCCAGCGAATCGCTTTGTGGCCGCGCCAGCCGAGGCGGTTGCGGCCCCACAGCAGCACGCTGAAGACGATCCACGCCAGGCAGGCCAGCAGGGTCTTGTGCACCAGGTGCTGGGCAAACAGGTTCTCGACGAACAGCCAGCCGGAGATCAGCGACAGCGACAGCAGGCCCCAGCCGGCCCAGAGGAAGCCGAACAGCAGGCTCTCCATGGTTTGCAGCGGCGGGAAGTTGCGGATCAGCCCGGACGGGTGCTTGTGCTTGAGCTGGTGGTCTTGCACCAGCAGCAGCAACGCCTGGAACACCGCGATGGTGAACAGGCCATAGGCGAGGATCGACAGCAGGATGTGGGCAAGGATACCCGGCTCTTCGTCGATGATCTGCACCGTGCCCGACGGCGCGAACTGCGCCAGCAGCACCGTGGCCAGCCCCAGCGGGAACAGCAGCACCAGCAGGTTTTCCACCGGGATGCGCGAGCAGGCCAGCAGCGTCAGGGCGATCACGGCGACGGCGATCAGGCTGGCGGCGTTGAAAAAGTCCAGGCCCAGGCCGATCGGCGTCATCAGGTGGGTATAAAGGCTGGCCGCGTGGCCGAGCACCGCCAGCACGCCAAGCGTGACCAGCAGGCGTTTGTTCGCCTTGGCGCCGGTGGCCAGGCGGGTGCCTTGATAGAGGGTCGCAGCGGCATAAAGGCAAGCGGCGGCGAGGGTGGCAAGCAAGCTGGGTGACAAGGGGAGCATAAATCCTGTTAGGCAAGCCCGAAAGGCGCTGAGTTTGGCATAGAACCCCCTCCGCACGAAAGACCACAGCAACTGACAGTAAGGTGTACGTTGCCCGCTTCTTCGCTATAATCCGCGACCTGCCCACGCCGCAGGCTCGCCGAGCACATTTTTCACGGTCTGGGCCGCCATTATCCCGGTCTCATCTGGGCCTGAAAGGATCGCGCATGTTTGAAAACCTAACCGACCGTCTCTCGCAGACGCTGCGCCATGTCACCGGCAAGGCGAAACTGACCGAGGACAACATCAAAGACACCCTGCGCGAAGTGCGCATGGCGTTGCTCGAAGCCGACGTCGCCCTGCCGGTGGTCAAGGATTTCGTCAATTCGGTCAAGGAACGTGCCGTCGGCACCGAGGTGTCGCGCAGCCTGACGCCGGGCCAGGCGTTCGTGAAGATCGTCCAGGCCGAACTCGAAAGCCTGATGGGCGCCGCCAACGAAGACCTGAACCTGAGCGCCGTACCGCCAGCGGTGGTGCTGATGGCTGGCCTGCAAGGCGCGGGCAAGACCACGACGGCCGGCAAGCTGGCGCGCTTCCTTAAAGAGCGCAAGAAGAAGTCGGTAATGGTCGTGTCGGCGGACATCTACCGTCCGGCGGCGATCAAGCAGCTGGAAACCCTGGCCAACGACATCGGCGTGACGTTCTTCCCGTCCGACCTGAGCCAGAAACCGGTGGACATCGCCCAGGCGGCTATTAAAGAAGCAAAACTGAAATTCATCGACGTGGTCATCGTCGATACCGCCGGTCGCCTGCACATCGATGAAGAGATGATGGGCGAGATCAAGGCGCTGCATGCCGCGATCAACCCGGTGGAAACCCTGTTCGTGGTCGATGCCATGACCGGCCAGGACGCGGCCAACACCGCCAAGGCGTTCGGTGATGCACTGCCGCTGACCGGCGTGATCCTGACCAAGGTCGACGGTGACGCCCGTGGCGGTGCCGCGCTGTCGGTACGCGCCATCACTGGCAAGCCGATCAAGTTCATCGGTATGGGCGAGAAGAGCGAAGCGCTCGAGCCGTTCCACCCCGAGCGTATCGCTTCGCGCATCCTTGGCATGGGCGACGTGCTCAGCCTGATCGAGCAGGCCGAACAGACCCTCGACAAGGACAAGGCCGACAAACTGGCCAAGAAGCTGAAGAAGGGCAAGGGCTTCGACCTCGAAGACTTCCGCGACCAGCTGCAACAAATGAAGAACATGGGCGGCCTGGGCGGCCTCATGGACAAACTGCCGAACATCGGTGGCGTGAACCTGGCGCAGATGGGCAATGCCCAGGGCGCGGCTGAGAAGCAGTTCAAGCAGATGGAAGCCATCATCAACTCCATGACCCCGGCCGAGCGCCGCGACCCTGAGCTGATCAGCGGTTCGCGCAAACGCCGTATCGCCATGGGTTCCGGCACCCAGGTGCAGGACATTGGTCGCTTGATCAAGCAGCACAAGCAGATGCAGAAGATGATGAAGAAATTCTCCGCCAAGGGCGGGATGGCCAAGATGATGCGCGGCATGGGCGGTATGTTGCCCGGCGGCGGCATGCCGAAAATGTAAAGAATCTGCGCCGGCTGTCATGTCGGCGTTGCCCCGCACGGATGCGGGGATCTCCAGCAAACCCGCGCTACGCGGGAGCTGACTTGCCGTTTTTCATGACGGCTCTATGGCAAATCTTGATCGCATGGCGCCAGGCGCCGGAAAAAGACATTTGCAAAAGTCCGGATATTCCTTAGAATATGCGGCCTTTCGGGCACCTATGCCCGCTGTGCATTTAGATTTGCAGCACCGACTACAGGAACGATGTTCACATGCTAACAATCCGTCTTGCCCTTGGCGGCTCCAAAAAGCGCCCGTTTTACCACCTGACCGTAACCGACAGCCGCAACCCGCGTGACGGTTCCCACAAGGAGCAGGTTGGTTTCTTCAACCCTGTTGCCCGTGGTCAGGAAGTTCGTCTGTCCGTGAACCAAGAGCGCGTAGCCTACTGGCTGAGCGTTGGTGCACAACCTTCTGAGCGCGTTGCTCAGTTGTTGAAGGAATCGGCTAAGGCTGCGGCCTGAGCAATATGAACGCGACGCCAAAAGATGCTGATGATTTGATCGTTGTCGGCAAGATCTATTCTGTACATGGCGTTCGCGGCGAAGTGAAGGTGTATTCCTTTACTGATCCGATCAAGAACCTGTTGGACTACAAAACCTGGACGCTCAAGCGCGAAGGTAGCGTGAAACAGGTGGAGCTGGTCAGCGGACGCGGGAACGACAAGTTCCTGGTCGCAAAGCTCAAGGATCTCGATGATCGTGAAGAAGCACGTCTTCTGGCCGGTTATGAGATCTGCGTGCCGCGCAACCTGTTCCCTGAACTGACCGACGGCGAGTACTACTGGTACCAGCTGGTGGGTCTGAAGGTCATCGACCACCTCGGGCAATTGCTCGGGAAAATCGATCACCTGCTCGAGACCGGTTCGAACGATGTCATGGTGGTCAAGCCTTGCGTCGGCAGCCTGGATGATCGCGAACGCCTGTTGCCCTATACCGAGCAATGCGTGTTGGCCGTCGACCTTGCCGCAGGCGAGATGAAGGTGGAATGGGATGCGGATTTCTAAACGTGGCTAATTTGCGCGTTGAAGTCATCACATTGTTTCCCGAGATGTTTTCCGCCATCAGCGAGTACGGCATAACCAGCCGCGCGGTGAAACAGGAGCTGTTGCAGCTCACCTGTTGGAATCCGCGGGACTACACCACGGATCGGCATCACACTGTGGACGATCGCCCGTTTGGCGGTGGTCCGGGCATGGTGATGAAGATCAAGCCCCTGGAAGATGCGCTGGTTCAGGCCAGGACGGCAGCCGGGGAGGGTGCGAAGGTGATCTACCTGTCGCCCCAAGGCCGCCAGCTGACTCAGTCGGCGGTACGCGAGCTGGCGAATTCGGATGCATTGATCCTGATTGCCGGCCGTTATGAAGGCATTGACGAGCGTTTCATTGAAGCTCATGTCGATGAAGAGTGGTCGATTGGCGACTATGTACTGTCTGGCGGCGAGCTGCCGGCGATGGTCCTGATCGATGCGGTTACACGACTGCTGCCTGGAGCTTTAGGGCATGCAGATTCCGCTGAGGAAGATTCCTTTACGGATGGTCTGCTGGATTGCCCGCACTACACCCGACCGGAGGTGTATGCGGATCAGCGTGTTCCCGACGTGTTGCTAAGTGGCAACCACGCGCACATCCGGCGTTGGCGTTTGCAGCAGTCCCTTGGTCGGACCTATGAACGACGCGCCGATCTTCTGGAAAGCCGCTCGCTTTCTGGAGAAGAGAAGAAGCTGCTCGAGGAATACATCCGCGAGCGGGACGATAGTTAACAACGTATCGATGGTGAGTCCGACGACTCGCCTTAGGAGCACAGCATGACTAACAAAATCATCCTTGCACTCGAAGCAGAGCAGATGACCAAAGAAATCCCTACCTTTGCCCCGGGCGACACCATTGTCGTTCAGGTGAAAGTGAAGGAAGGCGACCGTTCCCGTCTGCAAGCGTTCGAAGGCGTTGTTATCGCCAAGCGTAACCGTGGCGTGAACAGTGCATTCACCGTTCGTAAAATCTCCAACGGTGTCGGCGTAGAGCGTACTTTCCAGACCTACAGCCCGCAAATCGACAGCATGGCTGTCAAGCGTCGCGGTGACGTGCGTAAAGCCAAGCTGTACTACCTGCGTGACCTGTCGGGTAAAGCAGCTCGCATCAAGGAAAAACTGGCTTAAGTCCAGCTTCCGATGCAAAAAAAAGCAGCCTGCGGGCTGCTTTTTTGTTGCCTGCGATTTGCGCTTTGAGCACCCTGCATAGCTTCATTTGCCATTTCGATGCCGCGTGTGCCCGCATCCCTCAAGAGTCCTTATGCCAGCCATCGATCATCCGCTGATAGACCAGTTTCTCGACGCCCTGTGGCTGGAGAAAGGCCTGTCCGATAACACCCGCGATGCCTACCGCAGCGACCTGGCGTTGTTCAACGGCTGGCTGCAGGAAAACCACCTGGAACTGATCAATGCCGGCCGGGAGCTGATCCTCGATCACTTGGCGTGGCGCCTGGAGCAGAATTACAAACCGCGCTCGACCGCGCGGTTTCTCTCCGGTTTGCGTGGGTTTTATCGCTATTTGCTGCGGGAAAAGCTGATTGCGGTGGACCCTACCTTGCGCGTGGAAATGCCGCAACTGGGGCGTCCGCTGCCCAAGTCCCTCTCGGAAGCCGATGTGGAAGCGCTGCTGGCGGCACCCGATCTCAGCGAAGCCATCGGTCAGCGCGACCGGGCGATGTTGGAGGTGTTGTACGCCTGCGGCCTGCGGGTCACCGAGTTGATCAGCTTGACGCTGGAGCAGGTCAACCTGCGCCAGGGCGTGTTGCGGGTGATGGGCAAAGGCAGCAAGGAGCGCCTGGTGCCGATGGGTGAGGAGGCGATCGTCTGGGTCGAGCGTTATATGCGCGACGCCCGTCATGAACTGCTGGGCGGGCGCCCCAGCGACGTGCTGTTTCCCAGCCTGCGGGGCGAGCAGATGACCCGCCAGACCTTTTGGCACCGGATCAAGCACCAGGCCAAGGTGGCCGGGATCAACAAATCCCTCTCGCCCCATACCTTGCGCCATGCCTTCGCCACGCACCTGCTCAACCACGGCGCCGACTTGCGGGTGGTGCAGATGCTGCTCGGCCACAGCGACTTGTCCACCACCCAGATCTACACCCACGTCGCCCGGGCGCGGTTGCAGGACTTGCATGCCAAGCACCATCCGCGCGGCTGAAACCTGCCGCGATGTTGTCAGTGCTGCCGCCATCGCGAGCAAGCTCGCTCCCACAGGGATTGGGTGGTGGATGCGCAATTGCTGTCTGGCACCGGCCAAAGTGTGGGAGTGAGCTTGCTCGCGATGGCGGTGTGTCAGCCAGCATCGGTCTTCAAAGCGTCTTGCGTCAGCGGCATTCGGTCACGCGGGCCTTATGTGGTAGGCTTTGCCGGTTTGCACAGTGGGCGGTTGGAACCCGAATCTGCGGGTCGGCGTTTCCCGTCTCATTTGTTCGCCTCAGGAGTCCCCATGCGTTTGATCCAGATGTTTACCGCCGCCGCCATCGCGCTGGCCAGTACCTTTGCCATCGCCGACGACGCGGCCGACAAGGCTATCCGCAAGAGCCTGGAAAACCTTCAGCTCGAAGTGCCGATCGAAACCATTTCGGCCAGTCCCATGGCCGGTCTGTATGAGGTCAAGCTCAAGGGCAGCCGCGTGCTTTACGCCAGCGCCGACGGCCAGTACATCGTCCAGGGCAACCTGTTCGAGCTCAAGGACGGCAAGCCGGTCAATCTCACCGAGATGACCGAGCGCCAGGGCATTTCCAAGTTGATCAACGGCATTCCAGTCGCTGAAACCGTGGTTTATCCGGCGATTGGCGAAACCAAGTCCCACATTACCGTGTTCACCGACACCACCTGCCCGTATTGCCACAAGCTGCACGCCGAAGTGCCGGAGCTGAACAAGCGTGGCATCGAAGTGCGCTATGTGGCGTTCCCGCGCCAGGGCCTGGGCTCGCCGGGCGACGAGCAGTTGCAGGCGGTCTGGTGCTCCAAGGACAAGAAAGCGGCCATGGACAAGATGGTCGATGGCAAGGAAATCAAGGCCGCCAAGTGCGAGAACCCGGTCTCCAAGCAGTTCGCCCTTGGCCAGTCCATTGGTGTGAACGGCACGCCGGCCATCGTTTTGGCTGACGGCCAGGTGATTCCGGGCTATCAGCCGGCGCCACAAGTCGCCAAACTGGCCCTGGGCGCGAAATGATCATGGGCGATCCGCTTCTGAAGATCACGGCTCGGCGAAAACCTTCGTCGGGCCGTTAAACACAAAGTCGCGTTGCTGCGCGGCTGTATTTCACGGCCGACCTTGCGTCGGCCGTTTCATGGGGAGTCAAGAGTGAATCCGGTCAAAGTAGGCATCTGTGGGTTAGGTACCGTCGGTGGCGGCACCTTCAACGTACTTCAGCGCAACGCCGAGGAAATTGCTCGTCGTGCCGGGCGTGGGATCGAAGTGGCACAAATTGCCACGCGCACGCCAAAGCCTCAGTTCCAGACGACCGGTATTGCGATTACCAACGATGTCTTCGAAGTGGCCACGAACCCTGAGATCGACATCGTCATAGAGCTGGTCGGCGGCTACACCGTTGCCCGTGAGCTGGTACTCAAGGCCATCGAGAATGGCAAGCATGTGGTCACCGCGAACAAGGCGCTTATCGCTGTTCACGGTAATGAGATTTTCGCCAAGGCCCGCGAGAAGGGCGTGATCGTGGCGTTCGAAGCCGCCGTGGCCGGTGGTATCCCGGTGATCAAGGCGATCCGCGAAGGCCTGTCGGCCAACCGCATCAACTGGGTCGCGGGGATCATCAACGGCACCGGTAACTTCATCCTCACCGAGATGCGCGAGAAAGGGCGCACCTTCGAAGACGTGCTCGCCGAAGCCCAGGCCCTGGGTTACGCAGAGGCTGACCCGACGTTCGACGTGGAAGGCATCGACGCCGCGCACAAGCTGACGATCCTGGCCTCCATTGCGTTCGGCATTCCGTTGCAGTTCGACAAGGCCTACACCGAAGGCATCACCAAGCTGACCACCGCTGACGTGAACTACGCCGAAGCCTTGGGCTATCGCATCAAGCACCTGGGCGTGGCGCGCAGCACCGCCAACGGCATCGAGTTGCGCGTGCACCCGACCTTGATCCCGGCCGACCGCCTGATCGCCAACGTCAACGGCGTGATGAACGCGGTGATGGTCAACGGCGACGCCTCCGGCTCGACGCTGTTCTACGGCGCCGGTGCGGGCATGGAACCGACGGCCTCTTCGGTGATTGCCGACCTGGTGGACGTGGTTCGCGCCATGACCTCGGACCCGGAAAACCGTGTGCCGCACCTGGCCTTCCAGCCCGACTCGCTGTCGGCTCACCCGATTCTTCCGATCGAGGCCTGCGAAAGCGCCTACTACCTGCGCATCCAGGCCAAGGACCATCCGGGTGTGCTGGCCCAAGTGGCAAGTATCCTCTCGGAACGGGGCATCAACATCGAGTCGATCATGCAGAAGGAAGTCGAGGAACACGACGGCCTGGTGCCGATGATCCTGCTGACCCATCGTGTGGTCGAGCAGCGCATCAACGACGCGATTGCGGCGCTGGAAGCGCTCCAGGGTGTCGTTGGCCCGGTGGTTCGTATTCGCGTCGAACATTTGAATTAATTTAGCGGCAAGCGGTAAGTTGCAGGCTGCGAACGAAGGCAAACTTGCCTTTGAATGTGTCGCCTGCAACTTCAACGCTTGAAGCCCAAACCGAAGGTTTGCCCCCCATGCGCTATATCAGCACCCGCGGCCAGGCACCGGCCCTGAATTTCGAAGATGTCCTCCTGGCCGGCCTGGCCACGGACGGCGGTCTCTATGTGCCGGAAAACCTGCCGCGCTTCACCCAGGAAGAAATCGCTTCCTGGGCCGGCCTGCCGTATCACGAGCTGGCGTTCCGGGTCATGCGCCCGTTCGTCACCGGCAGCATCCCGGACGCCGATTTCAAGAAAATCCTGGAAGAGACCTATGGCGTCTTTTCCCACAACGCCATCGCACCGCTGCGTCAGCTCAACGGTAATGAATGGGTCATGGAGCTGTTCCACGGCCCCACCCTGGCGTTCAAGGACTTCGCCCTGCAATTGCTCGGTCGCTTGCTGGACTACGTGCTGCAAAAGCGTGGCGAGCGTGTGGTGATCGTCGGTGCCACCTCTGGCGACACCGGTTCGGCGGCCATCGAAGGCTGCAAGCATTGCGAGAACGTCGACATTTTCATCCTGCACCCGCACAACCGGGTTTCGGAAGTACAACGTCGGCAGATGACGACGATTTTCGGCGATAACATCCATAACATCGCCATCGAAGGCAACTTCGATGACTGCCAGGAGATGGTCAAGGCCAGCTTCGCCGACCAGAGCTTCCTCAAGGGCACGCGGCTGGTGGCGGTGAACTCGATCAACTGGGCGCGGATCATGGCCCAGATCGTTTACTACTTCCACGCGGCCCTGCAATTGGGCGGCCCGGCCCGCTCGGTGTCGTTCTCGGTGCCGACCGGCAACTTCGGCGATATCTTCGCCGGCTACCTGGCGCGCAACATGGGCCTGCCGATCAATCAATTGATCGTCGCCACCAACCGCAACGACATCCTGCACCGCTTCATGAGCGGCAACCAGTACGTCAAGGAAACCCTGCACGCCACGTTGTCGCCTTCGATGGACATCATGGTGTCGTCGAACTTCGAACGCCTGCTGTTCGACCTGCACGGTCGCAACGGTGCGGCGATTGCCGGGCTGATGGACAGCTTCCGCCAGGGCGGCGGTTTCAGCGTCGAGCCTGAGCGCTGGACCGAAGCCCGCAAGTTGTTCGACTCCCTGGCCGTGGACGATGAGCAGACTTGCGAAACCATCGCCGAGGTGTTCGAGCAGAGCGGTGAGTTGCTCGATCCGCACACGGCCATCGGCGTCAGGGCCGCTCGCGAGTGCCGTCGCAGCCTGGATATCCCGATGGTGATCCTGGGCACGGCACACCCGGTCAAGTTCCCGGAAGCCGTGGAGAAAGCAGGTGTAGGAAAAGCGCTCGAACTACCCGCACATCTTTCTGATTTGTTTGAGCGAGAGGAACGTTGCACCGTGTTGCCCAACGACTTGAAGGCTGTGCAGGCCTTTGTCAGCCAGCATGGCAACCGCGGCAAGCCGCTCTGAGCGCCTGAATCTGTCACATTTTGAAGCCCGTCTCCTGACGGGCTTTCTTGTTTTTGCATGCCAAACTGGTCGGGTTTTCGCCCCCTTGGAGGGACGGGCGAGTCATCTCGAAGGAAATGCAGATGTTGTTTTTTAGCAAAGGCAAGCCAGCCCTGGGCTGGGTAATGGGCTTGGCCCTGATGTACTGGGCGCAGGAGGGCAATGCGTCGCCGTTGACGGCTTTCGAAACGCCGCCGTTCAATCCTGGCGAACGGCTGGTGCTGGATGCGCAGGAACTGAAGTGGATCAAGGAGAACCCCCGAGTCATCGTGGCCACGATGGAGTTTCCGTTGTACCTGTTCAAGAATGAATTGGGGCAGTGGAACGGCCTGAACCACGACATTCTCCAGCGCATTGCGCAAATGACTGGCCTTGAGTTCGTGCATCGCGAATCGTTCTCCCCCGGCGAGTTGCTGACGATGCTGGAGAACAGCGAGGCTGACATGACGACCCTCTTGGCGATGAATGACGAACGTAAGGATTTCCTGAGTTTCAGCCATGCATTTGGTGGTTCGGGCTGGGTATTTGTTGGCCGTGATGGAGAGTCGATCCTCCATTCGCTGGATCAGTTGGAAGGGAAGGTCCTGGCGTTGCCGGCGCGGCATGCATTGGAGGCGGAGATCAGGCGCGACTACCCGGCCATCAAATTGCACACGACCAAGACCTATGGCGAGGCGCGGGCATTGGTCGAGAGCCGGGAAGCCTATGCCACCATCGAAAATGAAACCGGGATGCACTTTTATCCGGCGGGACAACTGCAGGTAGGCAGGGGCCTTGAGGGCAAATGGGAACCCGACTACCTCGCGGTACGCCAAGACCTGACCGTGCTGCTGAGTATCTTGAATAAAGCCCTGGAAGCCTTCCCGGCCGAGGAGATGCGCGCGTTGCGTTCCAAATGGATGGCCGGCATCACTCCCGTCCAGGCGCCGTCGACCTGGGAGCGGGTGTCCCGCTGGGGGTACTGGTGCGTGACCGTGGTCCTGGTGTTCGGCCTCCTGTCACTGCTATGGAACCGTCGCCTGCAGATACAGATCGACCAGCGCCTCAAGGCCGAGGCGATCCTCAAGGACCAGTTGATGCTCCAACGAGCCTTGATGGATGCCATTCCCGACCCGATTTTCATCCGGGACCTGGAAGGGCGCCTGATCATGTGCAACAAGAGCTACGAAGACCAGTTTGCGACCCGCTTCGAAAAGCTGCGGGGCACGCGGTTGACGGATTCGGCGGCATTCCCGCCGGCCACCGCCGAGTTGCTTCATGGGGAGATGATGGAGCAATTGCGCACCGGCCAGTCGCGGTTCGTCGACCGGCAATTGATGTTCGGCAGCGGTTTGCGGGAAATCTATCACTGGTCGGTGCCTTTCTATGGGGCCGACGGGCAGTTGCGCGGCATTCTGGGAGGCTGGTCCGAGGCCGCGCGTCGGTGGCGCCGTTGCGATAAGTTGATGGCTTGACGCCGACCGTCACCACGCCAAGGCTTCAAGAAAAGACAGTTGTTTGCCTGTCACATTGGGCGCGCATGCTCGGTTGAACAGGTCGAAGGCGTGCCGGTTCGGTGCGCTGACGAACTTTCTGCTGCGGCCCACGGTCACTTACTGTGAACATGCAGTTGTTTTCGGACTATTGAAGGGTGAGCGAATGGAAAGTATCAGCCTATTGCTGGGTGAGGCTTTGAGCCCGTATCAGGTCACGCTGACTCCCTCCGGCGCCAAGGGCGAATGCCTGGTGACGCTGAAGAATGCCTCCGGGGCCATCATGGTCGAGCGAGCGTTCAATCAGGCCCAATTGACCGACAAGCGTCAGTTGACGGATGTGGTCGATGGCCTGCATCGCGATGTGCTGATTGCCGAGGGCCGCCTGGAGCCCTGTGTGATTGCGGCGCTGCGCAATCTGGCGCGTGACAAGGTCATGGTCGGGGCGAATTGACCGGGCTTTCGTGGGAACCTTCCTACGTTCTGATGAGTCAGATCTTTTACCAACAAGAGCGAGCATTGTGCTCCGGTGCTTGTCGCTTGTTGTACTAACCTTGATTGGTTACGTTTAACCCCGAGTTGTCTCCCCACTCCTCGGGGTTTCTTTTTGCCTGGCGTTTGTGGTTTTAGCTTGGTTTGTCAGGTGTTGGCGCCGGTGTGGGAGCGAAGCTTGCTCGCGATGGCGGCCTTCGAGTACATATCCATTTCTGCGGTAACGGCGGCTTAGGGTTCCGCCCTGACGGCGGGTCACTTTCGAAAAGCGCGAAAGTAACCAAAGCGCTCTATGCCCCACCACTCGGTGCCTCGCCTAGGCTCGGCATGCCTGAACGAAGGCATTGCTCCGTGGGCCGCCGCGAAGGGCCATCCATGGCCCAGCGCGGCTAACCCGGCATCCATGCCGGGTTGCCCACTGCGCAATACCTTCGTTCAGCCAGCGTGGTTAATGGGGCGCCCCCAGATCAAAAACAAAACCGAGGCGGCCTAATAGCCGACCTGGTTCTCCCGGTCGTACGCCCATCATATCTGTGGGAGCAAAGCTTGCTCGCGAGGCGGCCTGACAGCCGACCTGGCTCTCCCGGTCGTACTCGGACCCAACTGTGGGAGCGAGCCTGCTCGCGAAGGCGGCCTTGCATCCGGCCTGATTCTCCCGGTGGTACTCCGATCCAATTGTGGGAGCGAGCTTGCTCGCGATTGCGGTGTGCCAGTCAACATCAGGTCGACTGAGCCGACGCTATCGCGAGCAAGCTCGCTCCCACAGTTTGATCTTCAGTGACGGCCCGCTGCGGCGCGTCAAATGGCCCCGTCGCTACGCAGCTTGGCGATCTGCTGCGCATCGTAGCCAAGCTCGCCAAGCACTTGTGCGTTGTGTTCACCCAGTGCCGGCCCAACCCATTCGGAAGTGCCCGGGGTGTCGGAAAGTTTCGGTACGATCCCCGGCATCTTGAACGCCTTGCCGTCGGGCAATTTGGCCTGCAGGAACATTTCACGGGCCAGGAACTGCGGGTCGCTGAACATATCCTCGGCGCTGAAGATCCGACTGGCCGGCACTCCGGCCTGGTTCAATTGGTCGATAACGCTGTCGAGCGGCAGCGAGTTGACCCAGCGATCGATGACGCCGTACAGCTCGTCACGGCGGCTGTCACGGCCGTCGTTGCTGGCCAGTTGCGGGTCATTGGCCAGGTCGTCGCGGCCGATGATCTGCATGAAGCGCTTGAAGATCGCGTCGCCGTTGGCACCAATCTGCACGTGCTTGCCGTCAGCGCTGGTGTGGATGGACGAGGGGGTGATGCCGGGCATGATGTTGCCGGTGCGTTCGCGGATGAAGCCGAACACGTCGAACTCGGGCACCATGCTTTCCATCATGGCAAAAATCGCCTCATACAGGGCCACATCCACCACTTGTCCGGTGCCGCCGTTGACCTCGCGGTGACGCAGGGCCATCAGTGCGCCGATCACGCCCCAGAGGGCCGCGATGGAGTCGCCGATGGAAATCCCGGTGCGTACCGGCGGACGGTCCTCGAAGCCGGTGATGTAGCGCAGGCCGCCCATGGACTCGCCCACCGCGCCAAACCCCGGCTGATCTTTCATCGGCCCGGTCTGGCCGAAGCCCGAAAGTCGCACCATCACCAGTTTGGGGTTCAGCGCATGCAGGACATCCCAGCCCAGGCCGAGTTTTTCCAGTACGCCGGGGCGAAAATTCTCGATCAGGATATCGGCTTCGCCGATCAGTTTTTTCAGGATCGCCAGGCCTTCGGGGTGCTTGAGGTTCAAGGTCAGGGACTTCTTGTTGCGAGCCTGGACGAACCACCACAGCGAGGTGCCTTCGTACAGTTTGCGCCACTTGCGCAGGGGGTCACCGCCGTCGGGTGACTCGACCTTGATGACCTCGGCACCGAATTCGCCGCAGATGCGCGAGGCGAAGGGCCCGGCGATCAAGGTGCCGAGTTCGATGACTTTGACGCCGGCAAGGGGTTTGGCAGTAAGCGACATGACAGATCCTGTAGGACAAAGGCAGAACGAATAGAGCGTTTTATCATAGGCCAAGGTCAGTCGCCGCAGGTTGATGGTCGGCAATTCGTGGATTGCCCGCGTCATCGGTTAGACTTGCCGCCTTTCCTCGTATCAAGAAGCCCGTTCATGGCCCAGCCGTCCACGACCTACAAGTTTGAACTGAACCTCACCGACCTCGACCGCAATGTGTACGAGAATGTGAAGCAGACCATCGCCCGCCACCCTTCGGAAACCGAAGAGCGCATGACCGTGCGCCTGCTGGCCTATGCGTTCTGGTACAACGAACTGCTGGCGTTTGGTCGTGGTCTGTCAGACGTCGATGAGCCTGCGCTGTGGGAAAAAAGCCTGGATGACCGTGTGCTGCACTGGATCGAAGTCGGCCAGCCGGATGCCGATCGCCTGACCTGGTGCTCGCGCCGGACCGAACGCACCAGCTTGCTGGCCTACGGCAGCCTGCGGGTCTGGGAAGGCAAGGTGATCCCGGCGGTCAAGAACCTGAAAAACGTCAACATCGCCGCGGTGCCCCAGGACGTGCTCGAAACCCTGGCCAAGGACATGCCCCGGGTGATCAAGTGGGACGTGATGATCAGCGAGGGCACGATTTTCGTGACCGACGACCGTGGCCAGCATGAAGTCCAGTTGCAATGGTTGCTGGGCGAGCGTGGTTGAGCCCGCCGGGCCCTGTAGGAGCTGGGTAGGAGCTGTGTAGGAGCTGTGTAGGAGCTGTCGAGTGCAACGAGGCTGCGATCTTTCCCCTGACACTTGAGTCTCAAGCGAAGGATCGAAAGATCAAAAGATCAAAAGATCAAAAGATCGCAGCCTTCGGCAGCTCCTACAGTGCAACCCAAGCGGGTGCAAGCTCCCTCGCCACCCGGATTTTCACCATTAAAGAGAAGTTTTCGTCACCCCATGCGCATAGAACCCCGCCAACTGCCCGACACCCTGCCATTCCTCGGTGACCTGCCGCCCCTGTTGACCCGCCTGTACGCAGCGCGTGGGGTGCAGTCCGAGGCTGAACTGGACAAGAGCCTGGCGCGTTTGATTCCCTTCCAACGGCTCAAGGGGATCGACGCCGCGGTGGATCTGCTGGTGACGGCGTTGGAGCAGCGCCAGCGCATCCTGATCGTGGGTGACTTCGATGCCGATGGCGCGACCGCCAGCACTGTGGGCATGCTGGGCTTGCGCCTGCTCGGTGCGGCCCATGTCGATTACCTGGTGCCCAATCGGTTTGAATATGGCTACGGGCTGACCCCGGAAATCGTCGAAGTCGCCTTGACCCGCGAACCGCAGTTGCTGATCACCGTGGATAACGGCATTTCCAGCGTGGAAGGCGTGGCGGCGGCGAAAGCGGCGGGGCTCAAGGTGCTGGTCACCGACCACCACTTGCCCGGCCTCGAACTGCCGGCGGCCGATGCGGTCGTCAATCCGAACCAGCCGGGCTGCGAATTCCCGAGCAAGGCCCTGGCCGGTGTCGGCGTCATTTTTTATGTGCTGATGGCGTTGCGGGCGCGTCTGCGCAGCTTTGGGTGGTATGCCAGTACACCCCAGCCGAACATCGGCGAATTGCTCGACCTGGTGGCCCTGGGCAGCGTGGCCGACGTGGTGCCCCTGGACGCGAATAACCGGATCCTGGTGCACCAGGGCCTGGAACGGATTCGCGCCGGACGCGCCCGGCCCGGCATCAAGGCCATCCTGGAAGTGGCCAAGCGCGATGCTTCGCGGATTACCTCCACCGATCTCGGCTTTATCCTCGGGCCGCGCCTGAACGCGGCGGGGCGCCTGGATGACATGAGCCTGGGCATCGAATGCCTGCTCACCGACGACGCGGCCCTGGCGCGGGAGATGGCGGCGCAACTGGACGGCATGAACCAGGACCGCAAGTCCATCGAGCAGGGCATGCAGCGCGAAGCCCTGGCCCAGCTCAAGGACCTGCCGGTGGAGTCGATGCCGTTCGGTTTGTGCCTGTTCGATCCGCAGTGGCACCAAGGGGTGATCGGCATCCTCGCCTCGCGGATGAAAGAGCGCTATTTCCGCCCGACCATCGCCTTTGCCGATGCCGGGGACGGCTTGCTCAAGGGCTCGGGGCGCTCGGTACCGGGCTTTCACATTCGCGATGCGTTGAGCGTCGTGGCGGCGCAGCATCCGACCCTGATCAGCAAGTACGGTGGTCACGCCATGGCGGCGGGGCTGACGCTGCCGGAGGCGAATTTTCCGTTGTTCGCCGAGGCGTTCGATGCGGAAGTGCGTCGGCAGTTGCGCGAAGAAGACCTGACCGGCCGGCTGTTGTCGGACGGCACCCTGGCGGTGGAGGAGTTCCACCTGGAACTGGCCCGGGCACTGCGCCACGCCGGCCCCTGGGGCCAGCACTTTCCCGAGCCGATGTTCCACGGCCTGTTCCAGTTGGTCGAACAGCGCGTGGTGGGCGAACGGCACCTGAAGGTCATCCTCAAGAGCGAGTGCGGTTCGGTGAAGCTTGATGGCATCGCCTTTGGCATCGACCGCGAGATCTGGCCCAACCCTACGGTGCGTTGGGTGGAGCTGGCCTACAAGCTCGACCTCAACGAGTTCCGCGGCCAGGAAACGGTGCAATTGATGATTGCCCATATCGAGCCGCGGTAGCCGATACGCCGATGAGCCTTAAGTGAACAGCATCGCGTCACACCGTCGGTTTTTAACTTCTGAACCCTCCGTCCTTGCGGGTTGTCGACTAGGCTCTAAGCACTGCTTGATAGCCCTTGTGACGTCTTGTCGAATTTTTTGCCCGCGGGGGCGGGTGTTGCACCTTTTGTCACTCGTCGACTTTTCAAACAGAACCCTGGAGCCTGCCCACTGATTCGAGAGGTGCCCCATGAGTCTGCTGCTGGAACCCTATACCCTTCGCCAATTGACCCTGCCCAATCGCATCGCGGTATCGCCGATGTGCCAGTATTCGAGCACCGATGGCCTGGCCAACGATTGGCACCTGGTGCACTTGGGCAGCCGTGCCGTGGGTGGTGCCGGCCTGGTGTTCACCGAAGCCACCGCCGTGACCGCCGACGGTCGCATCACCGCCCAGGACCTGGGGCTGTGGAATGACGAACAGATCGAACCCTTGCAACGCATCACCCGGTTCATCACCGCCCAAGGGGCCGTGCCGGGCATACAACTGGCCCATGCCGGACGCAAGGCCAGCACCTGGCGACCTTGGCTGGGCAAGCATGGCAGCGTAAAACCAGCGGACGGCGGCTGGGTTCCGGTCGGCCCGTCGCCGATTGCCTTCGACCCGCAACACACCCCGCCGGTGCAGTTGGACGAAGGCCAGATCGCCGGTGTGATCCAGGCCTTCGTGGATTCGGCCAAGCGCGCCCTTACCGCCGGCTTCAAAGTGGTCGAGGTCCACGCGGCCCATGGTTATCTGCTGCATCAGTTCCTGTCGCCGTTGAGCAATCAGCGCCGCGATCAATACGGCGGTTCGTTCGAGAATCGCATCCGCCTGGTGCTGCAAGTCACCGAGGCGGTGCGGGCCGTATGGCCTGAAGAGCTGCCGGTGTTCGTTCGCGTTTCCGCCACCGATTGGGTCGAAGACGGGTGGAACCCAGACGAAACCGTGGAGCTGGCGCGGCGATTCAGGGCACTGGGGGTGGATTTGATCGATGTGTCATCGGGTGGCACGGCCGCCAACGCAGAAATTCCCACCGGCCCGGGTTACCAGACACGCTTTGCCGAGCGGGTGCGCAAGGAGTCGGAAATCGCCACCGGCACCGTCGGCATGATCACTGAACCGGCCCAGGCCGAACACATCCTGCGCACCTGCCAGGCCGATATCATCTTCCTGGCCCGCGAATTGTTGCGCGATCCGTACTGGGCCCTGCATGCCGATGATGACCTGGGCGGCCGCAAGGCCACGTGGCCGGCACAGTACCAGCGGGCCACGCATCGGGACCAGCCGATTCACGAGTCGGATTTGCGCGATTGAGTGGTTGGTAAAACAAAAAGCCCCGGTCGTCATTGGCCGGGGTTTTTGTTTATCTGGCTGGATTATTCGGTGGCTGTACCGGCCTCATCGCGAGCAAGCTCGCTCCCACAGGGAATGTGTGAACGACACAAAACTACTGTGGGAGCGAGCTTGCTCGCGATAGGGGCAGCCCCGACACCCGATCCCTATCAGGGATACTTGCGCTTATCCGGCGCCGGCGGGAAGTACTGGTACAACCAGGTCTCGCTCAAGGTGCGGTCCTTGGTGCGAATGAACAGGCGCATCTGCACCGGCTCTACGCTGTCGTCGGTCGGGTACCAGTCGAAGGTGATGCGGTAGCCCTTGATTGCATCCATCACCAGCACGTTGAAGTCCTTCACTTCGCCATGGGAGCAGGTCACCACCGGTTCGATGCCGGTGCCAGGCGGCAGTTGGTCGAGGCCGCCGCCGCTGAAGTCCACGGCGAAACGGCGTGCCCAGACGGTCGGGTAATGCTCGCCCGGGGCCCAGCCTTCGATGAAGCCGCCCATGCCTGAACGGGTGGCGTCGACGCGGGCCAGGTCGGTGCTGACCGGGGGCAGCGCGCTCCAGTAGAGCTTGTAGCCATAGTTCAGCGAGTCGCCGGCGGCCACCGGTTTTTTCGGTGTCCAGAACGCGACGATGTTGTCCAGGGTTTCGCCGGTGGTAGGAATCTCCAGCAGGTCCACCGAGCCTTCGCCCCAGGCCGTCGTCGGTTCGACCCACAGGCTGGGGCGCTTGCTGTACCAGTCCACGGTGTCCTGGTAGCTGGCGAAGTCATGGTCGGTCTGCACCAGGCCGAAGCCTTTCGGGTCCTTGTCGGCGAAGGCGTTGAATTGCAAGGTGGCGGGGTTGTTCAACGGCCGGCACACCCACTCGCCGTTGCCGCGCCACATGGCCAGCCGGTCGGAATCGTGGATTTGCGGGTGAATGGTGTCGCACATGCGCCGTTCGACGGTGCCACAGCTGAACATGCTGGTCATGGGCGCGATACCCAGTTGATCGATGGCGGTACGGGCATTGATGTGCGCGTCGATCTCCATCACTACCCGGGTCGGCTGGCAATCGATGTCAAACCGATAGGCACCCGTGGCGCTGGGGGAGTCGAGCAGGGCATAGACGACGAAGCGGGTGCTGTTCTTTTCCGGGGTTTCGAACCAGAACTTGGTGAAGTCGGGGAACTCCTCACGCTTCTTGGCATAGGTGTCGATGGCCAGGCCGCGGGCCGACAGCCCGTACTGGCCGCTGGCATCCACCGCGCGGAAGTAGCTGGCCCCCAGAAACGAAACGATGTCGTGTCGGTCCAGTTCCGGCGCCTTGAAGACGCGAAAGCCGGCGAAGCCCAGGTCACCCGTCAGTTGCGAGGTGTTGACCGTGGTTTTCTCATAGTTGAACAGTTCCGGACGGAAGTGCACCTCACGGGCCATGCGCGTCTTCGGATCGACGCTGAACATGCGCACCGGCTGCTTGAAACCCATGCCGACGTGGAAGAACTGTGCATCCAGTTGCCGCCCGTCGAGGTCATTCCACAGGGAGTGGTTGGCGTCGTACCGGATGGCGTTGAATTGCAGCGGCGACATTTGCGCCAGCGTAGGAGGCAGGACTTGCTTGGTGTCGACATAGCGGCTCTCGGCCAGCCGCCGGGCCTGATCCTTCAAACCATTGAAATCGAAGGGACGGGCTTCGCCGTCGGCGGTCTGGTCGGCGGCCCAAGCACGTGCGGCCATGAGCCCGGAGGCCGATAACCCGGTGTAGGCGGCGAAGGCCATGGAGGCCTTGAGCAGATTCCTGCGGTGCATAAATACAACCTTTCTCGAAACAATCCCGAGCCGATCCTGGCAACAGAGACTGATAAGGGAGTTCGGACATGCCTTTGACCAAACGCGACGAACGTTAGAACAGATGCCTGAGAGCTGGATCGGTTCACCGAGGCGCAAAATCATAGGGGAAATACGGGCTGAAAGAGCAAGGAAAGCTGGGCTTGGTCAAATTTTCTTACAGTTATTTCTTTTTTTATGTCGTTTCCAACTATTTTTGACTAATTACTCTAAAACTCCCTTTTCACGCTTGGAATCCTCCCTATTCTTTAGCGTGATAGAGGATCTAACCCGGATTCAGACGGCGCTATCAGGTCAATCTCGACGTAAAGAAGGACAACTCATGACAAAAATACAGGGCATTGCCGAAATGCTGGGGATCTTTCCAGGCCTGGCCAACCCGCGCAGGACACGCCGGCTCAGCCTGGAAGAATTGAGGCTGGTGGAGCGCTATCGGGAGTTGTCGGAAAACGACCGCATCGCCATGCGCTATCTGGTGGATGCGATGCGCAGTGTTTCGCGGTTTTGAATAGGGTGATATTCAAAAAGGAGGACATTATGCGAACGACGATGACAAGCAAGGGGCTGGTTACCATCCCTAAGCCAATTCGCGACGCCCTGCAATTAGTCCCGGGTCGTGCAATTGAATTCAGTATCAACGCGCATGGCGAAGTGGTGTTACGTGCCGGTCATTCTCAGGCAGGACAAGACTTATCCCCCGATCGCTTCGAAGCCGTACGTGGCAAGGCGGATATAAAGGGAGCGTACAGATGATCTGATGGCGCCGCTGGCGGTCAGGTGGGATGGCCGACATCACTCCACCGACCAATCCTGCGGACGTTCGGTGCGCTGGTGCAGTATCCGCAGGACCTGCAGTTGTCCCTGCTTGAGTCGGTAGGGAGCAACGAACGGGTAGCGTGTCAGCACGAGCTCTCGAATATCGGGAGCGACCGAAGGACGGCCCGAGCCGGGAAAGCGTTGCAGTTGGCGCAATGTTTCCAGAATGGCGCTGATGACCTCATCGGCGCCTTCCGCGCCGATAGCGCTTTGGTAATGTTCGTGAATCGAATCGAGGTCACTCTGTGCTTTGTCGGTCAGTACGATGCTCGGCACGCTTTGCCCACTTAGCCTTCACGGCGTCCAGATCGGTCAGGTTTCCAGCGTCGGCATCGGCTATGCCTTCGCTGATGGCTTGCAGATGCCAGGACTCGGCTTCCACATATCGAACCAGTGCACGCTTGAGGTGATATTGACGGTCGCGGTCGGTGGCGGCAGCCAGCAAGTCCAGCTGTTGGGCCAGACCTTCTTCCACACGAAAGGACAAAACGGGCGAGGCCATGGCTGATCTCCAAGATGTATACGTTGTAGACACCCTAGGTGCTGCCAGGATTTCCGTCAACCGGCGAGCGTGCACCGATCGACGAAAACCTTAGCAGGGCGAACGCAGGGCAGGCGCGGGCATGTGTTTCCAACGTTGTCTTGCCGTCAATGCTTGAACATCACATGCCGCACCACCGTGTAATCCTCCAGCCCATACATGGACATGTCCTTGCCATAGCCGGAACGTTTCTGACCGCCATGGGGCATTTCGCTGACGAGCATGAAGTGGGTGTTCACCCAGGTGCAGCCATATTGCAGGCGTGCCGACAGGCGATGGGCGCGGCCGATGTCGGCGGTCCACACCGATGAGGCCAGGCCGTAGTCCGAGTCGTTGGCCCAGGCCAGCACTTGCGCTTCGTCGAGGAACGGCGTGACGGACACCACCGGCCCGAAGACTTCCCGACGGACGATTTCGTCGTCCTGCTGGGCGTCGGCCAATACTGTCGGTTCGAAGAAGAATCCGTTGCCCTCCACCGCCTTGCCACCGGTGATCAGGCGGATATGCGGCTGGGCGATGGCTCGTTCGACGAACCCGGCCACGCGGTCACGATGCTGGGCGGTGATCAGCGGGCCCATCTCGGTGTCTGGCGCCGTTTGCAGGCCATACATGATGCTGCTCACCGCGGCGCCGAGTTTCTCGACGAACTGGTCGTAGATGCCTTGCTGGGCATAGATTCGGCAGGCGGCGGTGCAGTCCTGGCCGGCGTTGTAGAAACCGAAGGTGCGGATGCCTTCCACGGCCGCGTCAATATCGGCATCGTCGAAAATGATCACCGGGGCCTTGCCGCCCAGCTCCATGTGCATGCGCTTGACGCTGTCGGACGTGCTGGAAATGATGTTCGCGCCGGTGGCGATGGAGCCGGTAAGCGACACCATGCGCACTTTCGGGTGAGTGACCAGCGGGTTGCCGACGGTTTGCCCGCGACCGAAGATCACGTTGAGCACACCAGCCGGGAAAATTTCCGACGCCAGTTCCGCCAGGCGCAACGCCGTCAGCGGAGTCTGCTCCGACGGCTTGAGCACCACGGTATTGCCGGCGGCCAGGGCCGGGGCGATTTTCCAGGCGACCATCATCAACGGGTAGTTCCACGGCGCGATGGAGGCGATGACGCCCACCGGGTCGCGGCGGATCATCGAGGTGTGCCCCGGCAGGTATTCGCCGCCCGCCGAGCCACTCATGCAGCGGCTGGCGCCGGCAAAGAAGCGGAACACGTCGGCAATCGCCGGGATCTCGTCATTCAGCGCGGCGCTCAAGGGTTTGCCGCAGTTGTCCGACTCCAGTTTCGCCAGTTCTTCGCCGTGGGCTTCGATGGCATCGGCCAGCTTGAGCAGCAACAGGGAGCGGTCCTTGGGCGGCACTTGCGACCATGACTCGAAGGCGGCGTCGGCGGCGCGCACGGCGGCATCCACCTGGGCTTCGCTGGCTTCATTGATCTCCACCAGCACCCGCCCCAGCGATGGGTTGAACACCGCCTGGCCAGGGCCTTCGCCGTTCACCAGGTGGCCGTTGATCAGCAGTTTGGTTTGCATAGCATTGTCCTCATCGAAGCAGTTCTGTGTCTGCTGGAACCGATCCCTGTGGGAGCGAGCTTGCTCGCGATAACGGTCTTACAGTCGACATCTGTGTTGAATCTTTGTCAGTCATCGCGAGCAAGCTCGCTCCCACAAAAAGCCCTTCTACTTCCCGCCGCTACCGGCCACGCTCTCACCGCCACGGGTCAGGTAATACGCGCCCAATATCGGCAACATCGTGACCATCATCACCAGCATCGCCACCACGTTGGTCACCGGTACATCGCGCGGGCGGCTGAGTTGGTTGAGCAGCCACAGCGGCAAGGTGCGTTCGTGGCCGGCGGTGAAGGTGGTGACGATGATTTCGTCAAATGACAGCGCAAAGGCCAGCATCCCGCCGGCCAGCAGTGCCGACCCCAGGTTAGGCAAGATGATGTAGCGAAAGGTCTGCCAGCCGTCGGCGCCCAGGTCCATCGAGGCCTCGATCAGGCTGTGGGAGGTGCGGCGCAGGCGGGCGATGACGTTGTTGTAGACGATCACCACGCAAAAGGTGGCATGGCCGACGACGATGGTGAACATGCCCGGCTCGATGCCCAGGGTCTTGAAGGTCGCCAGCAGCGCAATGCCGGTGATGATGCCCGGCAAGGCAATCGGCAGGATCAGCATCAGCGAAATGCCCTGTTTGCCAAAGAAATCCCGACGGTACAGTGCCGCCGAGGCCAGGGTGCCAAGCACCATGGCGATCAGCGTGGCGATGGCCGCGACCTGCAACGACAGCTTGATCGCCTCCAGCACATCCGGGCGCGAGAAGGCGACGCTGAACCACTTCAGGGTCAGGCCCTTGGGCGGGAAGCTGAACGCCGCGTCCTCGGTATTGAAGGCGTAGAGGAAGATGATCAGGATCGGGAAATGCAGGAACACCAGTCCGCCCCACGCCGCGATCCGCAAGCCCCACGAGGCCCGGTCTTGAGAGTCAGAGTGCATCGAAAGCCCCCAGGCGCTTGACGATAGACAGGTAGATGGCGATCAGCACGATGGGCACCAGGGTGAACGCCGCGGCCATGGGCATGTTGCCGATGGCGCCTTGCTGGGCATAGACCATGCTGCCGACGAAGTAGCCCGGCGGGCCCACCAGTTGCGGCACGATGAAATCTCCCAGGGTCAGCGAGAACGTGAAGATCGAGCCGGCGGCGATGCCGGGGATCGACAGCGGCAGGATCACTTGCATGAACGTCTGGTGTGGCCTGGCGCCCAGGTCGGCCGAGGCTTGCAGCAGCGAGGGCGGCAGACGCTCCAGGGACGCCTGGATCGGCAGGATCATGAACGGCAGCCAGATGTAGACGAACACCAGGAACCGGCCCAGGTGTGAGGTGGACAAGGTGCTGCCGCCCACGCCTGGGATCCCCAGCACGAACTGCAACACCGGCCCCAGGCCCAGGTGCTGGACGAACCACTGCGCCACGCCACCCTTGGCCAGCAGCAGCGTCCAGGCATAGGCCTTGACGATATAGCTGGCCCACATCGGCAGCATCACCGCGATGTAGAAAAACGCCTTGGTCTTGCCACGGGTGTAGCGCGCCATGTAGTAGGCAATCGGGAACGCAACGATGGCGCTGGCGATGGACACGGCTATCGCCATGCTCAGGGTGCGCACAATGATGTCGAAGTTCGACGGTTGGAACAGCGCCGCGAAATTCGCCAGGGTCAGGTCCGGCGTGACCGCCATGGTGAAGTCGTCGAAGGTGTAGAAACCCTGCCACAGCAAGGTCAGCAGCGAGCCCAGGTAGATCGCGCCGAACCAGATCAGCGGCGGCACCAGCAACATCGACAGGTACAGGTTGGGGCGCCGGTACAGCAGGTTGGAAAAGCGTCGCAACGGTGAACCGGGCGTGGGCGTTTGAGCGATGGCCAGGGTGTTCATCTCACACCTCGCCACTGACGGTGTCGTGCAGCGCGACCATCGCCTCCCGCGCCCAGCGTACGCTCAGGTGCTGGCCGGTCTGGTGCTGGGCGGTGTTGTCCAGCCACTGGGTGTTGGCCTGGCTGAGGTTTAGGGTCTGGCCGTTGGCAAGTTTCAACTCGTAGCGCGTGGCACTGCCCTGGTACTGGATGTCGTGCAGCAGGCCGTGGACCTCGATCTCACCACTGGCCAGCGGGCCCTCGGCAAAACGCACGTGTTCCGGGCGGATCGAGAACGGCTGTGGATAACCGCTCAGTTCCCGGGCCAGCTCGCCACGAATCACGTTGGAGGTGCCGACGAATTCGGCGACGAAGGTGGTCGCCGGTTTCATGTACAGGTTGCGTGGGGTATCGACCTGTTCGATGCGCCCCTTGTTGAACACCGCCACGCGGTCGGACATCGACAGCGCTTCGGTCTGGTCGTGGGTGACAAAAATGAAGGTGATGCCCAGCTGGCGTTGCAGCTTCTTCAACTCGCCTTGCATCTGTTCGCGCAGCTTCAGGTCCAGGGCGCCCAAGGGTTCGTCGAGCAGCAACACCCGTGGGCGATTGACCAGCGCGCGGGCCAGGGCCACGCGTTGGCGCTGGCCGCCGGAGAGCTGTACCGGCTTGCGTTCGCCGTAGCCGCCCAGGGCAACCATCTCCAGCGCTTCGTTGGCGCGCTGGATGCGCTCGGCCTTGGCGACGCCTTTGACTTTCAGGCCGTAGGCCACGTTGTCGCGCACGTTCATATGAGGGAAGAGGGCGTAGTCCTGGAACACCGTGTTGACGTCCCGCTGGTACGGCGCAAGCCCAGTGGCCTCTTCGCCGTGGATGCGGATCGAGCCGGCAGTGGGTTGTTCGAACCCGGCGATCAGTCGCAGGCAGGTGGTCTTGCCCGAGCCGGACGGGCCCAGCATGGAAAAGAACTCGCCGTCCTGGATGTCGATGCAAACCCGGTCAACGGCCTTCACATCGCCGAATTGACGGGATACCTGGGTGAATTGGACTGCAAGCGTCATGGTGGCTCCAAAGAAGCGGGGCGGGTATGAAACGTCAACGATTGGCATGCGATCCCGTGGCGAGGGAGCTTGCTCCCGCTGGGGGGCGAAGCCGCCCCCAAACCAGGCGATGCGGTGGGTCAGCTAATACCGCGTCGGTCCGTTTTGGGCGTGCTGCGCACGCCAGCGGGAGCAAGCTCCCTCGCCACAGGGTTGCTCCGATTTACCGCCCGCCCATGATCGCAATGTAGTCCTGGGTCCAGCGGCTGTACGGCACGAACTTGCCGCCCTCGGCCTGTGGGGTTTTCCAGAAGGCGATCTTGTCGAACTGATCGAAACCGTTGGTCTTGCAACCTTCGGCGCCCAGCAGTTCGCTGGCCTTGCACGCCGCCGGCACCGCCGGCAACGAGCCGAACCATGCGGCGACGTCACCCTGGACTTTCGGTTGCAGCGACCAGTCCATCCACTTGTACGCGCAGTTGGGATGCTTGGCCTCGGCGTGCAACATCGTGGTGTCGGCCCAGCCGGTGGCGCCTTCTTTCGGAATGGTCGAGGCGATCGGTTGCTTCTCGTTCATCAGGCCGTTGACCTGATACGGCCAGGCGCCGGAGGCCACCACGCCTTCGTTCTTGAAATCGCTCATCTGCACGGTGGTGTCGTGCCAGTAGCGGTGGATCAGCGGTTGCTGGGCCCGCAGCAATTCCAACACGGCCTTGTACTGGGCTTCGTCGAGTTGATAGGGGTCCTTGATGCCCAGCTCAGGCTTGGCGGTCTTGAGGTACAGCGCGGCGTCGGCGATGTAGATCGGGCCATCGTAGGCTTGCACGCGACCTTTGTTTGGCTTGCCGTCGGGCAGGTTCTGGGCGCTGAACAGCACGCTCCAACTGGTGGGCGCCTGCTTGAACACCTCGGTGTTGTACATCAGCACGTTCGGGCCCCACTGGTACGGAGTGCCGTAGGTCTGCTGGTTGACCACGTACCACGGTGCATCCTTGAGCCGCGGGTCGAGGTTTTTCCAGTTGGGGATCAGCGCGGTGTTGATCGGCTGCACGCGCTTGCCGGCAATCAGCCGCAACGAGGCGTCGCCCGAGGCGGTGACCAGGTCGTAGCCGCCCTTGGTCATCAGGCTGACCATTTCGTCGGAGGTGGCGGCGGTTTTCACATTGACCTTGCAACCGGTTTCCTTCTCGAAACCGGTGACCCAATCGTAGGCCTTGTCGCTTTCGCCGCGTTCGATGTAACCCGGCCAGGCGACGATATCCAGTTGGCCCTCACCGGCGCCAACGGCCTTGAGCGGTTCGGCGGCCTGGAGGCTGACGCTGGTCAGCAGCGCCGTGGTGATTGCACTGAGCAATACGGTCTTGTGCGCGTACATGGAAATCCCTCTTGCTTTAATTATGGTCGGGGCAGTGTTCGAACAGAGTGAAGCGCCATGGATGGCCTGTTATTAGAGTAGTGCTGTTATCTACAGATGCTGGCCGTGGCGGGCCATGATGTGGCGCACCACGCTGTAGTCCTGGAGCGAATCGCTGGACAGGTCTTTGCCGTAACCCGAACGTTTCAGGCCGCCGTGGGGCATTTCGCTGACCAGCATGAAGTGGCTGTTGATCCAGGTGCAGCCGTATTGCAGCCGCGCCGCCACTTGCATGGCCTTGTCGAGGTTCTGGGTCCATACCGAGGACGCCAGGCCGTATTCGGAATCGTTGGCCCAGTCCACCGCCTGGCTGAGTTCGTCGAAGCGGGTCACGGTGACGACCGGGCCGAACACTTCGCGCTGGACGATTTCATCGCTTTGCTTGCAGCCGGCCAGCAACGTGGGCTGGTAGTAGAAGCCGGCGCCGGAATGCACCGCCGCGCCGGTAATGCGTTCGATGTGTGGCTGGCCGAGGGCGCGCTCGACAAAACTGGCGACCCGGTCGCGCTGGCGGGTGCTGATCAGCGGGCCGATCTCATTGTCGGCATCGCGCTTGCCGGCAAAGCGCAGGCTGCTGACCGCCGCGCCGAGTTCGGCCACCAGGCGGTCATGAATCCCATCCTGGGCGTAGATCCGGCAGGCCGCGGTGCAATCCTGGCCGGCGTTGTAATAACCGTAGGTGCGCACGCCTTCGACCACGGCCTGGATGTCGGCGTCGTTGCACACGATCACCGGCGCCTTGCCGCCCAGCTCCAGGTGCGTGCGCTTGAGGGTTTTCGCCGCGGCCTGGAGGATCTTCTGCCCGGTGACGATATCGCCGGTCAGCGAGACCATGCGCACTTTGGGATGGCTGACCAGATGGCTGCCCACACCTTCGCCGCCCCCGCAGAGAATATTGATCACGCCTCGTGGCAGGATCTGGGCCAGTGTCGGCGCCAGGGCCAGGATCGACAGCGGTGTGTGTTCCGACGGCTTGAACACCAGCGTATTGCCGGCGGCCAGGGCCGGGGCGATTTTCCACGCGGCCATCATGATCGGGTAGTTCCACGGCGCAATGGACGCCACCACGCCGATCGGGTCGCGGCGCACCATGCTGGTGTAGCCGGGCAGATATTCACCACTGAGCTGGCCGGTCTGGCAGCGCACGGCGCCGGCGAAGAACCGGAATACATCCACCGTCGCACTGAGGTCATCCTGGCGCGCCAGGTGCAGCGGCTTGCCGCAGTTCAGGGATTCGAGGCGGGCCAGCTCATCGGCGTTCTTTTCGATGGCGCTGGCGATGTCCAGCAGCAGGTTCGAACGTTGTTGCGGCGTGGTGCGCGACCAGCTGTCAAAGGCCTGGTGGGCGGCGAGGATCGCGGCTTCGACCTGCTCGGTACTGGCCTCGGCGATGTGAGCCAGCACTTCGCCGGTGGCCGGGTTGAGGATCGGCTCGACAATGCCTTCACCGGGAACCAGTTCCCCGTCGATCAGCAACGCGGTGCACAACGGGGTTTGCGTGCCAGCCATTTTTATAGGTCTCAGTTGAAACAAAGAACCTGTGGGAGCGAGCTTGCTCGCGATAGCGGTGTGTCAGTCGAATCTATGTTGCCTGACCCACCGCTATCG
>NZ_CAKKMI010000062.1:0-35872 GCF_918698105.1 Pseudomonas brassicacearum | reverse complement strand
GTGTGACAGCTGACAGAGATGTTGACTGACACTCCGCTATCGCGAGCAAGCTCGCTCCCACAAGGGACCTGTACCCGACTTCATAATCGTCGAACTCATAAAAAGAAACCGGAGAAACACCATGTCGTTAAGCGTGTTCGACCTGTTCAAGATCGGTATCGGCCCTTCCAGCTCCCATACCGTCGGCCCGATGCGTGCCGCTGCCCGTTTCGCCGAGGGGCTGCGTCGCGATGACCTGCTCAATGTCACTACCAGCGTCAAGGTCGAGCTCTACGGCTCGCTCGGCGCCACCGGCAAGGGTCACGGCAGCGACAAGGCCGTGCTGCTGGGCCTGGAAGGCGAGCATCCCGACACCGTGGACACCGAAACCGTCGACGCCCGCCTGCAAGCGATCCGCAGCAGCGGTCGCCTGAACCTGCTCGGCGAACACTCCATCGAATTCAATGAAAAGCTGCACCTGGCGATGATCCGCAAGCCGTTGGCCTTTCACCCCAACGGCATGATCTTCCGCGCCTTCGATGCCGCGGGCCTGCAAGTGCGCAGCCGCGAGTACTACTCGGTCGGCGGCGGCTTTGTCGTCGATGAAGGCGCGGCCGGTGCCGACCGTATCGTCGAAGATGCCACGCCCCTGACTTTCCCGTTCAAGAGTGCCAAGGACCTGCTGGGTCATTGCAGCACCTATGGGCTGTCCATCAGCCAGGTGATGCTGACCAACGAAAGCGCCTGGCGCCCCGAAGCCGAGACCCGTGCCGGCCTGCTGAAAATCTGGCAGGTGATGCAGGATTGCGTGGCGGCCGGCTGTCGCAACGAAGGGATTCTGCCGGGCGGGCTGAAGGTCAAGCGCCGGGCCGCGGCGTTGCACCGCCAGCTGTGCAAGAACCCCGAAGCCGCACTGCGTGACCCGCTGTCGGTGCTGGACTGGGTCAACCTGTATGCCTTGGCGGTCAACGAAGAAAACGCCTATGGCGGGCGCGTCGTCACCGCGCCGACCAACGGGGCGGCGGGCATCATCCCAGCCGTGCTGCATTACTACATGCGCTTTATCCCCGGGGCCAGCGAAGATGGCGTGGTGCGGTTCCTGCTGACCGCCGCCGCCATCGGCATCCTGTACAAGGAAAACGCTTCCATCTCCGGCGCCGAAGTCGGTTGCCAGGGTGAAGTGGGCGTGGCCTGCTCCATGGCCGCCGGCGCCCTGTGCGAAGTGCTCGGTGGCAGCGTGCAGCAAGTGGAAAACGCCGCCGAGATCGGCATGGAACACAACCTTGGCCTGACCTGTGACCCGATCGGCGGCCTGGTGCAGGTGCCGTGCATCGAACGCAACGCCATGGGCTCGGTGAAGGCCATCAACGCGGTACGCATGGCCATGCGCGGCGACGGGCATCACTTCGTCTCCCTCGACAAAGTCATCCGCACCATGCGCCAGACCGGCGCCGACATGAAAAGCAAATACAAGGAGACCGCCCGCGGCGGTCTGGCGGTCAACATCATCGAATGCTGATGCGCTTGCCTCACTTCCACATTTTTTCCAGGAGCTGATATGTCCACCGAACAACTGCTGAAGACCCCGCTGCACGCCCTGCACCTCGAACTCGGCGCCCGCATGGTGCCGTTCGCCGGCTACGACATGCCGGTGCAGTACCCACTGGGGGTGATGAAGGAACACCAGCACACCCGTGATCAGGCCGGGCTGTTCGACGTGTCCCACATGGGCCAGATCCGCCTGACCGGCGCAGGCGCCGCCAAGGCCCTGGAAACCCTGGTGCCGGTGGACATCATCGACCTGCCGGTGGGCATGCAGCGCTACGCCATGTTCACCAACGACAACGGCGGCATCCTCGACGACCTGATGGTCGCCAACCTGGGCAACGACGAACTGTTCCTGGTGGTCAACGCCGCTTGCAAGGAACAGGACCTGGCCCACCTGCGGGCCCACATTGGCGCGCAGTGCAGCATCGAGCCGCTGTTCGAAGCCCGTGCCCTGCTTGCCCTGCAAGGCCCCGCCGCCGTCACCGTGCTCGCCCGCCTGGCGCCGGACGTGGCGAAGATGACCTTCATGCAGTTCCAACGCGTCACGCTGTTGGGCGTGGACTGCTTTGTCAGCCGTTCGGGCTACACCGGTGAAGACGGTTTCGAAATCTCGGTACCCGCCGTCGATGCGGAAAAACTCGCCCGTGCCCTGCTGGCCGAGCCGGAAGTCGCGGCCATCGGCCTCGGTGCCCGTGACTCCCTGCGCCTGGAAGCCGGCCTGTGCCTCTACGGCCACGACATGAACACCGAGACCACGCCGGTCGAAGCCAGCCTGCTGTGGGCGATTTCCAAGGTACGTCGTGCCGACGGCGCCCGCGCTGGCGGTTTCCCTGGCGCAGAAACCGTGTTTGCCCAACAACAGGGCGGCGTGAAGCGCAAACGTGTCGGCCTGCTGCCCCAGGAACGCACACCGGTGCGCGAAGGCGCAGAGATCGTCAACGAAGCGGGCGAGATTATTGGTGCAGTGTGCAGCGGCGGTTTCGGTCCGACCCTGGGCGGTCCGTTGGCGATGGGTTACCTGGACAGCGCCTATGTCGCACTGGATACGCCAGTCTGGGCCATCGTGCGTGGGAAAAAGGTGCCTTTACTTGTAAGCAAAATGCCATTCGTTCCACAGCGCTACTACCGTGGTTGATTGACTGTTTCTATAAGTAACGCGATTGCGTTATACGTGCACTAATGTGTAACGCAACCGCCATAAAAAGGTGCATATCCTAGACATTCAATGGCGCTTATAACGGTCATTAACAATTGAACTAGCCTATCGAATAAGCTCCGCCCGGCGATGTATGTAAATGCCTGCAAGCTGAGCAAATACGGGCTTCCCCGGGGGTTGTTTTTTCGTTCGGAGTTGGCGTAGAGTTTGGTCACTGTGTTTGCATGGGTCGCTTGGATCGTGACCTGGGCAGTAGCCTACGAAGTTAGCTACATCCCGTTCGACGTCATCTTACTTTCCTGCAACCCAGCCCCAGTACTCTTTCATGCGAAAGAGGCTGTCATCAATTTTAGCGTCAAAGGAAATAAGAAAATGTCTCAACGTCAGAGCGGTACCGTCAAGTGGTTCAACGACGAGAAGGGTTTTGGTTTTATCACGCCTGAAAGCGGTCCGGACCTGTTCGTGCATTTCCGCGCCATTCAGGGCAACGGCTTCAAGAGCCTGAAAGAAGGCCAGAAAGTCACTTTCGTTGCTGTGCAAGGCCAGAAAGGCATGCAGGCTGACGAGGTTCAAGCAGAAGCCTAAGGCTTTCGCGAACTAAAAAGCCCCTGATTGATATCAGGGGCTTTTTTATGGACGTAAATCCGTAAAATGGCTTCTTTTTTCAACTGAGGCCGTCATGTCGAAACACCTGCTCACTCCCCAGGGCGACTTTCCTCCCGCCGGCCTGGGCCGTCGCCTGGCCGCGATGTTTTATGACTTCTTGCTGTGCACGGCGCTGCTGATCGTCACCAGCGGTGCCTACAAGATGATCCAGATGGCGATCATCGGCGAAGAAAAAATGCGCAGCCTGACCGAAGCCGGCGCACTGGACGGCGACCCGCTGCTGTCCACCGTGCTGCTGTTCGTACTGTTCGGTTTTTTCGCCAAGTTCTGGACCCACAACGGCCAGACCCTCGGCATGCAGGTGTGGTGCATCCGTGTACAGAACGCCGATGGCACAGCCATCAGCCTGTGGCAGGCGCTGTTGCGGTTCGTGGTAGCGATTGCGTCATTGCTGCTGGTGGGGCTGGGCTTCATCTGGGCGCTGTTCGACAAGCGCAAGCGCAGCTGGCATGACATCTACTCGGATACGCAGTTGGTGCGGATTCCCAAGAAGACCAAATAAGCACACCACAAAACCCGTGGCGAGGGAGCAAGCTCCCTCGCCACAAAAAACTCCATGCCTCAGGACCATCCAAAAGCCTCAAGCCTCCCAACAATCAGGCATTGCCCGCCAGCTTCATCCGCGCCGCCTGGGTGAAGTCCAGCATGCGCTTGAGCGGACGAATCGCCTGGGGAATCAGCGCCGGGTCGACGAATATCTCGTTGGTGCCCTCCTGCAAGCTCTTGAGCGTGCGCTCCAGGGTATTCATCGCCATCCATGGGCAGTGCGCGCAACTGCGGCACGCCGCGCCGTTGCCGGCGGTAGGGGCTTCGATGAAGACCTTGTCCGGGCACAGCTGCTGCATCTTGTAGAAAATGCCCCGGTCGGTGGCGACGATCAACGTCTTGTTCGGCAGGGTCTGGGCCGCGGCGATCAATTGGCTGGTGGAGCCCACGGCGTCCGCCAGTTCGATCACCGATGTCGGCGATTCCGGGTGCACCAGGATCGCGGCGTCCGGGTAGAGCGCCTTCATGTCCTCCAACTGCTTGGACTTGAACTCTTCGTGGACGATACAGGCACCGTCCCAGAGCAGCATGTCGGCGCCGGTCTTGCGCTGGATGTAAGTGCCCAGGTGCTTGTCCGGGCCCCAGATGATCGTCTCGCCGTTGTCCATCAGGCTCTCGACGATTTCCAGTGCGCAACTGGACGTCACCACCCAGTCGGCCCGGGCCTTCACTGCCGCCGAAGTGTTGGCATACACCACCACGGTACGCTCCGGATGCTGGTCGCAGAATGCCGAGAACTCGTCTACCGGGCAGCCCAGGTCCAGGGAACAGGTGGCTTCCAGGGTCGGCATCAGCACACGTTTTTCGGGGTTGAGGATCTTGGCGGTCTCGCCCATGAACTTGACCCCTGCTACCACCACGGTCTTGGCCGGGTGGGCATTGCCGAAGCGGGCCATTTCCAGGGAGTCGGACACGCAGCCACCGGTCTCTTCGGCCAGGGCCTGGATGATCGGGTCGCAGTAGAAGTGCGCGACCAGCACCGCGTCCTGAGCCTTGAGCTCGGCGGCGATGGCGGCGCGGTACCAGGCCTCTTGCTCGGCGGTCAGCGGCTTGGGCTGCTTGGCGTCGAGGTGGGCCTGGACCAGAAGGCGTTCGGAAATTTGCGTCATGTTCGCAAGACCTGCAAGCGCGTTTAGCGCGAAAGTCGAGTATACACCCGGCTCCGGACCACTCGGGTACCGCCGGGAAAGTGGGTATCAATCAGGCACGGGACAGCGTGAAGCCGGCAAGGCTACAGAATATCCCGTCGATGCAAAAGATCATTCTGACCTGTGCCGCCCCTGGAACCGGACGCGCGCCCCAGCAAGAGCAAGCTGACCGAAATGTAATCACCTGCCCGTCCGGCTTATGTCATCTTCTTTTCAAAGCGACACCGGGGGGGATTGCCCGTGTTCGCTGCAAATCGACTGACGGACTTCCATCGTATGCAAACAAAAACTTCCCGGCGAACCTTCGTAAAGGGCCTGACTGCCGGTGGCATCCTCGGCGGCCTGGGTTTGTGGCGTGCGCCTGTCTGGGCAGTCACCGGCCCGGGCCAGCCCAACGTCCTGAGCGGCACCGAGTTCGACCTGTTCATCGGCGAAAGCCCGGTCAACTTCACCGGCACCCCACGTACCGCCCAGACCATCAACGGCGGCATCCCCGGCCCGCTGCTGCGCTGGCGTGAAGGCGACACCGTGACCCTGCGGGTGCGCAATCGCTTGAAGGACACGACCTCCATCCACTGGCACGGCATCCTGCTGCCGGCCAACATGGACGGCGTTCCGGGGTTGAGTTTCAAGGGCATCGAACCCGACGGCCTGTACGTGTATCAGTTCAAGGTCCGGCAAAACGGCACCTACTGGTACCACAGCCATTCCGGCTTCCAGGAGCAATCCGGGGTCTACGGCCCGCTGGTGATCGACGCCCGGGAGCCGGAGCCCTTCCAGTACGAACGGGACTACGTGGTGATGCTCACCGACTGGACCGATGAAGACCCCGACAACATCCTTCGCAAGCTCAAGAAACAGTCGGACTACTACAACTACAACAAACGCACCGTCGGCGACTTCATTGACGATGTGGGCAAGAACGGCTGGGCCAGCACCGTGGCCGATCGCAAGATGTGGGCCGAGATGAAGATGAATCCCACGGACCTGGCCGATGTCAGTGGCGCCACCTACACCTACATGATGAACGGCCAGGCGCCGGACATGAACTGGACCGGCCTGTTCAAGCCTGGCGAACGTCTTCGCCTGCGCTTTATCAACGGCTCGGCCATGAGCTATTTCGACGTGCGCATTCCCGGCTTGAAGATGACGGTGGTGGCGTCCGACGGCCAATACGTCAAACCGGTGAGCGTCGACGAGTTCCGGATCGCCGTGGCCGAAACCTATGACGTCATCGTCGAACCGACCCAGGAGGTCTACACCCTGTTTGCCCAGTCCATGGACCGCACCGGCTATGCCCGCGGCACCCTGGCGGCCAGGGCCGGGTTGTCGGCACCGGTGCCGCCCCTGGACCCGCGGCCATTGGTGACCATGGACGACATGGGCATGGGTGGCATGGACCACGGCAGCACGGGCGACATAGGCCAAATGAGCGGCATGGACCACAGCTCGATGCAAGGCATGGCCGGGATGGACGACAGCCAGATGCAAGGTATGGATCATAGCCAGATGCAGGGCATGGGCGACATGGCCGGGATGGATCACGGTGCCATGCAAGGCATGGACGGCATGCTGTCGCACCCCGACACCGAGAAAGACAATCCCCTGGTGGACATGCAGGCCATGAGCGTCAAGCCCAAGCTCGACGACCCGGGCATGGGGCTGCGCGACAACGGCCGCAAAGTGCTGACCTACTCGGACCTGCGCAGCACCTTCCCCGACCCCGACGGCCGCGAGCCGGGCCGTACGATCGAGCTGCACCTGACCGGGCACATGGAGAAATTCGCCTGGTCGTTCAACGGCGTGAAATTTTCCGACGCCGCGCCGCTGTTGCTCAAGTACGGCGAACGACTGCGCATCGTGCTGATCAACGACACCATGATGACCCACCCCATCCACCTGCACGGCATGTGGAGCGACCTGGAGGACGAGAACGGCCAGTTCATGGTGCGCAAGCACACCATCGACGTGCCACCGGGCGCCAAGCGCAGCTACCGCGTCACCGCCGATGCCCTCGGGCGCTGGGCGTACCACTGTCATCTGCTGTTTCACATGGAGATGGGGATGTTCCGTGAAGTTCGGGTGCAGGAATGAGGAGCCGACCATGACCACCGTTTTTCACTACCCCATGGCACTCATTGCCAGCCTGACCCTCGGCGCCACCACCTCGACCTGGGCGGCGGGCAACGACATGCAAGGCATGGATCACAGCCAGATGCCCGGGATGGACCATAGCCAGATGCAAGGCATGGACTCGATGCAGGGCATGGAACCCATGCAATCAGCGCCGACCAGCAGCCGCACGCCGATCCCGGAACTGACCGCCGCCGACCGCGCCGCCGTCTACGAGGATCATGGCGGACACGCGATGCATGACAGCGCCATCCATTCGTTTTTTCTCATCGATCAGCTGGAGTGGCAGGACGCCGATGGCGGCAGCGCCCTGAGCTGGGATGCCTCCGGCTGGATCGGTGGCGACATCGACCGTTTGTGGCTGCGCTCCGAAGGTGAACGCCTCAACGGCAAGACCGAAGAGGCGGAACTTCAGGCCCTGTGGGGCCACGCTGTCAGTCCTTGGTGGGACGTGGTGGCCGGCGTGCGCCAGGACTTCAAGCCGGGCGATCCACAAACCTGGGCCGCCTTCGGCGTACAAGGCATGGCGCTGTACAACTTTGAAGCCGAGGCCACCGCGTTCATCGGCGAAGGTGGCCAGAGCGCGGCGCGGCTGGAAGGCGACTACGACATTTTGCTGACCAATCGGTTGATCCTGCAGCCTACCGCCGAGGTCAACTTCTATGGCAAGAACGATCCTGCCCGTGGCGTCGGCTCAGGGTTGTCGGACACCGAACTCGGCGTGCGGCTGCGTTATGAAATACGCCGCGAATTCGCACCCTACATTGGCGTCACCTGGAATCGGGTCTACGGCAACACCGCCGACTACGCCCGGGAAGAAGGCGAAGACCGCAGCGAAGCGCGCCTCGTGCTGGGCGTGCGCATGTGGTTCTGACCCCACGGACCTGCTTCATTCAAAACTAAAAAACCAAGCTGTAGGAGTCCTTGCATGTCATTCATCAAAACCGCTGTTGTTGCTGTCGCCTTGTCCACCGGCCTGTTGCTCAGTGGCCTGGCCCAGGCCCACCCGAAACTGCTGTCCTCTACCCCTGCCGAAGGCGCCGACGGTGCGGCACCGGCAAAGATCGAGCTGCATTTTTCGGAAAACCTGATGACCAAGTTTTCCGGCGCCAAGCTGATGATGACCGCGATGCCCGGCATGGCGGCGCATTCGCCGATGCCCATGCCGGCCAAGGTTTCCGGCAGCGAAGACCCGAAAACCATGATCATCACGCCGAAAGGTCCCCTCACCGCCGGCACCTATCAGGTCCAGTGGCGCGCGGTGTCGTCCGACACTCACCCGATCACCGGTAACGTCACGTTCAAGGTGAAGTGAGTTGATGAGCGACTCGATCAACATTGCGCTGCGCTTTGCCCTGTATCTGGATTTGATGTTGTTGTTCGGCCTGGCCGCGTTCGGCCTCTATAGCCTGCGAGGCCAGGAGCGGGTGTCAGGCGCGCAGTTGCCTTTCACACCGCTGCTGCTGACCACGGCGGTGCTGGGAGGATTGCTCTCCCTGGCCGCCATGGCGTGCATGGCCTGGGCCATGAGCGGCGTTGCGGACTGGGCCGAGCTGTGGCCGCACATTGAAATGATGGTGTTGGAGACCGACGTCGGCTCGAGTTGGACACTGCGCATGGCGGCGCTGCTGCTGGCCGGCTTCGCCGTGACGCTCAATAAACGTTGGCCGACTGCCAGCCTGGGCCTGGTCATGCTGGGCGGGGCCGTGGCCTTGGCGACGCTGGCCTGGGCAGGACACGGTGCGATGGACGAAAGCGCACGCCGCAACTGGCACTTCATCACCGATTTCCTGCACCTGTGGGCGGCGGGGGGCTGGGTCGGGGCCTTGGCCGCGTTTGCCCTGCTGCTGCGCCAGGCCGAACCGCAGTTGGCGGTACTGGCTCGGACATTGATCGGGTTTGAAACCGCCGGGGCGTTAATCGTCGTGCTCATCAGCGTGACAGGGGTGGTCAATTATCTGTTCATCGTCGGCCCAAGCGTCGGAGGGCTGCTGGACAGCACTTACGGCCAGTTGCTGGCGCTCAAGCTCATCTTGTTCGCCGCCATGCTGGTATTCGCCGCGCTGAACCGCTTTCACCTGAGCCCACTGCTGGAACAGGCTCGACAGGCCGGCGAGCACGGGGTCGCGGTGAATGCCCTGCGGCGCAGCATGGTCCTGGAGTTCGCTGTGGCGGTGGTCATCCTTGGGTTGGTGGCGTGGCTGGGGACGCTGAGCCCGGGGATGGAATAACCGACTAGCGCCCCCACTGAATCCGTGGCGAGTGAGCTTGCTCCCGCTGGGGTGCGTGTAGGAGCTGTCGAGTGCAACGAGGCTGCGATCTCGTCCCAGACACTTGAGTCGTGAGCGAACGATCAAAAAATCAAAAGATCGCAGGCTTCGCCAGCTCCTACAGAGTCAAGCGGGAGCAAGCTCCCTCGCCACAAAGGCAGCCGGGCGCAGCATTTAATTATTAAATAAGCCCCACCAGTTTTCAGTTTGCCCAAAGCAGGCTGACCCAGCCTAAATGGTGCTTTGTTTTAGCCAAGGCCCCGTTATGGAAAACATTCGAACCTCAACCACCCACGCCATCTGGCTGATGGTCAGCATCGTCTTGGTCGCGCTGAACCTGCGGCCATCGATGGCGGCGGTCGGGCCGTTGTTGTCGGCTATTCGCGGCGAGGTGCCGTTGAGTTTCAGTACCGCCTCGCTACTGACCATGTTGCCCGTCATGGCGATGGGCCTGGCGATGTTCCTGGGCATGCGCATCGCCCTGCGCATCGGTGAGCACCGCACCGTCGTGCTGTCGCTGTTGATCATTGGCATCGCCACGGCCTCGCGCTTGTACCTGGACAGCGCCGCCGGGTTGATCGCCAGCGCGGTCGTGGCCGGGCTCGGGATCGCCTTGATCCAGGCTGTGATGCCGGCATTGATCAAGTCGCGCTTCGCCGACAACGTCTCGCTGTTCATGGGTTTGTACGTCACCTCCATCATGGGCGGGGCGGCGATTGCCGCATCGTTTTCACCCTTTGTCCTGACCCAGACCGGCAGTTGGCGCGTCGGCCTGGCGATCTGGGCATTGTTGGCGCTCGTCGCCCTGGGCTGCTGGTACGCCCAGCGCTCGAACATCACGCCCTTGCCCGACGCAGCGTCCCGGCATCACGAAGCGTTCTCCAACAACGCCCGGGCTTGGCTGCTGGCGATCTTCTTTGGCCTGGGCACCGCCTCCTACACCTGCGTGCTGGCCTGGCTGGCGCCGTACTACGTGGAAAAGGGCTGGAGCGAACAGCACGCGGGCCTGCTGCTGGGGTTCCTCACGGCAATGGAAGTGCTATCCGGCCTGATCACCCCGACGATTGCCAACCGCAGCCGGGATAAACGCCTGGTCCTGAGCGTCCTGCTGGCCCTGATCATCGGCGGCTTCTGCGGCCTGATCCTCAGCCCGGAACGCTTCAGCCTGCTCTGGGCCTGCCTGCTGGGGCTGGGGATCGGCGGCCTGTTCCCCATGAGCCTGATCGTCTCCCTGGACCACCTGGACAACCCACGTCGGGCCGGTGGCCTTACTGCGTTCGTGCAGGGTGTCGGCTATCTCATCGCCGGCCTCTCGCCCTTGATTGCCGGGATGATCCGCGACCAATTGGGGAGTTTTGAGTGGGCCTGGTGGTCGCTCACGGCGGTCATGGTGTTGATGATGGTGATGGTATTGCGCCTGGACCCGAAACATTACGGACAGCACATCCGCTGAATTTCCAGTAGGAGGACTTGATAGGTTGAAGATTTAGCGGGTGCGACTTGGCGTTACTATACCTGCCAGGATTTTTACCTCGTAAGGGAGCTACGCCTTGTCCGTCATACCTGACAGAACCTTCGCTGAAGTGCTCAAGCACACCGCCAAGCGCATTCTTTCCTATTGGACCCAGATCACCGTCACACTAGGCCTGCTCGCGACAGGGCTTGGGTTCATCACGCTGTATCTCTATACGCGCACGATTGGACGAATCGATCTGTTCATGCCGTCCATTGATGTGAAGTCTACACTGTTGGTCTGGGTCGTGCTGGTCCTGCTGCTGATGCTGTCGTATTTGTTCATCCTGGGGGCAACAACGTGGATGTTCGGCTGCTCGGTTTCGCTTTTTTCAAACATGAAGGACAACCAACCGAAGATTGTTTTCTATCTAGTGATCCCCACGGTTGTCGGATTTAGCGCATTCATCTGGTCCACCTTCTTCTTGCCCACTTTATTGAACCACTGGGCGACAATGGCGGCGTTATTCCTGATCGTCTTCGTTGCGTGCTTCCTCATGTACGCATTCACGCCGTTCAAAAGAATCATCAGGAAAAGCACACTTGTCCAAGCCAGGCTGGATCGAGCCCGCTTGAAACGCCTGGCGGTCCATCAACAAGCAAAGCGAAAAAAGCCTCAGCAGCACAAGGCCGCGCCCGCCCAGAAGACCTGGTCGCAAGAATGGCGCACCTATTGGCAGTCATTCAAAAACATGACGACGGCAGCGTGGCTCCGGGTAAAAGAAAATTGGCAGCGGCTACAGTCTTGGATACGGGCGCGCAAAGAGTTCTGGCTCGTCACCCTGCTCTCGATCTCCATATTCATCACCGTGATCTTCGCCGCCTTTCCAATCCTGTTGACGATACGTTCCTATATGGAGAGGGAAACGCCAGACACCATCCCCTACGTGGCGGGCCTGTCCTGGCTGACACTCATCTTCACCCTGCTACCGGTCATCATATTTTATTGTTTCAAAGGGGATATCTACAGGCGCACCTTCAATGGCCTGATCGCAATGATCCTGGCCTTCTGCGCCTTCACACTGCTCTCGCCGGGCAGTTTGAGCCAGATCACCTACATCGCAGCGGGAGGCTTATCCGTTCGCCAACAAACGGCGGAGCGATACGCTTTGCCAGAAGAGATAAAACTACAAGACCTGAGCGCCACTTTGTGGAAAACACGACAGGTTGCTGCGCAAAAAATAGAAGTCGAGGCGTTCCAGTTGTATTCCTTTGGGGACGTACTGTTACTGTGCCCAAGAGACATGCTGTCGCTTGAACTCAAAGAACTGAAAAACTACTCCAAGTTCTGTGTCAGCACGCTCAATAGCAAGGTTGTGCGCAAGCCTCGGTTACCGGTATTTGCCAGGAAACCACAGAACGAATGGGCTTGTCGGGTACCCTCATGGCGGATCCAAGCAGGACGTTGGCTCGCGTGGGAAGCGCTGGTTCCTGGCGTTCATCGCTCCACGACGGGCGAGAAGAAGGGCTGATGGCCCTGGCAGTCGTGAGCATGGCGACTGCTCCACGACAGGACTGCTGACTCCCCGCCCTTGGGCGGGGGGACACTTAATTTCAGGCAAAAAAAAATCCGGAAATCCTCACTTTCGTGGGCCTTCCAGACTTTTAAAACTGCAAAAAATGGTGGGTCGTGTGGGATTCGAACCTACGACCAATTGGTTAAAAGCCAACTGCTCTACCAACTGAGCTAACGACCCGCTGTGTGGTGGCGCGTATAATACTGATTTCTAAGGACTATTCAACACCTAATTTGAAATAAATCAAAAATAACGGGTTGGATCGCTCACACCCGCCGCGGCAAAGCCTTCTGCGCGCAGGCGGCAGCTGTCGCACTTGCCGCAAGCACGGCCCTGATCGTCGGCCTGATAGCAGGAAACAGTGAGCCCGTAGTCCACGCCAAGCTTCACACCGGCCTTGACGATGTCGGCCTTGCTGAGATTCTGCAACGGCGCCTGGATGCGGAAACCCTGCCCTTCTACGCCGGCCTTGGTCGCCAGGTTGGCCATGCGTTCGAAGGCTTCGACGAACTCCGGGCGGCAATCCGGGTAACCGGAATAATCCACGGCATTGACGCCGATGAAAATGTCACGGGCGCCCAGTACTTCGGCCCAGCCCAATCCCAAGGACAAGAATACGGTGTTACGCGCCGGCACATACGTCACCGGGATGCCTTCGCTAGGCGCCTCCGGCACGTCGATGGAGCTGTCGGTCAGGGCCGAGCCACCAATGCCATTGAGGTTCAGGCCGATCACTTTGTGCTCCACCACACCCAGGTCCCGGGCCACTCGCTCGGCGGCGTGCAGTTCGGCGCGGTGGCGCTGGCCATAATCGAAACTCATGGTGTAGCAGCGGTAACCCTCGGCACGGGCCATGGCCACGACGGTGGCCGAATCCAGGCCGCCGGACAACAGGATGACCGCACGTTTTTCGGCAATGTTCGAATGTTCAGTCATATCAGCGCCCCGGCTCGTCGTTCCAAAGATATTTATGCAGCTGCAATTGCAGGCGCACCGGCAGGTTATCCGCCACCACCCAGTCCGCCAGGTCCCGGGCGCTCAAATCGTGGTGGCTCGGCGACAACAACACTTCGCCGGCCCGCTGGTCGAGCCCGTACTGGATCAGCTTGGACACGGCCCAGTCGTAATCTTCCCGCGAACAGATCACGAACTTGACCTGATCGTTGGGTGTCAGCAGCTCGATATTCTCGTAACGGTTGCGGTGCGCTTCCTTGGAGCCTGGAGTCTTCAGGTCCACGACGCGACTGACACGCGGGTCGACGGCCGAGATATCCAGGGCGCCGCTGGTTTCCAGAGAGACCTCGTAACCGGCATCGCACAACTGCTTGAGCAAAGGGATGGCGTTGGGTTGCGCCAGTGGCTCGCCGCCCGTGACGCAGACATAACGCGGACGATAACTGGCCACTTGCTCCAGGATATCGTCGAGGGTTCGCAAGGTGCCGCCGCTGAACGCGTAGGCACTGTCGCAGTATTGGCAACGCAACGGGCAACCGGTGAGGCGCACAAATACTGTGGGCAGCCCAGCCGTCCGCGTTTCACCCTGCAACGAGTAAAAAACTTCGGTGATTCTCAATGTGTCTTGCATAGTCGCCACGGGCGTAACAGCTAAACAGGCTGTCCGCCTCCGTCAGGCACTTCAAGGAACCCCGCCAACGCGCAGATCCCAAAAAGCGTGTTTCATAAAAAGGGCGTGAATTCTAACGAAAAAACCCGCGACAGGCGCGGGTTTCTTCAAAACGGGTCAAGCCAGCTTACATGCGTTGCAGATCACGCTGGGCCAACTGGGCGGCGGATGTACCCGGATATTGGGCCACCACCTGCTGCAGAATGCCTTTTACCTTGTCAGTGTGACCGAGGCGGCGCTCTACATCAGCCAGCTTGTACAGCGAATCCGGCACCTTGGCGTGCTTGGGATACAGCTGCGAAACCTTGGCGAACGCCTGGCCGGCACCTTGCAGGTCGCCCTTGGCCAGGTTCACTTCGCCCAGCCAGTATTGGGCATTGCCCGCGTACTGGCTGTTTGGGTATTTGCGCAGGAAAGCGGCAAAGGCCTGGCTGGCCTTGTCGAAATCCTTGGCCTTGATCAGGTCGAAGGCAGCATCGTAATAGAGCTTTTCCTTCGCCGGATCAGCCGGCTCGCCACCGGCGGCAGGTGCTGCGGGAGCGGCAGCCCCCGCGCCTGCGGCTGCACCGGGGGCGTTCAAGTCGCCACCGGCAGGAGAATTCTCAGGAGTCGCGGCAGGTGCAGGTGCAACGCCGGTTCCTATGCGCCGATCAAGATCCTGGTATCGCTCCAGGTTTTCCTGCTTCATGCGCGAAATATCATTCTGCAGAACTTCGATCACGCCTTGCTGGCGCGAAAGCTGATCCTGCATTTGCTGGAGCTGGTTGAACAGCTCGCCCTGTGCCGAGACAGGGGCCGAAACCCCTCCCCCGGCATAGGCGCCGTTCGTACCGTAACCTGCAGGCGGATAGCTGCTCCCGCTATTGTTATAGCCGGCATCGTTATCGACCACAGGAACCGCAGCCCACGCCGCAAGCGGCGCGAGGCTGAGAGCCAGAACAGTTACAGCACGACGGCACGTTCGCATGACGAATTACTTACGCAGTTCGACGCGACGGTTTTGAGCCCAGGACTGCTCGTCGTTGCCGGTAGCAACTGGACGCTCTTCGCCGTAGGAAACCAGTTCCAGCTGAGCTGGGGAAACACCTTGCAGTACCAGGTAGCGTTGAACGGCTTTCGCACGACGCTCGCCCAGTGCCATGTTGTACTCACGAGTACCACGTTCGTCGGTGTTGCCTTCCAGAACAACGCGAGCGCCGTTCGACTTCAGGTCCTTGGCGTGAACGTCCAGAGCGCGCATGGCTTCTGGCTTCAGGTCCGAGCTGTCGTATTCGAAGTAGAAGGTGGTGATTGCGCGCAGAGCAGCTTCTTCGCTCAGGGAGCCGTCAACTGCACCGGTGTTAGCGCCGTAACCAGCGTTTGGATCAACAGCGCCTTCACCGGCATTGTCGCCGCCTTTGGACGAGCAACCTACAGCTACAGCCATGGCCAGAGCCAGCGCAGCAAATTTACCAAACTTCAGCATTTCCATCGTGAAACTCCTAATGAACCCCAGTGTGTTAAGTAAAACGTATAGCGCCGCGTCAGTTCAGGTAAGGGGACCAGGACGGTTCTCTGACTTCGCCTTGAGCGGTAGGAAGCGGGAGCCTCACGCGTCCATTAATGGACACGAGCATCAAGACTCCCCGGCCCTGCTGGCGGGTGGCGTAGATTACCATGGTGCCGTTGGGCGCAACAGTGGGTGACTCGTCCAGAGTGCTATCAGTGAGGATTTTTACGCTACCGCGCTGCAAATCCTGGGCCGCCACCTTGAAATTAGTGAAACCATCCTGGCGATGGATCATTACCAGGGTCTTTTCGTCCGCCGACAGTTTAGGGTTGGCGTTGTAGTTACCGACGAACGTCACGCGTTCGGCACCGCCACCACCAGCACTGGTCTTGTAGATCTGTGGCTTGCCGCCCCGGTCGGAGGTGAAGTAAATGGTCGAGCCATCCTTGCCCCAGAACGGTTCGGTGTTGATGCCCGGGCCATTGGTGACGCGGGAGATCGAACGCGAAGCCAGGTTCATCACATAGATGTCCGGGTTACCGTCCTTGGACAGCACGAACGCCAGGCGCGAACCGTCCGGCGACCAGGCTGGCGCGCCGTTCAGGCCTTCGAAGTTGGTGATCTGCTCACGACGACCGGTGTCGATGTGCTGCACGAAAATACGCGGACGCTTCTGCTCGAACGAGACATAGGCGATGCGCTTGCCATCGGGGGCGAAGCGCGGCGACAGGATTGGCTCGCGCGATTGCAGCAAGGTTACTGCGCGGGCACCGTCATAGTCGGAGCGCTGCAGGGTGTAGCGGGTGTTGTTTTCGGAGAAGCGCTCGGCCGTCACGTAGAGCATGCGGGTAGAGAACGCGCCCTTGATGCCGGTGAGCTTCTCGAACGACTGGTCGGCGATGTAGTGCGACATGTCGCGCAACTGATCGACGCTGCCCGACACGCTGCCGGTCAGCACTTGCTGCTCGGTGGCGACGTTGAACAGGGCGTACTGCACCTGCAGGCGACCGCCGGCCGGAACGATGCTGCCGACCATGATGTACTGGGCGCCCAGGGCCTTCCAGTCACGGTAGATGACTTCGCTGGCCTGGGTCGGCAGGCTGATCATGTTCTGCTTCGGAATCGGCGCGTAGTAACCCGAGTTGCGCAGGTCGTTGCCGATGATTTCCGCCATGTCGTCCGGCAGGACGCTACCGCCCTGCCAGCCGAACGGTACGACGGCGATCGGGGTCGCCCGGTCGCTGCCGCTGGTGACCAGGATGTTCTTTTCCTCTGCTACCGCTATCCCTGCCAGGCAGCAGATAACGACCAGCATTGATCGAAGAAGGTTTCTCACAAGGCTAGATCCTCAGGTGTGAATGTCATCTTGAATGAACGATAGGGAGCAAAGTCGCTCGGTTTCATTCCTTGCATTTCCGTCAATCGCCCAATGTTCTTGACCGCTGCGACCGCCGAAGCGTCGAACGGACCGTCACCACTGGACTTGGCGACGCTGACCGAGGTAACCGTACCGTCGGGCAACATGCCGATTTGCAATACTACCGTCATGCCTTTGCGCGCCGAAGGTGGACGAGCCCAGCCTTCCGCCGCTCGTGCGCGAATCAGATCATCGTAGCTGCCGGCGACTTCATCGCCCTGCTCATCAGCCAAGGCCTGCTGGCGCTCCGGCGTGTCGGAAAGCAGATCTGCCAAGGCCTGGGCCTTTTTGTCTTCGGCGGATTTACGCGCTGCGTCCTGGGCCTTTTTCTTGGCGGCGTCGGCGGCGGCTTTCTTCTTCGCGTCTTCGGCGACTTTCTTTTTCGCCTCTTCAGCTTCAGCTTTCTTCTTGGCGTCTTCGGCCGCTTTTTTCTTCGCGTCCTCGACGATCTTTTTCTTCGCTTCTTCAGCGGCCGCTTTCTTGGCCTCTTCTTCAGCGGCTTTCTTGGCTTCTTCTTCGGCCTTCTTCTTGGCTATATCAGCCAATTGTTTCTCTTCTGCCTTTTTGGCCTCGGCGGTTTTCTTCGCTTCGTCGGCTTTCTTGGCTTCGTCAGCCTTTTTCGCCTCGTCGGCTTTCTTCGCCTCATCGGCCTTCTTGGCTTCCTCGGCCTTTTGAGCCGCTTCCTCTTTCTTTTGTTCCGCGGCCTTTATCGCTTCCTGCTCGACCTTCTTCTGCTCCATCTGCTCGACTTCAGTCTGGCGCGCGGCGGATTTCTTCGCCTCACCGGCAAGCTTCTGGTTGGTCTGGGTGGTGGCCTGGCTTTTCGACTTGAGCTGGTACAACGTCGCCTGCACGATCGGCTTGGCCGGCGGCAGCTCAGGGGTCATGGCAAAACTGACGAACAGCATGCCGAATACCAGCACGTGCAGGCCGATTGCCAGGACACTAGGCCAGAAGTAGCTTTCCGAGGCGGACGGCTCTCGCTGTTGCTGCATCAGGGCGCCTCAGTGATCAAGCCAACATTACCGACCCCGGCTTTCTGCAGGCCGCCCATGGCGCCCATCACGGCACCGTAGTCGACGGTCTTGTCACCGCGAATGAAGACCTGGGTGCGCTTGCCGTTACTGTTGCCGGCATTGATGATCTTCGTGACCGCATCGGTCATCTGCGGCAAGGTCATGGCCCGGTCCTGCTGCTTCTCGGTGTCGACTTCGCTGCCAAGGTTCCAGTAGTAGGTCTTGTCAGCCTTGATCGAAATGGTCAGTACCTGGGTGTTGTTGTCCTGCGGCAAGGCTTCGCTGGAAACCTTGGGCAGATCGACCTTCACGCCCTGATTGAGCATCGGCGCGGTCACCATGAAGATGACCAGCAGCACCAACATCACGTCGATGTAAGGCACCACGTTCATCTCGGCAACCGGCTTGCGCTTGTTTCGGGCTCGAGCGATTAAAGCCATGGGGAAATACCTGCTTATTCTTCGCTGGTGTGCACTTTGCGGTGCAGGATCGCCTGGAATTCATCGGCGAAGGTGTAGTAACGGCTGGTCAGCGCTTCGCTGCGGGCAGCGAAGCGGTTGTAGGCGATCACCGCCGGAATGGCCGCGAACAGGCCGATGGCGGTGGCGACCAGTGCCTCGGCAATACCCGGGGCCACGGTGGCCAGGGTCGCTTGTTGGGCAGAGGCCAGGCCACGGAAGGAGTTCATGATCCCCCACACGGTGCCGAACAGACCGATGTACGGGCTGACCGAACCGACGGTGGCGAGGAACGACAGGCCCTGTTCGAGTTTTTCTTCCTCGCGGGAGATGGCCACGCGCATGGCACGGGCCACGCCTTCCATCACCGCTTCCGGGTCAACGCCTGGCTGCTGGCGCAGACGGGAGAATTCCTTGAAGCCGGCACGAAAGATCTGCTCCACGCCCGAATCCGGGTCCGGGTTGCTCCCGGCCTGACGGTAGAGCTTGGACAGGTCGATGCCGGACCAGAAGCGCTCTTCGAAGCTCTCCAGGGCACGGCGACCGGCGCGCAGCATGTTGCTGCGCTGAAAGATCATGATCCATGAGGTCACCGATGCGGCTACCAGGATCAGCATTACCAACTGCACCACGACGCTGGCATTGCTGACCAAGCTCCACATGGAGGTATGGTCGACGACGTTAGCTTCCACGCTTTATCTCCTGCTCTGAGTGTGTACCCGCGCCGCTCACGCCGGCAAAGGCCGCACGTAGAGCTTCGGGAATGGCCCGGGGTTTCAAACTATGGGTGCGCACACAGGCCACCAAAAACTGCCCTTCACAGAGCAGCACGTTATCCGTAGCCCGCCTGACCTGCTGCTTGAAACGCAGGCTGACACGGTTCAATTCGATGACATCGGCACTTACCAGCAACTCGTCGTCCAGTCGCGCCGGCGCGTGGTAGCGCGCTTCGCTGGAATGCACGACGAATAACAGGTCCTCCCCTGCCAGCGCGGATTGGGCGAAACCCAGTTCCCGCAGCCGTTCGGTTCGAGCCCGTTCCATAAACTTGAGGTAATTGACGTAGTAGACGATGCCCCCAGCATCGGTGTCCTCGTAATAAACGCGACAGCGATGTGCGAACGACTCCAGCCCGTTTTGCGCGCGCATACTCTAGTGCTTACTCCTCAGGTTGCCAATCGGCCAGGCAACTGTTTTTTCATTCTCGAACGCATTGACGCTCCAGGCGTCGTCTGGGACAGCACGAACTGGAAAAAAGTCGGCGTACAGAGCTCGTTCAATCGTCCACGGCATCGAGGAATTCGTCTACCACCGGCATCTCACCCATTCGTGTCGGGATGTTTAAGCCAAAATGCAGATAAGCATGACGGGTCACCACGCGCCCCCGAGGGGTACGCATGATATAGCCCTGCTGGATCAGGTACGGTTCCAGCACATCTTCAATGGTGTGGCGCTCTTCGCTGATGGCCGCGGCCAGGCTGTCCACGCCCACCGGGCCACCGTCGAACTTCTCGATCATGGTCAGCAGCAGGCGCCGGTCCTGGTGGTCGAAGCCACGCTCGTCGATGTCCAGCAGGTTCAACGCCAGGTCGGCAATCGGTTTGGTGATGTGGCCCTTGGCCCGGACTTCGGCAAAATCCCGGACCCGGCGCAGCAGGCGGTTGGCGATCCGCGGCGTACCCCGGGCACGCCGGGCGATCTCATACGCACCGTCCGGGTCCAGCGGCAACCCGAGGATGCCCGCCGAGCGGCTGACAATCGTCGCCAGGTCGGCGTTGTTGTAGAACTCCAGGCGCTGGACGATACCGAAACGGTCCCGCAAGGGGTTGGTCAGCATGCCGGCGCGGGTGGTGGCGCCCACCAGGGTAAAGGGCGGCAGGTCGAGCTTGATGGAGCGTGCCGCCGGCCCTTCGCCGATCATGATGTCGAGCTGGAAATCTTCCATGGCCGGGTACAGCACTTCCTCGACGATCGGCGACAGCCGATGGATTTCGTCGATGAACAGCACATCATGGGGCTCAAGGTTGGTCAGCAGCGCCGCCAGGTCACCCGGCCGCTCGAGGACCGGCCCCGATGTGCTCTTGATCGAGACGCCCATTTCCTGGGCAATGATGTTGGCCAGGGTGGTCTTGCCCAGGCCTGGCGGGCCGAAGATCAAGGTGTGGTCCAGCGACTCGCTGCGCCCACGGGCGGCCTGGATGAACAACTCCATCTGCTCGCGCACGGTCGGTTGGCCGATGTAGTCGGCCAGGCTGACTGGACGAATCGCGCGGTCCTGGATTTCCTCGCGGTCACGGGGCGCGCCCGTGGCGGCGATCAGGCGGTCAGCTTCAATCACTTAAATCATTCCCTTCAGGGCACGGCGAATCATGTCTTCGGTACTCAGGCCTTTTTCCTTGATCGCAGAAATCGCCTTGCTGGCTTCCTGCGGCTTGTAGCCCAGGGAGATCAGCGCGGTGACCGCATCGTTTTCGGCGCTGACCGCTGGCGTCGGCGCGTCCGGCTGGTTCGGTTGATTCGGCACTAAGGCGAACATCGCCGGCACCGCCTCCCAGGCCTTGAAGCGGTCCTTGAGTTCGACCAGTAGGCGCTCGGCGGTTTTCTTGCCCACACCCGGCACCTTGGTCAGGGCCGAGGTGTCCTGGGATTGCACACAACGCACCAGCTCATCGACTTCCAGGCTCGACATCAAGGCCAGGGCCAGTTTCGGGCCGACGCCATTGAGGCGGATCAGCTCGCGAAAGAAATCCCGCTCGCGCTTGCCGACGAAGCCATAGAGTAACTGCGCATCCTCGCGCACGACCAAATGGGTGTGCAGGGTCAGCGGCTCGCCGACCGACGGCAAGCGATACAGCGTGGTCATGGGCACTTCCAGCTCATAGCCCAGGCCGTTTACATCCAGAATCAGGTGCGGCGGCTGTTTTTCAGCCAGGGTGCCGCGCAAGCGTCCAATCACGTTTCAGATCCTTGGGTGCTGGCCAGCCTGCTGGCTGGCGATATCAACACGAGCATAAAGGCCGACGACACAGGCGCAAGATGCTCGGGCTCACGAAAGATTGCGCTGATGCTATCAGAGACGCAGGCGCCCGCCACGACTGCGTGCGGTTCCCAGGCCGTGAGGCAGCAGGCTGGAACGGGTATGGGCATGGCAAATGGCAATGGCCAGGGCGTCGGAGGCATCGATCTGCGGCTTGCTGACCAGTTTCAACAAGTGCATCACCATCATTTGCACCTGCTCCTTGTTCGCCGCCCCGGTTCCGACGACCGCCTGCTTGACCTGGGTCGCGCTGTACTCGGCGATCTCCAGGTTTTCCTCGGCGCCCGCCACGATGGCTGCGCCCCGGGCCTGCCCCAGCTTCAAGGCCGAGTCGGCGTTGCGCGCCATGAAAACCTTTTCGATGCCCATGGTGACCGGGCCGTATGTCTGGATGACCTCGCGCACGCCGCGATAAACGATCTGCAAGCGCTCATGCAGTTCACCCGCCCCGGTGCGGATGCAACCAGACGCGACGTACACGCAGCCACGCCCGGTATCGCGAACCACACCGTAGCCGGTGATGCGCGAACCGGGGTCGATACCAAGGATTAAAGTCATAGCGCCTGCGGTTTGAAGGGGGGTTATCCAGACCTGTGGGAGCGAGCTTGCTCGCGATGGCGTTGGATCAGCAAGCTCAGTGTTGACTGATGTACCACTATCGCGAGCAAGCTCGCTCCCACAGGTTGATCATTGGCCATCGTCAATATTTGAACAGGCCTTCTCAGCCCAGCTGTTCAGCCACCGACTCCGGAATGTCAGCGTTAGAGTAGACGTTCTGCACATCGTCCAGGTCTTCCAGCATGTCGATCAGCTTGAGCACCTTCTCGGCGCCTTCCAGGTCCAGTTCGGCACTGGTGGTCGGCTGCATGACGATTTCCGCGTCGGCAGGCTTGAAACCGGCGGCCTCCAGGGCGTTGCGCACGGCATAGAAGCTGGCGAACGAAGTGAACACGTCGAACGAGCCGTCATCGTGGCTGACCACGTCATCGGCGTCGGCCTCCAGGGCCGCCTCCGTCAGGGCATCTTCATCGAGGCCCGGCGCGAAGCTGATCTGCCCCTTGCGCTCGAACAGGTAAGCCACCGAACCATCGGTGCCCAGGTTGCCACCGCATTTGCTGAACGCGTGACGCACGGCGGCGGCAGTACGGTTGCGGTTGTCGGTCATGCATTCGACCATCACCGCCACGCCGCCCGGGCCATAACCTTCGTAGGTCAGCTCTTCAACGTTGTCAGCCTCGGTGGCACCCGCGCCACGGGCGATGGCCCGGTCGATGATGTCGCGGCTCATGTTGGCACCCAGCGCCTTGTCCAGGGCCAGGCGCAAGCGCGGATTGGAACCCGGGTCGCCGCCACCCTGGCGGGCCGCGACCGTCAGCTCACGGATCCACTTGGTGAAGATCTTGCCTCTCTTGGCATCCTGACGTTCTTTGCGGTGCTTGATGTTCGCCCACTTGGAATGACCTGCCATAACTCGCTCCGTTTCTCTTTGGAACATTGCCCGCCCTGCGCGTGCGCAGTGGCCGGCAATCAGAAATATCGACTCCAATGAAAAGGCGCATCCGAAGATGCGCCCTCTCAGGTGCCAGCCTTACTCAGCCTTTGGCTGTTCACGCAGACGAATGTGCAACTCGCGCAACGCCTTGGCATCCACCACACCCGGCGCCTGGGTCATGACATCGGCCGCGCTCTGGGTTTTCGGGAACGCGATCACTTCACGGATCGACTGGGCGCCGGTCATCAGCATCACCAGGCGGTCCAGGCCGAAGGCCAGGCCACCGTGGGGCGGTGCACCGTACTTCAGGGCGTCGAGCAGGAAGCCGAACTTCTCTTCCTGCTCAGCTTCGTTGATGCCCAGCAGGCGGAACACTGCCTGCTGCATTTCCTTGCGATGGATACGGATCGAACCGCCACCCAGCTCGGTACCGTTCAGGACCATGTCATAAGCGCGCGACAGGGCGGTGGCCGGGTTGGCCTCCAACTCCTCAGGCGAGCACTTCGGCGCGGTGAACGGGTGGTGCAGCGCGGAGAAGCTGCCGTCGTCGTTTTCTTCGAACATCGGGAAGTCAACGACCCACATCGGCGCCCACTCGCAGGTCAGCAGCTTCAGGTCGTGACCCAGCTTGATGCGCAGCGCGCCCAGGGCTTCGCTGACGATCTTGGCCTTGTCGGCGCCGAAGAACACGATGTCGCCGTCAACCGCGCCCACGCGATCGAGGATCACATTGAGGTTGGCTTCAGGGATGTTCTTCACGATCGGCGATTGCAGGCCATCAACACCCGCGGCGCGCTCGTTGACCTTGATGTAGGCCAGGCCCTTGGCACCGTAGATGCCGACAAACTTGGTGTAGTCGTCGATCTGCTTGCGCGGCATGCTTGCCCCGCCAGGAACACGCAGGGCCGCGATACGGCATTTCGGGTCGTTGGCCGGGCCGCTGAACACCTTGAAGTCGACGTCCTTGAGCTGGTCAGCCACGTCCACCAGCTCCAGCGGGTTGCGCAGGTCTGGCTTGTCGGAACCGTAGCGGCGCATGGCCTCTTCGAAGGTCATGTGCGGGAACTCGCCGAATTCCAGGCCCAGCACTTCCTTGAACAGGTTGCGGATCATGCCTTCGGTCAGGCCCATGATGTCTTTTTCGTCGAGGAAGCTGGTCTCGATGTCGATCTGAGTGAACTCAGGCTGACGGTCGGCACGCAGGTCTTCGTCGCGGAAGCACTTGGCGATCTGGTAGTAGCGATCGAACCCGGCCACCATCAGCAGCTGCTTGAACAGCTGTGGCGATTGCGGCAAGGCGAAGAAGCTGCCGGGGTGGGTACGGCTCGGCACCAGGTAGTCGCGGGCGCCTTCCGGCGTGGCGCGGGTCAGGATCGGCGTCTCGACGTCGAGGAAGCCGTTCTCGTCCAGGTAACGACGGATGCTGGTGGTCATGCGCGAACGCAGGCGCAGCTTCTCGGCCATCTCCGGGCGACGCAGGTCGATGAAGCGGTAGCGCAGGCGGGTCTCTTCGCCCACGTCGGAGTACTCGTTGAGCGGGAACGGCGGGGTTTCCGATTCATTGAGCACTTCCAGCTCGTAACCCAGCACTTCGATCATGCCGGACGCCATGTTGGCGTTGCCGGCACCGGCCGGACGCAGGCGCACCTTGCCGGTGATCTTGACCACGTATTCGCTGCGCACGCGGTCGGCGGTGGCGAAGGTGTCAGCGCGGTCCGGATCGAACACCACCTGGGCCAGGCCTTCACGATCACGGATATCGAGGAAAATCACCCCGCCATGGTCACGGCGACGATGGACCCATCCGCAAAGAGTAACTTCCTGACCTTCCAGGCTTTCGTTCAGTTGGCCGCAATAATGGCTGCGCATCATGGTAGTGGTTTCACTTCTCGTAATTCGAAATTCGGTTGGAGGACCTGCCCGTGCAAGCACTCGCGCGTGTTCAACTCAATCAGCTTTGTCGCCACCGGCCAAATTCTTCTTGGCGCCGGTCTTGAAGTCGGTTTCATACCAGCCTGTGCCGCCGAGGCGGAAACCAGGCATGGACAGCATCTTTTTCAGTTCTGGCGCCTGGCAGGCAGGGCAGTCGACCAGCGGTGCCGCGCTGATCTTTTGAATGGCTTCCATCTGATGACCACAGGAAGCACATTGATAGTCGTACATCGGCATGGGGTTGTCTCGGCGATCAGGTTACTCGCGCAAAGGCTGGGCTTTGCGGCAAAGAGCGGGATTATATCCATTAAATGCGGCCTGTGCAGCCGTAAGCGCACAGGCCATTGCCGGATGCTGTGTAGGAGCTGACGAGTGCAACGAGGCTGCGATCTTGCCCCAGACACTTGAGTCGCAAGCGCAAGATCAAGATCCAAAGATCGCAGCCTTCGGCAGCTCCTACGCCGCACCATGATCCATCCCGGTTTCCTTCAAACTGTGCACCACGCAAACCACACGCACCAGCGCGCTGAAATTGCGCACCCCGCCATGACGCAGGTGCACCTCCCTGTCGACATGGGACAGCAACGTACTGATGGAGCAGCTGTTGAGCTGGGCCATGTCGCCGAGGATATCCCAATAGACCTGTTCCAGCCGCAGACACGTGGCGAACCCGTTCAGACGAATGGACCGGGCCAGGGGACGCACCAACCCCATATCGAACCCCCTGACGAACGGATCGACGCTGATGGGCTGGAAACGCCCATGCACACCCTCCCCCGGTTCTTTTCCTTGAATCATACCGTTGACACTCCTTTGCCATACGAACCTCTCAGTTGGAACACTCCATCTGTGGCTCTATGGAAGCTCAACGGCATCGCCAGTTCCAGACGACTTTATGACCATGGACGTAGGACAAGCCAACAGCTGGCAGGCGACGAATTACGTCGTCCTACACGCCGCACGCAGGGAATATTGCCCACGCCACGTCATCACCTGCCGGGAGTTACTGCCCCTCCAGCAACGCGCGCAGCATCCACGCCGTCTTTTCGTGAACCTGCATGCGCTGGGTCAGCAGGTCGGCGGTGGGCTCATCGCTGACCTTGTCCAGTAAAGGAAAGATGCCACGGGCCGTGCGCGTCACCGCTTCCTGGCCTTCGACCAACTGCCGGATCATGTCTTCGGCGCCAGGCACGCCTTCCTCTTCTTTAATAGAAGACAAGCGCGCGTACACCGAGTAAGCCCCCGGAGCCGGGAAACCCAGGGCGCGGATTCGCTCGGCAATCAGGTCCACCGCCAGGGCCAGCTCGTTGTATTGCTCCTCGAACATCAGGTGCAGGGTCCGAAACATCGGCCCCGTGACGTTCCAATGGAAATTGTGGGTCTTGAGATACAGCACATAGGTGTCCGACAGCAGGCGCGAAAGCCCGTCGACGATGGATTTGCGGTCTTCTTCACTGATACCGATATCAATTGCCATGTTGGTTGATCTCCTGACGGTGATGAATTCGACAACGCCCCAAACTCTAGTGGTTTTGGCCGCCTATGGCCTGCGACAGATCGCCAGCCCTCCTGAACCGACAAGCCGGGACAGCGGGCGGTTCCGACACCCTGGGGAATTCAACGCCGTTTACCTGCACCTTCAAGCACCGGCGGGTCTTTTTCGGCCGACGAACAGCGCGGTACGCGCCCGTAACGAGTTTGAGAAGGCCGGGGCTTTGCTGTTAAATAGGCAGTGTGTCGCTACGCCTATTTTCCCGGGCGTGGCGCATAGGCTGATTCGGGTACGTGTCCAACGCCTCTCATTGTTTCGAAGCGAACCGCACCCGACCAGCTCTTCCTTGTGACCTGTCTTAACCGTGAGCCAATCAAAATGTTGAAAATCGTCCACTTGCTAATGGGCGCAGCTGCCCTGCTGCTGTCCTTCATCCCTAGCCTGGGTTCCGAAGCCACACCTTACCTGCAACACCCCGATGCACTGTACCTGGCCTTTTTCGGCCTGCTCAACCTGACCCTTGCACCTGTTATCCCTTACTGGAACAAAGGTCCACGCCACCAACTGCAAAACCTGGTCAGCGCCCTGCTGGTGCTGGCCGTTGCCCTGCAAACCCTGGCCCTGCTGGCGCCTATGCCGGAAATCGGCGGCCAACCGGCCATTCTGTTCAGCCTGGGTGCAGCACTGCTCGCCGTGGCACTGCACCTGGCCGTCAGCTTCTACAAGAAGTCGTCGCCGACCGCCGCTGCACAGAACTACGACATGTCCAACCGCGATACCGGCACGGTGAAGTGGTTCAACACGTCCAAAGGGTTCGGCTTCATCTCCCGCGACTCCGGCGATGACATTTTCGTGCATTTCCGGGCCATTCGTGGCGAAGGCCATCGCGTCCTGGTGGAAGGCCAGCGCGTGGAGTTCTCCGTGATGAACCGCGACAAGGGCCTGCAGGCCGAAGATGTGATCGCCGCGCTGCCGCGCCGCTGATCCAGGCGTAAAAAAACCGCGATGCAGCCTGGCTGCTCGCGGTTTTTTATTGCCCGTCAAACGAGCGTCGGGCCCAATCAGTAGTGAGGCGGCGGCGCCTCTTCTTCGAACGACTCGAACTGCCCGGCCATTTCTTCCTGGCGCTTGAGCAACGCCGCCATCTGCAGCTGCAGGCGCTCGACGATCCGCTGCTGCTCCACAAGTACATCGTTCAATGCCTGGATGGTGTCATCCTGAAACGCCAGGCGGCTTTCCAGCTCGGTTACACGGTCTTCAAGGTTCATGGTTCAGCCCTCCAGAAACTTGAAATCATCGGTCAAGGCCACTCGCAACCGTTCACGAATGGCCGCGACCTGCCCTGCATTATAGGGCTGGGCCGGGTGCTTGCCCCAGACCGGCGCAGGCCAGGCGGCGTCATCACGCTTGCGCACGATGACATGCATGTGCAATTGACTGACGACGTTACCCAGGGTTGCAACATTCATCTTGTCGGCGTCAAACGAATCCTTGAGGGTTTCGGCCAGCGCCGTGGTTTCTTTCCACAGCTGTTGTTGATCGGCGTCATCCAATTGAAACAATTCGCTGATATCTTCCCGCCGCGGTACGAGGATGAACCACGGATAGTTCGAATCGTTGGACAAGAGCAACCGGCACAACGGGAAATCACCGATGGGCAATGTGTCTTGTTGCAGTCGTGGATCTAAAGCGAACACCGCGTGTACTCCTCGCTCGTTATCGGTTCTGCCCGGTTTGGCGGCCCGTAGGCCTGCATCGGACTCAGATGCGCAGCATACCCGCGAACGCCGGATCGATCACTGCGTACCGTCCCGATGCCCGGCCTTCGAGTGATTTTTTTCAACAGGCGGCATCAAGCCGTGCAAGCTGACGCACCAACACGGCGCAGACGGCATGACGGGGTCTCGAGAGGACCGTGCCAGAGCTCGAGCAAGGCATCGAGGCTGTAAGATTTTCGTACAGCTTGAAAATTTTTTGCACCAAAACAGCACAGTGCGTCTACGCTCAGTGCACAAAGTATCCGTGATTTACTCACTGGGTAGGGTGAACCGGTAACGTTTTTGGTTGTCTTGCCACGTTTTTCGATGTCCAACACGAGAGCCGCACACGAGTCAACCCTATTTAAAACAAGGCCTTTGGAGCCCGGTTTCATGAGGTTTCACCGCGTCAACCGTTCAAATGTGAAAAAAATGTAAAAGAAATACGGGTTTGAGCATGCTTGTTGCATTCATACTCGCACTGTCCAAAGGGCTCGCCGGAAGCGGGAACCTGCCGACATACAAAATTAAAGTGGCAAGGCTGCCCTCAGGAGCTTCAAGCGCGGTAATGACGGACTCTTTACACCGATGCCGGAAAGAAAAACAACATCAAAGTTGTGAATACGGTTGCGTCGGAGCAGCAGAAATACGACATGGATCGAGCCATTGGCGACATGGTCGTAAAGAAGCTGAAAGGTTGAATGGGCAAGTATCGCCAAAGAATGTCGACGTGATATAAGTTTGCGCCGACACAAAAAGAAAGAGCCGCCCAGATAAAAAAACAGGTGGGACGGCAGTACTCTTCTAAAAACCAAAGGAGCAAATCACGATGCGCGTGATGAAGTGGAGCATGATCGCACTGGCTGTATCGGCCAGTACCTCGCAGTTCGCAATGGCCTCTTCCCAGGAAGAATCCAAGGGCTTTTTTGAAGATCAGAGCTTGAACGTTCTGAGCCGTATGCTGTACATGAACCGTGACTTCAAGAACAACTCAAGCGCCTCACAAAGCTATCGTGAAGAAACTGGCCTTGCCGTGCGTGCTACGTACGAGTCTGGCTTCACCCAAGGTACCGTTGGTTTCGGTGTGGACGCCTTGGTCAACAGCATGGTCAAACTGGACAGCGGCCGTGGCCGTACTGGTAATGGCATGTTCGGTGCCGATAGCGAAGGCCGGCCAGAAGACACCCAATCGATCGGTGGCGGTGCAGTCAAGTTCCGTATCTCCGATACCGTCCTGAAGTACGGCAGCCAATACGTTGCCAGCCCTGTCTTCTCCACCGATGACAGCCGTCTGCTTCCAGAAGTCGCCACCGGGACCTTGATCACCAGCAAGGAAATCAAAGGTCTGGAACTGAGCGCTGGTCGGTTTACCGCGATCAGCGGACAGAATCACATGGGGCACGACAGCATCAACGGCACGGGCTTGAAATCCGCAGACATTGCTGGTGCAACCTACCAATTTACCGACAATTTTGTAGCCGGTGTAGCTGCTTCGGATATCGAAGACTACTACAAAAAGAAATACATCAACCTGAACTATACCCTGCCGATTAACGAAGATCAGTCCCTGAACTTCGACTTCAACGGCTATGATACAAAGAGCCAGGGTCAGGAACTCAGCGGTGACGTTGACAACCGCATCTGGTCCCTTGCAGCAGCCTACAGCATCGGTGCTCACAAATTCACCTTGGCCCACCAGCGCTCCACTGGCTCCAGTGGTTACGCCTACGGTGCTGACGGCAATGGCACTATCTTCCTCGCCAACTCCATCCAGTACTCCGACTTCAACGGCGAAGACGAGCGCTCCTGGCAGGCTCGTTACGACCTGAACATGAAGACTTACGGCGTTCCTGGCCTGAGCTTCATGACTCGTTACGTCAAAGGTGACAACATCTCCACTGCTGACGGTGAGGGTAAAGAGCACGAGTTGGATTTCGAAACCAAGTACGTTATGCAGAGCGGCCCAGCGAAAGACCTGTCTTTCCGCGTTCGTAGCGCGTTCTACCGTGCTAATACCTCTTATAACGACATCAACGGCAACGACAACAACGACTTCCGCGTAATCGTCGAATACCCACTGAGCATCTTGTAATTCAGTGCTAGTTCGATAGCTGCACCCGCAACAAACAAAAACCGCTCACCTGATCCAGGTGAGCGGTTTTTTTATATCCACCGCATGTCAGCTTTAACGCAACTTGTTAATTAGCAAGCTAACTAACCATAACCTGACCCTAGCGCCAAGTTATAGTCGAATATTATTGCGCTGGCCCTTCCTGAACCACCCGAATCACTCGCTGTGGAAACGGAATATCAATACCCTCCGCCTTCAAGCGATCCCGCGCCTGTTCATTGAGCATGAACATCACGTTCCAATAATCCGCCGTCTTGACCCAAATGCGCAGCGACACGGTGATGGAACTGTCGCCCAAGGTGGAAATCACCGCTTCAGGCGCTGGATCAGCCAGCACGCGCTCATCCTTGGCCAACGCCAACAACACTTCCCGGGCTTTTTGCAGGTCAGCCTGGTAATCCACGCCGACATCAAACACAACCTTGCGGGTCGGCTGGCGATTGGTGTTGGTGATGATACCGTTCGACAGATTGCCGTTTGGCACGATAACGGTCTTGTTGTCACCGGTGCGAATCACGGTGTGGAAGATCTGGATGCTGTCGACCGTACCGGCCACACCCTGGGCTTCGATCCAGTCACCGATGCGGAACGGGCGAAACAGCAGGATCAGCACGCCACCGGCGAAATTCGCCAGGCTACCTTGCAAGGCCAGGCCAATCGCCAGGCCGGCGGCACCGATGGCAGCGACGAACGAAGTGGTTTCCACACCGATCATCGAAGCGACGCTGACGATCAGCAATATCTTCAGGATGATGTTGGCCAGGGTACTGATAAACCCTTGCAGCGCCAGGTCGGCGTTACGCAAAGCCAGCAGCGCGCCCAGTTTCTGCGTCACTTTGTTGATCAACCACCAGCCGATGGCCAGGGTGATGACGGCCAGCAACACGCGGCTGCCGTATTCCATGACCAACGGAATCCAGGCTTGGGAAGCCTTGACCAGGTTGTCCACTTCAGCGTTCAAGTCCATCTTTCTCTCCTATTCCTGTTGCACGCAGCATTTTGTGGCGCGCAAGCCTGGGAGTTGTGTAGGAGCTGTCGAGTGCAACGAGGCTGCGATCTTTCCCCAGACACTTGAGTCCCAAGCGAAAGATCAAAAGATCAAAAGATCGCAGCCTTCGGCAGCTCCTACACAAGCCCGGCGGGAGCAAGTCCCCTCGCCACAGTGTTTCCCTATAACCGAAGGGGTCAGTCGCGGAAGTTATTGAATTGCAGGGGCATGTCGAATGCCTTGGCGCGCAATGCCGCAATGGCTTCCTGCAAGTCGTCACGCTTCTTGCCGGTGACCCGCACCTGCTCGCCCTGGATGGCGGCTTGCACCTTGAGCTTGGCGTCCTTGATATGAGCGACGATCTTCTTCGCCAGTTCCTTGTCGATGCCTTCCTTGAGCACGGCTTCCTGTTTCATCAGCTTGCCCGAGGCATAGGCGTCCTTGACCTCAAGGCACTGCACGTCGATCTTGCGCTTGACCAGCGCCAGCTTGAGGATCTCGATCATCGCCTCGAGCTGGAAATCGGCTTCGGCGGTCAGGTTCACGGTCAGGTCTTTTTCCTTGAACTCGAAACTGCCCTTGCCCTTGAGGTCATAACGACGGTCGAGTTCCTTGACGGCGTTTTCAACCGCGTTGGTGACTTCGTGCTTGTCCAGTTCGGATACCACGTCGAATGACGGCATGTAGTGTTCTCCAAATAAAAAGGCGCGCCAGTATCAACGGCGCGCGCTTGGCTTGTGGTTAAAATCGGGCTCATTATAACGGCTCTTTTCCTGCCGACACTGCGAGCCCCCAGATGCCTGCGCCAATCCGAGTAAAAAACTGATGTCCACCACCTGGCATGTGCTGGGGGCCGGCAGTCTCGGCACGTTGTGGGCCACGCGTCTGGCCCGGGCCGGGTTGCCGGTGCGGCTGGTGCTGCGCAACGAAGCGCGTTTGCAGGCCTACCGCAGTGCCGGCGGCCTGACGCTGGTGGAACAGGGCCTGGCGCAGAGCTACCCGGTGCCTGGCGAAACGGCGGACAGCCCGGAACCGATCAGGCGCCTGCTATTGGCCTGCAAAGCCTACGACGCAGAAGCGGCCGTGGCCTCGGTGGCCCATCGCCTGGACGCCGAATCGGAACTGATCCTGTTGCAGAACGGCCTCGGCAGCCAGGACGCGGTGGCCAATTGCGTACCCCAAGCCCGGTGCATCAGCGCCTCCAGCACCGAAGGCGCGTTCCGCGACGGTGACTGGCGCGTGGTGTTCGCCGGCCACGGCTACACCTGGCTGGGCGATCCTGCTCACCCAGTGGCGCCGTTCTGGCTCGACGACCTGACCGCCGCCGGCATTGCCCACGAATGGAGCGCCGACATCCTCACCCGGCTCTGGCGCAAGCTGGCACTCAACTGCGCAATCAACCCGCTGACCGTGCTGTACCACTGCAAGAACGGCGGCTTGCAGGAACACCGCTGCGAAGTGGCGACCCTGTGCGCAGAGCTCACCGACCTGCTCGAACGCTGCGGCCAGCCCGCGGCGGCCGAAGAGTTGCAGCCGGAAGTCGAACGGGTGATCCAGGCCACGGCCGCCAATTACTCCTCGATGTACCAGGACGTCGCCAATCGGCGCCGCACCGAAATCAGCTACTTGCTCGGTTACGCCTGCAAGGTCGCCCAACGCCATGAACTGAGCGTGCCGCACCTGGAACAACTGCGCCAGCGACTGATTGTCCACTTGCACAACCTCGGATTGCCCAGCGACTGAGCAGCGGCTACGCTGGCCCTCGTATTCCTTCTTAGCGACGAGTCTGATGCCATTGCGCCAGCGCCTTGAAAACCTCCCGGTCGGCCAGAAACTGCTGGCCGCCCTGTTGGTGTTGTTGACCACTGTCCTGCTGGTGGCCAACCTGACCTTTATCAGCGCCGCCTACTACATCTCCCAGGAAAGCATGGCGCCCCAGGCCCTGCAGACCATTGGCCGGCTGGTGGCCAACCCGAGCCTGATCTCCGACGCCCTGCAATCGCCACAAAGCGCCCAACGCTTGCTCGACGAGCTCAACAGCTACGCACCGCTGCGGGCGGCGGCACTGTACGACGGCCAGGGCGAACGCTTGGCGCAGCTGCAACATGCCGAAAAACTCAAGCTGCCGGACCATTACCGCAATATGCAGGCTTGGCAGGCCGGTGAATTTCGCAGCAACCAGGTCATTACCCTGCCCCGTCCCGGCACGCTGCCCGGCCATTTGCTACTGGTGGCCAGCAGCGAATTGCCGACCGCATTCTACACCGGCACCCTGACTGCCAGCCTCGGCATCCTGATTTTCAGCGTGTTGCTGTGGCTGATCATTGCCCAGCAGATCAAGCGCCTGATCACCCAGCCGATTCATCAACTTGAAGAACTGTCACGCCAGGTCACCCGCGAAGAGAACTATGCCCTGCGTGCCGCACGCGGCAACCACGATGAAATCGGCAGCCTGGCCGAGGCGTTCAACACCATGTTGTCGCGGATCGAAGCCCGGGAGCAGCAACTCAAGCGCGCCCGGGACGACTCCCAGGCCGCCTACGACCAGGCCCAGGGCCTGGCGGAAGAAACCCGTCATACCAATCGCAAGCTGGAGCTGGAAGTCCAGGTGCGCAGCAAGATCGAGAAAAAACTCACCGGCTTTCAGAATTACCTCAACAGCATCATCGACTCGATGCCGTCGGCACTGATCGCCCTCGATGAACAGCTCTATGTCACCCAATGGAACCAGGAAGCCAGCGCCCTCTCCGGCACACGGTTGGACGAGGCGCTGAACCAGCCGATTTTCCTCGCCTTCGAACCGCTCAAACCCTACCTACCGCAGCTCAAGCAGACCGTCGAGCAGCACACGGTGGCCAAGATCGAACGCGTCACCTGGACCAAGGACGACGAAGCCCGGCACTACGCCCTCACCTTCTACCCACTGATGGGCGGCGCCGGGCGTGGCGTGGTCATCCGGATCGATGACATCACCCAGCGCCTGTCGCTGGAAGAAATGATGGTGCAATCGGAGAAAATGCTCTCGGTCGGCGGCCTCGCGGCGGGCATGGCCCATGAAATCAACAACCCGTTGGGGGCAATCCTGCACAACGTGCAGAACATCCGCCGACGCCTGTCGCCGGACCTGCCCAAGAACCTCGAACAGGCCGAGCTGCTGGGTATCCCGTTAGAGGAGGTCAATCGATACCTCCAGGGTCGGGAGATCCCGCAGTTGCTCGACGGCATCCAGCAGGCCGGCGCCCGGGCGGCGAAAATCGTCACCCACATGCTCAGCTTCAGTCGTCGCAGCACCCGGCAGATGGCGCCTTGCGACCTGCCGGCGCTGATCGACCAAGCGGTGGAAATCGCCGGCAACGACTTCGACCTGGCCATTGGTTTCGATTTCAAGGGCCAGGCGATCATCCGTCAATTCGACCCGAACCTGGGCCCGGTGCCCGGCACAGCCAACGAGCTGGAACAGGTGCTGCTCAACCTGCTGAAAAACGCCGCCCAGGCGATCCATCAACGCCAGGACGACAGCGAACCGGGACGCATCATCCTGCGCACACGGTTGAATCCGCCGTGGGCGGAAATCCAGGTCGAGGACAACGGCATCGGCATGAGCGAGAACGTGCGCAAACGCACCTTCGAGCCCTTCTTCACCACCAAGGAGATCGGCCAGGGCACGGGCCTTGGGCTGTCGGTCTCGTATTTCATCATCACTAACAACCACAAGGGCCAGATGGAAGTGCAGTCGGCGCCGGGCCAAGGCACCTGCTTCACCTTGCGCCTGCCCCTGGCGGGCACTTCGCTGGTGCCGCAGGAAAACAGACAACTGGAGCGCTGAGCATGGGTTTTCGCCTGTCGAAGATTTACACCCGCACCGGCGACAAAGGTGAAACCGGGTTGGGCGATGGTCGCCGCGTGGCAAAGGACCACCCACGGGTCGAGGCCATCGGCGAAGTGGATACGCTGAATAGCCAACTGGGGTTGTTGCTGGCCGGCCTGGCCGCTGAAATGGGTCGATACCCGGCACTGAAGGAGGTCATCGAGGTGCTGAAACCTTGTCAGCACCGGCTGTTCGATCTCGGCGGCGAACTGGCCATGCCGGCCTATCAGGCGCTGAACATGGCAGAAGTCGAGCGACTGGAAACCGCGATTGATGTGTGGAACGAGGAATTGGGGCCGCTGGAAAATTTCATCCTGCCCGGTGGCTCGGCGCTGGTGGCCCAGGCCCACGTCTGCCGCAGCCTGGCCCGCAGCGCCGAACGACGTTGCCAGCAATTGAACGCCATGGAGCCGCTGGCCGGGCCGGGGCTGGCCTATATCAATCGGTTGTCGGATCTGCTGTTCGTGGCCGCGCGGGTCATTGCCCGACGGCAAGGGGTGGCGGAGGTGCTTTGGGTGGCGGCGGCCAAGCCTGAGGGCTGAATCGTTCTTGAGGCCGCCATCGCGAGCAAGCTCGCTCCCACACTGGATCTTCGGCGTTCACAGAACCCTGTGGGAGCGAGCTTGCTCGCGATGGCGTCAGCGGTTACACCACAAAATCAAGCCCCAGGCCAAAACGCCCGAATCCCCGCCACAC
>NZ_CAKKMI010000061.1:0-37370 GCF_918698105.1 Pseudomonas brassicacearum | reverse complement strand
AACCCAAGGAGCCGGAACCCCAGGTCGAGGAGAAGGTGGTCGAGCCAGAACCGACCCCGGAGCCTGAAGAGGTCAAGCCCGAAGAAGAAGCACCGCCGTCGCCGGTGGACGACCTGGCGAACCCGATGCAAATGGACGGCGATGCCCAGTCCGGCAACGACGCCTTCAACATCGGCGCCGGCAAGGGCGGCGGCATGGCCGGGGCAGGGGGTGGACGCCTGGGCAATGGCACCTACAGCCAGTTCCTGGCGTTTACCTTCCAGCGCTTGCTGCGGGAAAACCCCGATTTGCGCAGCCTGGCGTTCTCGCTGCAGGCCGATGTCTGGCTCAGCGCGGTGGGCGAAATCACCCGGGTCGAGCTGGTCAAGTCCAGCGGCAACCGGCAAGTGGACGAACAAGTGATTTCCGCCCTGCGTGCCGCGCCCCATTTGAGTGAACGGCCACCGGCCTCCCTGACTTTACCCGTGCGCTTGTCCTTGCAGGGACGGCGGCCGGGTTAACCGACTATTTGAAAGTTTGCCAACAGGAGTTGTGTGCAGATGATTTCCAATGTGAATCGATTATCGTGGGCGATCGGCCTGGTGGTCCTGAGCCTGGCCGGGCACGCGGCCGCCGCCCCGGCGCCCTCGGAAAACGCCACGATCAATCTGATCCGCCTGCTGGTGCAGCAGGGCGTATTGAAACAGGACCAGGCCGATGGTTTGATCGCCCAGGCTGAACGGGAAGCCGTGCAGGCCCGCCAGGCGGCCACGGCGGTGGCCGCAGCGCCGGTCGGTGCGCCGGGGGACGTGCGGGTGCAATACGTGCCGAACATCGTGCGTGAGCAGATCCGCGACCAGGTCAAGGCTGAAGTCATGGCCACCGCCAAGCAGGAAAACTGGGCCCAGCCCAACACCTTCCCGGACTGGGTCTCGCGCATCAGTTTTGACGGCGACATTCGCCTGCGGGATGAGTCGCGCTATTACTCGGGCACCAACAGCAACGAAATCGTCGACTTCGCCCGGCTCAATGACAAGGGGCCCTACGACGTCAACCCTAACAGCAGCTCCAGCCTGCCGCCGTTGCTCAACACCCGTGAAGACCGCGAGAACCTGTTCCGCCTGCGCGCCCGCCTGGGCATGAAGGCCGTGATTGCCCCGCAATGGACCGCGGGTATCCGCATCGGCACCGGCTCGGACAACAATCCGGTGTCCACCACCCAGACCCTCGGTGGTGGTTTTGGCAAGAAAGATATCTGGCTCGACCAGGGCTACCTGACCTGGAAGCCATCGGACGAATTGACCCTGACCGGCGGGCGTTTCGCCAACCCGTTTTTCTCCAGCGACCTGTTGTATTCCGGTGATCTGAACTTCGATGGCGTGGCGGCGAACTTCAACCACAAGCTCAATCAGGACTGGGGCGTGTTCGGCACCGTCGGCGCATTCCCGGTGGAGTACACCAACGACACCAGCACCAGCAATGGCAGCGACAAGGAAGAGAGCGACAACAAGTGGCTGTATGGTGCGCAACTGGGGGCCAACTGGGCCATCAACGACAGCAACCGGATCAAGGGCGCGTTAGCCTATTACCGCTTCGACGACATCGAAGGCCAGCGCTCTTCGCCGTGCCAGCCTTGGGCCGGTGATCCAGGCTGCGACAGCGACGGTTCGCGCGTGGCGTTCATGCAGAAGGGCAACACTGTGTTCCTGCTGCGCGACATCACGCCCAATCCGCTCAACCCGTCCACCACGCCGCAGCCGCAATACGTCGGCCTGGCCTCGGAATTCAACCTGCTGGACCTGAATGTTGCCTGGGACACTGATCTGCCCGAAGACCTGAAACTGCGCAGCCAGGCCCACTACGTTCACAACCTGGGCTACGACGAGGGCGAAATGCGCAAGCGTTCCGCCGGGCAATTCGCGAACAACCTGGACAGCGGTGGCGAGGTGGAAAGCGGCGCCAACGCCTGGATGCTCCAGTTCACCCTCGGCAACTCGCTGGAGCTCAAGCGCGAGGGCGACTGGAACCTGTTCGCCGGCTACAAGTACATCCAGCCCGATGCCTTGCCGGACGGCTTCAACGACTCGTCATTCCATCTGGGCGGCACCAACGCCAAGGGGTATTTCCTGGGCGGCAACTATGGCCTGGCGAGCAACGTCTTCGCCACGGGTCGCTGGTTGAGTTCCGAAGCGGTGTACGGCGCGCCGTACGACATCGATGTCTTGCAGCTTGAAATCAACACGCGCTTCTAAGCGCAGGGAGGCCTCATGAAAAGGCGAGCCAAATACCCATGCCCGGTGGCGTTGCTGACGCTGGGCCTGCTGCTCAGTGGCGTGGCGCACGGCGAAGGTCTGGAAGAACGGCTGCGGGCACAACTGCGCAGCACCACCGCGCAGTTGCAAACCCTGCAAAGCGAGCAGGCCCAGGCCAGCGCCGCTCGTCAGGCGGCCGAGAGCCAGGCCAAGGAAGCCCAGGCGCAGATCAAGCAGTTGACCGCGCAATTGACCAAGGCCCAAGCCCTGGCCGAACAACTGTCCGGGCACCAGCAAAGCCTGCAAAGCCAGGCCCAGGCCCAAGTGGCGGCGAGCAACGAGCAGATCGGCAAATTCAAGAAAGCCTATGAAGAACTGTTGACCCTGGCCCGTGGCAAAGAGGCCGAGCGCGCCCGCCTGGAGGCGCAATTGACCGAGCGTGACACACAAGTGCAGCAATGTTCGGTCAAGAATCAGCAAATGTACGAAGTCGCCAAGACGCTGCTGCATGCCTACGAAACCATTGATGTGACCGACATCATGAAGATCCGCCAGCCGTTCGCGGCCAAGGCCCGGGTGCGTTTCGAAGAGCTGGCCCAGGGCTTTGGCGATGATCTCTACAAGAACCGTTTCGATGCGCCCCAGGCCTCGATCTCTCACTGAACAGAACAAGGAAGAAGCGAGCATGACCTCAATGATTGAACATGTCGGTACAAAATCCCTGACCGAGTGGTTGCAGGCCGCGGGCTATCGGGTCAACGAAACCGAGCAGAACGGCATCGTGCAACTGCTCAGCGCCAGCCAGGGCATCGGCTTTGCCGTGCGTTTGGGTAATCCTGCGCCGACAGCCGGCCAATACCTGGACTTCACCTTCAGCTGCGCCTTGCGGGTACAGGGCGAGTTGCCGGCTGGGTTGGTGGAGCTGTGGAACGCCTCGCGCCGCTTTGCCCGGTTGTCGCTGCAAGGCGAATTCCTGGTGATGGAAATGGACGTGGTGGTCGCGGCAGGCGTGAGCGCCGACCATTTGCGCAGCCACCTGGAACTGTGGGATCGACTGTTGCAGGAGTTCATTGTCTACCTGCGTGAATACAGCCAGAACGCGGCGCGCCTGCAAACCCCGGTCGAGCCCGTCGAGGCGCCAGCGGAGGAGGCCGTCGCATCGTGAAGAAGCCGACCTTCGTCATCAGCGCCGCGGCACTGGGGCTGCTCGCCGTGGCGCTGGTGCTGAGCCTGCGGCCGGGAAGCGATCCGGTCGCCGCGGTACAGGCCGTCAGCGTTGCTACGGCCGACTCGCCGAGCCTGGCGCGCTTGGGCAACCAGCACGTCAGCCCCGATGAACTCAAGACCTTGCTGGCCGCACTGGCCCCCGAGGTTCGCCAGCAAATGCGTGGCAATCGGGCTGCGCTGGAAGGCTGGATCCGTGCGCGCCTGGCGGAAAAAGCCGTGTTGGAGCAGGCCGACGCCCAGGGCTGGCGCGAGCGGCCCGAGGTGGAGCGCCAGACGCGGGCGGCGGCTGAGCAGATTGTGTTTCGCGACTACTTGCAGTCGGTCAGCCAGGTGCCCGCCGGGTATCCCAGTGAAGACGAGTTGAAGCAGGCTTACGACGCCGGGAAAGCCAACTGGACCGCGCCGGCGTTGTACCGCGTCAGCCAGATTTTCCTGGCCGCCACCGAGCCGCAAACCGTGGAGGCGGTGCGCCGGCAAGCGTTGGAGTTGAGCAAGAAAGCCCAGGCATCGCCTGCTGAGTTCGGCGCCCTGGCCAGCCGTTTTTCCCAGGACCGCACCAGTGCCGAGCGCGGCGGTGACAGTGGTTTCCAGCCCTTGCAGCAACTGGTCCCGCCGGTGCGTGAGGCGGTGGCGCGCCTGAAGGTCGGCGCGGTGTCGGAGCCGATACAGAGCCCGGCGGGGTTCCATGTCGTCAAGCTCACCGAACAACAGCCGGCCCGCGAAGCGACCCTGGACGACGTCCGCGAACGCCTGACCCAGGCCCTGCGCGCCCAGCGCCAGGAACAGATCGCCAAGGCCTACCTGGACGGCATGCTTGACACGGCCACGTTGAGCATCGACGGCGCGCAGTTGAGCAAGGTGCTGGAGGAGGGGCTTTAGGCAGGTCTACACCCAAGCTCGCGCTGGGCCCTGTAGGAGCTGGCGAAGCCTGCGATCTTTTGATCTTGATCTTTCGCTTGAGACTCAAGTGCTTGGGGAAAGATCGCAGCCTCGTTGCACTCGACAGCTCCTACAGAGCTCCTGCACAGCCCCATGTATTCGCACAACCGACAGGGAGTCACCCATGACCTTCACCGAGCCCGCAGGACGCCAGGCTGTCACCACATACCACACGCCGTTGCGTGCCCCCGATCCCTGGCTGACATTGGCCGGCGGTATCGAGCCGCAGGTGGCGCAGTGTTTCCTGGTCAGCGCCCGTTGCGGCTGCTTCATGCAAGCGGCCCGCAGCCTCAACGTCAAGGCAACCTGGCTGCGCAAGCAGTTGGCGCAGTTGGAGATGCGGCTGCAACGCTCGCTGTTCAGCTTCCAGGGCAGCGCCTTGACCCTGACTCGTGAAGGCCGGCAGTTGCAGGCGCGATTGATCACACTGGCTCACGAAAGCGCGCCGCCGCTGAACGATCAACCCTTGATTCGCCTCGCCGTGGCCGAGTCGATTCTGCATGACATCCTGGGACGCGACCTGATCTCGTTGCTGCGGCGCAACGCCAGCGTGCGGCTGCAGATCATCACCCTGGACAGCGAACTGGCGCTGCAAGCCGTCAGCGCCGACCTGGTGCTCTGGTTGAGCGATGCCCACGTGTCGGTGCCTGGGCCGAGCTTCGCCACGTTGCCGGCGGATCGACTGGCGCGGCTGGACTATGTGCCGCACATCGCCAAGCGCTACTCACGACCGGCCACGCGCCCGGAGTGCCTGGACGATCTGAACGACTACATGCTGGTGCAATGGCAGGCGGACCGAGACGTGGATGGCTTCGCTCCGTGGAACGCCCTGATAGACCAGCGCCGAGCCGGTGTGGCGCAGGTGCAATCCTACGAATTGATGCTGGAAATGATTCGCTGCAGCGCCTGCATCGGCCTGTTGCCGCAGTACATGAGTCGTTTCGACCGAGGCCTGGTGGCATTGCCGCAAGTGTTCGGCCTGCCGATGCAGCGGCACTTGTGGATGGCCCTCAACGCCCAGGCCGAAGGCTCGCCAGAGGTGCAGATGCTTCGCGAACTGATCCATCACACCCTGGATGAGCGCCGGGATTGGTTCCAAACCTAGCGGGTAGCACGATCATCCTGTGGGAGCGAGCTTGCTCGCGAAAGCGGTGGATCAATCAATCCCGATGTTGACAGGTACGCCGCCTTCGCGAGCAGGCTCGCTCCCACAGGTTCCCCCTAGCGCCTGGCGTGGCTTATAGTGGTCGGCCTTGTCACGTCTCCAGGGAGGAGCTGCATGTCCGAATCATCGATCACCCTCGTTCGCTTCACTGAAGCCCACATCGCCGGTGTCACCGCGCTCTACAACGACCCGGCGGTGACTCGCCAGGTGCTGCAGATGCCGTTCCAGTCCACCGAAGTCTGGCGCAAACGCCTGGCGATGGACGACGAGCGTTCATTGAAACTGGTGGCCCTGTACGAGGGTGAAGTCATCGGCAACCTGGGGCTGGAGCAGTTCTTACGTGTGCGTCGTGCCCATTGCGGCAGCCTCGGCATGGGCGTGGCTGTCGCCTGGCAGGGCAAGGGCGTGGGTTCGATGCTGCTGGCTGCCGCGCTGGACGTCGCGGACAACTGGATGAACCTGCGGCGGGTCGAGTTGACGGTGTACGCCGACAACGAAGCGGCCATCGGGCTGTACCGCAAGTTTGGCTTCGAAACCGAAGGCCTGATGCGCGACTACGCCGTGCGTGACGGTCGCTGGGTGGACACCCTGGCCATGGCGCGGTTGCGCTGAAGCCCCCCGCGCGCGGGCAAAGAGGGCTTTTACGTACGCCAACGTCTTGAACCTGTCATCATCGCGCTTCGCAATACTCCCTTATCGAGGACCGGCCCATGGACGATGTACAGCAATTGGGCGAGATGCTTCGTCACTACGCCGACAGCGAAGCGCACAAGAAACAACTGCACCAGGCCCAGTCGACGGTTTGGGCAGAGCAGATCAAGGCGTTGTACGGGCAAATCGAGCAATGGCTGGCACCCGTCATGGCGCTCGGCCTGCTGGAACTGAGCCGTGAAACCTATGTGGCGCACGGGCCGAGCGCCCCGGTAGAGACATCCGGTTTCAAGACTGAAAAACTGACCTTGACCATTACCGGTAGACCGGTGGAGTTCGTGCCGGAGGTGATGGGCGCGGGTGGGCAGATTTCCTTGTCGATCATTGGCCTGGCGGCGACCCGGCACGGCAGTATTTCCCTGGTTTGCCAACCGCCATCGGTGCAATGGCAATGGCGCCGGACCAACGGGTTGAAGGACCCCGACACGTTTGCTTTCGATGCCGACTTCCTCGCACAACAGTTGCAGAGCCTGATACCACGCGAACGCGGCTGAATGACAGCGCAGGCAAAAACCTGTCCATTGGCTATACCTGTAGTTCCGGCCCCGCCTCGTGTGGCTTACAGGAGTGACAGCATGAAGTTTTCATCGATGATCGGCACGGTTTTCATTGCCTCGCTCGCCTTGGCGGGCTGCTCCAGCAAAGTCACCCAACCGGATGAGTACTCCGGGTTCCTGGGGGATTACAGCCGGCTCAAGCAAGAGAAGTCGCCGTCCGGGGCCGAGGTGATGCGTTGGGTCGATCCGAAGATCGACCCGGGCAAATACACCAGTCTCTATATCGAGCCGACACAGCTTTACCCCAAGCCGCAGCCGACCGTGAAGATCCCCCAGGCCACGCTGTCGGGTATCACCGCTTATTACGACCAGGCCCTCAAGCGCGAAGCGGGAAAATCCCTGCCCCTGGCGACAGCTCCCGGGCCGGGGGTATTGGTGATGCGGGCGGCCATCACGGCTGTCGGCAGCAAGACCGAAGGCTTGAAACCTTATGAGGTGATCCCGATTGCGCTGGTAGCGGCCGCTGTCAGCACGGCCAGCGGCATTCGCGACCAGGAAACCACCCTGGGCACCGAAGCGGTCTTTCTCGACGGAGGCAATAACGCAGTGGTCGCCCAAGTGGTACGCAAGGGCACCGGCAAGCCGTTGTCCAACGAGTCCCAGGTGATGAAGCCCGATGACGTCAAAGGGGTCATCGATGGCTGGGCGTCGGATCTGCATCAGTCGTTTCTGAAATTCAAGGCTAAATAACCCAAATAGCTCCGGTACGCACTGCGTAGAAGCACGCAGGAGCCATGTAGGAGCGATGTAGGAGCTGTCGAGTGCAACGAGGCTGCGATCTTTCCCCAGACATTTGAATCTCAAGCGAAAGATCAAAAGATCAAAAAATCAAAAGATCGCAGGCTTCGCCAGCTCCTACACAGGATGGCGACACCATGTCTTTTTATGTCCAGCGGTAGGTCGCGCAAGCATTTCGTGGTTAACTCCGGCCTCATCATTTTCAAACCTGTCAGAAGGAATCCGTTCATGGCTCAAGTCACCCTCAAAGGCAACCCGGTCCAAGTCAACGGCCAGTTGCCACAAGCCGGTTCCAAGGCGCCAGCCTTTTCCCTGGTTGCCGGCAATCTGTCGGACGTTTCCCTGAAAGACTTCGCCGGCAAGCGCAAAGTGCTGAACATCTTCCCAAGCGTCGACACGCCGACTTGCGCCACCTCCGTGCGCAAATTCAATGCCCAGGCCAACGGCCTGACCAACACGGTGGTGCTGTGCATCTCCGCCGACCTGCCGTTTGCCCAGGCGCGTTTCTGCGGCGCCGAAGGCCTGGAAAACGTCCAGAACCTGTCGACCCTGCGCGGTGCCGAGTTCATCCAGGACTACGGCGTGGCAATCGCCGATGGCCCGCTGAAAGGCCTGACTGCCCGCGCCGTGGTGGTGCTGGACGAAAACGACACCGTGCTGCACAGCGAGCTGGTCAAGGAAATCGGTGAAGAGCCGAACTACGACGCTGCGCTGGCCGTTCTGAAATAAGGTATTTATTACAATTGTTAACGGCCTGGCCCTGTCCAGGCCGTTTTCTTTTGTGCTTCAAGGCGTTAGCCGACTACGTGCTAGGTAAGCCCAACGTAAATTGCCGGTAAAGGCGCTTTGCTAAACACCCGCCAGTGCTTATCGTTCAGCCTCCCGTAAAAGAAGTCCACGCGCCCAATGGTTGATCACTCCATGCAATCCTCTGTTTCCCGCAATTCCCGTCGCTGGCTGTTCGGCCTGTTCATCGTATTGGTGGTCGCGGCGCTGGCCTGGAAGTTCTGGCCCAGTGGCTCGGCGCAGAAGCCTGGGGCAGGGGATAAAGCCGCGGCGGGGCAAGTGGGGCGTTCGGGTGGCATGCGGCCAGGGTTCGGTGGGGCGACGGGGCCGATTCCGGTGCGGGTGGCGCCGGCGGTGACCGGGGATTTCCCGCTGTACTTCAAGGCGCTGGGCACGGTCACGGCCCTCAATACCATCAACGTGCGCAGCCGCGTGGGTGGCGAACTGGTCAAGATCGCTTTCGAAGAAGGGCAGATGGTCAAGGCCGGGGACTTGTTGGCCGAGATCGACCCGCGTCCGTACCAGAACGCCTTGCTCCAGGCCGAAGGCACGCTGTTGCAGAACCAGGCCCAGCTGAAAAATGCCCAGGTAGACTTTGAGCGCTATCGCGGCCTGTACGCCGAAGACAGTATTGCCAAGCAGACCCTCGACACCGCCGCGGCGCTGGTGGGCCAGTACCAGGGCACGGTCAAGACCAACCAGGCAGCGGTCAACGACGCCAAGCTCAACCTCGAATTCACCAAGATCCGCGCGCCCATCTCCGGGCGCGTCGGCCTGCGCCAACTGGACACCGGCAACCTGGTGGCGGCCAACGACACCACGGCCCTGGCAGTCATCACCCAGACCCAACCCATCAGCGTCGTGTTCACCTTGCCGGAAAACAACCTCGACACGGTGCTCGCCCGGTATCGCAGCGGGGCGAAACTGCCCGTCGAGGCCTGGGACCGCGGCGATGTGAAGCTGCAGGCCAGCGGCGTGCTGCAAAGCCTGGATAACCAGATCGATGTCACCACCGGCACCTTGAAGTTCAAGGCCCGCTACGAGAACCGCGACCAGTCGCTGTTCCCCAATCAGTTCGTCAATGTTCGCCTGCTGGCCGACACCCTCAAAGGCGTGACCCTGGTGCCGACGGCGGCCGTCCAGTTCGGCACCAATGGCACCTTCGTCTATGCCCTGGATGGCGACAAGAAGGTCACCCTCAAAATGCTGAAGATCGGCGCCAGCGACGGTACAAACACCGTAGTCACCGAAGGCCTGGCCGCCGGTGACCGGGTGGTACTCGAAGGCACCGATCGCTTGAAGGAAGGCAGTGAAGTGGAAGTGGTCAGCGACAGCCAGGAAGTGCCCACCACGCCGACCGAGCACCTGCAGGGCAAGTCCGCGGCGGTGCCCGCTGAACCGGCTGCGGCCGACAAGGCGAAAAAGGGCGGCGCATGAATCTCTCGCGGCTGTTCATCCTTCGCCCGGTCGCTACCACCCTGAGCATGCTGGCGATCATCCTGGCCGGCCTGATCGCCTATCGGCTGCTGCCGGTGTCGGCATTGCCCCAGGTCGATTACCCGACCATCCGAGTGATGACCCTGTACCCGGGCGCCAGCCCCGATGTGATGACCAGCGCGGTGACCGCGCCCCTGGAGCGCCAGTTCGGGCAGATGCCGGGCCTGACGCAGATGGCCTCCACCAGTTCCGGTGGCGCGTCGGTGATTACCCTGCGCTTCAACCTCGACATCAACATGGACGTCGCCGAGCAGCAGGTGCAGGCCGCGATCAATGCGGCCACCAACCTGCTGCCCAAGGACCTGCCGGCGCCGCCGGTGTACAACAAGGTCAACCCGGCCGACACCCCGGTGCTGACCCTGGCTATCACCTCAAAGACCATGCTGCTGCCCAAGCTCAACGACTTGGTGGACACCCGCATGGCGCAGAAAATCGCCCAGATCAGCGGCGTCGGCATGGTCACCATCGCCGGCGGCCAGCGCCAGGCCGTGCGCATCAAGGTCAACCCCGAGGCCCTGGCGGCCAACGGCCTGAACCTGGCGGACGTGCGCACATTGATCGGTGCTTCCAACGTCAACCAGCCCAAGGGCAACTTCGACGGCCCGACCCGGGTCTCGATGCTCGACGCCAACGACCAGTTGACCTCGCCCAAGGACTACGCCGAACTGATCCTGGCCTACGCCAACGGTGCGCCGTTGCGGCTCAAGGACGTCGCGCAGATCGTCGACGGCGCCGAAAACGAACGCCTTGCCGCCTGGGCCAACGAAAACCAGGCCGTGCTGCTGAATATCCAGCGCCAGCCGGGGGCCAACGTCATCGAGGTGGTGGACCGGATCAAGGCGCTGCTGCCGAGCATCACCGACAACCTGCCGGCCGGCCTGGATGTCACCGTGCTGACCGACCGCACCCAGACCATCCGCGCGTCGGTCACCGACGTGCAGCATGAATTGCTGATCGCCATCGTGCTGGTGGTCATGGTGACGTTCCTGTTCCTGCGTCGCGTCAGCGCCACCATCATTCCGTCGGTGGCCGTGCCGTTGTCGCTGATCGGCACCTTCGGCGTGATGTACCTGGCCGGTTTTTCCATCAACAACCTGACGCTGATGGCCCTGACGATTGCCACCGGCTTCGTGGTGGACGATGCCATCGTCATGCTGGAGAACATCGCCCGTTTCATCGAGGAGGGCGACAGCCCGCTGCAGGCCGCGCTCAAAGGCGCGAAACAGATCGGCTTCACGCTGATTTCCCTGACGCTGTCGCTGATCGCCGTGCTGATTCCGCTGCTGTTCATGGCCGATGTCGTAGGGCGGTTGTTCCGCGAGTTCGCCATCACCCTGGCGGTGGCGATCCTGATTTCCCTGGTGGTGTCCCTGACCCTGACGCCGATGATGTGCGCCCGCTTGCTCAAGCGTGAACCCAAGGAGGCAGAGCAGGGCCGTTTCTACCGCGCCAGCGGTGCCTGGATCGACTGGTTGATCGCCGCCTACGGACGCAAGTTGCAGTGGGTGCTCAAGCATCAGCCACTGACCCTGCTGGTGGCGGTGGGCAGCCTGGTGTTGACGGTGGTGCTGTACCTGGCCGTGCCCAAGGGGTTCTTTCCGGTGCAAGACACCGGGGTGATCCAGGGTATTTCCGAGGCGCCGCAATCGATTTCCTTTGCCGCCATGAGCGAGCGCCAGCAGCAACTGGCGAAAGTGATCCTGGCGGACCCGGCGGTGCAGAGCCTGTCGTCCTACATCGGTGTGGACGGCGACAACGCCACGCTCAACAGCGGTCGCCTGCTGATCAACCTCAAGCCCCACAGCGAGCGGGACGACAGCGCCAGCGAGATCATTGCCCGCTTGCAGCCGCAACTGGATCGGCTGGTGGGCATTCGCCTGTTCATGCAACCGGTGCAGGACCTGACCATCGAAGACCGGGTCAGCCGGACCCAATACCAGTTCAGCCTGTCGTCGCCGGACGCCGAATTGCTCAGCCTCTGGAGCGGGCGCCTGGTCGAAGCCCTGGCCCAACAGGCGGAGCTGACCGATGTGGCCAGCGACCTGCAGGACAAGGGCCTGCAGGTCTACCTGGTGATCGACCGCGACGCAGCCTCACGCCTGGGCGTCTCGGTGTCGAACATCACCGATGCGCTCTATGACGCCTTCGGCCAGCGGCAGATTTCCACCATCTACACCCAGGCCAGCCAGTACCGCGTGGTGTTGCAGGCCCAGGCCGGGGAACGGATCGGGCCGCAGGCGCTGGACCAGATTCACGTCAAGACAACCGACGGCGGGCAGGTGCGACTGTCGAGCCTGGCCCGGGTCGAAGAACGCCAGGCGCAACTGGCGATTGCCCACATTGGCCAGTTCCCGGCGGTGATGATGTCGTTCAACCTGGCGCCGGGCGTGGCCCTGGGGCATGCGGTGGACGTGATCGAAAAGGTCCAGCGGGACATCGGCATGCCGCTGGGCGTGCAGACCGAGTTCCAGGGCGCGGCCCAAGCATTCCAGGCGTCGCTGTCGAGTACCTTGCTGCTGATCCTGGCGGCGGTGGTGACCATGTACATCGTCCTGGGCGTGCTGTACGAAAGCTACATTCACCCGATCACCATTCTTTCCACCTTGCCTTCGGCGGCCATCGGCGCTTTGCTGGCCTTGATCCTCAGCGGCAATGACCTGGGCATGATCGCGATCATCGGCATCATCCTGCTGATCGGCATCGTCAAGAAAAACGCGATCATGATGATCGACTTCGCCCTCGACGCCGAACGCAACCAGGGCATGGACCCGCAGACGGCGATCTATCAGGCTGCATTGCTGCGCTTCCGCCCGATCCTGATGACCACCCTGGCGGCCTTGTTCGGCGCAATACCGCTGATGTTCGCCACCGGTTCCGGCGCCGAACTGCGCCAGCCCCTGGGCTTGGTGATGGTCGGTGGGTTGTTGGTGAGCCAGGTATTGACGCTGTTTACCACCCCGGTGATCTACCTGTATTTCGATCGACTGGGGCGCCGGTTTGCCAGGCCTGATGGGAAAGAGGTGCAGGTATGACGGCCGCGCCCGAAATCCTCGGGCATTTGTGGCGAGGGAGCTTGCTCCCGCTGGGCTGCGCAGCGGCCCCTTTTGTGAGCGCTGCGCACTCAAGCGGGAGCAAGCTCCCTCGCCACAACAGCCTGCTCATTGAAGCCTGGAGCGGCTGCTGATGAACCTGTCCGGTCCATTCATCAAGCGTCCGGTCGCGACCATGCTCCTGAGCTTCGCCATCATGCTGCTCGGTGGTGTGAGCTTCGGCCTGCTGCCGGTTTCGCCGCTGCCGCAAATGGATTTCCCGGTGATCGTGGTCCAGGCCAACCTGCCAGGGGCCAGCCCCGAGGTGATGGCTTCGACGGTGGCAACGCCCCTGGAGCGTTCCTTCGGCGCCATCGCCGGGGTCAACACCATGAGCAGCCGTTCCAGCCAGGGCTCCACCCGTGTCATCCTGCAATTTGACCTGGACCGTGACATCAACGGTGCCGCCCGGGAAGTGCAGGCGGCCATCAATGCGTCGCGCAACCTGTTGCCCAGCGGCATGCGCAGTATGCCGACCTACAAGAAGGTCAACCCGTCCCAGGCGCCGATCATGGTGCTGTCGCTGACCTCGGATGTGTTGAAAAAGGGCCAGCTCTACGATTTGGCCTCGACCATCCTGTCCCAGAGCCTGTCCCAGGTCTCGGGCGTCGGCGAGGTGCAGATCGGCGGCAGCTCGTTGCCGGCGGTGCGCATCGAACTGGAGCCGCATCTGCTCAACCAGTACGGCGTGGCCCTCGATGACGTGCGCACCGCCGTTGCCGATAGCAACGTGCGCCGGCCCAAAGGGTCGGTGGAGGACGATCAGCGCATGTGGCAGGTCCAGGCCAACGATCAGTTGGAGAAGGCCAAGGACTACGAAACGCTGATCATCCGCTACCAGGACGGCTCGGTATTGCGGCTCAAGGACGTGGCGAAAGTCACCGACAGTGTCGAGGATCGCTACAACAGCGGTTTCTTCAACAACGATGCCGCCGTGTTGCTGGTGATCAACCGCCAGGCCGGGGCCAACATCATCGAGACGGTCAACGAGATCAAGGCGCAACTACCGGCGTTGCAGGCCGTGCTGCCGGCCAGCGTCAAGCTGAACCTGGCCATGGACCGCTCGCCGGTGATCAAGGCCACCCTGCATGAAGCGGAAATGACCTTGCTGATCGCCGTGGCCCTGGTGGTGCTGGTGGTGTTCCTGTTCCTCGGCAACTTCCGCGCCTCGCTGATTCCGACCCTGGCGGTGCCGGTGTCGCTGGTGGGCACGTTTGCGGTGATGTACCTGTACGGTTTCTCCCTGAACAACCTGTCGTTGATGGCGTTGATCCTGGCGACCGGGCTGGTGGTGGACGATGCCATCGTGGTGCTGGAGAACATTTCCCGGCATATCGACGAAGGCGTGCCGCCGATGAAGGCCGCGTACCAGGGAGCCGAGGAGGTGGGTTTCACCTTGCTGTCGATGAACGTCTCGCTGGTGGCGGTGTTCCTGTCGATCCTGTTCATGGGCGGGATCATCGAGAGCCTGTTTCGCGAATTTTCCATCACCCTGGCGGCGTCCATCGTCGTCTCGCTGGTGGTCTCGCTGACCCTCACGCCGATGCTCTGCGCCCGCTGGCTCAAGCCACACGTGCCGGGGCAGGAAAACCGCCTGCAGCGTTGGAGCCAGCGGCTCAATGAGCGGATGGTCCGTGGTTACGCCATCAGCCTGGACTGGGTGCTGCGCCATCGGCGCCTGACCTTGCTGAGCCTGCTGGTGACCATCGGCGTCAACGTCGCGTTGTATGTGGTGGTGCCGAAAACCTTCATGCCGCAGCAGGACACCGGCCAGTTGATCGGTTTTGTGCGTGGCGACGACGGGCTGTCGTTCAACGTGATGCAACCGAAGATGGAGATCTTCCGCCGCGCCGTGCTCAAGGACGAGGCGGTGCAAAGCGTGGCCGGTTTCATCGGTGGCAACAACGGCACCAACAACGCCTTCATGCTGGTGCGCCTCAAGCCGATCAAGGAGCGTAATATTTCTGCACAAAAGGTCATCGAGCGCCTTCGTAAAGAAATGCCCAAGGTCCCCGGTGCCCAGTTGATGTTGATGGCCGACCAGGACCTGCAGTTCGGTGGCGGTCGCGAGCAGACCACCTCGCAGTATTCCTACATCCTGCAAAGCGCCGACCTGGCGTCGCTGCGCGCATGGTATCCCAAGGTCGTGGCCGCCTTCCGGGCCTTGCCGGAACTCACCGCCATCGATGCCCGCGACGGTGGCGGGGCGCAGCAAGTGACGCTTGTGGTCGACCGCGACCAGGCCAAGCGCCTGGGCATCGACATGGACATGGTCACCGCGGTGCTCAACAACGCCTACAGCCAGCGGCAGATCTCGACCATCTACGACAGCCTCAACCAGTACCAGGTGGTGATGGAGGTCAATCCCAAGTATGCCCAGGACCCGAGTACCCTCGAACAGGTCCAGGTGATCACCGCCGATGGCGCGCGCGTACCGCTGTCGGCCATTGCCCACTACGAGAACAGCCTGGAGGACGACCGGGTCAGCCATGAAGGCCAGTTCGCGTCCGAGGGCATTTCCTTCGACATGGCCGAAGGCGTCACGGTGGAGCAGGGCACCGCGGCCATCGAGCGGGCGCTTGCCAAGCTTGGGATGCCCGAGGATGTCATCGCGAAAATGGCCGGCACCGCCGATGCCTTCGCCGCCACCCAAAAGAGCCAGCCGTTCATGATCCTCGGGGCGTTGCTGGCGGTGTACCTGGTGTTGGGTGTGCTCTATGAAAGCTACATCCATCCGCTGACCATCCTGTCCACGTTGCCATCGGCCGGGGTCGGCGCGTTGCTGTCGATCTACGCGCTGGGTGGCGAGTTCAGCCTGATCTCGCTGTTGGGGCTGTTCCTGCTGATCGGCGTGGTGAAGAAAAACGCCATCCTGATGATCGATCTGGCGCTGCAACTGGAACGTGCCGGGCAGACGCCGCTGGAGTCGATCCGCAGCGCTTGCCTGCTGCGGTTGCGGCCAATCCTGATGACCACGCTGGCGGCGATCCTTGGCGCCTTGCCGCTGTTGCTCGGCGCTGCCGAGGGCTCGGAAATGCGCCGGCCACTGGGCCTGACCATCATCGGTGGGTTGGTGTTCAGCCAGGTACTGACGCTCTACACCACCCCGGTGGTTTACCTTTATCTCGACAAACTGCGCCATCGCTTCAATCGCTGGCGCGGCGTGCGCACTGATGCTGCCCTGGAAACTCCGCTATGACCGACCGTTCGCCTTTCAATCTTGCCGCAACACTGGCGACCGCCCGTGGCTCGCGGGTGCTGAGCCTGGTGCTGTGCGTGGCGATGCTCAGTGCCTGCGCCGTCGGCCCGGATTACCAACGTCCCCAGGCTGCCGCCCCGGTGCAATACAAGGAGGCCCAGGGCTGGCGCCAGGCCAATCCCAGCGATGCGCTGGCCCGGGGCGCCTGGTGGGAGCTGTACGGCGATGCGCAACTCAATGGCCTGGTGGACCAGCTCAATGCGTCCAACCAGACCGTGGCCCAGGCCGACGCCCAGTACCGGCAGGCCCGGGCACTGGTGCGCAATGCCCGGGGCGCATTTTTCCCCACCGTGGACCTGACCGTCGGCAAGACGCGCTCCAGCCAGGGCACCGGCAGCAGCAGTTCGAGCCTGAGCAGTTCGTCCAGCGGCATTCGCGACACCTACAGCGCCCAAGCCGGTGTCAGCTGGGAGGCGGACGTGTGGGGCAAGTTGCGCCGCACCCTGGAAGCCGACGAGGCGAGCGCGCAAGCCAGTTTTGCCGACCTGGCGGCGATGCGCCTGAGCCAGCAATCGGAGCTGGTGCAGAATTACTTGCAGTTGCGCGTGATCGACGAACAGAAACGCTTGTTGCAGACCACCGTCGACAACTATCAGCGCTCCCTGAAAATGACCGAAAACCAGTACCGCGCCGGGGTCTCCGGCAAGGACGCGGTGGCCCAGGCGCAAACCCAGCTCAAGACCACCCAGGGCGACCTGATCGACCTGATCTGGCAACGGGCCCAATTTGAAAACGCCATCGCCGTGCTGATCGGCCTGCCGCCGGCCGAGTTCAACCTGGCCGAGACCCAGGACATCCCGTCGCTGCCGCAGATCCCGGTGGCGCTGCCGTCGCAGTTGCTCGAACGCCGGCCGGACATCGCCTCGGCAGAGCGCTCGGTGATGGCCGCCAACGCCAACATCGGGGTCGCCAAGGCCGCGTATTACCCGGACCTGACCCTGAGCCTCAGTGGCGGCTACAGCAGCAGTACCTACGACAACTGGGTGAGCGTGCCGAACCGCTTCTGGTCGGTAGGGCCACAGTTGGCGATGACGCTGTTCGATGGCGGCCAGCGTTCGGCGGAGGTCGACCGTACTATCGCGGCGTATGACCAGACCGTCGCCACCTATCGCCAGACCGTGCTCGACGGCTTGCGTGAGGTGGAAAACTACATGATCCAGCTCAAGGTGCTCGAAGACGAAGCCCGCGTGCGCCAGGAAGCCCTGGACGCCGCCCGGGAATCCCTGCGCCTGACGCAGAACCAGTACAAGGCCGGGTTGATTGCCTACCTCGACGTGGTGACCGTCCAGGCCACGGCCTTGAGCAATGAGCGCACTGTGCTGAGCTTGCAGCAGAGCCGCCTGATCGCCAGCGTGCAGTTGATTGCCGCGCTGGGTGGGGGGTGGGACGGGCAGCTAAAGGTGGATGAATAAGCCAGAGTGAAGCAGGCCCCTGTGGCGAGGGGATTTATCCCCTCGCCACAGGATTCACCTTTGCTTGATCGGCAGTCAGTCCCGCTTTTGGCCGATGCACTGCCTACGTCCTGTCGCGATGGCTTGTTATAGTTCGAGCCTCTTTTCAGCCGGTAAAGGATCACTGCCATGTCGCAATACCAAGCGTTCAACGTCGAACTTGCAGACAACATTGCCCATGTGCAGATCAATCGCCCGGAAAAGATCAACTCGATGAACGCCGCGTTCTGGAGCGAGATCATCGAGATCTTCCAGTGGATCGACGACACCGACGCCGTGCGGGTGGTGGTGCTCAGCGGCGCCGGCAAGCATTTTTCCTCGGGGATCGACCTGATGATGCTGGCGGGCGTGGCCAACGAGCTGGGCAAGGATGTCGGGCGCAATGCACGCCTGCTGCGACGCAAGATCCTGCAACTGCAAGCCTCGTTCAATGCCGTGGACAACTGCCGCAAACCCGTGCTCGCGGCGATCCAAGGCTACTGCCTGGGCGGGGCCATCGACCTGATCGCCGCCTGCGACATGCGTTACGCGGCCGAGGACGCCCAGTTCTCCATCAAGGAAATCGATATCGGCATGGCCGCCGATGTTGGCACATTGCAACGCTTGCCCCGGATCATCGGGGACGGCATGCTGCGTGAACTCGCTTATACGGGGCGCACTTTTGGTGCCGACGAAGCGCGCAGCATCGGCCTGGTCAATCGTGTCTACAGTGATGCTGCCAGCCTGCTCGACGGCGTGATGGGCATCGCCCGGGAAATCGCCGCCAAGTCGCCGATTGCCGTGACCGGCACCAAGGAAATGATCAGCTACATGCGCGACCACCGCATCGACGACGGCTTGGAATACGTCGCCACCTGGAACGCCGCCATGTTGCAATCAACCGACCTGCGCGTGGCCATGGCCGCCCATATGAGCAAACAGAAACCTGAATTTCAGGATTGATCGACCATGATTTCACGCTGGACCACCGCAGTACTCGATACCGCTCTTGCTGGCGGCTGGGCCGTCGCCCGCAGCCCTGAGGGCTTTCTGTTCGATGACAACGGCGCGCTGTTTCCCCGCGAATGGCTCAAGCGCCAAGACCTGTCGATCCTCGCCGAGCATGGCATCGGTCACCTGGATGGCGAGCCCGTCTACCTGCTGGAGTTGCACAGCCCGCTGGACATCCCAGGCTGTAACTGGAAAGGCCTGCGGGCATTCATGCTCGAGGATGACCACACGCTGTACAAAGTGTTGGGCTATGCCGCGCAGATCGGCACCTGGGCCCGGGAGCATCGTTTCTGTGGCAGTTGCGGCACGCGCATGGGCCAGATTCCGTTGGAACGGGCCATGTATTGCGAGGCCTGTGAACTGCGGCACTATCCGCGGATTTCACCGAGCATGATTGTGCTGATCACCCGCGGCGATGAAGTCCTGCTGGCCCGTTCGCCGCGTTTTGTCCCTGGCGTCTACAGCACCCTGGCGGGGTTTGCCGAGCCTGGCGAGTCGGCCGAGGATTGCCTGGTGCGCGAGGTGCGCGAAGAAGTCAGCATCGAGGTGAAGAACATCCAGTACATGGGCAGCCAGTGCTGGCCGTTCCCCCATTCGATGATGCTGGGTTTCCATGCTGAATACGCCAGTGGCGACATCGTGCCCCAGGAAGATGAAATCGAGGACGCCCAGTGGTTCAACGTCCATGACCTGCCACCGCTGCCGGCCTCGCGCTCCATTGCCCGCTACCTGATCGACCTGTATGTGGCGCGGCGCTTAGGCCATGCTGAACCAGTGCTGCCAGGCTAGGCGCACGGTCAAGCCCAGCACCACGGTGATGAACACCGGGCGAATGAACTTCGCGCCGCCGCTGATGGCGGTGCGAGCGCCGAAGAACGCGCCGATCATCACCGACAGGCCCATGCTCAGGCCGATGATCCAGTCCACTTGCCCGGAAAAGATGAACACCGACAGCGCCGCGATGTTGCTGACGAAGTTCATGCTGCGCGCCACGCCACTGGCCTTGACCAGATCGATGGGGTAGAGCAGCAGGCTGCTGACCGTCCAGAACGCACCGGTACCCGGCCCGGCCACGCCGTCATAGAAACCCAGGCTGAAGCCTTGGGGCGCCTGCCATGTCTTCTTGATCGGTGCGTTGCTGTCCAGCGGTGCCTTGGGCGTACCGCCGAACAACAGGTACAGGCCGCAGGCGAAGACGATCACCGGCAGCATCTTGTTCAGCCACTCGGCGGGCAAGTAATGGGCGACGATGGCGCCGGTCAGGGCCCCGACCAAGGTGCCAACGAGGGCATGAGTCCACTGCCTTGGGTGGAACAGCTTGCGCTTGTAGAAAGTGAAGCTGGCCGTCGCCGAGCCGAAGGTCGAACTGAGTTTGTTGGTGCCCAGGACCAGGTGAGGTGGCAAGCCTGCCGTCAGCAGCGCCGGGGTGGTCAGCAAGCCACCGCCACCGGCAATGGCATCGATGAAACCGGCAATGAAGGCGACAACAGCAAGGATAGCGAGGGTAGTGGGGTCAACGCTGAGTTCAAAAGGCATGGAATGGGCTTATTTGGCAGGTCGCAGAAAGGTGCGGGAAAGGCCGGCATGTTACCCATAATGGTGCGGCGCTGCGACAGCCTTAAGGCTTGTGGTCTTTCCGTGGCGACGGAGCTTGCCCCGCGGGGTTGCGCCGTAGGAGCTGTCGAGTGCAGCGAGGCTGCGATCTTCCCCTGACACTTAAGTCCCAAGCGAAAGATTAAAAGATCGCAGGCTTCGCCAGCTCCTACAGCCAGAGGGAGCAAGCAGGTTTGATCATCACTCCGGCCGAAACACCGCCCGCAGACAGTTCTGCGTCTTTTCCTTGAACATCGCATAGCCTTCCACCGACTGCTCCAGCCCCATCGGATGGGTCAGCAGATAAGACGGGTCCAGTTCACCTTTCTGGATGTGCTCGAACAATCGTCCCACGTAACGTTGTCCTGGCTGTTGGCCGGAGCGCAAGGTCAGGGATTTGTTGACGATGGCGCCCATGGGAAATTTGTCCAACAGACCGCCGTACACACCGACCACCGACACGGTGCCGCCCTTGCGACAGGCTCGGATCGACTGGCGCAGCACCGTTCCACGTTCGGTGTGCAGGCGCAGCATTTGCTTGGTCTTGTCGTAGAAATAATCGATCTCTGTGCCATGGGCTTCCATGCCCACGCAATCGATGCAGCGATCCGGGCCCCGGCCGCCAGTGAGCTCCAGCAAGGCGGCATGCACATCCGTGGTTTCATAGTTGAGGGCAATGGCGCCGGCCTTTTCTTCGGCCAGTTGCAAGCGATCAGGCAGGCGATCGATCGCAATGACCCGTTCGGCCCCCAGCAGGTAGGCGCTGGAAATCGCCATCAACCCGACTCCGCCGCACCCCCATACCGCGACGGTGTCGCCCCGCTGGATATTAGCGTTATCGGCAGCGAAGTAGCCGGTCGGCACCGCGTCGGAGACGAATACCGCTTGTTCGTCGCGGATGCCTTCGGGAATCTTGAACAGGTTGACGTCAGCAAACGGCACGCGGATATAGGTCGCATGACTACCGGCATAACCACCAAACGCATGGCTGTAGCCAATGATGCCGCACGCCGGCTGGCCATAGGCGAGGTCTGTCGCGCTGGGATTGGGATTGGAGTTGTCGCAGCAGGAAAAATCCGAGCGCTTGCAATGTTCGCACTCACCGCAACCCAGGATCGAGACGGTGACAACCCGGTCGCCTTGGCGCAATGAACTGACGGCTGAACCAATTTCCACGACTTCACCCATGAACTCATGGCCAATGATGTCGCCGGCTTGCATGGTCGGCACGTAGCCGCCCAGCAAATGCAGGTCCGACCCGCACACTGACGACATGCTCACTCGGACAATAACGTCGCGGGGATTGAGAATGGACGGGTCATCGACCGTTTCAACTTGTAGCTTGTTCGGGCCTTGCCAAGTCAATGCGCGCATCAGGCGTTACCTCCAGTGGACGGCTGCTGGGGCGGTGTTTGCGGGGCATCTGTGGCCGGGTGGACGAACAGGAAGTCCTTCGTGCCAGGGATGTGCATGCGATTGGTGCTCACCTCGCCGGTTTCCAGTTGTTGCTTGATGGTGCGCAGCAGATGTAGCAAGGCTTTGTCCGAGAACTTGGAAATGGCGGCGGCCAGGGCATATCCCGCGGCACCCAGGGGGGCCTGGCAGGCGACGATGACCTTGAGTTGGGTGCCTCGTCCGGCCGGTGCATCGCTGAAGTGCATCTGGATGTCATGCTTGAATCGTGCGTCCGGGACGGCGGTCCAATGCAGCTTGCGGCCGTCCTTGGGCTCACCCTGTTCGATGTCACACTGCAGAGGCTTGTCCATTGGGCCGTGGGCAACCCATCGGTAGGTGCGCTCACCGATCTGTTCGATTGCATCGACCCAGGGCACCAGTGCACCGAGGTTGCCCGGGTTACGGCAGAAGGCGAAGACCTCTTCCCTGGGCTTGCCTACCGTAATGCTGCGAGAGATCACCTTGCTGCCGCTCCAATCCCGATCCTGTTCAAAAGCTTGTTCGAACGGACTATGGGTCAGCGCGCGCTTGATCCTGCACGTGCCTGAATAACCCCGCCAGGCGGCACAGGCGCCCAAGAGCACCTGCGGCCAACCCCGGGGCCCGCCCTGGCGCAGCCCATTGACGATCAACAGCGTGCCGGCCAGCAACGACACCGCACGCTCCGGTGCGCCGAGATTGGGATGCGACGAGGTCGGCACCGCCGGCCGGCTCGCAACCAGCTTGGGTCGTTCAGACATGATGGTTTCCTCATTTCCAGGGGCGATATAAGGAATGAACCGAACAGAGGTGCGGTTGTTCCGTCAACGTTCGGGCTTTCCGATGAGGCGAATCAAGGGGGCCGCGACTCAACGCTTGCCGCAGGTCAGTGGGACATTCGCCGACAGGTTGGCCAGGGATGGGTAAAGCTGACCGTTCGCCGATTTTTTTTTGAAATCAAGGGGTTGTCAGCCTAGGTAAATGAGTACATAATTGCGCCCATCGAACGCACTGGGACGTAAAAAATCTCAATGTTTTCAAGGAGATAGCGACACCTAGATGTCCTGTATCCTGTTCAGGTTTGTACCGCGGTTGATGTGGCAGCATCGCATCAAACGTTCTGAGGCCGAATAGCAAAATGGTTATGCAGTGGATTGCAAATCCACCTACGCCGGTTCGATTCCGACTTCGGCCTCCACTTTTAAAAAGCTCTGTAGATCTATGATTTACGGAGCTTTTTTATTTGCGAAGCATTGAAAGCTTTTGTATTGAAAAGGACATGAGCTACCTTGCTTCGCAGGGGAGGGATGTATATATTCCCCCTCTTGCTGCACCAGCCAGAACATCGGCCATTGGATTTTTGCCGACGTTCCCATGGCTAACCGCGCTACCGCCCGAATGGCGAAACTGGTAGACGCATGGGACTTAAAATCCCCCGCTCGTAAGGGCGTGCCGGTTCGATTCCGGCTTCGGGCACCATCTAAAATCAAGGGTTTGCGAGCGAAAGCTCATGCAAACCCTTGTTCGTTTCGGCTTCTGAAAATTGTCCAAGAACGGAGTACAACCGCCGGGCATTTTCGCGCACAAGCCTCTAAACTCGGCGTTGCGATTAGCAAGGTGAATGGCTAGGCGGTTTTCTGCCGTCCAAGCCTGCCTGGTGCGCTAATCCTTTGACCATGGAGAGGTATGAAGTGAAAACGATCGCAACGATGAGCCTGTTGGCCTTGATGAGCAGCAGCGCTGTAAACGCTGGGGAAACAACGTCCGTTGATGGGAAAACCCTGGCCGTGAACTTTGGCGAGCCGACCGTCAAACAAGTTCTGCACTATCGGAAAATGTACGATAAGAAGCCTTTTCCCGATGCGGAAATTTATTACTACAGCAACGGTTTGTACAAAATCATCTCTCAGGGAGAAAATCATTACGGCGTCTACGTCTTGCAGGGGCAGCACACCGACGAGACATACACCGTGAAGTTCATCTCCCTGCCTTCCTCGGACTGGGGTAATAAAACGGCCTTCCACCAGCTCACCTTCATCCGAGGCGATGCTGAGAATGTGTTTATCCAGAATGCAATCGTCGATACCGGCGAGGCGATAGCCCAGCAGAACGGGACCTATACGCAGGAAAAAAATACCGTGGACAATCCGATCAGTACCGCCTGGCAGAAAAAGTGAGCTCGTAGCCCCCCAAACAGGCTTGATGGCAGATTTTTTGGAAAAGTTTGAATTGTCTTAGTTTTATAAAACAATAGGTTGCATGACATTGCTCATGCAACCTATTGAGTTCGCACTTCGCTGGCGGCTCCTCACAACCGTCGCCGAAACGCCTCGAGAATGTCCCGCGCGCCCTTTTTCATCGGCAGTTGGGCAATGGCGTCCAGCGGGTGCCAGAGGCAGTCGCTGATTTCATTCTGTGGTTTGGCCGCCATCGCATCGCTGACCGATGCTTCGAACACATGATGTTCGGTTTGCCCGTCATTGAGTCGCATCAAATAAAGCAGGTTCTCGACGTCCAGGCCGGTTTCTTCTGCCAATTCCCGGATGGCTGCCCCGGCGTGGGTTTCGCCTCGCTCGACGGTACCACCCGGTAACGCCCAGCGGCTATTGGCTTTGCGAACCAGAAGGATGTGGCGATTTTCCTCGCAGATGACGGTCGCTCGAATTTTCATGGCCGTGCTCGATCAGTGACTGTCATTAAAGTGAAATATAACTGCAATATTTGAGCCTGGCATTGTCTGTTTTGTTCAATGTCGAGTTTTTAACGGTCCTATCCACTACGACCGCGACGGAGCGGGAAAGTCTGAGCTTATTTGGGCCTGTCGTCGCTCCGCTTCATATCTGCGACCGCTAGCACTAGGTTTTCGACCGGTTATCGCCTCAAATGAATCAGCTTCAAAAAAATGAATCCATGTTGGGTGCATTGGCCGGCCCCGATGGGGAAGGAAGCGAGAAATGACCACCGTTGAAGACTTCAAGATCAAATCCCATGAGCTCCTGGTGGAGCTGGATACAGCCACGTCGGAAATGATGGATCTCATATGTGTTCATCAAATGAGTGGATCGACCTGGGATGAGGCGGTCCAGCGTCAACATGAAGCCTATGAGCAGTGGGTCGCTTACCTGAACGAGCGGGGATAGCTGCCAATGCGCGTCCCGTGGGTACAAATTCTTTGAACGGTGCCTCAACGGCTCTGCCTAATCCTTGAACCGATAAGAGGATTAGGCCATGTCTGAATTAGCCAGTTATTTTTGGATCGCTGTTGCGGTGCTTTTGCTGCTCGTCGATTTGTGGGCGATCGTCAGTGTCTTTCGAAGCGACAAGTCGGCTGGCACCAAGGCGGGCTGGGCCCTGTTGCTGATCATTTTGCCGGTGCTGGGCCTGGTCATCTGGGGCGTAGCCGGGCCTCGCGGGGTCAAGGAGGGGCCGTCATCGCCAGAGCATAGCAAGGGCTAGCCAAGAAGCGACTGTGCGAGCCGCCTCACTGGTTTATCCAATTGCCACCGGTGGTTTCGCAGTCTTGCTGAGCCTGCTGCAACTGCTCGATACCGTAGTAGTACCAGGTCACTTTTGCATTGTCGGGAAGGTTGGCCGACCCACCGCGCTTGTCCTTGCTGGTTGAGTGTGGGTTGGCCAGCGCTTCCTGGGTCAGCCTCGCCTGGCATGTCGCCACGTAGCCCTGGGCACAGCGCTCGACTTTACGCTTCTGAGTCGTGAGCGTTCCCTTGTTTTCATTGCTGCAAGACCAATCGAGGGCTTCGGCGGGCATGCCGTTGTATTCGTAGCAGCTGTGGCTTTCGATCACTGGAACGGCCTGGCTTTGGGATCGAGTGGTGACGTCGCAGCCTTGGGCCAAGGCGGCGGCGGGGCTTGCACATACGATCAACAGCAGGATTCTGGCGTTCATGAGTTTCTCCCTTTGCGGTTTCTGCACCGGTGCCTATCAATTTCGAGGCGCAAAAGAAGCCCGCGTTCCATCAGTTTTGCAACCGGTAGAATTCAGGGAGAAACAGGCCTGGCGCAGCGCGTCAGCGGAACTTGGGCAGAGGGGGATCAGTAGGCTTGAGCGACGTTAGCGCGCTTTGGATCGAAGGCGCGTCTTTGTCGATATCGTTGAGCCGGTCCCGGATGCGCACTGCGGTGGGATGCCCGCCTTGATGGTCGACCCAGTCGGCGATTTCCTTGCAGGCTGCCGTGAGCCTGGCCTGACGCGACTCCAATAGGGTGAGCAGGGTGGTGATGGACTCTTTTTCGGACATGTCACACCTCCATTCAGGGTTGATGAGGCAGCACAAAACCCGCCAGGGGGCGGGCTGTGCCGTGGTTTAAGCGTAGTTGAGTTATTTCAGGTCTGTCGAAGAATCCGGCGTCCGGCTAGACAGCCGGTGCGCCGGAAACAATGCGAGGGGTGTCAGCTGGACTCCTTGACCCAGGACGGCGTGACGCTCGCCCGCCAGCGCACGTCGGTAATACCGTATTTTTCAGCAAGGGGCTTGGAGACCCGCTTGACCTTTTCTCTCCCGAATTTCGGTATGCGCCCGACCCCCGCGTCGCAACTGGCCCAATGCCAAGCCTCGGAGTTATTCATCACTTCTGCGCGAATAATGAACGACTTGGGTTCGCCATGGAGCATGTAGTCGATGATGTAAAGCGATGGCCCGCCCATAAATCCTCCCTAATTAGTCCTATACGGATGGATACAAAGGCATGCGGAAAATTCCATCGAATTTCCAGACGGTCACATTAATACCGCCCAGGCTCGGGCGCGGAGCAACAGCAAACAGCCGGAACTCACGGCAAGGAACCAAACCCGGTTACCCTTCTCCAAGGTGAGCTTCAACACCATGGGCCAGGGATCAAAGGCCACGCAGCGCGGCATCAACAAAAGGCAAAACATGAAAAACATCGCCAGGGTGCTGTTCATTGCAGCCCTCGCCATCGGTTTGTCGGGCTGTATTGGCGCCCCCCTCGAACTGACGCCGCAAACCGAGCAACGCTTGCGCGAACAACCCCCGATCCGTTTCCTGCTGACATTCGATGATGGGCCTAGCGCCTCGTCTATCTGGAACCCTAGCCTGGAGGTGCTCGACGCACTCGCCGACAATCCGGTACAGCCCGGCATCAAGGCGGTGTTTTTCCTGCAGACCCGCGCACCACGAGCCGGTGGCAGTGACATTGGCCGCTCCATAATGCGCCGTGAACAGCAGGAAGGCCATGTGCTGGCCTTTCATACGGCGACCCGCTGGCACACCAATCACCGGTTCCTGAATCCGGATGAACTGGAGCAATCGCTGACCCGTGGCGGGCGGGATATCGCCTCCGTTACAGGTGCGGCGCCGACCTTGCTGAGACCGCCATTCTGGAGCTTCGACAAGCGCACCGCGGCCGCCTACCGACAGCACGGCCTGCACATTCTGTTGACCGACTTGAGCGCCAATGACGGCAAGGTCTGGGGCATCACGATGAGCCCGCGGCGGCGGATCAACCTGACCCGGCAACTATCCGAAGTGCGCGAGCGCATCGCCGCCGGGCAACTGCCCGTGGTGGAGGGGGTTATTCCGGTGGTGGTGACGTTTCACGATATCAATCGTTATACCGCCCGGCATGCCCGTGAATACCTGCAGATCCTGCTCGACAGTGCCAAGGCGACTGGCGTGAGGACCGACGCCAAGCCGTTCTATGATGACCACCAGGCGCTGGAGCGAGCGGCCTTGGCGCGGACGGTCGATCACAGTACCGAGCCCGTGCATTTGCCGGGGTTGTGGGACTGGTTGTGGGATTCGGATTCCCACTGAGAATGCGGCGGGTGTCGCGACGTTCGGTTGGCCGCCCGGCGCAATCAGCGTGTATGGTAGGCCGTGCACCCTTGGTTAAAGTCGGAGGTGACCAATGAGTACTGCGATGCTGACGAAAATGCACATCAACGGTTATGACGTGCTTAGCGTAAACAGCGGCCCATGGAGGGTCTGTACCCAGGCTGACCGGTTGGGTTCCTTTGCTTCCCGTGAGGAAGCGCTGGCCTATGCCGCCGCGTTGCCGACCCGAAGAGCCCGTAGCGGTCGCTCGGTAAACACGAAATAGGTGGGGCCGGTACATCCAAACTCTCGGTGACAGGTAGACCGCTATCGCGAGCAAGCTCGCTCCCACAATTTTTCCGGGTATTCACCCAAAAACCTCTGTGGGAGCGAGCTTGCTCGCGATGGCGGCGGGTCAGCCTGCGGCCGTCACGGTGATCAGGCGCGTGCCAACTCCAGCGGGACTTCCAGGGTAAACAGGGCGCCTTGCCCCGGTCCGTCGCTATGGACGTAAAGGCGGCCATTCATTTCAACCGCCGCCAGAGCGCAGCTGTGCAAGCCAAACCCATGGCCGTCCTTGCGGGTCGTGAAACCGTGATTGAAGATGCGGGCCAGGTTCTCCGGGGAAATGCCTTCGCCTCGGTCCTTGACGCTCAGGCTCAGCGTCGTTTCGTCGAGGATGCGGATTCCCAGGGTTATCTCCCGTGGGTGCTCACTGATGTGCGACATCGCGAACTTGGCGTTGCTGATCAGGTTGATCAGGATCAGCAGCAACCTGTGCTTGTCCCCCATGATCACAGGAACGTCCTGATATTCCTTGATGACGGTGACGTGATGCCGGCTGAGTGCGCCCGAATTCATGCGTAGCGCATCTTCGAACAGATCGCCGACATTGAGCGGTTCGATCAGCCTGGCGGCCCCTGCATAGGTTTGTTGGGTGGTGACGATTTCCTTGATGTGATCGATGCTCTTGGTCAACTGCGCCAACTCATCGATAAGCACTGCCTGTTCAGCGGCGATGGAGTCGACCAGTTCGTTGAAGTAACGCGGCAGCAACCGGCCTTTTTCATCAAGAGTGATGAACTGGCCAAGATCTTCGGCATGGTCATTCATCATTTTGACCGCCTTGGTGAGCCCGATCGTCTTGCTGTTCTTCAACTTGCGGGTCACGAGCTCGGCGGAAATGTTCACGCTGTTGAGCACATTCCCAACGTTGTGCAACACATTCGTGGCTATTTCGGCCATGCCCGCCATTCGGGCTGCATCCACCAGTTCGCGTTCAGCCTCCATCAGCTCTCGGGTGCGTTCTTGCACGCGTTCCTCGAGCCGTTCATTGGACGTTTGCAGTTGCTGGTTGATCTGATTGATGACGGCGTAACTGCGAACAAGCCGCACCGCCAGGTAAATCATCAACAGCGCCATGAGGCTGGCGCACGCGCCGAGGTAGATATGGTATTGACGGTCCGCAGCGGCTGTCCTGCGCTGTGTCTCGTTCAACAGCTCGTTGATGCTGTCCAGTTCCTGGGCCACCGGAATCACGCTGATGCGGTCCAGCAGATCATTGACGATCGGTTGCTCCTGGATAACGGATTTGACGTGCTGGGTCAGGGCAATGAAGAGGGGCTGGCTGGTCGCGGGCAACTGGTCGACGTATTTTTCCAGATCGCTCAATTGGCGCTGCACTTCCTCGGCTTTGTCTGAGGTGACGTAAAGTGCGTACTCCAGCGTCGTCAGTGTCAATTCACGAACATTGGAAGCTGTTGCCAGACGTTCCGCGGAGCTTTCATCGCCCATCCCTTCGAGCAACGTCTGAATACCGTCCTCGACCATCGGCAATGCGTCCAGGGCGGTGCGTAGATTGGCGTTGTGTTGTTGGAATTGATCGACGAGTGCTGTTTTGTTCTTGACCGCATCCACATAACCGTTGCGTCTGGATGCCCAAAGAACCGCCAGGGGGCCAGCGTTGTTGAGCTGCTCCAACTGCTCCCATCGACTGTCGGCCTCAAGCGGCGGTGCCAATGACAGGTTGTTGTTCACGCCGATCTTTTTCCTGAGGATCTTGACGTTCCAGTTAGCGTCGGCCTGCTTGAGCTGGCGAATGAAGTCGCGGGATTCGAAGTAGGTCGACGAGTCGTACGTGTATGACTTGATCAAAAAGAATATCAGTGCAGAAAACACAACAAGCGCAACGGCCAACAGGGCGGGCCATTTATATTTTTTGATAATAGTGGTCACGCTATTCTCCTGTTCAGGGCGCTTATCGAAGGAGTCGGTGAATTCCCGAGGGGGTAGAGATGCTCGAGGGAGGAGCCGGAAGGGGGGAAAGGTAAACGTCGTGCGGGTTGGTGTGCCGGTTTGCTGTGGCCTGGGTACACGTTGAGCTCCCTGCTAACGATGAACGTCGGGTTCATGGTTGAGTGTAGCGCTAACGAGAGGGGCGATGCTTGCTGCGCGAGTGCGCCGCCGTGGAGCAGGCGCGGCCGGGCAGGCCGCGCCCGTGGCGTTACTTGATGTCGATGAAGGGCAGGGCGCCGTTTGGCAACACGGTGGTTGGCAAGACGCCATTCCAGCGCTCGGCCTTGGTCAGTTCCACCAGGTTCTGGTTGCTGGCCAGGGCCTGGGCCCGTGCCTTGATGGCTTCGGCTTCGGCTCTGCCGCGCAACTCGGTCGCCAGTGCGTCCGCCTTGGCCTGCGCCACTTGCGAATCGGCCTCCGCCTGGGCCTGGGTCACGCGAATCTGTGCTTGCACCTGTTCGGTGGCGAGCTGCTGCTCGCGGGTCTTGACCTGGACTTCGGCAGCCATGCGCGCTTCGATGGCCTTTTCATAGGCATCACTGAAGTCGATGTTCTCGACCTGGACGCTGTCGATGATCACGGGGCCGGTAATGGTAGCCTTGATGGCCGTGGAAATATCGTTGACCAGTTGGACGCGGTTCTGCACGGCAGCCACGGCGTTGAACTTGCCGAATACGTTTTCCACTTGGGTTGGCACTTGGCGGCTGATCATCCGGTCGCGGATCCCTTCCAGGTCCTTGAACTGGGTATAGACCTTCGCAACATCGGAAGGCGCGATGTGCCAGGACACGGACACCTTGAGCTGGGCCGACTGTTGGTCCTTGCTGTAGGCCTGGAGGTCTTCATAAGCCGTCACTTGACTCTGGACGCTGATCAGGCGTACCGACTCGATAAATGGCGTCTTGAAGGACAGTCCCGGTTCAATCACCCCGACCAGCGCCCCGTTGCGCAGCAGCACGCCACGCTCGGTTTCGTCGACCGTGTACCAACTGCCAAAGAACACGCATAACAGGACGATGCCTACGATTGCAGCAACGATGGAGCCGATGGTTTTATGGGTCACTTTTCTTTCCTTGAGTGGCTGGGGAGGGTTTGCCATAGCTGTGTCCAATGTTGAAGCTGTAATCGGTATTTACGAATGCCAGACACGAAAAAGCCCTGAATAATCAGGGCTTTAACGTTAGAAGATGGCGGAGGCGATGGGATTCGAACTCATGGACCTGTTACAGTCGACGGTTTTCAAGACCGTTGCCTTAAACCACTCGGCCACACCTCCGTATTGCGTTGCGGGCGCCATAATACCCGAATGAAACACACTGTCAAACTCTCTACGTAGCTTGTTACAGAGCGTCTGTTATGATCCTTGCCACTGAATGTTTCAAAACCGGAGGAGTGTCGCCATGCGCGAACAGGATTACGCAGTGAACAACAGCGTGCAGGCTGAGCAGCTAGAGGTTAGCCGCGTCCTGCGCAACACTTATGGCTTGCTGGCACTCACACTCGCTTTCAGCGGTGTGATGGCTTACGTCGCACAACAGATGCGGGTGGGTTACCCGAACATCTTCGTCGTGCTGATCGGTTTCTACGGCCTTTTCTTCCTCACCAACAAACTCCGTGATTCGGCCTGGGGCCTGGTGTCGGCTTTTGCCCTGACCGGCTTCATGGGCTTTTTGCTCGGCCCGATCCTCAATCGCTACCTGCAAATGCAGGGCGGCGCCGAAGTGGTCAGCTCGGCCTTCGCAATGACCGCGCTGGTATTTGGTGGCCTGTCGGCCTATGTGCTGATTTCCCGCAAGGACATGAGCTTCCTGGGTGGCTTCATCACCGCAGGTTTCTTCGTGTTGCTGGGGGCGACGCTGGCCAGCTTCTTCTTCCAGATCAGCGGCCTGCAACTGGCGATCAGCGCCGGCTTCGTGCTGTTCTCGTCGGTCTGCATCCTGTACCAGACCAGCGCCATCATCCATGGCGGCGAGCGTAACTACATCATGGCTACCATCAGCCTGTATGTATCGATCTACAACCTGTTCGTCAGCCTGCTGCAGCTGTTCGGCCTGATGGGGCGCGACGACTGATTGCATTGGTGATGAGTGAGAAGTCCGCTTTGGCGTGATGCTGCTCACATACAAACAACGGCGTTTTTCAGAGATGAAAAGCGCCGTTTTTTTTGGTTTTTTAGGTGCATTTTTGGTGTATATCCGTTTTTGCGGTAATGGCTACTGGCGGTTCCGCTCTTACAGCGGCTCACTTTTGAAAAGCCCGGAAGCCGGCCCAGTCAAAAGTAAGCAAAACGCTTTTGCCCCACCACTTGGTGCCTCGCTTAGGCTCGGCATGCCCTCACTCCGGCATTGCTCCGTGGGCCCGCCGCGAAGGGCCATCCATGGCCCAGCGCGGCTACCTCGGCATCCATGCCGAGGTGCCCACTGCGCAATGCCTGCGTTCGGCCAGCGTGGTTTAACGGGGCTCTCAGATCAAGATCAAGATCAAGATCAAGATCCAAAGCAAAGCAAGAGCGGGATATGGGGCATGTCCGGCATCCATGTGGCTGAGTCACCGCTATCGCGAGCAGGCTCGCTCCCACATTGGATCTTCGGCAGACACAATATTCGTGTGCTCCCGGAGTTCCTTTGTGGGAGCGAGCTTGCTCGCGATGAGGCCAGCAAGCCCCAACTTCCATGTGTCTGAACCACCGCCATCGCGAGCAAGCTCGCTCCCACAGGGGAAAACGCGGTCCCACCAAGAACCAGGTCGGCTGTTAGGCCGCCTCGGCGTGGACGTTGATCTCGGCGCCCCGTTAACCACGATGGCCGAACGCAGGCATTGTGGAGTGGGCATCCCGGCATGGATGCCGGGATAGCCGCGCTGGGCCATGGATGGCCCTTCGCGGCGGGCCCACGGAGCAATGCCGGAGTGAGGGCATGCCGAGCCTAGGCGAGGCACCAAGTGGTGGGGCAAAGCGTTTTTGGTTACTTTTGGCTGGTCCGGCTCCCGGCTCTTCCAAAAGTGACCCGCTGTAAGAGCGGAACCGCCAGTAGCCATTACCGCAAAAACGGATATACACCCCAAAACAAGTAAACCCCGAGCCCTCTCAAAAAAAAACGGCACCTCCCCTTGGAAAAAGGGAGGTGCCGCTTTTGGAGCCAGGGCGAACGGTATTGCCACATGAAGTGGACTTAAGAGGCAAACCGCCGCAACCCCACTGGTGGCACAAAGGCTTCCAGCTCGGCCTCTACCGCCTCGATTATTCGTTCAACATCCGGGGCATTCATCACCGTTGCGCAGGGGATACCCGCAATGGCGATCATGGTCTCGCCGCTGGCACGGTCAAACAGCCGGGCAACCATACTGCCAGGCGCATCCATGCTCGCTTCGAATCCCATGGGATGGAAGTGCCAGCGCATCAACTGGCAGGCATTGGGGAACGTAACCTTGCTGAAAGATCCTTTATTCATGTGTTGCCCGCCTTCTTCAATCGAGCGCTTCCTTTTGCTCATGTCAGGAAGGAAGAGCCATCATGGCTCTACCAGTGAGAACTAAAAATAGCACCTGAAAATGAAGCTCATGTGGATTTTTTCAGTCCGTTTTGCGATTGGTTCACTTTTTTTGATTTGGATCACGACTTAAGCGGCAATGTCCCAGAATGCCATCACGCTTGGCTGGGGTTGTCCCGAGGCTTGGGCAATGGCTCTGGCACGCGGCTTTTCCAGGCAATGAGCAGGGCCAGGGTCATCATCGCCAGGGCGACGGCGAAGGTCGTGTGCAGACCGTTCGTCACGGCCGCGGGGCTGGCGCGGGTGATGTCATTCGTCGCCGCTGCGGCTGCAAACACGGCGCCGAGCACGGAGGCTCCGGTGAAAAAACCCAGGTTGCGTGACAGGTTGAGCAGCCCGGCGATGACGCCTCGCCTCTGGGCAGCTACATCGGCCATGACTGCCGTGTTGTTGGCTGTCTGGAAGAACGCGTAGCCCAGGGTCGTCACCACGATAGCCATGATGTAGCCGACGGTGCCAAGGGCGGGGGGAACCAGCGACAGCATCAGGCAGCCGAAAACCATGGTCGCCAGGCCGGCGAGTCGCATAGGTTGCACGCCGAAGCGATCCGCCAGGCGTCCGGCAGGCACTCCGGCCAGCGCCGCGACGCACGGCCCTGCGGCCAGCACCAGTCCGACGAAGGCCGCCGGCAATCCGAGGGTGATGGACAAGTAAAAAGGCCCGACCAGCAGCGTCGCCATCATGACCGTCGCGACCAGGGCGCTCGTCGCCAGGCCCGATACCAGTGATTTGTCGCCAAACACTGCCAAGGGAATCAGCGGCGATACGGCCCGGGACTGGGCCCGAATGAACAGCCCGCCGCCCACGAGCGCGATCAGCAGCAGCGCAACATTCAATCCGCCAAAGCTCCCGCGCCCGGAGGTCATGGCCAAGGCATAGGCGGCGAGCGTCATTGCCAACAGCAATGTACCGGTTACATCGAAGCGGGTTCCTTCGGGCTTCGGCGGCATTTCACGTACCGGGAGCGAGTACCACGCCAGCCCTAGCGTCAGCAGGCCAAGGGGGATGTTGACCAAAAACAAGGCCGGCCAACCGAACCCGCTGATCAACATGCCGCCCAAGGACGGTCCAAGGGCCGTGCCCACTGCCGACAACGTTGCCAGCAGCCCCATGGCGCTGCCGGTTTTTTCCTGATCGACCGTTTCGCCAACCAGCGCCAGGGTCAGCGCCATCATGATGGCGGCCCCCAGGCCCTGCAGCGCCCGACCTGCGATCAACAGCCAAAGCGAGGGCGCCAGGCCGCATACCGCCGATGCCAGGGTGAACAGGGCGATACCGACCAATAGCAGCTTGCGCCGGCCCATCAAATCTCCCAAGCGACCGACACTGACAATCAGCGTGGTGATTGCCAGCAGATAGGCCAGCACCACCCATTGGACCTGCTGGAAAGAGGCGCCGAGCGCTTGGGCCAGCGTCGGCAGGGCCACTGCAGCCACACTGGCGCCAAGGGAGGCCAGCAGTGTCGAGAGCGCAAGGCTGGCCAGGGCCCAGCGGGGCGACAAGCGCCGTTGTGCGGGTGCGGTTGTCGGCCGGTGTTGTTGCGTGTTGACGGGTTTCATCGTGTCACCTGTATCCGTGGCGCTCGAAAACGGAGCTGTCAGAACGTTACGCCTGGGCATAACATGGCGGAAGGCGCAGCATTTGCACGTTATAGCTGCAGCAAACGCCATCTGTTCAATTCGAGCCATCGCCATGTCCGCGCCAGACCTCAACCTGCTTGTCACCCTGGATGTGCTGCTCTGCGAAGGCAGCGTGGCCCGGGCCGCCCGGCGCTTGCAGCTCAGCCCGTCGGCCATGAGCCGGGCGCTGGCACGGTTGCGTGAAACCACCGGTGACCCATTGTTGGTTCGGGCCGGGCGAGGGCTGGTGCCGACACCCCGCGCGCTGGAGTTGCGCGAACAGGTCAGCCACCTGGTGCAGCAGGCCCAGGCGGCGCTGCGGCCAGTGACTACCCCGGATCTTGGGCGCTTGAGCCGCACGTTTACGCTGCGCACCCGTGAAGGGTTCGTGGAAAATTTTGCCATTGACCTGATCACTCGCATTCACGAACAAGCGCCGGGCGTGCGGCTGCGTTTCGTGGAAAAGACCGATCGCGACAGCACGGCGCTTCGCGAAGGCGTGGTGGACCTGGAGACCGCCGTCGTGGACAAGGACACCAGCCCCGAACTGCGAACCCAGGCGTTGTTCAGCGATCGCTTGATTGGCGTGGTGCGCGCGGGACACCCGCTGAGCCAGGCAGCGGTGAGCGCCGCCGGTTATGCCGCAGGCGGACATGTTGGTGTTTCGATGCGCGGCCTCGATCATGGCATCATCGACCAGGCACTGGCGGCGTTGAGTTTGTCCCGGGAAATCGTCACCACCGTGCCAGGCTTTTCCTCGGCGCTGGGCCTGGCCCGCGCCAGTGACCTGATCGCCAGCGTGCCTGAACGCTACACCGCGAGCCTGCGGGTTGGCCTGCACAGTTTTACGCTGCCGTTTCCCGTACCTGGGTTCACGATCGCCATGCTCTGGCATCCGCGGATGGACGCCGATCCAGTGCATCGTTGGCTTCGAGGTTGTCTGCGGGAAGTGTGTGCACGTAAAACCGTAGAGATTTAGTAGATATTCATTAATAGCATTTCGCTGGCACTTAGTTGGTGAAAGTGCGACGCCGTGCACAAATGGCTAGTTATCGATATTTAATATTTAAATAGAATTTTGTCCGACAATTCGCAACTCGGGCCATTGAGGATGGGCACTAACGAGGCAGAACCCTATTGTTTATGGGCGTTAAGGGCAGGGCGTGAAATTGAACGTAAAAAATTGCTAGACGTTTGATTTCCAATTGTGTCAGGTTTCTTACGTCCTCATTGGGCGAGTGATAGGACGATCTCGCCAGAGATTGTCTGTCTGACTAAAACTGTTCCATTTGCAAACAAGGAAGTGTGTTTATGTCGAAAGTCAAAAGCAGCGCTATTGATTCTGCCGAACAACTCCTCTGGGCGCCGCAATCATTGGCGGCTCCCAGTAATGCGTTCAACCAGATCAATAGTTTCAGTCACCAATACGACCGGGGCGGTAACCTGACCGTCAACGGCAAACCGTCGTACTCCGTCGACGAGGCGGCCAGCCAGTTGCTGCGCGACGGTGCGGCTTACCAGGACCGGGACGGCAGCGGCAAGATCGAGCTGACCTACACCTTCCTGACTTCCGCCTCTTCCAGCACCATGAACAAACATGGGATCAGCGGCTTCAGCCAGTTCAGTGCGCAGCAGAAAGGCCAGGCGGCCCTGGCGATGCAATCCTGGGCGGACGTGGCCAATGTCACCTTCACCGAAAAGGCCAGCGGCGGCGACGCTCACATGACTTTCGGTAACTACAGTGGCGGCCAGGACGGCGCGGCGGCATTCGCTTATCTGCCGGGGACGGGGGCCGGCTATGACGGGACCTCCTGGTACCTGATCAACAGCAGCTATACCCAGAACAAGAACCCGGACCTGAACAACTACGGCCGCCAGACCCTGACCCACGAAATCGGCCACACCCTCGGCCTGGCCCACCCGGGCGACTACAACGCGGGCGAAGGCAGCCCGACCTACGATGACGCCACGTATGGCCAGGACACCCGTGGCTACAGCGTCATGAGCTACTGGAGCGAAAGCAATACCGACCAGAACTTCAGCAAGGGCGGCGTCGAAGCCTACGCCTCCGGTCCGCTGATGGATGACATCGCGGCCATCCAGAAGCTCTACGGTGCCAACACCACGACCCGTACCGGCGATTCGACCTACGGTTTCAACTCCAACACCGGTCGCGATTTTCTCAGCGCATCTTCGTCGTCGGACAAAGTGGTGTTTTCGGTATGGGACGCGGGCGGCCGCGACACCCTGGATTTTTCCGGCTTCACCCAGAACCAGAAAATAAACCTCAATGACGCCTCGTTCTCCGATGTTGGCGGCATGGTAGGCAACGTGTCGATCGCCAAGGGTGCTGTCATCGAAAACGCCATCGGCGGTTCAGGCAGCGATCTGCTCATCGGCAACACGGTGACCAACGAGCTCAAGGGCGGCGCGGGCAACGATATCC
>NZ_CAKKMI010000060.1:0-38383 GCF_918698105.1 Pseudomonas brassicacearum | reverse complement strand
GCTCTGGGGTGGCTCGGGGGCGGACACGTTTGTGTTCGCCGCCAGTTCCGATTCGCGTCCGGGAGCGACGGACCAGATCCTCGATTTCGTCAGCGGCCTGGACAAGATCGACCTGACCGGGATCACCAAGGGCGCGGGCCTGCACTTCGTGAGCGCGTTCACCGGTGCGGCGGGCGATGCGGTGTTGTCGACATCGGGTGGCAACAGCCTGCTGTCGGTGGACTTCTCCGGGCACGGCGCGGCTGACTTCCTGGTTAGCACCGTTGGCCAGGCAGCGGTCTCGGATATCGTGGCTTGATGCCAAAACCCCTGTAGGAGCTGCCGCAGGCTGCGATCTTTTGATTTTATCTTTCGCTTGGGACTCAAGTGGTGGAGAAAGATCGCAGCCTCGCTTCGCTCGACAGCTCCTACAGGACTCCGGTCAGGATGAAAGAAATGCGTAGAAAATTCATGCCCAGTAGCGCTCACGCAACCACCGGGTTGCTCGCTACGCTGATGATGTTTTGTGGAGAAGTCGCCATGGCGCGCAGCCTGTTGTTAGCAGAACCCTCGCAGTTGGCCGGTCAGTGGCAGGCCGTTTTGTCGAGCCCGCAGGACAATGCGCAAACCCAGGCGATGCAGGACAAACCGTCCAACACTTGCCTCGTTGAACTCAAGGCGGACCAGACCCTGGGTGGGCAAACCGATTGCCTGGGCCAATGGCTGGGGGATGAGCCGGTTCGTTGGTTCACCGAGCCCGACGGACTTTCCCTGATCGGTAAACAAGACTCCAGGACTCACTTGGGGCTGCGTCAGGGCGATCATTATCAAATGACGTTGAAGTCCGGCTTGATACTCCGGCTTGAGCGCAATAAATCCCAGAGTGCTCATTAACGAGTGAGTGCAGTTGAGCCTTGATCGACGTGCGCTTGTTCAAGCAGACGTGCGTTTCGGTGTGGGCCGAATTGAAAAATAAAGATTGGTAAGTTGAATAACGGCCCGTTCGCGGGCAAGCCAACAGCAAGGAAGATCATGAATAAGGTAAGGAGCGTTGCCGCGGCGCCGCTGTTCAAAGCGCTGGGTGATTATAAAAATATTCTGATCAGTGTTGGATGTTTTACCGCGCTGATTAATGTCCTGATGCTCGCACCTTCGATTTATATGCTCCAAGTGTATGACCGCGGCTTGTCATCACAGAACGAGACCACGCTGGCGATGTTGTCATTGATGGTCGTCGGCTTCTTCGTATTCATCGGGCTGCTGGAAATGGTCCGCAGCTTCGTGGTCATCCGCATCGGCAGCCAGTTGGAGAGACGTTTCAATCTCCAGGTGTACAAGGCCGCGTTCGAGCGCAATCTGCGCCAGGGTGAAGGCAACGCCGGGCAATCGCTGGGCGACCTCACGCATATTCGCCAATTCCTCACCGGGCCGGCGCTGTTCGCTTTCTTCGACGCGCCGTGGTTTCCCATCTATCTGCTGGTGATCTACCTGTTCAACGTATGGCTCGGCGTGTTTGCCTCCGTCGGTACGCTGCTGCTGATCGGCCTGGCCTGCCTGAACGAGGCCATGACCAAAAAAGCCTTGGGGCAGGCCAGCGTCTACTCGCAACAATCCACTCAACTGGCTACCAGCCATTTGCACAACGCCGAGACGATCCAGGCCATGGGCATGCTCGGCGCGCTGCGCAGCCGCTGGTTTGCCGTGCACTCACGGTTTCTCGGCCTGCAGAACCAGGCCAGCGACACTGGCGCGGTCATCAGCTCCTTGAGCAAGACCCTGCGCCTGTGCCTGCAATCGCTGGTGCTGGGCTTGGGCGCACTGATGGTGATCAAGGGCGACATGACCGCCGGGATGATGATTGCCGGCTCGATCTTGATGGGACGGGTATTGAGCCCCATCGACCAGTTGATCGCCGTATGGAAGCAGTGGAGCGGCGCCAAGCTGGCTTACCGGCGTCTTGACGCGCTGTTGCAGGCGTTTGCGCCCCAGGATGACGGCATGACGCTGCCGGCGCCCAAGGGCCAGGTGAGCTTCGAACAAGTAAGCGCAGGACCGCCGGGACAGCGTAACGCGACGCTGCAGCAGGTCAGCTTCAGCTTGGCTGCCGGGGAAGTGCTCGGTGTGCTGGGGGCGTCCGGCTCTGGCAAGTCCACCCTGGCCCGAGTCCTGGTGGGCGTGTGGCCGACCCTTGCAGGTACGGTGCGCCTCGACGGGGCCGACATTCATCGCTGGAATCGCGAGCAACTCGGCCCGCACATCGGCTATCTGCCCCAGGACATCGAGCTGTTCAGCGGCAGCATTACCGAGAACATCGCCCGGTTTCGCCAAGCCGATCCACAAAAAGTCGTCGCCGCCGCGCAGCAGGCCGGGGTCCATGAGTTGATCCTGCGCCTGCCCCAGGGCTACGACACGGTGCTGGGGGAGGACGGCGGTGGGTTGTCCGGCGGGCAGAAACAACGGGTGGCGCTGGCCCGGGCGATGTACGACCGGCCAAGCCTGGTGGTGCTCGACGAACCCAATTCCAACCTCGACACGGTTGGCGAAGCGGCGCTCGCCGGCGCCATTGCGCAGATGAAGGCCCAGGGCACCAGCGTCGTGCTGGTCACCCATCGTTCTTCGGTACTGGCCCAGGCCGACAAGTTGCTGGTGCTCGATGAAGGCCGGCTCCAGGCCTTCGGCCCAAGCCAGCAAGTGCTGCGGGCGCTGTCCGGCCAGTCGGGCTCACAGGATAACGCGCCACGCAGCTCACCGCCGAACAGTCCCCCGGCGGCCCCCAGCGGACTGAGCCTGAGTCGCCAATACCAGGCCGCCAGCAAACCGGGTGGTGTATGAGCAAGGAGCGCGACATGAATCTCGAACATTCTCAGGACGTCGAGCGCCCGGAGCGCGACGCCCGTTTCTTCACGCGCATGGGGTGGGTGCTGGCGCTGGTGGGGGCCGGCAGTTTTTTCACCTGGGCCAGCCTGGCGCCGTTGGACCAGGGCATCCCCGTGCAGGGCACTGTGGTGGTTTCAGGCAAGCGCAAGGCGGTGCAATCGATGAGCAGCGGTGTGGTCAGCCGGATCCTGGTGCGCGAAGGCGAGGTGGTGAAGCAGGGCCAGCCGCTGTTCCGCCTGGACCAGACCCAGGCCGCCGCCGATGTGCAATCGCTGCAGGCGCAGTACCGGATGACCTGGGCGAGCCTGGCGCGTTGGCAAAGCGAGCGGGACAACCTGTTGCAGGTGAGCTTCCCGGCGGAGCTGAGTCGCGATCCCGATCCACGGCTGGCCCTGGTGCTCGAAGGCCAGCGGCAACTGTTCAGCAGTCGCCGCGAAGCCTTCGCCCGGGAGCAGGCGGCGTTGCGCGCCAGCATCGAGGGCGCCGCGGCGCAATTGGCGGGCATGCGTCGGGCCCGTAGCGACCTGACCGCCCAGGCCGAATCCTTGCGCCTGCAATTGAGCAACCTGCAACCTTTGGCCGACAACGGCTACATCCCGCGCAACCGGTTGCTGGACTATCAACGCCAGCTGTCGCAAGTGCAGCAGGAACTGGCGCAGAACAGCGGCGAAAGCGGGCGGGTGGAGCAGGGGATCGTCGAGTCGCGCCTGAAGTTGCAGCAGCACAACGAGGAATACCAGAAAGAGGTGCGCAGCCAGTTGGCCGACGCCCAGCTCAAGAGCGAAACCCTGCAACAGCAACTCAAATCCGCCGGCTTCGAGTTGCAACACAGCGAAATCCTCGCCACCGCCGACGGCATCGCCGTCAACCTGGGGGTGCACACCGAGGGCGCGGTGGTGCGCCAGGGCGACACCTTGCTGGAAATCGTCCCCCAGGGCACGCGGTTGGAAGTGGAAGGGCATTTGCCGGTGCACCTGATCGACAAGGTCGGCCCGCATTTGCCGGTGGACATCCTGTTTACCGCGTTCAACCAGAACCGCACGCCAAGGGTGCCGGGGGAAGTCAGCCTGATTTCCGCCGACCAGATGCTCGATGAGAAGACCGGCGCGCCGTATTACGTCCTGCGCAGCAGCGTCAGCGACGTGGCGATGGACAAGCTCAACGGCCTGGTGATCAAGCCCGGCATGCCGGCCGAGATGTTCGTGCGCACGGGCGAGCGCTCGTTGCTCAACTACCTGTTCAAACCGCTGCTCGACCGAGCCGGCTCTGCGTTGACCGAAGAATAAGGATGTCCGGCGGTATGAAGCGTTTTTATTGGATGGCCGTGCTGGCCGTTTCCGTGTGCCACAACACCTGGGCCATGGGGCCCTTCGAGTTCTACGAGCAGGCCCTGCGCAATGACCCGGTCTACCTGGGCGCGATCAAGGAGCGCGATGCGGGCCTGGAAAATCGCGCCATTGGCCGCGCCGGGCTGTTGCCGCACCTGGGCTACAGCTACAACAAGGGACGCAACCAATCCAAGGTCACCTACCTCAACGATCGCGGCGCCAGCCAGCATGACGATCGCAACTACAGCAGCTACGGCTCCAGCCTGACGCTGCAACAACCGCTGCTCGACTACGAGGCGTACGCGGCCTACCGAAAAGGCGTGGCACAGGCGTTGTTCGCTGACGAAAGTTTTCGTGGCAAGAGCCAGGAGTTGTTGGTGCGGGTGCTGAGTTATTACACCCAGGCGCTGTTCGCCCAGGACCAGATCGACATTGCCCAGGCCAAGAAAAAAGCGTTCGAGCAGCAATTCCACCAGAACGAGCATCTGTTTCGCCAGGGCGAAGGTACGCGCACCGACATCCTCGAGGCACAGGCGCGCTATGAACTGGCAATCGCCGAAGAGATCGAGGCGCGCGATGAGCAGGACGCCGCCTTGCGCGAGCTGGGCTCGCTGATTGGCGTCCCGGCCCTGGATATCGGCGACCTGGCGCCGCTGCACGACACCTTCCAGACCTTTGCCTTGCAGCCGGCCAGTTTCGACACCTGGCACGAGCTGGCGGTGAGCAACAACCCCAACCTGGCGTCCCAGCGCCAAGCGGTGGACGTGGCGCGTTTCGAGGTGGAGCGCAACCGCGCCGGGCACCTGCCCAAGGTCAGCGCCTATGCGACGATGCGCCAGAACGAATCGGAAAGTGGCAACACCTACAACCAGCGCTACGACACCAACACCATCGGCCTGGAAGTCAGTGTGCCGCTGTACGCCGGTGGCGGGGTCTCGGCGTCGACCCGCCAGGCCAGCCGCAACATGGAACAGGCCGAATACGAGCTGGACGCCAAGACCCGCGAGACGCTGATCGAATTGCGCCGCCAGTTCAGCGCCTGCGTGTCCGGGGTGAACAAACTGCGCGCTTATCAGAAGGCCCTGAGCTCCGCCGAAGCGCTGGTGGTCTCGACCCGGCAAAGCATCCTCGGCGGCGAGCGGGTCAACCTCGACGCACTCAACGCCGAGCAACAGCTCTACACCACCCGCCGCGACCTGGCCCAGGCCCGTTACGACTACCTCATGGCCTGGACCAAGTTGCATTACTACGCCGGCACTCTCGGCCCGCAGGACCTGGCGAAGGTGGATGAGGCGTTTGTGTCCCGGGCGCCAACGCCATGACCGACGCGATGCTTTTGTGGCCAGAGCTTGCTCCCGCTCGAGTGCGAAGCGCTCGCAGGCTTTTTGGGGCCGCTGCGCAGCCCAGCGGGAGCAAGCTCCCTCGCCACAAAGGCCAGTGCAAGCCACAAAGGCCAGCGCAAGCCACAAAACCAAGGCAAGCCACAAAAGCCAGGGCAAGCCAAAGGATTTTTGCAACAACTAAGGATGGTTCGTGATGAAAGTCGATAACAAAAAACAGCCCGGACAGACGGGCCGCGTGTTTCTGCTCAAGACCCTCAACCGCGCCGTGCTCTGCGCCCTGGCAACCTTGGGCGCGGCCCAGGCGGCGCCTTATGTCGAGAGCGGCAGGGCGGGCAACCCGGACAGCTGGCGCAGCAGCGAATTCAACGCCGAATGGGGGCTGGGGGCCATCAACGCGCAGCAGGCCTACAGCGCCGGGTATACCGGCAAGGGCGTCAAGCTGGGGATCTTCGACCAGCCGGTCTACGCGGCGCACCCGGAGTTCTCCGGCACCGGCAAAGTCGTGACCCTGGTCACCAGCGGCATTCGTGAATACACCGACCCCTACATCCCGGTGAAGGCCGGCGATGCGTTCCGCTACGACGGCTCACCCACCGTGGGCTCCGATGGCAAGCTGGGCTCCCACGGCACCCATGTTGGCGGGATCGCTGCCGGCAGTCGCGATGGCAGCCCGATGCACGGTGTGGCGTACGACGCGCAGATCATCAGCGCCGACAACGGCGACCCGGGACCCGAAGACGGCATCATCCTGGGCAACGACGGCGCGGTGTACAAGGCAGGTTGGGACGCGCTGATCGCCAGCGGCGCACGCATCATCAACAACAGCTGGGGTATCGGCATCACCGATCGTTTCGACCAGGGTGGCCGCGATCCAGCGTTCCCGCACTTCACCGTGCAGGACGCGCAACTGCAATTCGACCAGATCAAGCCGCTGCTGGGGACCAAGCCCGGCGGTGCCTACGAGGGCGCCATCGCCGCGGCCCGCAGCGGGATCGTGACGATCTTCGCCGCCGGCAACGACTACAACCTCAATAACCCCGACGCCATCGCGGGCCTGGCGTATTTTGTGCCGGACATCGCGCCGAACTGGCTCACCGTGGCGGCGCTGCAAGTCAATCCGGACACCGCCAGCGCCGATCCGTACACCATCAGCACCTTCTCGTCGCGCTGCGGCTACACCGCCAGTTTCTGCGTGTCGGCACCGGGCACCCGGGTCTACAGCGCCGTGATCGGCGGCACCCGTGCCGAGGACCTGACCGTCGGCTACGCCAACAAGAGCGGCACCTCCATGGCCGCGCCCCATGTCGCCGGCAGCGTGGCGGTGTTGATGGAGCGCTTCCCCTACATGACCGGCGCCCAGGTCGCCAGCGTGCTGCGCACCACTGCCACCGACATGGGCGCGCCGGGCGTCGATGCGTTGTATGGCTGGGGCATGATCAACCTGGGCAAAGCCATCGACGGTCCAGCGATGCTGGTGACCGAACAGGACATCCCTGAGGCATTTCGCATCGAGGGCGCCTATGGCGCCGGTCAGTTCGTGGCGGACCTGCCGGGTATCGGCGCGATCATCGATGCCGGTAAACCCACGGAGCGGGTGTGCAGCGGCATCCAATGTGGCCTGGACGTTTGGCGCAACGATATCTCCGGCCACGGTGGGCTGACCAAGGAGGGCATCGGCACCCTGGTGCTCACCGGTGCAAACACCTACAGCGGGCCAACCCTGGTCAATCAAGGGCGCCTGGCGATCAATGGCTCGCTTGCGTCGGCCGTGACGGTCAACGATGGCGGCATCCTCGGTGGCAACGGGCGCATCGCCAGCCTGACCGCCAACCGCGGCGGCAGCGTGGCGCCAGGCAACTCCATCGGCACCTTGCAAGTGGCCGGCGACGTGACGTTTCAGCCCGGTTCGAATTACGCAGTGGAAGTCTCGCCCACCTCCAGCGACCTGATCGTGGCGGGCGGCAAGGCGTCCGTTGACGGGGCGACGGTGTCGCTGTCCCTGGAAAACAGCCCGACGCTGCTGACGGCGAGCGAGGTGAAAAGCCTGCTGGGCAGGCAGTTCAATATCCTGCAGGCCGCCGATGGTATTGACGGGCGCTTCGCTGAAGTCTTGCCCAACTATGCGTTCCTGGGGGGCGACCTGGCATACAGCGCCAGTGGCATTCAACTGGCGGTCGAGCGTAACGACGCGTCATTTGCCAGCCTCGGCCTGACGCCTAACCAACGCGCCGTCGCCTCGGCCGCCGAACAACTGGGCGCGGGCAACGGACTCTACGAAGCCTTGCTGCTTTCACCCAGCGCCGCCGTGGCGCAACAGGCGTTCCAGCAACTGTCGGGTGAAATCCATCCGGCCATCGGCACGCTATTGATCAATGACAGCCGTCAATTGCGCGACGCCGTGGGGGATCGCCTGCGCCAGGATGCGCTGTACGACGCCGGCACGCCGACCGATGCCAGCAGCAATGCCTGGTTAAAAGTGTTGGGTGCTTGGGGCAAGAGCGATGGCGGACATGATCACGCCAGCACGACCAGCTCCATCGGCGGGCTGCTGGCCGGTGTCGACGGCCTGATCAACGACCAGACCCGCCTGGGCTTCGTCACCGGCTACAGCGACAGTTCGTTGAGCATGGGCGACGGCACCCATTCCTCGGCCAAGGCCGACAGCTATCACCTGGGCGTCTATCTGGGGCATGAAATCGATGCGCTGCGCCTGACCGTCGGCGGCGCCCACAGCTGGCATCGCATCGACGTCAAGCGGGACTTGCAATGGGGCGACGTCAGCGGCAGGGAGAAAACCAAGCGCGATGCCCGGACCACCCAGTTCTTCACCGAAGCGGCGTATCGCCTCGACGTGAAGCCGGTAGCCCTGGAGCCGTTTGCCAACCTGGCCTATGTGCACCTGGACAGCGACAGCTTCCATGAGAAAGGCGACAACGCCGCCCTGCACGCGGGCGAAGACCGTCGTGATGCCGTGCTCTCGACCCTGGGCGTGCGGGCCAGCCATACCCTGGCCCTGTCGGACCGACAGCAACTGCAGCTGTCCGGCTCCCTCGGCTGGCAGCACAACCTGAGCAGCACCACGTCCGAACAGGACCTGGCATTTGCCGGCAGCAGCAACACCTTCGCGGTGCAGAGCGTGTCCATGGACCGCAACGCCGCCGTGATCGGTGCCCGTGCCGGGCTCGCGGTCGCCAAGGATGTACGGGTCAACCTCGATTACAACGGCCTGCTCGGCTCCCGGGATAAAACCCATGGCGTGGGCCTGACGCTGGATTGGCAGTTCTGACCAAGAGGAGGGGATCAACACACACTTCTGTGGCGAGGGAGCTTGCTCCCGCTGGACTGCGCAGCAGGCCCCTCTTGTGAGCGCTTCGCACTCAAGCGGGAGCAAGCTCCCTCGCCACAAAAGCTGTACCACCCGGTTCTAGCATTCCAACAACAAAAGAGAGCAACAACCATGGGTATCTACGACTACAAGAACCTCGGCACTGCCGAATCCAAGGCGCTGGTCAGCGACGCAATGGCGATCATGCTGTATTCCTACCACAACCTCGACAACGGCTTTGCCGCCGGTTACCAGCACACTGGCTTCGGTGCCGGCCTGCCGGCGACCCTGGTGACGGCGCTGCTGGGGGGCACCGATTCCCAAGGGGTGATTCCCGGCGTGCCGTGGAACCCCGACTCGGAAAAACTGGCCCTGGAGGCGGTCCAGAAGGCCGGCTGGACGCCCATCAGCGCCGCGCAACTGGGCTACGCCGGCAAGGTGGATGGCCGCGGGACGTTTTTCGGTGAAAAGGCCGGCTACACCACCGCGCAGGTAGAGATCCTCGGCAAGTACGACGCCGAGGGGCACCTGCAGGAAATCGGCGTGTCGTTTCGCGGCACCAGCGGCCCTCGGGAAAACCTGATTGGCGATTCCATCGGCGACGTGATCAACGACCTGATGGCCGCGCTGGGGCCCAAGGACTATGCGAAAAACTACGCTGGCGAAGCCTTTGGCAACCTGCTGGGGGACGTCGCCAAGTTTGCCCAGGCCCATGGCCTGACGGGCAACGACGTGCTGGTCAGCGGCCACAGCCTGGGCGGGCTGGCGGTCAACAGTCTGGCAGACTTGAGCGCCAGCCAGTGGTCAGGGTTCTACTCCAGTGCCAACTACATCGCCTACGCCTCGCCAACCCAGAGCAGTACCGACAAGGTCCTGAACATCGGTTACGAGAACGATCCGGTGTTCCGCGCCCTGGACGGCTCGACGTTCAACCTTGCGTCGGTGGGTGTGCACGATGGGCAACAGGAATCGGCCACCAACAACATCGTCAGCTTCAACGACCATTACGCTTCGACGGCATGGAATGTGTTGCCGTTTTCCATTCTCAACATCCCCACCTGGATTTCCCACCTGCCGACCGGCTATGGCGATGGCATGGGCCGGATCATGGGCTCGGTGTTCTACGACCTCACCGAAAAAGACTCCACCATCATCGTCGCCAACCTGTCGGACCCCGCGCGCGCCAATACCTGGGTGCAGGACCTCAACCGCAATGCGCAAACCCACACCGGCAGCACGTTCATCATCGGCAGCGACAGCAATGACCTGATCCAGGGCGGCGAGGGCAACGATTACCTGGAAGGCCGCGCCGGCAACGACAGCTTTCGCGATAGCGGTGGCTACAACGTGATCGTAGGCGGGCAGGGCAGCAACAGCCTGCAACTGCAGCAGTCGGTGAAGGATTTCAGTTTTGCCCATGACGGGACCGGGACGCTGTATATGCGCGACGCCCATGGCGCGATCAGCATCACCCGAGACATCGGCACGCTGGTCAGTAAGGAGTCCGGGTTGTTCTGGGGGCTGCTCAAGGACGAGGTGAGCCACAGCGTCACCGCCGATGGCCTGGTGGCCGGCGCCAACCTGACGGCATATGCCTCTTCGATCAAGGGCAGCGCGGCCAACGACACTCTGGTGGCGCGGACGACGGGTGACTGGCTGTTCGGCCAGGACGGCAACGATGTGCTGGTGGGCGGTGCGGGTAACGACACCTTTGTCGGTGGCACGGGCAATGACCTGATGCAGTCGGGCGGTGGCGATGACACATTTGTCTTCAATGGTGCGTTCGGCCTGGATCGAATCAGCGGTTATGATGCAGGCGACAAACTGGTGTTCCTTGGTGTCGAGGGCGCTGGGTCGGGGTACGACTACAGCCAGCACATGACCCAGGTGGGCAACGACACGCTGCTCAAGGTCGGCGACAGTTCCGTGACCTTGGTGGGTGTTGGCCTGGGACACGTTGCAGGCGAGGGCATCGTGTTCGCCTGAGCTGAGGTTGTGTGAGTCTGTGGCGAGGATGCTTGCTCGCGCCGGGCGCGAAGCGGCCCTGAATCTGGCGTCCGTCTGGACGTTACCGGTCAAGGGCCCGCAGCGCAGCGGCAGCAAGCGTCCTCGGCACAGTTGTTAGCGCTAGGGGAGGTGAAGCCGTGAGCCGTAAAAGCACCATCGTCGGCCTGATTGGTGGCCTGGTATGCAGCAGTGCACTGGCGGAGTTGCCGGATCATTCGATTCTGACCCGCTATGGCATGACCTCGGAACAGTTGCCCGCCGCCCAGGCTGGCAAACCCGTGGAGGCGCCAGCGCCAAGGCCGCGCTTCGAAGTACAGGCCGAAAAGCCGTGGGCGTCGGTAAGCCTGGGGGAAACCAGGAAGCCGGACACCACTGGAAACCTCAGCATCGATCGTTCCAATCAGCAGGAACATGAACGTTGCCTGCGACTGCAAGGTGATTCGTTGCGGCGCAAAGGCGCGATGATCAGCTGCGAGGAGGGCGGCCCGAGGCCAGGGGTGGGCAGCGGATTGGCTCAATGATCCAAAAGCGAGCCCTCTGCGGGGAGAGGGCGGGCAGACTCAGTCTTCCTTGCGGATGGTCGCCACGTCATCGGCGCGCACCCGGACTTGCCTGCCGGAAATATCCTCGAACTCGTAGAAACCGTCAGCGGTGCGGGTATTGGGGGTGTCCTTGGTCAAATACTGGGTACCGTTCTGCAAGGTCACCACGGTGGGCGACGCGCAGCCAGCCAGAGCCATGAATGCTACGGCGACCAAGGGCAGGCCCAGAAACCTGATGTTCATATCCATAACCTCTCAATCAAAAGTACGCGGACAGCTGATTCGACCACGCCATCACGTTAGCCAACCGCCATTGGTCTCGCTTGCCGTAGGAAAGTTCATCGCTTGCTGAGGGATTTCATCTCTAAATATAGGAGACCGCTCATCTTTTGCAGTTGCCTGGAGCGGTCGTAGCTGATATCTGTACGCATAACCAGTACTTCAGCATCCGTGGCGCTTCTTTCCGTGACAGCCAACCCCCTCGACGATCCCTTCTACTATCTGAACAACTTCCAGCGCGTGCTCACCTGGCTGGAGCAACGCTATGCCGACGTGCTCTGCCCCGAAGAGCTGCTGTTCATCGGCGAGTTTGCCGCATTGCCGCGTGCATCACAGGGTTTGCTGGTACGGATGGTGATGCGCAAAGGGCTGCGGTTTCGCCACAGCAAGCTCAGTTATCCGGAAATCGGTGATATCGGCAGCGCCGTCGAGCCGCTGCTGGCGTTGGGCTGGGTTGAGGAACAGGCGCCCCTGAGCCTTGTCGAGCTGTTCGAGGTACTGCTCAAGTCGGAAATCCTGGTGTGCCTGGGCCATCTGATCGAACACCCCAAGGCGAAAAAGACCGAATGGCTCCAGGCCTTGAATGAGCCATTGAGCCAACCACAGCCCTTCCGCAGTTGGTGTCCGCAACTCGAGGACCGCCTGTTCAGCCTGACGATCATGGACCTGTGCGACCGACTGCGGCTGATGTTCTTCGGCAACCTTTATCAGGATTGGTCGGAATTCGTCTTGGCGGACCTGGGCATTTTCACCTACGAAACCGTCGAGTTCAGCGCCGAGTCACGGGGTTTGCGCAGCCGCGAGGACGTCGATGCCTGCCTGTTCCTGCACGACTGCCAGCAGCGCTTCGAAGCTGGCGAGCCCCTGGAAGAGATCGTCACCCAGGTCAACGAGCTGTCCCTGGACAACCCGTGGCTGGAGCGGCGCCGGGGCAAGTTGTTGTTCCAGATTGGCCAGCACGGCGAACGCATTGGCGACTTCGCCTTGGCCTTGGGCATCTATCGCGATTGCGCTTACCCGGGCGCGCGCTTGCGGATGGTCCGGGTGCTGGAGCGCATCGGCGAATACGCCCTGGCCCTTGAACTGGGCGAGGTGGCGGCCCTCGCACCGCAAAGTGCCGCCGAAACCCAGGCCTTGCTGCGGATCGTGCCCCGTCTTCGGCGCAAGTTGGGCGGGCCGCCAGTGTCACGGAGCCTGGCCCAGGAAGTGGAGCGCCTGGAGCTGATGCTGCCGCGCGTCGATCCGACCTTGTCGGTGGAGTACCACGTCCAGGCGCACCTGCATGACGAGACCGCGCCAGTGCATTACGTCGAGAACAGCCTGATCAATTCGCTGTTCGGCCTGCTGTGCTGGCCGGCGATTTTCGCGCCATTGCCGGGTGCGTTTTTCCATCCGTTCCAGCGCGGGCCGGTGGACCTGCTCAACGAAGACTTCCATGCCCGCCGCGCCGAGCTGTTCGCAGCTTGTCTGGCCGAGTTGGACGATGGCCGCTATCGGCTGACCATTGGCCGCCGCTATGCCGAAAAGTGGGGCGTGCAGTCGCCTTTCGTGTTCTGGGGCGCGCTGACCGAAGAACTGTTGGCCCAGGCGCTCGATTGCCTGCCGGCCGAGCATCTCAAGCACTGGTTCGAGCGTCTGCTGCTGGACATCAAGGCCAATCGCGCCGGCATGCCGGACCTGATCCAGTTCTGGCCACAGCACAAGACCTACCGCATGATCGAAGTCAAAGGCCCTGGCGATCGGCTGCAAGACAACCAGTTGCGTTGGCTGGAGTTCTGCCATGAACACCAGATGCCGGTGGCCGTTTGCTACGTGCAATGGGCGGAGTCTGCCCTCGCGAACAAGCTCGCGCCCACCGGGGATGAGTCACCACAGATCAAATGTGGGAGCGAGCTTGCTCGCGAGGGGGCCCCATGAACCCGGCACCCAGCTACAGCATCGCCGTGCGGGCGTTGTGTGAGTTCACCGCCAAGGTGGGTGACCTTGACCTGCGCTTCACGCCGTCGCCCACAGCCCTGGAAGGCATCGCCGGCCATCGCACCGTGGCCTCGCGGCGCAGCGAGGGGTATCAGGCTGAAGTGGCCCTTGAAGGTCGTTACCAGACACTGACCGTCAAAGGCCGGGCCGATGGCTACGACCCCGTTCGCCAATGCCTTGAAGAAGTGAAGACCTACCGGGGGGACCTGGCCAAGCAGCCGGCCAATCATCGCCAGCTGCATTGGGCCCAGGCGAAAATCTATGGCGGGTTGATGTGCCAGAAACTGCAATTGCCGCACATCGACGTGGCCCTGGTGTACTTCGACATCGTCAGCGAAAAGGAAACCTGCATCACCCAACATTTCGAGGCGACACAGCTGCAAGCCTTCTTCGAAGCGCAATGCGCGTTGTTCCTGGCCTGGGCCGAACAGGAAATGGCCCATCGACAGGCGCGCAACCTCGGCGCGCAATCGCTGGTGTTTCCCCATGCGGGTTTCAGGCCGGGGCAGCGGCACCTGGCCGAATCGGTGTTCAAGGCCGTCAGCACCGGCCGCTGCCTGATGGCCCAGGCACCCACGGGCATCGGCAAGACCGTTGGCACGCTGTTCCCGTTGCTCAAGGCTCTGGCGCCGCAGCAACTGGACAAGGTGTACTTCCTCACGGCGAAAACCCCAGGACGCAAGCTGGCCCTGGATGCGGCGCGCGTGATCACCCAAAGCGCATCGTCAATGCCATTGCGGGTGCTGGAAATGATCGCCCGGGACAAGGCATGCGAACACCCGGACAAGGCCTGTCATGGCGAATCCTGCCCGCTGGCTCGCGGTTTCTACGACCGCTTGCCCGGCGCCCGGGCAGCGGCGAGCCAGGTCACGTTGCTCGACCAGGCGGCGTTGCGCGAGATTGCGCTGGCCCATGAGGTCTGCCCGTATTACCTCAGCCAGGAAATGGCCCGCTGGGCCGACGTGGTGGTGGCCGACTACAACTATTACTTTGATTTCAGCGCGTTGCTCTTCGGCCTGGCCCAGGCCAACGGCTGGACGGTCGCGACCTTGGTGGATGAGGCCCATAACTTGGTGGAGCGCGGGCGGCAGATGTACAGCGCGACCCTCGACCAGGCCACGCTGACCAGCGTGCGCAAAATCGCCCCCGAACCGCTGAAGAAATCCCTGGACAGGGTCAATCGCCAGTGGAACGCCTTGCATGCGCCCCAGGTGGCGGCCTATCAGGCCTATGAAAAGCTGCCGGACAAGCTGCTCCAGGCCCTGGCCACCTGCACCACGGCTATCGGCGACTACCTCAACGACCATCCCCAGGGCCTGGACAGCGGATTACAGGCGTTCTACTTCGACGCTTTGCAGTTTGGCCGGGTGGCGGAAACCTTCGACAAGCACTTTCTGTTCGACATCCACAAGCGCGAACTCGGCCGCCAGCGCAGCCTGTCGACGCTGTGCCTGCGCAACGTGGTGCCGGCCGCATTCCTGCGGCCCAGGCTGACGGCCGCCCGCAGCACGGTGCTGTTTTCGGCGACCCTGAGCCCCCGGCATTACTACGCAGATTTGTTGGGGACGCCGGACGACACGGTATGGATCGACGTGGAATCGCCGTTCAAGGCCGAACAACTGGACGTACAGGTCGTCAGCCGCATTTCCACCCGTTTCGCCCATCGCCAGGCGTCCCTGGAGCCGATAGCCGCCTTGATGGCCCGCCAGTTCGGCGAGCGCCCGGGCAACTACCTGGCTTTTTTCAGCAGCTTCGATTACTTGCAGCAGGTGGCTGGGCTGTTTGCCGAGCGGTACCCGCAAATAGAACTCTGGACGCAATCGCGCGGCATGGGTGAAGCCCCCCGTCAGGCATTTCTCGAGCGGTTCATGGAGCACAGCCAAGGCATTGGCTTTGCGGTGCTGGGCGGCGCGTTCGGCGAGGGCATCGATTTACCGGGTTCACGCCTGATTGGCGCGTTCATTGCCACCTTGGGGCTGGCGCAGTTCAACCCGGTCAATGAGCAGATGAAACAACGCATGGCCGCAATCTTCGGTGATGGCTACGACTACACCTACTTGTATCCCGGCCTGCAAAAGGTCGTGCAGGCCGCCGGCCGCGTGATCCGCACCCAACAGGATAGCGGGGTGGTGATGCTGATCGACGACCGGTTTGGCGAGGCGAGGGTGCAGCACTTATTGCCGCGGTGGTGGTCTGTCACCCAGGAAACACACAGGGGAATCCATCAGGGCTTGGGTTTGTGAATAGCCTGGGAGACCTGAGTATTGCGCTCCCAAAGCTCAATAATTTTTCCTGGCGCCAGACTTGTTCCATACTCCGCAAAAGTCCACACGGATGCCCCGGCCAGATGCTTGACAAAGACCCCAAGACCCCACTCATGAATGAGGAACAGCGTTTTCGCCTGCTCATCGACGCTGTGGTCGACTACGCCATCTACATGACCGACCCCTCTGGCATCATCACCAGCTGGAACTCCGGTGCCAGGCGTTTCAAGGGCTACGAGGAATCCGAGATCCTGGGCCAGCATTTCTCCCGTTTCTACACTGATCAGGATCGCGCCGCCGGCCTGCCGCAACGGGCACTGGACACGGCCGTGCATGAGGGGCGCTTTGAAGGCGAGGGCTGGCGGGTGCGCAAGGACGGCACGTTGTTCTGGTCCCATGTGGTGATCGATCCGATCATCGACAGCCAGAGCGGCACCTTGCTTGGTTTCGCCAAGATCACCCGTGACTTGACCGATCGCAAGATGGCCGAGGAAACCCTCAAGCAAAGCGAGCAGCAGTTCCGCCTGCTGGTGCAAAGCGTCACCGATTACGCCATCTACATGCTCGACCCGCAGGGCCAGGTCACCAACTGGAACCTGGGGGCGCAGCGGATCAAGGGCTATTTTCCGACGGAAGCCATTGGCCGGCATTTTTCGATGTTCTACACCCCCGAGGATCGCGACACCGGCGAACCGCAGCGCGCGTTGAGCATCGCCGCCAGCGAAGGGCGTTTCGAGAAAAAGGGCTGGCGCATGCGCAAGGATGGCACGCGCTTCATGGCCCACGTGGTCATCGATGCGATCCGCAGCGACACCGGCATGCTGTTGGGATTTGCCAAGGTCACCCGCGACATTACCGATGCCACCCAGGCCCAGCAGGCCCTCGAACAGGCCCGAGAGGCGCTGTTCCAATCCCAGAAACTGCAAGCCATCGGCCAGCTCACTGGCGGCATCGCCCATGATTTCAATAACCTGTTGACGGTCATCCTTGGCAACCTGGAAATCGTGCGCAAGCGCATGCCCGACGAGCCGAAACTCACTCAATTGCTGGACAACGCGACCCAGGGCGCACTGCGCGGGGTTTCGCTGACCCAGCGCATGCTGGCGTTTGCCCGTCGGCAAAAACTGACCTACGAATCGGTCGAGCTGTCGGCCCTGGTGCAGGGTATCAGCGGCCTGCTGCAAAGCTCCCTGGGCCCGTCGATACACATCCAGACCCGTTTCGCCGAGGCGTTGTCGCCGGTATTGGCCGATGTCAACCAACTGGAACTGGCGATTCTCAACCTGGCGACCAACGCCCGGGACGCCATGCCCAATGGCGGCCAACTCATGATTACCGCCGATGAGCGGCAAGGATGTGATGCCCCGGACAAGCCGATGGCCCCCGGGCGCTACATTTGCCTGGCGATCACCGACGAAGGCGAGGGCATGGACGAAGCCACGCTGGCCTCGGCAGTGGACCCGTTCTTCACCACCAAGGGGGTCGGAAAGGGTACGGGCCTGGGATTGTCCATGGTGCATGGCCTGGCGGAACAACTGGGGGGACGCCTGACACTCAGGAGCCAGAAAGGTGTCGGTACCACCGCGCAGTTGTGGCTACCGGTGGCGGACAACCCGACACCGGGCAAGGCGGCGATCCAGGAAGCCACTCAGCCGGTCGACGAGTTGAAAGTGCTGGTGGTCGACGATGACAGCCTGGTGCTGACCAGCACGCGCCTGCTCATCGAAGACCTCGGGCACCGGGTCCTTTGCGCCGCCTCGGGCGCCCAGGCGCTGGAGTTGCATGAGCGCAACCCGGACATCGACCTGGTGATCACCGACATGGCCATGCCGCAGATGGACGGCGCACAGTTGGCGAAACTGTTGCGCGACCGCCAACCGAACCTGCCCATCATCCTGGCCACCGGTTATGCCGAGCGCCTGGAAGGTTCTGCCACGCAATTGCCTCGGCTGATCAAGCCGTTCAAGCAGATTGACCTGGTGCAGATCATTGGGCAGACGATGAAATAGTCAGGAGCACAGCGTCCGCCTCCTGTGGCGAGGGCGCTGTGTAGGAGCTGTGTAGGAGCTGTGTAGGAGCTGTGTAGGAGCTGTCGAGTGCAACGAGGCTGCGATCTTCCCCAGACACTTGAGCCTCAAGCGAAAGATCAAAAGATCAAAAGATCAAAAGATCGCAGCCTTCGGCAGCTCCTACAGTACAAGAGCAGTCGCTTATTCAGTGTTCTTCTTGAACCCACGCAAATTCATCGCACACAGGCAAAACTGCAACACGATCAATGCATAGGCGTGGGTATGCAGCCCCCAGACCACCCACAGAATATTGCTGGCAATAAAACAACTGAATCCCGCCACCCGGCGTCGCGGTTGGCGTGAGCCGATCAACCAGGCGGCCAGCACCGTGACGAGCATCGCCGGCCATTGCACCCATCCAAGATAATCCACACAAGCGTCCTCTAGCCCTTACGCATTAGAGACCTTGGCGATTGAGGAGCGTTTCCTCGGATTTTGATGTACCTGCGGTCCATTGGCTTGAACTTGCCGCGTGCCGGGTTCTTCTAAAGAGTCCTGATCATCACCGAGGCACCGCCTGCGCAATGCCCAGAATACTCACCGGGCCCACCCCGGAAGAAGAACTGACGGAACACAACGCCAAACTGTTCGGTTCGCCCAAGGAGCGACTGGATTTCTATCGCCGGGAGATCCAGTACGAAACCAGCATCCTGGCCAACCGAACCGATGCTTACTTGGCGGCCCAATCGTTCCTGGTGATTGCCTTTGCCTCGTGCATGGCCAACCTGAACCCGGAGTGGGGCAAGTTGTTCACGCTGATCGTGCCGCCATTTTTGGCCTTGCTGGGGTTCTTGAGTTCGCTCAATGCCTGGCCGGGCATCAAGGCGGCCTACGAGATCATCGACCACTGGCATTTCAAACAGAGCGAGTTATTGCGCGCCGAACCCTTGATGGGCCTGGCCTACGACGAGTCACCGCTGTTCAGCGAGCGGGAATCGACCCACAAGGGCTACCGCAAGTCGTTGCTGTTCTCGCTGCGTACGCCGTGGATCTTCGCCACCTTCTGGGTGTTGCTGGGGACCTATTCGGTCTACATCCAAGTGAGCAATCCTGGCGGTTGAGACGTCCTCGCCTCAGCCCGAACGCTTGTGGCGCTCATACCATGCCAGGGTGGGCTGGGTCGTAACACCGTGGACCAGAATGCTCAACGCCACCACCGACAAGGTGAGGTCGATGCACAGTTGCGCCACCGGCGCCTGCAGGTCATGGTTCAAGGCGTAAAACAGATAAAACAGGCTGCCGATCCCGCGGATGCCAAACCAGCCGATCAACAGCCGTTGCGGTCCGTCGAGCAGTCGCCCCCAGGGTAGCGCCAGCACACTCAAAGGGCGGATGACGGCAAACAGCAGGGCCCCGATCGCCAAGGCCCGCCAGTCCCAATGGTTCGCCAGCACCACGCCGAGCAGAGTCACCAGGAACACCTCCATCGACCGCTCCACCAGGCTGCCGAACGCCAGCATGTCGCTCATCATCACCCCAGCGGCCAGTTGGCCATCGTCCAGCGACTCGGTATCGCCCACGACTGCCTGCTGGGGATCGACGGTTTCGTGGCCCACCACCGGTTGCACCAGGTGTTCTGCCGGTGGCGCCGCTTCATCGGTGGACTTGACCTCGGCTTGGCGCAGCCCCAGGCCGGCGGCGAACACCGAGAGAAAACCGTAGCCCTGGATCCACTCGGCCACGACGTAGGCCAGGGCAATCAGTGCCAGGGCCAGGTAGTCGTTGGGCGACAGCGTGCTGTCGGCATTCCTGATGCGCATCGACAAGGTCAGCTTGCCAATCCCGCGGCCCATCCAATAGCCGACCAGCAAACCGGCCGGCACTGCCCACAGGACGTCACGCAGCAGCCAATCACCGAGAATACCGCTGCCGTCGTCGCGCAGCATCAACAGGCCGAGGATCACAAAGGGAAACGCCGTCCCGTCGTTCAGTCCCGCTTCGCCCGACAGGCCGAAACGCACCCGGTCGTCATCGCGCGCATCGTTGACCTGCACCAGCGCCGCCAACACCGGGTCGGTAGGTGCCAACATCGCGCCGATCAGCATCGACACCGCCCAACTGAGCCCGAACAGATAGTGCAATGCCAGGCACAGGCCGGCGATGCACAGGATCATCACCGGCCCGGCCAGCCCAAAGGCGACGCGCCAGGTGCGGTCCTTGAGGGGCAAACGCAACTTGAGGCCGCTGACGAACAGCGAAAACACCACCGCGACCTCGGTGAGGTGCTCCATCCAGACGGATGAGTCGCTGATGTCCAGCTTCAGCACATCCAATCCCATCGGTCCGATGGCGATGCCCAGCACCAGGCACATCGCCGAGGTAGTGACCGGCATCCAGCGCAGGTAGGAGGAGGTCAGGGCCAGGGTCAGCAACACTGCACCGAGCACCGCTACCCATAATGTGAACGTCATCGTTGCTCCTTGGATAGCGCTTGGTACAGCCGGCGAGTGAACCCGTGGCGAGGGAGCTTGCTCCCGCTCGGCTGCGAAGCAGTCGTAAAAATGCTTGGATTGCGTCGCCTGCATGGGCCGCTTCGCGTCCAGCGGGAGCAAGCTCCCTCGCCACAACAGCGCCGTTGCCACATTCAACAGCTGGGGTGGTTCTCAGTATTCGAGGGCTGGAGCGAAACGAGGGTTCCCCTCGTGAATGGACAACCCGTTTATCCGCCAGCCTTTCAACCCAACGGAATTTTTCGCCGTTCCCAGCGCTCTGCAACAAAAGAGACGTTCTGATTCAGCGTCCGCCAAGAACCCGAGAGGCCCTTATGACTGCGCTGACCCCCCTCCAATCCCAGCCGGGCGCCGTGCACCCTGTCCTCCACAACGGACAGGTCCGCCAATGCTATGAACAACTGTTCCAGGGCCCCGACGACGCTGACAAGCAAGCTGTCGCCCAAGCGTTCCTCCAGAAATGCATCGCAAAGGCTGCGGCGCTTCCCCAAGAGATGCCCGATGACCCCATGGCGCTTCAGGCCTGGGTCGAGCAGCACAGCGCCGGCGTGGCCCGGCAATACGCTGACTACCTGGAGCGGCGCAAACATGGCGGCGCGCGCGAGTTCTTCAGCGGCAAGGCCCATGCCCTGTACTTCCTGCAGGCTGTGGCGCCGACCAAACGGGTCGACGGCGCCTGGCTGTATGGCGTGGTCAAGCACTGGCACGACCACCGTTTCGAAGGGTTGCTGTGCACCTACCTGGAAGAATTGGGAGACGGTCATCCCGCGCAAAACCATGTGGTGCTCTATCGCAAGTTGCTTGCCGAACACGACCTGTCGGATGCCCCGGACATCGACGACGACCTTTATCTGCAAGGTGCCGTGCAGTTGGCCTTGGGTTACGCCGGCGACGAATACCTGCCGGAGGTCATCGGCTACAACCTGGGCTATGAACAATTGCCCTTGCATCTGTTGATCAGCGCCTATGAACTGAGCGAACTGGACATCGATCCGTACTATTTCACCCTTCATGTCACCATCGACAACGCCAGCACCGGCCACGCCCATAAGGCCGTGCAAGCGCTGCTGCAGCTGATGCCGATGGAAGCTGACCGTGAAGCCTTCTGGCACCGGGTCACGTTGGGCTATCGCCTCAACGACCTGGGGCAGGGCAGCCGGGACATCATCGGCTCGTTCGACCTGGACCGCGAAGTGCTGGACATGCTTGAACGCAAACGCCCGTTCGGCCAGCACATGCACTCCGATTACTGCAAGTTCGAAGGCAAGACCGTCAACCAGTGGCTCGCCGAACCGGGCCAGCTGCAAGGGTTCCTGGTGGCCATGCAGAACAAGGGCTGGATCAAACGCCATGAAGACCCGCAGAACAGCCGCTTCTGGAGCCTGATCAACGGGTCTGGCGCAGCCATGTTCGGGGTGTTCAGCCCCTACGAAAAACAGCTGCTGCATGACTGGATTGCCGGTGATTGGCTGGACGAGGGCACAAGGTCCGGCGTCCGACGCGCTTTGGCTGCTGCTTGCGAGCCAACAACGCCAATGGAGGATCCCGATGTGCAAAGCCTGCAGCAGGCCCTGCAAGGCCGGGCGCCCGACGAGCAAATGCAGGTTCTGATGCCTTGGCTCTGTGCGCGACTTCATAGTCATCCGGCCGGGCTGTTGGCGACTCGTCGGTTCATCGAACTCAAATCCGCACTTCGCTAGGGAGCCCTGCATGAATGAAGAAGAACGCCTGTCCGAACCGGACCTTGCGCTGCTGCAACTGGGTCGACGCCTGCAAGCCGACGGCTACCGTTTCATCACCCCGACGCCGTTGACCCATGAACGGGTCAACCAACGACCCGGCAATGAGCGCGCCAAGACTTTGCGGGACGTGTTCGGCTGGTCACGGCCCTTTGCGCCGGGGCTGATCAGCACCGACGAACAGCGGCAACTGCAAGATGCCCAAGTGCTGGAAGCACACGACGGCTTGTTGCGTAGCCGGGTGCGCTGGTCGAGCCTGGATGGCTTGCTGTTCGCTCATTCGCAGTTTCCCACCCAGGCCACCGACGCGGTGTTTTTCGGCCCTGACAGCTACCGCTTCGCCCAACTGATCCATACTCATCTGCAACAGAACTTCACGGCGGTGCATCGCGCCGTGGACATCGGTTGTGGTGCCGGCGTCGGGGCGATCGTGATTGCCCGCGCCCGGCGTGAAGCGCAGGTGCTGGCGCTGGACATCAACCCGCAAGCCTTGCGCCTGAGTGCTGTGAACGCCGCGCTGGCCGAGGTGGGCAATGTCGAGGTTGCTCGCAGCGACGTGCTGCAAGACGTACCAGGCAACTTCGACCTGATCGTCGCCAACCCGCCGTACATGGCTGATCCCTCCGAGCGTGCCTATCGCCATGGTGGCGGTGCACTGGGCGCCGGGCTTTCGTTGCGCATCGTCGAACAGGCCTTGCCCCGGCTCACGCCGGGCGGCTCGCTGGTGCTCTACACCGGCGTGGCGATGGTGGATGGGCGCGACCCGTTCCTGGAAGCCCTGGGGCAATGGCGTGACTCGGCGGATTTCGGCTGGACCTACAAGGAATTAGACCCGGATGTGTTTGGTGAGGAATTGCTGACGCCGGGTTATCAGGACGTGGAAAGGATCGCCGTGGTGGCGTTGGTTGTAACCCGCATTGGCGCAGGTATCGGCGGGGTTATCGGAGGGAATATCGATGAACAGGCGCATGAAATTCGGCATTGAAGAGGAGTATTTCATCACCGATCTGCAAACCCGTTGCATGCCAGGCGAGCCCCCCGCGCAAGCGGTCGCTGCTTGCCAGGCCGAACTGGGCAAGCATTTCGCTCATGAGATGTTCCAATGCCAGGTGGAGATGGCATCGCCCATCTTTCGCAGCCTGTCCGAGGCCGCCGACTACCTGAGCCAGGTGCGCACGGGCTTGAACCAGCGGCTGGCGCCGCATGGCCTGGGCCTGCTCAGCGCCGGTTCACACCCGATGGCCACCCCGGTGCTGCAACCCACCGACGAGCTGCATTTCCAGCAACTGTTCGATGATTACCAGCGGGTGGCGCGGCGCAGTGTGCTGTCGGGCCTGCATGTGCATGTGGAAGTCCCGGCCACCCAGGACCGGGTGCAGGTGATGAATGAAATCCTGCCATGGTTGCCGATGTTCCTGGCCCTGAGCGCTTCATCGCCGTTCTGGAACGGTGCCTACAGTGGCTTCAGCAGCTACCGGCAAGTGGCTTGCGACGAATGGCCACGCATGGGCGTGCCGGAGTATTTCGAAGATGAGTCGGCGTTCGCCGGCTACGTCGACATGCTCATGCGCACCGGCTCCATACGCCAGCCCAGCGATTGCTGGTGGGTGATCCGGCCTTCCTCACGTTATCCCACGCTGGAACTGCGCATTTGTGATGCCTGTCCTCGGGTCGACGACGTCCTCTGTCTGGTCTCGCTGTTTCGCCTGATGGTCGCCCATGCCGCGGCGCAGCGCCGGCCTGGCGCTCACTACACCCAGATGTCCCAGTGGGTGCTCAAGGAAAACCGCTGGCGGGCCAAGCGTCATGGGATTCTCGCTGAGTTCATCGTCGAGGGGCAGGAACAGCCGATGCTGATCGGTGAATGGCTGACCCAGGCCGAGCAAACCTTCGGTGAGACCGCAGCAGAGCTGGGTGTCCAGGACGTGTTCAAGCAGGTGCGCCGTATCGTGCAGGAAGGCACGAGCGCCGACCGGCAGATCGTCCTCTTCGAACAGGGACTGCTGCTGGGTGATTCCGTCGAACAGGCCTTGAGCCGCGTGGTCGATCAATTGCTCGCGGAAACCGCTGGGCTGCCGGTCGCCGATCCGGCGTTACAACAGGTGGCAGGTGGAGCATGAGCCGCAAGACCCTGGATGACTACAACCGCATGCGTGACTTCGCCGCCACCCCGGAGCCGGCGGCGAAGCGCTCGCGCAAATCGGCGAAGACTGCCCATGCCTTGCAGTTCTGTATTCAAAAACACGACGCCTCGCGGCTGCATTACGATTTTCGGCTGGAGCTGGACGGTGCGCTCAAGAGTTGGGCGGTGCCCAAAGGCCCCTCCCTGGATCCGAAAGCCAAGCGCCTGGCGGTGCATGTCGAAGACCATCCGCTGGATTACGCTACGTTCGAAGGCAACATTCCCGAGGGCCATTACGGCGCCGGTGATGTGATCGTCTGGGACCGGGGCGTCTGGATTCCCCAGGATGATCCCCACGAGGCCTATGAAAAAGGCCGGCTCAAGTTCGAGCTGCAAGGCGAAAAGCTCAGCGGCCTGTGGAACCTGGTGCGCACCCACATGCCCGGCAAGCAGGAACAGTGGTTCCTGATCAAGCATCAGGACCAGGCTGCCCGTCCCGAGAGCGAATACGACGTGGTCCAGGCCGAACCGAACAGCGTGCTCAGCGATCGCACCCTGGTGCCCAAGCGCCGCGGCAAGGCCGCTGCAGCCAAAGCGGTGAAACAACCGGAAAAGGCCGCGCAGCCGAAATCGCCGAAGCGCACCGCGAAAACCACCCTCAGCGGCGCGGTCGCCGGGCCGTTGCCGGAAACCCTCAAGCCGGAACTGGCAACGCTGGTGGAAAGCGCGCCCGACGGCGAGTGGCTCTATGAGATCAAGTTCGACGGTTACCGGGTCATGGCGCGCATTGAAAACGGCGATGTAAAGCTGCTCACTCGCAATGGCCATGATTGGACCCACAAATTGCCAAGACAGGCCGAAGCCTTGGCTGCGCTGGGCTTGCAATCGGCCTGGCTCGACGGCGAGATGGTGGTTGCCAATGACCAGGGGGTGCCGGACTTCCAGGCCTTGCAGAATGCCTTCGAGGCCGGCAGCAGCGGCAAGATCGCCTATTACCTGTTCGACATGCCTTACCTCAACGGCATGGACTTGCGCAAAGTGCCGGTGCAAGAACGCCGGGCCGCGCTGGCCGCGGTGCTGGAACCCAACGAAAGTCCCTTGCTGCGGTTTTCCGATGCATTCGAAGAAACCCCTGAAGCGCTGCTCAACAGTGCCTGCCAGATGCAGATGGAAGGGCTGATCGGCAAGCGCATCGGCAGTGCCTACGTGTCCAGGCGCAGCAACGACTGGATCAAGCTCAAATGCAAGAATCGCCAGGAATTCGTGGTGGTAGGCTTCAGCGATCCCAAGGGCGCCCGAAGCGCCTTCGGGGCCTTGCTGCTGGGGTTGCATGATGCCGACAGCGGCCAGTTACGCTACGCCGGCAAGGTCGGCACCGGGTTCAACGAAACCACCCTTAAAAGCATCTACCAGCAACTGCTGCCCTTGGAGACGAAAAAGGCCGCCGTGGTCAATCCGCCCACCGGTTACGAAGCCAAGGGCGTGCACTGGCTCGAACCGACGCTGTTGGCTGAAGTGGCCTTTGCCGAAATGACCAAGGACGGCTCGGTGCGCCACGCGGTCTTCCATGGCTTGCGCAATGACAAGCCGGCCAAGGACATTACCCAGGAGATGGCCAAGCCTGTGAAAAAAAACGCTGCGGCAAAAAAAACCAAAACCAAGGATGAACCTGGCGCGACACCGGCCAAAACCAGGGCCAAGACCAAGGCACCGGCGCTGGACGGCAAGGTCCGCATCACCCATCCGGAGCGGGTCATTGACGCCAGCAGCGGCACCACCAAGCTGCAACTGGCCGAATATTACGCCAGCGTGGCCGAATTCATCCTGCCGGAACTGGCGGATCGCCCGGTGGCCTTGGTCAGGGCGCCGGATGGCATCGCCGGGGAGCTGTTCTTCCAGAAGAACGCCGAGCGCCTGGCCATTCCCGGGATCACCAGTCTGGACAAGGCGCTGACCGGGCAGCCGGTGATGATCATCAACAACGCCGAGGCGCTGATCGGCGCGGTGCAGATGAGCACGGTGGAGCTGCACACCTGGAATGCCACCACCGTCGACCTGGATAAGCCTGACCGCTTCGTGCTCGACCTTGACCCGGATCCGGCGTTGCCTTGGAAAAGCATGGTCGAGGCGACGCAGCTCACCTTATCGGTGCTCGATGAGCTGGGGCTCAAGGCGTTCCTCAAGACCAGCGGTGGCAAGGGCATCCATGTGGTGGTGCCGCTGACGCGCAAATTGGGTTGGGACGAGGTCAAGGGGTTCAGCCATGCGATTGTCAGTCACATGGCCAAGCTGCTGCCGGACCGTTTTTCGGCGGTGTCCGGGCCGAAGAATCGGGTAGGGCGGATTTTCATCGACTATTTGCGCAATGGGTTGGGTGCTACCACCATTTGCGCTTACGCCGCCCGGACCCGGGAAGGGTTGCCGGTTTCGGTGCCGATCTTTCGCGAGGAGGTGGCCGAGCTCAAGGGGGCGAATTTGTGGAATGTGCACAATGTTCATGAGCGGCTGGCGGAGGTTGGGCATGAGCCTTGGGCTGGGCTTAAGCGGACTCGGCAGAGTATTACGGCTGAGATGCGGAGGCGTATTGGTATGAAGAAGTAGTGTGTTTGATAGGGGGTGTATATCCATTGCTGCGGTCACGGCGGCTTAGGGTTCCGCCCTTACGGCGGGTCACTTTCGAAAAGCGCGAAAGTAACCAAAGCGCTTCTGCCCCACCACTTGGCACCTCGCCTAGGCTCGGTGTGCCCTCACTCCGGCATTGCTCCGTGGGCCCGCCGCGAAGGGCCATCCATGGCCCAGCGCGGCTATCCCGGCATCCATGCCGGGATGCCCACTCCACAATGCCTGCGTTCGGCCAGCGTGGTTAACGGGGCGCCGAGATCAACGTCCACCACGAGGCGGCCTAGTAGCCGACCTGGTTTTGGGTGATCGCGTTTCTCCTGTGGGAGCGAGCTTGCTCGCGATGGCGGCGTTACAGTCGATGATGATGTTGAATGTGCTGACCCTTCGCGAGCAAGCTCGCTCCCACAGGTTTTTTTGGGGTATCCAGATATTGCGAACACCCCGTAGCTCCATGTGGGAGCGAGCCTGCTCGCGATGAGCACTGCAACGCTGCCGTCATTGGCAGGTGCAAATCACCTTCAGCCCACCGGCACTCGCAGATATTCCGGCTGCAGGTAGTTGAACCACAGCAGGATCATTTCCACCAGGATTGTCACCAGGACCAGCAAGCCGACGCCCCAGACACTCGCCGAGTAGAGCAGGCCCTGTTCTTTCTTGAGGCTCATGAACTTGGGCAAACCGACGAATAGCAGGAAGGTCGAGTAGGCCGAGGCCAGTAACAGGACTGCCACCGCCAGCCAGCGATTCGGGTAGAGCCCGAAAGCCCCGGCCAGGAAGTATGGCGTCGCGGTGTAGGCGGCGAAGCCGATGCATTGGTTGAGCGTCGGACGGGCGTCGAAGGTGCGGGACATCCAGCGAATGAACAGTCCCATCAGTGCGACGCCGACCACGATGGTCAGGTACAGCAGCACGCACAATTGAAATGCACTGGCAGTGCTGAGCCGCACCGTTTCGTTTTCGGCCAGGCTCCAACCGGTCCAGGTGGTGCCGATGAACAGGCATACCACGGGAATCAGGGCCAGCAAGAGCAAATGAGCCAGGTAGTGGCGCGGATGAGCCTGTTCCTGCTCGCGGATGTCCGTCCAGGCGAACTCGGGGTGCGTGAACAGTTTGACGAAAGGTGCAGACATGACGACCTCCTGATCGGGACGGCCTCTGCGTGAGGCCCTTATGGGTTTGAGGTACGGCAAAACACAGGGGTTTCATTTATTTGCTGGCGCAGCGCGACGGGGCGATAAAGGGAATGAATCATTACGGCAAGGGTCAACCCATCAGTACCACTGAAGGAACGTTTGCCATGACAGCAGCCCAAACCCTGGTTGATTATCTACGCGCCCATGACCTGCGCCTGACCACGGCGGAATCCTGCACCGCCGGGCAGATCGTCACGTTGCTGGCCGAGGTGCCCGGCAGCGGCTCGCTGATCGAAAGCGGCTATGTGGTGTATTCCCCTGAAGCCAAGCAACGCCTGCTCGGTGTCAGTCCACGCACCATCGCAACCTTCAACTTGACCAGCCGCGAAGTGGCCGAGGAGATGGCGCTCGGTGCCTTGCACGACGCCAATGCCAATGTCGCCGTGGCGACCACCGGGCTGCTCGGGCCAGACGACAAGGACGGGATACCCGCCGGCACCGTGTGTTTTGCCTGGGCGTTCGATCTGAACGGCCAGCGGGCGCTGTTCAGCCGCTGCGAACGGTTCTTTGGCAGCCGCGGCCAGGTGCAACTGTGGGCAACGCAATACGCGTTGCAGCAATTGCCGGTCTTTCACCAGCGTGCCGTGGCCGGTGAGCGTCGATAGGGATAGATCATGACCGATCGATACGAGCAGGACGACCAGCGCAGCCGCCAGTTCCCGGTGCGTGAAGACATGGCTTTCCAGCACAAGGTCTGGCGTTTCGAGCGAGTGGGTTGGTACGTGTTGGTACTGCTGGTGATCCTGACCTTGCTGGGGTTGTTTTCCCGTGGGCCATTGAGCAGCCGGGAGCTGCAAAGCCGCGACGGTAGCCTCGGCGTCGAATACGAGGCCTTCCACCGCAACGGTTCCACCAACGCCATGGTCATTCGCCTCAAGGGTCAACCCAACGCCGTGCTGGAAGTCGAGTTGGGCGGCGACTGGCTGGAAGGTTTCGAGGTGCAGGCGCTACAACCGGCGCCAATACACTCGGCAGGCGCGGGGCAGGGCATGACACTGCGGGTGCAGGCCGATGAACGGGGGCAGGCCAGCCTGCATCTGTCATTGCTCGGCGAAGGGCTCGGCACTTTTCACAGCCGCATCGCCACCTCCGGCGGTGCCACGCTCAGTTTCAATCAGTTCATTTTCCCTTAGGTGACCTATGGATTCGGTGCTGCGGGCCGCTGCGATTTACCTGGCATTGCTGGTGTTGTTCAAGATCGCTGGACGCCGGTCGCTGGCGGAACTCACCACCTTCGACTTCGTGTTGTTGATGATCATCGGCGAGGCGACGCAGCAGGCGTTGCTGGGGGATGACTTTTCGCTCACCAACGCGTTGATGGTGATCGTGACGCTGATCGCCATCGATGTGGGATTGTCGCTGCTCAAGCAACGTTCCCAATGGGTGTCACAGCTGATCGACGGTGGCCCGACCGTCATCGTCGAGGACGGGCGAATCCTCCAGGGCCGGATGCGCCATGCCCGGCTGGTAGAAGCCGACATCATGGAAGCGGCGCGCTCGAGCCAGGGTATCGAGACCCTGGAGCAGATCAAGTTTGCGATCATCGAGCGCAATGGGAAAATTTCGGTGATTGCCAAGGAGCCGTCCTGAGTACTGTCGTCGGGCACTTTTTGTGGCAGGGAAGTTGTTGTGGCGAGGGAGCTTGCTCCCGCTGGGGCGCGAAGCGGCCCCCCAACGGGCAGACAACGTGGTGTTGGTGAGATCTGAGGGCTGCTTCGCAGCCCAGCGGGAGCAAGCTCCCTCGCCACAGGTAAAACACTGCGCTTTGCTTAAAGTATCGGCTTGCCCCCGGTGATCCCATAGCGCGTCCCGGAGATGTAGCTGGCTTCGTCCGAGGCCAGCAGCACGTAGATCGGCGCCACTTCAACCGGTTGGCCGGGGCGGCCAAGCGGGGTCTGGGAGCCGAAATTCTGTACCTCTTCCTCGGGCATGGTCGCCACGATCAGCGGCGTCCAGATCGGTCCTGGTGCCACGCTGTTCACACGGATGCCCTTGGGACCGAGCATTTGCGCCAGGCCGCCGGTGAAGTTGGCGATGGCGCCCTTGGTGGTGGCATACGCCAGCAGCGTCGGCTTGGGCATGTCGGAGTTGACCGAACTGGTGTTGATGATCGAGCCTCCCGGCTTCATGTGCGGCACGGCGGCCTGGCAGATCCTGAACATCGCCGTGATGTTGATATCGAACGTACGCACCCACTCTTCGTCGGGTATTTGCTCAAGACTTTCATGGGTCATCTGGAACGCGGCATTGTTGACCAGGACGTCGATATGCCCGAAGCGGGCGACGGTTTCATCGACGATTTTGCGGCATTGGTCTTTGTTTGCCAGGTCACCGGGCAGCAACAGGCATTGGCGCCCGGCCTGCTCGACCCAGCGCGCGGTTTCCTTGGCGTCTTCATGCTCGTCCAGGTAGGCAATGGCCACGTCCGCGCCTTCACGGGCAAAGGCAATGGCGACGGCGCGACCGATGCCGCTGTCGGCGCCGGTGATCAGGGCGATTTTGTTCGCCAGTCGTCCGGAGCCGGTGTAGCTCTGTTCGCCGCAGTCCGGGTAGGGGTCCATCTTCCGTTGGCTGCCGGGCACCGGCTGGCTTTGTTTCGGGAAAGGTGGGAAAGGGTATTGGACCATGGTCGTTCTCCTGGCTTGGTTGCGATGGAGGGTGGACTGTGGGATTTCGGGCAGAGTTCGGTCGGATTTTCTTGCCAGTCGATGAGCGTGATGACTGGCGTTTCGTCGATGAATAGAGCGCTGGGACGAACATTGGATGAAGCTGTACGCTCTATGAAGTACGGGGTTCGATAAGGAGCAGGACAATGTTCAGCCATATTCAGATCGGTGCGCGCGACCTGCCGAAAATGGTCGCTTTCTATGACGCCGTCCTCGGCTGCCTGGGGCTGGAGCGTATCGAAGGTGAACACGACTCGGGCCCGCCGGGGGAGGGTTGGCAACGGCCCGGCAAGCATTGGCCACAGGTGTTCGTCCAATTGCCTTTCAACGGCCTGCCCGCCACCTGGGGCAATGGCATGCAAGTGAGCTTCGCTGCTGATTCCCCGCAAACCGTGCGAGCTGCCTGGGAGCAGGCGATTGCCATGGGCGGCTCCGACGAAGGCGCACCCGGCCCGAGGCCGCAGTATTGCGAAGGTTATTTCGGGGCGTATTGCCGTGATCCGGAAGGCAACAAGCTGTGCTTTGTCCATGCGCCGGATATGCATGAGTAACTGTTGTGGCGAGGGGATAAATCCCCTCGCCACAATGGATTGTTGTCGCCTGTTGGATCAGCCCCTGGCCTTCAGGCTACGCTCCATCCGCGCAATCCCTTCCTCCAGCAGCGCCCGTGGGCAGCCGAAGTTCAAGCGCACGAACTGACCGGCATCGTCGCCAAAATCCAGGCCGGCACTGAGCCCCACCTTGGCTTCTTTCAGGAAGAAGCCCTGCGGGTCATCCAGCCCCAACCCGGAGCAATCCAGCCAGGCCAGGTAAGTGCCCTGGGGCACGGTCATGCTGATGCCCGGCAGGCGGGTGTTGACCGCATCGACCAGGTAATCGCGGTTGGCTTGCAGATACACCTTCAAGGCCTCTAGCCACGGGCCGGCCTCGCTATAGGCCGCACGAGTCGCTTCAAGGCCCAGGGCATTGACGCTGTCGACCATGCCGGCCCGGGCGCTGTTGACCCGTTCGCGCACCTTGGCGTTCTGGATAATGGCGAACGAGGTTTTCAAGCCAGCGATGTTGAAGGCCTTGCTGGCGGACATCAGGGTGATGGTGCGCTCGGCAATTTCCGGGCTGAGGGAGGCGGTCGGAATGTGCACACGGCCGTCGAAGCACAGCTCGGCATGGATTTCGTCGGAGATGATCCAGGCGTCCTGCTCCAGGCAAATGTCTGCCACCGCCTTGAGTTCCTGGCGGTCAAACACCTTGCCCAGCGGGTTGTGAGGATTGCTCAGCAACAGCGCGCCGCCGCCCTGCAACGCTTCGCGCAATACCGTCAATGGCGTGTGGAATTCACCGTTGACCGGGTCGAATGGCAGTTCCACTTTGTTCAACTGCCAGTGACCCGGGGCGTTGCGCAGCGGCGGGTAGTTGGGCACCTGCACCACGACATTCTGCTGGGGTTCTACCAAGGCATGCAGCGCCATGTTGAAGCCCGGTTCGACACCCGGCAGGAACACAATCTGCTGGGGCTCGACGCGCCAGGCGTACTTGCTCCACAGGTCGGCCACGATGGCGGCACGCAGATCGTCCTGGGCCACGCTGTAGCCCAGCATCGGATGTTCCAGGCGCTTGTGCAGCGCGTCGATGATCACGGGCGGGGCGGGGAAGTCCATATCGGCGACCCACATCGGCAACACATCGGCCGGGTAGCGGCTCCATTTGGTACTGCCGGTGCCGTGGCGCTCCAATACGGTGTCGAAATCGAAAGTCATGGGGGTTCCCATCAGTCAGCGAGTTGAGATGGCGAACATCATAAAGCAAAGGACGGGGATAAAAAGGTGGCGCTTAGAAGATGAGATAAAGTCCGAGCCGCACACCCGTGTTGATTTGGCTACGAAATACCTCTTGGGCTGTCTGATTTTCAGCTTCGATCGGTTAATAAAATGGGTGCGCAATGGCGTGTCAACGACACGTTTTAAATAGCGTCATTTAATTCAGCTGCACAAGATTGCGAGAGTCGTCAGTTTGAGAATATTGATCCGCTCGGTGTTTTCATACCCATGCGGCCAATAGCGTGCCCTGCGACGCTACGCCCTAAAACCTAATGGGTACAGGTATTTAATTTAATTTAATTGATATTGGGCTGCTGCTATCACGCAAGCATAAAGTTTTGAACGCGCAGTACACGGAATACGTTTGCTATGCCTGTGTTTAAAGCGCACTGTTTGGAGCATATATTCAATAAGCAGGCACTCGAGCATCATCGTTCTCACTGTTCATTCAGTCGAGGTCGAATGCTCCATCAATCGATGATAATTTTTAAATCCATAACGCCCATTAAACGGTGCCCCTTCAAATACGGGCTGCTGCTTATGCTGATGATGGTGTTCTGCGCAGGCAGTGGGGTAAATGCGAAGGAATACGGCGGGCTTGAGCAGCAGCGTATAGAAACAGTTTTTCCAGACAGCGATAACCTTTCCGAGCCTACCGGTGAGTTCAAGGTTCGCACCATCAGTCACGGAAAAAACCTGCTCGGTTATGTGTTCCAGAGTCAGGATGTGGTGGATATCCCGGCGTACTCGGGCAAACCGATCAACATGCAGGTCATCCTCGACACCCACGGTGTCATCCAGGATGCCTACGTGCTGGAACACCATGAGCCGATTTTGCTGGTGGGCATTCCCGTGGAAAAGCTTCATGCCTTCGATGCCAGATACAAGGACGTCAAGGCCGACCGCAGGGTGGTCGTGGGGCACTCCAGTGATCCTGAGGCGGTGACGGTCGATGGGATCGCCGGGGCGACAGTCACCGTCATGGTGGTCAACGAGATCATCATGCGTGCCGCACACAAAGTGGCCGTATCTCTCAAGTTGATCGAGGATAACAGTGGTGTTACGCAGAAGCCTGCCACTGTGCGCGAAGACTTTTTCGAGCCCGCCACCTGGGAGCAAATGACCGGCAACGGCGCCATTCGCCGTCTCAACCTGACCCGTGGCCAAGTCGACGCGGCCTTCAAGGGAACTGAGGCTGAGGGGTTCGACAAGGCCACTGCCGAGCAGGTTGATGAAACCTTTATCGAACTGTATACGGCCGATTTGAATCCGCCAGCCATTGGTCGCAACCTGCTGGGCGACAATCAATATCGTTTCCTGATGCAAGACCTCAAGCCGGGTGAGCAAGCCATCGCTGTATTAGGTCGCGGCCTGTACTCCTACAAAGGCTCAGGCTATGTGCGCGGGGGGATTTTCGATCGGGTGCAATTGCGTCAGTTTGGCAACGTCATCAGCTTTCGCGATATGGACCACCAGCGTCTTTCCGATGTATTTGCCAAGGGCATGCCTGAGTTCAATGAAATGTCTATTTTCATTGTGCGCGAACCCGCTCGGTTCGATCCGGGAGCGCCTTGGTCCCTGGAATTGTTGGTACGACGCCAGACCGGTGCGGTCAGCGGCACGTTCAGCAGTTTCGATTTGTCTTACCAACTGCCTGAGCAGTACCTCTTGCGCCCGCCGCCCACCGCTCAGGAGTTGGCTGCCATCAAGGTTGCCAACAGGCCGACGTGGGTCAATATCTGGTACCAGAAAGCTTTTCAGATCGGCATCCTCTGTACAGCCCTGACGGTGCTGATGGTGATTCTGTTCCTGCAGGACACCTTCACCCGATACCCGCGCTTTCTCCACTGGCTGCGTCGGGTTTACCTGGTGTTCACCGTCGTGTTCATTGGCTGGTATGCCCTCGGGCAGATTTCGGTGGTCAATGTCCTGACCTTCGCCCATGCCTTGTTCGAGAACTTCCGTTGGGAACTGTTTCTCACTGACCCGATCGTGTTCATTCTCTGGACCTTTACCGCCGCCAGCATTCTGCTGTGGGGGCGAGGAGTCTTCTGCGGTTGGTTGTGTCCCTTCGGCGCGTTGCAGGAGTTGATCAACGAAGCCTCGCGCAAACTCAAGATCCCGCAATATGAGCTGCCCTTTGCGCTGCATGAGCGCTTGTGGGCGGTGAAGTACATCATTCTGCTGGTGCTGTTCGGCATCTCTCTTGAGTCGATGACCACCGCCGAGCAATTTGCCGAAGTGGAGCCCTTCAAGACCGCCATTACGCTGAAATTCGATCGCCAATGGTGGTTTGTGGCCTACGCCGTGGCACTGCTGGTCATCAACATTTTCACCCGCAAGGTCTATTGCCGCTATGTCTGCCCATTGGGCGCTGCGCTGGCCATTCCCAGCAAGCTGCGCCTGTTCGATTGGCTCAAGCGGCGCAAGGAATGTGGCGCGCCCTGCCAGCTGTGCGCCAAGGAATGCGAAATCCAGGCGATCCACCCGGATGGTCATATCAACGGCAACGAGTGTCACTACTGCCTCGACTGCCAGATGACGTACCACAACGAAAACAAATGCCCGCCGTTGGTGCTCAAGAACAAGCGCAAGACGCGGGACAAACCGACGCCGGTGCCAGAACACGCCGAGTTGATTCCGGTGGTGCAAGTGTTCAAGCCCTGACCCGTCCTTGCCCAGCAAGGGCACAAGAACCGATTGCCTGACCTTATTGATATCTGCCTCCAATGGAGCAAGCCCCGTGAGCGATAAAAAGCCGAAAAACGATCATGAAACGGTCAATGACACAGGTCTTAACCGACGCGGTTTCCTCGGTGCTTCAGCCCTGACCGGCGTTGCGCTGGCAGGCAGCACTGCCCTTGGCAGCGTGGTATTCACCCGCGAATCCTGGGCGGCGGCAGCCAAGGATGCGCAGTCGAAAATTCACGTGGCGCCGGGCGAGCTGGACCAGTACTACGGTTTCTGGAGTGGGGGCCATCAGGGCGAAGTACGGATCATGGGTGTTCCGTCGATGCGCGAGTTGTTACGCATACCTGTGTTCAACGTCGACTCCGCCACCGGTTGGGGCCTGACCAACGAAAGCAAGCGGATACTGGGTGATAGTGCAAGGTTCCAGAATGGCGACTGCCACCATCCGCATTTGTCCATGACTGATGGCAAGTACGACGGCAAGTACCTGTTCATCAATGACAAGGCCAACTCCCGGGTCGCGCGCATTCGCCTGGACATCATGAAGTGCGACAAGATGCTCACCGTGCCCAACGTGCAAGCCATTCATGGCCTGCGCCTGCAAAAGGTGCCGCATACCCAGTACGTGTTCGCCAACGCCGAGTTCGTCATTCCACACCCCAATGACGGCAGCACTTTCGACCTGCAGGACAAGAACAGCTACACCATGTTCAACGCCATCGACGCCGAGAAGATGGAAATGGCCTTCCAGGTGATCGTCGACGGCAACCTGGACAACACCGACGCTGACTACACCGGCAAATACGCCGCCAGCACCTGCTACAACTCCGAAAAGGCTTATGACCTGGGCGGCATGATGCGCAACGAGCGCGACTGGGTGGTGGTGTTCAACATCCCGCGCATCGAAGCGGCGATCAAGGCTGGCAAATTCATCACCTTGGGCGATGCCAAGTCGCCGGTTGTCGACGGTCGCAAAAGCGACGGCAAGGACAGCGAGTTCACCCGCTATATTCCGGTTCCGAAAAATCCTCACGGCATCAACATGTCGCCCGATGGCAAGTATTTCATTGCCGCCGGCAAACTCTCGCCCACCTGCACCATCATCGCCACCGCCAAGCTTGACGATCTATTTGACGACAAACTCAAAGACCCACGGGATGTGGTAGTCGGTGAGCCGGAGCTGGGCCTGGGGCCGCTGCACACCACCTACGATGGCCGGGGTAATGCCTACACCACCTTGTTCATCGACAGCCAGGTGGTGAAGTGGAATGTGGAAGAGGCGATCCGCGCCTACACGGGTGAGAAGGTCAACTACATCAAGCAGAAACTCGATGTGCAGTACCAACCCGGGCACAACCATGCGTCGCTGACCGAAACCCGTGAGGCCGACGGCCAGTGGCTGGTGGTGCTCAGCAAGTTTTCCAAGGATCGCTTCCTGTCGACCGGTCCCTTGCACCCGGAAAATGACCAGTTGATCGATATTTCCGGCGACGAGATGAAACTGGTGCACGACGGCCCGGCCTTCGCCGAACCGCACGACTGCGTCATGGCCCGTCGAGACCAGATCAGGACCAAAAAGATCTGGGACCGTAACGATCCGTTTTTTGCCGAAACCGTGGCGATCGCCGCCAAGGACGGGATCAAGCTGGAGAGCGACAACAAAGTCATCCATGACGGCAAGAAAGTACGGGTGTACATGACCTCGATGGCGCCGGTCTACGGGGTCACTGAATTCACCGTCAAGCAAGGGGATGAGGTCACGGTGACCATCACCAACATCGATAAGGTGGAAGACGTCAGCCACGGGTTCGTCATGACCAACCACGGTGTGAGCATGGAGATCAGTCCACAGCAGACCTCGTCCATCACGTTCATCGCCGACAAGCCTGGCTTGCACTGGTATTACTGCAGCTGGTTCTGCCATGCGCTGCACATGGAAATGGTCGGCCGGATGTTGGTCGAGCGGGCTTGAACAGTGCCTCAGGGCCGCGAAGAAGGTAAACGCCATGCCCAGAGCCTCGCTCAGTGATCCACTGCATGGCATGGCACTTTTGCTGTTGGTGCTGGTGTCGACGCTCGCCCAGGCGTCGCCACGCCCCATCACCGAGCTGCCCCTGCAAACCAACGGTGATCAGCGCTGGATCCTGCCGGCGGGCAACTACCCGGGGCAGTTCAGCGTCGATCAATCGATGCAGATCGAATGCGCGGAAGGTGCGGTGATTGACGCCCAGGGGCAGGGCAATGCGCTGTTCATCAGCGCACCCGACGTGCGGATCGAGGGGTGCACATTGCTCGACTGGGGGCGTGACATGACGGCCATGAATTCAGCGGTGTTCATCGGCCCCAAGGCCCGGGGGGCGGTGGTACGGCATAACCGCATGAAAGGCCCCGGCTTCGGCATCTGGGTGGACAGCACCCATGATGTCAGCCTGATTGACAATGACATCGAAGGCGACCCGGGCATTCGCTCCCAGGATCGCGGTAATGGTATTCATCTGTATGCCGTGCAGGGCGCGCGGGTTATAGGTAATCACGTGCGGCTGACCCGCGATGGCATCTACATCGACACCTCCAATGGCAACTTGCTGCAGGGCAATACCCTGGAAGACCTGCGCTACGGCGTGCACTACATGTATGCCAACGACAACCAGTTGCTGGGCAATACCACCCGCCGCACGCGCACCGGTTATGCCTTGATGCAGAGCCGCAAGCTGACGGTGATTGGCAATCGCTCCGAGCAGGACGAAGGCTATGGCATCCTCATGAACTACATCACCTATTCCGAACTGCGCGACAACGTCATCAGCGACGTGCGCAGCGGCTCCGCCGACGGCGGTATGGTTAGCGGTGCCGAGGGCAAGGCGCTGTTCATCTACAACTCGCTGTTCAATGTCATCGAACACAACCATTTCGAGCGCAGCGTCGTGGGTATTCACCTCACTGCTGGTTCCGAAGACAACCGTATCGCCGACAACGCCTTCGTCGACAACCAGCAGCAGGTCAAATACGTCGCCACCCGCACGCAGGAGTGGTCGGCCGACGGTCACGGTAATTACTGGAGTGATTACCTGGGCTGGGATCGCAATAACGATG